>JANNYE010000018.1:0-29356 GCA_031409935.1 Burkholderiales bacterium | reverse complement strand
TTTCAGCTTCAAGGCACGCCGCTGCGACTTGAACTGCGTACGGGGCATAATCCATACGTGGAAGACGAGAAGTCAGGTCGGCGCAAGCGCTAACTGGCGTTAGTGACACGCGCTCATTTGCGTTTGTCATATTTACTGACGCAAATGCTTGAACTCTCGGAAGCCAGCACCATCTGACGCTGTGACGCTTCAGGTTTCGGTGATACCTGTGACTAACAACAAAGCATCATTCAACAAGAATTTCGGAGAATAAGAAGTGAGCAATAAAGGGCAATCCCTCCAAGACCCGTTCCTGAACACGCTGCGCAAAGAGCACGTTCAAGTCTCCATCTACCTCGTCAACGGCATTAAGCTGCAAGGCCAGGTGGAGTCGTTCGACCAATACGTCGTGCTGCTCAAAAACACCGTCACCCAGATGGTCTACAAACACGCAATCTCCACCATTGTTCCGGCACGAGCCGTGACGATCCCGCACGGAGACGAAGCGCCTGAATAGCGGAAATTTAACTCCGGCGGTGTTAACTTATGTTCGATAGACACGCCGGAAACGACCGTGCGGTGCTAGTGCAACTTGCCTTTGGCAAGGCCGCACTGACTGATGATTTGGAAGAATTGCAGGCGCTCGCTGCGTCGGCGGGTGTCGACACGGCAGCCGTCGTCACCGGCAAACGCGACCGTCCGGATCCCGCGCTGTATGCGGGCAAAGGCAAGGTTTCCGAAGTCGGTGTGGCCTGCGCCGAGAACGCCGCTGAACTCGTCATATTTAATCACTCGCTGTCCGGCGCACAGGAACGCAATCTTGAAAAAGCGCTGTCCTGTCGCGTCATTGACCGCCGTTCGCTGATTCTAGACATCTTCGCCCAGCGCGCTCGCAGCGCCGAGGGCAAGCTCGCGGTTGAACTCGCACAGCTCGAACACATGTCGACCCGCCTCGTGCGCGGTTGGTCGCACCTTGAACGGCAGCGCGGTGGCGTTGGCATGCGCGGGCCGGGCGAAAAGCAGCTTGAGATCGACAAGAGCCTCATTACGTTGCGGATTCGTGCGTTGAAAGAGCGCCTGTCCAAGGTTGATCGGCAACGGCAAACTCAGCGCCGTCAACGTGACCGCTCACAGACCTGCTCCATCGCCATTGTTGGCTACACCAACGCAGGCAAAAGCACGCTGTTCAACCGACTCACTTCGGCAGGCATATTTGCGGCCAATCAACTGTTCGCTACGCTCGACACGACCGTGAGGAAGCTCTACGTGGCCGAGGCTATGCCGCTGGTTGTTTCCGACACCGTGGGTTTCGTGCGTGACCTACCACATGAGCTGGTCGATGCGTTCAAGGCAACACTGCTGGAAGCGGTAGAGGCCGATGTGCTGCTGCATGTGGTAGACGGTGCCAGCGATCAGCGTGACGCGCAAATCGAGGCGGTGAATGGGGTGCTCGAAGAAATTGGCGCATCCGATATTCCGCAGTTGATCGTGGTCAACAAATGCGATTTGTTGGGGCTGGGCACCGATGCTGGTCGGGTTGAAATGGGCAACAATGGACTCGCGAGCCGAGTGTTCGTGTCGGCAAAAACCGGCGCGGGTATTCCTGAACTCAGAGCCGCCTTGCAAGCGCGCTTTCCGCGCCCAACTATCGACTATTCCCTGATACAAGACCAGATAAACGCCGCTTAAGCAAAACACCGCACACAGCCCAAACGCATCATGGCCCGAATGAAAACTCAAATCAGCAATTCGCTTCCCGCACTCTGGAATCGCGTCTCTAATGTCGTCTCGAACATCAAGCTCTCGCTAAACGATCCGCAATGGGGTCGCAAGCCGGGCTCCGATTCTGGCGGCAACAGCGACAAGCCGGCCGACAGCTCGCCTCCACCACCGCCAAGCCCAACACCTCCGCCTCCGCCGCCCGCTTCGGGCAACAAGCCCAACGGCCCGCCCGATCTCGATGAGCTCATGAAAAAGGTGAATGATCGGGTCGGCGAGATTTTTGGCGGCAAGAAAGGCCCGAAAAAACTAGGTACCGGCGGTGGAAACGGCGGGCCCAAATTCCCAACGATCAGCCCAAAGTTTGCAGCGGGTGGTCTGGTCATCGCTGCGATCATCGGCGTGTTGTTGTGGCTCGCCACGGGCTTCTACATCGTCGACGAAGGCAAGCGCGGTATCGTGCAGCGCTTCGGCAAGTATGCGGAGACCACTGACGCTGGACCCCGCTGGCACTTTCCGTGGCCGATCGAGACAGCAACTCTGGTCAATTTAAACCAAGTACGATCGGTTGAAATCGGCGGCAAGACCTCCGGTCGCGCGCGCGATGCTAAGCAGTCGCAAATGTTGACCGAAGACCTAAACATCATTGATATCGCGTTTGCCGTGCAATACACGCTGTCGGATGCCAAGGCCTTCTTGTTTAATAACCGCAAGCCCGAAGACTCGGTAGTGCAAGCCGCTGAGACCGCTATGCGCGAAGTCGTTGGCAAGCGCAAAATGGACTTCCTACTCAATCAAGGTCGCGAAGAATTCGCGGGTGCCACGCAGAAACTCATGCAGCAACTGCTGGATCGTTACGGCACTGGCATCACCATTAGCAAATTGAACTTGCAGGCGGTGGCCGCACCAGAGGCCGTGAATGAATCATTTCAAGACGTGGTCAAGGCGCAACAGGATCGTGATCGTCAGGTCAACGAAGGTCAGGCGTACGCCAATCGTGTGATCCCCGAGGCCCGTGGTCGCGCCTCACGGTTGCTGGAAGAAGCGTCGGGCTACGAGCAAAGCGTGTTGACTCGCGCACAGGGCGATGCGGCGCGTTTCACCTCCATCGTGGGTGAGTACAACAAAGCACCGGGAGTGACTCGTGAGCGCTTGTACATTGACATGATGCAATCGGTACTTGGCAACACCAGCAAGGTGTTCGTAGATCAAAAGCAGGGCCAGAGCCTCCTTTATTTGCCGCTCGACAAACTGATGGACGGCACGCGCGCAGCCGCAGCGGGTCCTGCCGCGCTGCCTGAGGCGACGCGCCCCGCACTTCCTGATCCTGCGGCGGCGGTTGATCCCGCCAGCGGTCGTACGCCCGCACGCGACGCCGCGCGCGGCAGTCGTGAAACTCGCAATTAATAGGAGCCCCGCATGAACAAAATCGCTCCCGTCCTCACCGCTTTTCTCATTGCTATCTTCGCGTTTTCGCAGACGCTGTTTGTTGTCGACGAACGTGAATTCGCGATGGTTCGCCAGCTCGGAGAAGTGGTCGCCATTAAAGACCAGCCCGGTCTTAATTTCAAATTGCCATTCATTCAAAACGTCAGCAAATACAGCAAACAGATTCTCACGTTGGACAGCCCAGACTCAGAGCGTTTCAACACCAAAGAAAATCAGCCGGTGCAGGTGGACTCGTTTGTGAAGTGGCAAATCGTTGACGCCAAAGAGTTTTATCGCGCCGTCGGTGGCGACGAGAAGCAGGCCGAGCGGCGTATTGGCCAAACCATCACGTCACTATTGCGCGAAGAATTCGGTCGTCGCACGCTGTTAGAGGTGATCTCGGGCGATCGCGAGAAAATCATGGCGTCGGTGCGTGAGTCCGCTGAAGCGGACGCGAAAAAAGTCGGCGCGAAGATCATCGACGTCCGCTTGAAACGGATCGATTTTGATGACTCGGTATCGACGCGAGTGTTTGATCGTATGCGTTCCGAACGTCAACGCGTGGCCGCTGAGGCACGCTCAAACGGTGCGGCTGAAGGCGAACGCATTAAGGCCGATGCCGATAAGCAGGCGCAAGTGATCTTGGCCGACGCCTACAAAAAGGCGCAGGAAATGCAAGGCACGGGCGACGCCAAAGCGGCTGCGGTATACAGCGTTGCCTATGGGCAGAACCCGGAGTTTTATTCGTTCTACCGCAGCCTAGACGCGTACAAAGCGACGTTTAAAAACAAGTCGGATGTGATGGTGCTAGACCCGAGCAGCGACTTCTTCAAGTTTTTGAAGCAGAGCGGCGCAAAGGGCAAATAGCGTGCCGTTTGTATTGCATGCAGCCCGCTGCTAGGTGGAGTTTTTCGCCGCCCTCTGCCTAGTGCTTGTCGTCGAGGGATTGCTGCCCTTCATCGCTCCCAAAGTATGGCGCGAGACGATGACCAAAGTTGCGCAGCTCAACGACGGTCAACTTCGTATGGTCGGGCTAGTGTCGATCGTTTTCGGCCTAGTTTCGTACTGGATTACCGTGACCCTGTTCGGTTAGGTTCTTGCTTACGCCGTTGCGCCCCAGCAGTTCAGCGCCGCCTCCACGTCAAGGCCAAAGCACAAAACTCGACGATGCGTACGGAATCGTATAGCGAAGCGGCCTCAGATTGCACTCAGCGCACCGCACAGTGATTTATGTGAAGTCAGCGCGAGGTTTAATATCCATGCTCAACGCGAAAACGGCCACCCCATGAACACGTCAGCGCGATCAATTCAGTGTCAATTTCTACGCGCAGCCTGCGGTTTAGTGGCATTGCTAATGTATGCGCCGTCGGCATGGTCGCAAACTGTCGCCGAATCTTCGCCATGGACACCAACCGTTGTGAACTGGATTTGTGGCGCGCGCAATGGCGGCAACTTTTGCACGCTGTACGCGTATGGTGAGCAGTTGAGCGCAGGCACCACACCGCAGACGGCCTATGCTGCCTACCGTATCCTCAAAGGTCGCACGGGCGGGGTTGGCTCAACCCTTGCGCAAAACATTGCCTCGATGCCCTGCGAACGTATTGCGCCAAGGTTTCTGGAATGCATCGGCACTGACGTGGTGAGTCTTGGCGCAGGAGTGACCGCGGTTGTGACCACGGGCAGCACTCAGCTCAACATTTTTTCCGATGTACCTGGCCCGCTGTTCGACTGGGATGGCGACAATCGAATCAGCGCGGATAAAGAAGGGCTGATGCTGTTGCGCTACCTTCTCGGATTCAACGCTCAAGGCGTGAGCGCGGGCATCGCGCGCAGCAACGGCAAATCACCCGATGAAACTTACCGCTCGATTGCGGCAGGCGTAGACAACGGCTGGTTTCAGTTTTCTTTCGCCACTCAGCCGTTGCAGGCTAGTCGTGAAGGTGAGGCGCTAATTCGATGTTTGAACGGGTTACGTGGGGCGCCCATGATCTCTGGGCTGGGATTGATCGATGTGAATGCGGCGAGCACACGATGCGCTGCCGTCACAGCCATGGAATAGCGGACAAAGTTGACGGCGTAGCACAATAATCGTGGTGCTTTAGACGCTGTCTGCCAATAAAAAACGAGCCTACCGACTTCAACGCTGGAGGGCTCGTTTTTATTTGGGGCGACCGACGGGGTTCGAACCCGCGACAACTGGAATCACAATCCAGGACTCTACCGCTGAGCTACGGCCGCCATTGAAACTACTGTGCCAGAAAAACTGGCGCGCCCGACAGGACTCGAACCTGTTACCCCCGGCTTAGAAGGCCGGTGCTCTATCCAGATGAGCTACGGGCACCTGATCGGTGCTGCTGCGCACTGAAGTCTGAGCTGGTTTAAAGTTCAAGCACGGGTAGACGCAGTGTGCTTACAAAATGACATCGAATATGGTCGGGGCGATAGGATTCGAACCTACGACATCCTGGTCCCAAACCAGGCGCGCTACCGGGCTGCGCTACGCCCCGAAGTACGAATTATAGCCCGATATGAAAGTCGATGCATCGCCTCCAGATCGCGCCGAAGTAGTCGGGCACGACGTCGCAAAATTTAGTGCAGGTGCGCACCACTCAGTGCCGTTTTTTCGCCGCGTTTGACATCGACTTTTGCCAGCAGCAACAAGCCGATGATGAACATGCTGCCGGTGAGCAACAGCGCGAGCCGATGATTACCTGACGTGAGCCACGTAACAAGGCCGTACAGCACCGGACCAATCACGCCAGACAACCGCACCACCAAGCCCCACAATCCATAAAACTCCGCAACCTGCGCGCGTGGACTCAACACGCCGACCAGCGCGCGGCCACCTGATTGCGACGCACCGAGGCACAGCCCCGCACAGTTAGCAGCCACCCAAAAACCGGCCTGCGTGTGCCAAACGTAGGCGATGATCACCGTAGCGATCCACATCATGAGGGTAATGTTGAGCGTCGGTTTGTGTCCGATTCGATCTTGGATATAGCCGAAGCCGAATGCGCCGATCGCGGCTGACACATTGACCACCAGCAACAGCTTGATGGTGTCGGCCATCTTAAATCCTAGCGCCTGCTCGGCATACACGGCGGCCAATGTGATCACCACTGCGAGCCCAGCCTGATAGGCGAGTCCGGCCCAGAAAAAGCGCTTGAGATCAGGATAGTCGGCAAGCCGCCGCCACGACTGTTTGAACTTGGCGAAGACGCTAGTCGATTCGCTGCCGGGACGAGACTGCGCACGTTCCCGCAGGAACAAAAACGTGGGCACACTGGCGAGCGCGTAAATCACCGCCGTGATCACCAGCGTCCACGGAATGTAGTCCTGCGCTTTGGCACCCGCCGCCTGCTGCGACAACACCCACCACAGGCAAACGCCCAGCGTGAACAAACCGCCCACATAGCCGAGACTCCAGCCCCACGCCGAGACTTTGGCGATGTGCTCGTTGTCGGCCAGTTCCGGCAAAAATGCTGCGGTGAAATTTTCGCCGAGCGCATAGAACACATTACTCGCGATGAACAGCACACAGGCTAGCCACAACATCGCGTTGCCCTGGGCTGCGACCGGTGCCAGCGCGAGTGTGGTGACGACGCATCCAGCGGTCGACCAGGCCAGCACGCGCTTTTTCGCCGCGTTGCGATCTGCCCATGCGCCAAGCACCGGGCCGACCGCCATCACGATCAGGTACGACACCGCGACCACACCCGTCCACAACAGCGTGGCCCAGTCGACCCCACCGGCGATCACGCTGACGAAATACGCATTAAAAATCGCGGTGATGACCACGGTGGTGTAACCGGAATTGGCGAAGTCATACATCGCCCATGACCACACTTCACGCGACGTGACGGGTGGCGTCGTCTCGTTCACACTATTTGAATCAGCCAACTCATTCCCCTCGTACGTCAAACAATTCCAGCGCATTGCCGGACGGATCTTCTGCCAGCATCGGACGACCACTGGGCGCGCTCAGCCATGCGTGCTGACGATACACACGGCGAGTCAATCTGTCAGCAGTTTTATAGCGCACCCCGATAGCTTTTGGTCGAGAGCGTTTGTTTACGGGGTCTATCTGGATAAAATGGCGATAGTCGATTACTTACAAAATTGTATCGAAGCCCAATAAAAATAAGCGTTTCAGCCAAAAGCTGCTTTCCTATTCATCCGCACCTGAACCGAAATCGAAGCCTTCGGGCTTCTCGGGACGTGACGATTCGGTCTTCGTTTTCAGCGATTCACTGCCCACAAAAAACGCCTCGGTCGACACCGCGCTCGCGATTCGCAACATTGGAGGTCGCAGTTCGGTGAGCGTGGCCGTGCTCGCGATATTGCCGCGTGCGTTGTACGCCGCAAGCGCTTGAAATGCGAACAGCGCGCCACCGACGGCGAACGCTGAGACGAGCGCCGTGCGCGCCTGCAAGCGGGTTACGAGCCGCGCGTGGCACCACACCAGCACGCCGATGATCACGCCGACCAGTGCATAGTCGTAGCGCTGAATCACTGGCAGGTTAAGCGCAAACGCGGCGGTGTCAAACAGATAGTCGAGCACGATAACGGCCATGACGGCCAACGCCGCGAGCGACAAATGCGCAAGAAAATGGCTCGCGCGCCCGGTCAATCGCGATAGCGCTGCCCACGCCCCAGACCACACAGCTAGCATGCCGACCGTGACCAACGCGCCGCTGACGTACGCCGACGCGCCCTGACCGTCGATGTCGCTCAGCCACGTGATGACCGCGCCGCAGGCGAGCGCGAGCGGCAGCGCCCACAGCACCGCCCAACGCCCCAGTGCGGGCAACACCACAGCCGACGCGCGGGGGGAAGCCACGTAGCCGCGGGTGCGCACCCGAAAGCGCTGCCCGCCCAGCATAAAACTCTGGTCAGGGTCAATCCGCCACGAACGCGTCCTGCCGCCCGGAGCCCAAAAACTGGGCGCGCCGTCAGCGGCGTTCACTTCAATCGAACCATCAGCAGATCGCGTGATGCTGACGGCCACCGGGCGGCGATCTCTCGACGGTTCGGCGTCCACGATATGGTCGCTGCTGTAGGCCGCACCGAGCGTCGCTGGAAGTCGGTCGAACCGATGCCGCGCAATCAGGGCGTCGTGCTTGTCCAGTGACTCCACAAAGACGACGTCGTCAGCAGGAAGCAGCGGCACTATTTCGTCCACGACGATGCCTCCAGAAAACTGCGCAGCAAGCGATTGCCGTTGGCGAACGTCACGCCGCGTATATCAAGGCTGCTCGATAGGCCTTCGGTCGCGCGATCCACGGTGGTAGCAAAGATATTCATGTCGAACAAACCTTCAAACTCACGATGCGCGCGCACGCATACGGCTACACGAAAGCTGGTCGCGCTGTGCGTCACAAAGTCCTCGTGACACTGCGGTCGTGTGAGGTAGCGCGTCGGCTTCAAATTGCCCTGCCCGCTCACGGAAGCCACCAGCAAGGAGCGCGAATTCCACGTGGCAAATCGCCATGCGCCGAGCTTGTCACCGTTGCGGTAGGTGTGTTCCCAGCTCACCGATCCGGTGTTGAAACTTTGATCGATATAAAGGCTACTTTGCAGCGCACAGCGAATCGATTCTGAGCGATACGGCTTGTCCGGTTTCGCTGCCGATTGCCCCCAGCAGCGCAGCAACTTGTCCTCACCAATCGCCACCGTCGTCGGCCCCAACGCTTGTTGCGGAAACGGCTTGCCGAGCAGCGCCGCGAGCAGCGTGGCCTGATGCGCGATGAGTTGCGGCGTGATGGCGGTTTTATCCAAAACTGTGATGCGCGGCGCGGCGATCAACGCGCGCACGTAGCGCAGCGGCACCAGCAAGTTCGCCAGCTCGCCGCCCGTTCCCGCGACGTTTACGCCAATCACGCGACCGGCCTCGTCGACCGCTGGGCCACCGCTCATGCCGGGGTTCAGCGCGCCGGTGAAATGAATGGTGTCGTACAGCCGCCGTTCGACCAGGCCGTTGTACGTGCCCTCAGAAATCGCGAAACCCAGATCAAGTGGATTGCCCAGCGAAAAAATCTTTTCGCCCTGTTGCAACGGCATATTTTCCGCGCGCAAATCAAAGTGCGCCGCGCCCGACACCTCAGCGAGCCGCACGATAGCAAGATCGTGAATCACGTCAAAACCGAGCAATGTGACGGCACCGCGTTTGCCGTCAACACGAACGTATTCCGCGCGATACCGCTGCGGCTCCAGCACGAGCTGCGAAATGACGTGATAGTTGGTAAGTGCTGTGCCATCCGCCGCCATCAAAAAGCCTGAACCGACGGTCGACTGCGAACTGCCTGCCCGCGTGAGAATGCGGATTTGCACCAGTTTGTCACGCGCCGCGTCGAACAGGCGCTGGCCTGTGGGCGACGGCGCGGGAAGGTTGGTGGCGGAGGTTTGTGCGAACGCGACAAGTGACGCAACCAGCGCGAGCGCAGCAGCACACGTCCGCCAAACGTGATCCGGTTTCAGCACGATTGGGTTCCCGTTATCTGTCCCGAAAGAGCGCAGGAACTTTCGCATCGTCGCCCCTGCGAAGGCAGGGGGCCAGTGTCTTTTGCTCACGTGAAAAATTTACCTCATGCAAGCAAAGTCGCTGGATTCCTGCCTTCGCAGGAACGACGAAAGTATTGTCGGAATTGACGTGCAACCGCCGAGATCGAAGCGATTATGCTAATCGTCGAGGCTTTGCTAGTGCAGCGTGCAACCCGTCGCGGCAGTGATTTCTTCGCGCGTTACGCCGGGTGCCAGCTCCAAAAGCTTCAGCCCAGCAGCCGTCACTTCCATCACGCCCATGTCGGTGATGATGACGTTGACTACGCCCACACCGGTCAGCGGTAGGTTGCAGTTGGTGAGAATTTTCAGATCGGTCGAGCCGTCTTTTTTCTTCGCGACGTGCTCCATGAGCACGACCACGCGGCCCACGCCTGCGACCAGATCCATCGCGCCACCCATGCCCTTGACCATTTTGCCGGGGATCATCCAGTTGGCCAGATCGCCTTTTTCGCTGACTTGCATTGCGCCGAGAATGGCGAGATTGATCTTGCCACCACGGATCATCGCGAAGCTGTCGGCCGACGAAAAAATCGACGAGCCGGGCAGCGTAGTTACCGTCTGTTTGCCGGCGTTAATCATGTCCGGATCAACCTGATCTTCAGTCGGAAACGGGCCGATACCGAGCAGACCGTTCTCGCTTTGCAGCCACACTTCCATCCCCTTCGGCACGTGATTGGCCACCAGCGTGGGCAGGCCGATGCCCAGATTTACATAAAAACCGTCTTGCAATTCTTTCGCAGCGCGCGCCGCCATCTCATCTCTGTTCCACGCCATGATTACGCTCCTGCTTTGGTGATGGTGCGCTGCTCGATGCGCTTTTCGGGAGTCGCATTCAACACGATGCGGTGCACGTAAATACCGGGCAAATGCACTTGATCGGGATCGAGCGCGCCGATCTCAACGATCTTTTCCACTTCAACGATGGTGATCTTGCCCGCCATCGCCACGTTCGGGTTGAAATTGCGCGCGGTTTTGCGGAACACCAAGTTGCCTGATTTGTCCGCGATGTACGCCTTGACCAGCGAAACGTCAGGCACCAGCGAGCGCTCCATCACGTACTTCACCCCGTCAAATTCGCGAACCTCTTTGCCGTCGGCCACGATGGTGCCGACGCCCGTCTTGGTGAAAAACGCCGGAATGCCTGCGCCGCCCGCGCGGAGCTTCTCTGCTAGCGTGCCCTGTGGTGTGAAATCCAGCTCCAGTTCACCCGCTAGGTATTGCCGCTCGAACTCTTTGTTCTCCCCGACATAGCTGGCGATCATTTTTTTGATCTGCCTCGTGGCAAGCAGCTTGCCGAGACCAAAGCCGTCGACCCCTGCATTGTTCGAAATCGCAGTTAGATTTTTGGCACCACTGGCGACCAGCGCATCAATCAACGCCTCGGGAATGCCGCACAGACCAAAGCCGCCCACTCCGAGCAACTGCCCGTCCTTGATCACACCTGCTAGCGCTGCCTCAGCGCTGGGAAATATTTTTTTCACGCGTTTGCTTTCATGGAACCTCTATGGCTTACCTCACGATTGTACGAACTCACGCCGTCAATGGGCTAGGGAGACGCTGAATAAAGCGACGCGTTGGAGCGCGCCTTGATTTGGGATGAAGCGCGAGACGAAAAGCGCAGCAATAGCGGGCTATTGCGAGCATTTTCGACGAAGCGATTCGCCCAAATCAAGGATGCGATGCGCGCGGCGTTTTGTTCAGCGTTTCCCTAGACCGCCTTGGCGTGTCAGCGTTACACCCGCGACATCAAAAATGCTTTCACCACGTCGCGCGTAGGAATCGCGGCAATCGCGCCGAACTGGGTGGTGGTCAACGCTGCTGCCGCATTCGCGTAGCGCACCGCATCAAGCAGCATGTCGCCCATCACCATGCGCGCGATGGTGGCACCGGCAAAGCAGTCGCCCGCGCCGGTCGCGTCCACTGCGTCAATCGGGTAAGACGCCATCTGCATCACGTCCGCACCCGCGCCCTGACTGATGCGCACGCCGTCTGCACCGAGCTTGAGCAGTACCACCTGAGCACCGAATGCGTGTGCCCAGCGAAATATGGTGTCATGATCGTCCGAGCCCGACAATGCAGTGGCATCTTCCAGTGACGGAAAGAAAAAATCGGTAAACGGCAAAATTTCTGCGAGCGCCACCTGTGCGTCGGTCACCGTCCACAATCGCGCCCGATAGTTGGCATCAAACGCGGTGCTTACGCCCGCTTCCCGTGCCTCGCGAAACAGCGTCAGCGCCGCTGCCCGAGCCGTGTACGAGATGGCCTGAGTGATGCCGCTGGTGTGCACGAACTGCGCCCGCTCCACAGCGGCTGCGTCAATGTAGCCGGGCGCAAGCTTTGACGCTGCCGAGCCCGCACGGGAATAGCTAAATTGGTGCCCGTCCGACCCATGATGCACAAAGTAGCCACCGGTGCTCGCATGCTCGTCCACCAGCACCTGCGAGCAGTCAACGCCCTCACGCTGCCAGATCGCACGCAAGGCATCGCCAAACGCGTCGTTGCCGACCCGCGTGATGTAGCCCACACTCGCGCCCTGCCGTGCCGCCGCAACGCAAAAATTGGCGGTGTCGCCGCCATAACCCAACAAATATTTTCCGGGCTCAGCAGGGATGGCATTCATCTCCCACAGCGGCTCACCTAGGCTTAGGATGTCAGGCATAACGTTTCCTCATTTGCTAAGAATTTCTTGCGAAAAGTATAAAAGGCCGCGCACTGCCCGCGCCACATCGATTCGAAACCTATTACCGGCTTATCCGCTCACGCTGTTGACGCAGAACTTAACCCCCTCGCCGTCCCATCCGAGCGCCTGAAATTGTCGATAGAGCTCGGTGTCGGTCGTGAAGCGATGGTTAGCGTTGTCGGGGAAGTTCAGCGCGCCGCGAAACAGTCGGTACACCGGGGATTGTTCGCCCGCGCAGATGCCGCCGATGCCTTCAACCAGCGGCGCCTGCACATACGAATCAGTGCCTTCATCAAACGGCAGCCGTGGCAGCGGCACGTTGGACGGATTCAGGCCCGCGAGCGAGACTTTTTCGGTCTGCAGCGCAGTGTAAAAATGCGAGCCGCGTACACCCGAGCGTGCAGCACGATCAAAGTAATAGCGGTTGAGCGCCACCGCACCGTTAGCCGCCGTGGTTGCCACGGTGAATCCCCGCCCGGTGCGCTCCCAGCCGAGTGCAGCGTCGAGCAGGGACACGTCGTCCGGTCGGGAGGTCACAAAAAAATAGTCGAGCTCGCTATGCCGAAACTCGATCATCGCGGCGCTGCCCGCGACCGCCACCTTGGGCTGTTGCTGGGTGGTGCAATGAATGCCACCGCCCCCAGCGGCAATGGCGTCAATATTGAGCTGCACCACAGCCCGCCCCGGAAACAGCTCCGCGACACGGTTTTTCGCCAACGCATCGGCGGACGCATCGCCGAATTCAGGCAGGATCACCGCACCGTTAACCACGTAAAAATTGACGTACCCGGCCGCGAAATCGCTACCACTAAACGTGGCTCTCGTTCGCAAAGGCCCCGGTAGCTCGACGATTCGCAGCGACTTGCCGTTGACGTCGGTGGCGGTGCGCAAAATTTCAAGATGACGTCGGGTCACAGCAAAGTCGTACGAAGCAGGATCAGGATCGAGGTGCGCAACCACCACGCCAGGGCGCGCAAATCGTGCGTAAAAATCGGTGTGACCGTCAGTGATGTCACGGCCCGCGATGCCCGGCAGCCAGATCACCTCGCGAATGCCAAGCAGCGTGCGTAGCGCAGCCTCACACGCACTTTTGCTGAGGCCAGGATTTCGGTTGGCATTGAGCACGCAGCTCTCGGTAATGATCGCGGTGCCGATGCCGTCAACCTCGATGCCACCGCCCTCCAGCACGATAGGCGTCGTCAGGCGTGTCGAACCAGTCGCGGTGTTGACCGTTGCCGCCACCTTCTCGTCGTTAGCATGCGTCTGCTTATTGCCCCAACCGTTGAAATTGAAATCGACACCAGCGAGCGTTTGGCCGTCGGTCACGAACACCGGCCCCGTGTCGCGCATCCAGAGATCATCAAGCTCGCAGGAAACCAGCTTGACGCGGGGGTCGCACTTCTGCCGCGCGGTGGCCATATCGGCCGCACCAACAAGCAGATTCACTGGCTCAAAACGCACGATGGTGTTGGCAATCAGCGCAAGCGACTCCAACACCGGGCCCGCGAGTCGACTGCCCCACACCGAGGTGGACGCACGAAACGCCATCCAAGTGGCTGCGTGCGGCGCGCCCTCGTCGGGCATTAACCAACCGCCTGCGGTTTGCTTTCGGGCAATGGGCGGTGAGCTCGATTTTGACTGTGCCCAAGTGGCGGCGGGCACCGCGCTCAGTGCCGACAATCCAGCCAATAAAAAATCACGTCGTCGTGGCATAGTGGGCGGGGCAATTCATCGAAGTCAAGGGCGTCCATTATCCGCCGACGCCGCAGCAATCGGAGCGATCAATTTCCACGGCTGCGCAGATTCCAGCGCTCTTGCTGCGCGCAACACCAGCGCATCGCCGTGCATCGGGCCGACGATTTGGGTGGATAGCGGCAGGCCCTCGGCATCGAATCCACAAGGACAAACACAAGCCGGTTGTTGCGTCAGGTTGAACGGATACGAGAACGGCGTCCAGTCGAGGAAGTTGGCAATCGGGGTGTCCCATTCATGCGACGCGCGCGCTTTGAACGCTGGCACGGACACGCCCGGCGTGACCAGCAGATCGTAGCGCTCATGAAATTTGCGCATCAGCGTGCCCAGTTCGCCGCGTCGCTTGGTCAGCGCTTGCAGCTCAGCGACGCTGATGCGGCTGCCAATTTCTGCTTGCGCGGCGAGTGCAGGGTCGGCCAGCAGCTGTTGCGCAGGCGTCATCGCATTGAACAAAGTGGCCGATCCGATGAACCAGAGCTTCATCGTGATCTCCAACGGGTTGTCGAAACCGGGATCAACGGCCTCGACATGCGCGCCTAAATCAGCGAGCACATCCGCTGATTTGCGCACCGCGGCGGCCACTTCGGGATGCACATCGGTGACGTAACCGAGCGTGGGGCTGAAGGCAATTCGGAGCCCCCGAATGCCGTCGTTCAAGCCGACCGTGTAGTCACGCGGATCGAACGGCAGCGATGTCCAGTCTCGCGCATCGGGCTTTGAAATCACGTTCATCAACATCGCCGCATCAGTCACGGTGCGCGTGTGTGGGCCCAAGTGAGCGACCGTGCCGAACGGCGACAACGGCCAAGCAGGCACGCGCCCGAACGAGGGCTTCAAGCCGAACCCGCCGGTGAACGCTGCCGGGATACGCACGCTGCCCGCGCCGTCGGTGCCCACAGACAACGGGCCAATGCCCGCCGCCACCGCCGCCGCGCTGCCGCCGGAGGAGCCGCCGGGGGTGCGATCCACGTTCCACGGGTTGCGCGTGACGCCGGTCAGCGTGTTGTCGGTGGTGCCCTTGATGCCGAACTCGGGCGTGGTCGTCTTGCCAAAAATCACGAGCCCCGATTCGCGAATTCGCGCGACGCTCGGCGCATCATCAGTCCACGGCTGATTCACGTCAACCGTGCGCGACCCGCGCCGTGTCGGCCAGCCTTGGGTAAGGATCAAATCCTTGATCGAAATCGGCACACCATCCAGCATTGAGGCCTGCACGCCTGCGTTCCAGCGCGCCTCACTCGCCCGCGCATCAGCCAACGTACGATCTCGATCCTCAAAACAAAACGCATTGATTTTCGGCTGCCACGCATCAAGCCGCGCGAACACCGCATGCAAGGTTTCAACCGGGGACAACTCACGGCGCCGAAAGCGCTGCGACAGTTCAGATGCAGATAAATCAGCAGGATTCACGGCGCGCTTTCATCGTCATTGTTACCAAGGATCAAGACTAGCGCAGCGAGCACGTGTGAACGACATTCCGCGTCATTCGCGGGCAGCAACTTTATGCCAACATCGTTTATTTACTTGGGCTAAAGTGGTTAAATCGTTGATAGTCGATTACTACTATTTAAGTGCCTATCCCCTTATGAAATAAGGAGAACGGTGCAAAAGCTGTTGGAATTTTTTCCTACAACATTTCGCTTTGACGCGACGTTGACCCGGCGCGTTGCGCTTACCCCGCTCCCCTTAATGGCCGAGGTGATCCTGTCAACATTTCGTTGAGTGATTAAGCGAATCATTAAAGGCTGATTCGCGGGGCCTGTTTGGGTGACATCTCTGCGCTCTTCGACCACAGGCAATCGCGTTGATTGGCGGACATTGACTCAGCCAAGTACTCGCCTTGTGGGCGAGGCTTCCGATTAAAAATAGTGTCGTTTTCGAGCGCCGTAACGGCTGCGCCCGTCGCGTCGCGTCGTTTGGCCTCAAACGCGCGTCGAAACGCTCGCGGTGATTGCCAGTTGATTGATGAGTGCATCCGCGTGGTGTTGTAGAAGCCCTCGATGTAGCCAAATACGCAGCGTTTGGCTTCTTCTCTGGTCTCAAAGCCACGCCCGTGTGTCTCCTCGACCTTCAGGCTGTGCCAGAAGCTCTCCATCGGCGCGCAATCGTTGCAGTTGCCTTTGCCGCTCATCGATTGCCGGTAGCCCATCTTTTGCAGATGATTGCGCGTCTCGTGTGCAGCGTATTGGCTGCCTTTGTCGGAATGAAAGATGAGCCCACCCACGCCGCTTTTTTGGGTGAAGCCGCTCCTAAACTCAGCCATCTTGAGCGCGTCGTGTGTCAGGCTCTTTCGCATGTGCGAGTCGATTGCCCAACCCACGATTTCACGGCTGAATAGGTCGAGCATGCACGCCACAAACACCCAGCCTTCTTTGGTCCACAGGTACGTGATGTCCGACAGCCACACCTGATTGGTGCGCGGGCGTGAGTGTGGGTGAAGTCCTGCCCCAGCAGATTCGGCGCGATGGGTAACGCGTGCTTCGAGTCGGTGGTCACCTTGTATTTGCGACCCGCGCGGGCTTTGAGTCCCGGCGCCCGCATGAGCACGCGTACGCGCTCGTAGCCGCCCGTGTAGCCGTGCTGGCGACAGAGTTCCCGGTAGATGCGCGGTGCGCCGTACTTGCCTTTGAAGGCGGCAAACACGCGCTTGATTAATTCGGCAAGCGCGTCGCGGGCAAGCGCCATCGCGGAGGCGGGACGCTTCAACTAGGCGTGGTAGCCCGCCTGCGTGACCTGTAGCACCCGACACACCACCGGCAGCGGAAACGCGCCTACCAGATCGCTTTCGATGAAGGCGTATTTCACAGGCTCTCGCGAGCAAAGCGGCTACTGCGCGCACCAGTGGGTACGCCGCTGCTTTTTTTAAGATCGATACCTCCATCTTCAAGCGCGAATTCTCGGCTCTCATACGCCCGATTTCAGCCTGCTCGGGCGACACCGTGCGTCGTCCCGCCGCAGCCGTCAGCTGCCCGCTCTCGTAGAGCTTCTCCCACTGCTGCACCAGCTTCGGCAGCACGTCAAACTTCTTGCCTGTTTCAACAAAACTCAAACTCTCTGCCTTCTTGTGGCGAACCACCTCGGCCTTGTAGTCCAGCGTGAACGCGCGACGCGAAACTTTCAATTTGCCAGCTTTGTTTCTTTCTAATTCCATCTCAACTTACCATTCTCTAAGTACTCAACGGAAATCGTACAGGTTCAGTTTCCGTGGTGCTGCATTGACGGCGGGATTGACATTGGGTGCGAGAAATTCGCCTGACGCAATTGCCGCATTTCTAAGCAGCGCCGTTCAATACGATCCATTGGGCCGCGCGCCGGCTGGCGGGCCGGTAGCGACTGTGGAAGGCATCGTGCTCTTGCGCTTGATGCTCGGTCTTCCAGATGCGGCACTGTTGAACGGGATCGCGGCTCCAGACGCCGCTCAATTCAAAACGGGCTTTGGTGTTCGCGCAAATGTGAACGCACTTTGTGGGACAACGTATTGAGACTGCTCGTCCCGAAGCAGCGCTATTGGCGCGAATAATCCATGAGAGCGACAATGACTGAAAAAGCAATAACAGGAACCGAGTTGGGCGAAAAGCTGCTCGCGTCTGTGCGCCAGATGAAGGCGGGCGAGGCTGCGAGTTGGGTTCGCAACCGTGGCACCAAAGTTCTGTCTGAGCGCGCTCTGGGTGTTAGCAATCCGAGCGAAGCAGAAATGAACGCCATCGTGAAAGACCTGCGCCAATAGCTCGGCTCACACAAACGTCGCCGCCGTTACGCCGAATCGCAGCGCCAACGCGCGTACTTGCCGAATGTTGAGTTCACGCTTGCCTGCAAGAATTTCGGACACCACGCCTTGGCTACCGATTTCGGGGAGTTCGCTCTGCTTCACACCGTGTTGACCCATCAAAAACTTGAGTGCCTGCACCCCTGTTACAGCGGGCAGTGTATTGTGCCGCGCCTCAAAATCTGCGATCAGATCGCCGACAATATCGACCAGCTCCATCGCCGGGTGGCGCTCGTCGCCTGCGGTCTCATCGAGTAGCGCTTCGAGCGTGGTGACCATTCGGCGGTAGTGCGCTTTGTTGCGAATTGGCGTGATGTCGGTGGCGCTGCGAAAGGCGTCCCATGCTGGCATCAGGTGACTGATTTCAACGCGTGCGTACATGGTTTCCATGTTCCTTTGTCGTAATCGCGGTGTGTCAAGACGGTCTTGATGTACACGATCTGCTTTTCAAAACGGACGTAGGCGATGAGGCGGTACTTGTTGCCGCCTATGTCGAATACCGTCAATTCACCCACTTTGTCGACAGTGCTGAAAACAGCCTTGAGTTCCGCCCAGTTGCTGAATCGGTTTTTCTCGATCACCCTACGCCACCCTTGCAGGGGTTGGTTAGCTTGCGGATGCGTGGCGGCAAACGCACGCAGCGAGCTGTTGCTGCTGATTTTCATTCTTTTTTATTATTTCATATTGAGATTTAAGTTTTTTAGAATTGTGGGTGATTTCACGTTGACATTCGCCGCTTGAAGGTAGACGGCGCATCAGATTCGGGCTCAATCCGGACGTACAACTGCCGACTGCGTTTTGTCGAGACTCCGGTGGATGGAGATGTTTTTTGCGTGGTGCACCAATTTGCCGGACGAAGCGGACAATCACTTGATAGAGCTGGCGCTCGCGACTCAGGCAGGCCGGCTTGGCGGCTTGTCAGTGACAGCACGTTACTGACCAAGGCTGGTGATTTTGGGTGAGTTTGTGTTTTACCGCCCTCACCCCAACCCTCTCTCGTGCCGCAGGAGAGGGGGCAAATCCGACGCTTGTCGCCTGAGTTTCTGCGCGCTGGCTCCGTGCAGTAAACCCGAAAATGCACAAAGCCCGCGCTTGCGGGCTAGTCGGTGCGCGCTACCTCGCGGCCCGCTTCAACGCATAAGCCAGCGACCACACGCTTGAGGCGTACATGCGTGATCGGTTGTAGCGGGTGATAACGTAAAAATTCTCGAAGGTTAGCCAGTATTCGTTGCGGCCATCGGCGTTGTCGAGCGAGATGATGCCGACCATGGCGTCGTCTTGCGGCAGCGTCACGTCGGCGTCGCGGGCGGTGATGGTGATGCCTGCCGCGAGGTATTCCTTGAGTGTTTTTCTGGGTGATAAACCGCCATCAATGCTGGCGATGATCTCAGCGCTCGGCGCGTTGATGGGCAGCATTACGGGTTCGCCGCGTTGCCAGCCGTGGCCCGACAAAAACGAGGCGACTGAGCCCACAATATCCGCTGACGACCCCCACAAATCGATGCGTTGATCGTTGTCAAAATCCACCGCCCATTTGCGATAACTGCCGGGCATAAATTGCGGCCAGCCCATCGCGCCGGCGAAGGAGCCCATGAAGTCGAACGGTGATTTCTTTTGCTCGCGTGCGAGCAGCAGTAGCTCTTTCAATTCACCACGAAAAAACTCAGCGCGGCGGGGATAGTCGAATGCGAGCGTTGCTAAAGCGTCGACCACACGAAAATTGCCCGTGATACGACCATAAACGGTCTCGACACCCACGATAGCGGCGATGACAGCAGCGGGCACACCGTACGCCTGCTCCGCCTGATCAAAGCGTGCCTTGTGGGCTTTCATAAACTCGGTGCCGCGCTGCAAGCGGTCGCCCCCGATGTGTCGTGGCCAATACACGTGCCACGGCGTTGGCGCGCGAATCGGCGCGTCCATGAAGGTGATAACGCGATCCTGACGTTTGACGCTTGCGATCACGGCATCCAGCGCAGCTTCGTCAAATCCACTGTCACGCATCAATTCACTTTTGAGTGCCGCCCATTCCGGTCGATCCTTAAAGTCTTGCGCTGCTGCGAACGGTGCAACAGCCAAAAAAGCAGTAGCAGCGAGCGCAAAATTAAAGCCAAAAATCAGTTGTTTCATAGCAGAGATAATAGCGACATGAGTTATTCACTTTTTCGTCCTATTCTCTTCGCCCTCAACCCCGAGCGGGCACACCATGCGGCGTTTGCGGCATTGGATGCGCAAGCCGCGCTCGGGCTGGCACGGGTGTGGGCGGGGCGCTTGCCGTCGCCTTCAACGATTGCCGTGATGGGCCTCAATTTCCCTAACCGTGTGGGGCTGGCGGCAGGGCTGGACAAAGATGCCAAGCATCTGCGCGGCCTCGCGCAACTTGGCTTTGGTTTTATTGAGGTCGGTACCCTGACGCCCAAGCCGCAACTGGGCAATCCGCAGCCTCGGATGTTTCGTCTGCCCGAGCATGAGGGCTTGATCAATCGATTGGGCTTCAATAATGGCGGCGTGACCGCTGCGCTGACGCGTCTGGTCGCGCGCGACGTCGATATTCCCGTCGGTGTGAATATCGGCAAGAACGCTGCCACGCCGATTGAAGACGCGGTGGACGACTATGTCAGTGCATTGCGCGCGGTGTACGCGACGGCCGACTATGTGACTATCAACATCTCTTCACCCAACACCAAAAACCTGCGCGATTTGCAAGCGCCAGACTCTGTCGCCGCGCTCGTTAAGCGCATCGTTCTCGAGGGCGAAGGGCTGGCCAAAGCGCAACGAAAGCGAAAGCCCATTGCCGTGAAAATAGCGCCCGATTTGGAGGACTCGCAGGTTGCCGACGTAGTGTCGGCCATTATTGACGCCGGTGCCGACGCGATTATTTCCAGCAACACAACAATCAGCCGCGACGGCGTTGGCAACCACGCGTGTGCAGGTGAGGCGGGCGGTTTGAGCGGTGCGCCGCTGACTAAACGTGCCGATGCGATGCTCGCTCGCGTGGTCAAGGCGAGCCGCGGACGTGTGCCGATCATCGGCGTTGGCGGCATCATGTCGGTGGCGGATGCAAAACGTAAACTGGACTTGGGTGCAAGCCTGATTCAGATTTACACCGGCATGTTGTATCGCGGGCCAGGGTTCGTGGGTGAGTTGGTGCGCGGGCTGGCTTCAGTGAAGTGAAACACTCGTCGTGCAGGTTCTGGTAGGAGCGGTGCGAGCCGCGAAACCGCTGCCGCCAACCACAGCCCTAATCGCGATTTGCGCCGCGCTTACGGGGCCTTCAGCGCAGCTTGCAACGCTTTGCGCGCGGCTTGAACCTTACTTTTGCTTGCGCCACTCAATCTGAGCGAAACGTCACCCCCGGCAGCCGCGATCACACGCTGCAACACGGCCGGGTGTTTGCGCTTGGCCTGGCGGCGAGCGTGCGTCGACGCGGCAGACTCTGGCAGCGCCCATCGCAACAGCTCCGTGGCCACCGCGCCCTCGCTTGCATCCGCAGTTGCAACTAACGACTGCCACCACTGTGCAAAAACATCATACGCGCGTGCTGGCTGCCCGTGAAAAAAAGCAATATTCCCGACCTGCATTACGGTCGAGTCTGAACGCACTACGTGGCGCGGCGCTCCCACCGCATCACGTCCACATTGAAGCGCCTCAATGGTGTCCTGCACAGAGTCGTCCATGCCGTGACCGAGCCCGCCAAAACAGGCCACTGGATGCGGGCGCTGCCATGCTTCAAACAGCGCGGCGGCAAGCTGCACACGATCCGCAGGAATCAACCATGCCCAAGACACGGCATGCGAAGTTCGGGCGAGCAACGATGCAGCTAGGGCAACATGGCTATCAGCACCCGTGGCCAATGCATAGTCGCCAACCACAATCAAGCCGAGCGCAGCCATGCTAATGGCTACCTAGGCAGCAGCAGTTTTAAACATGCCAGCCAGCGCACGATCCACGATCGGTTCTGACTCAATCATGCGCGCCTTGTCGGTGCGGAACCATTCGGCCAGCTCATCAGGCGACAGTGATGCGGCCTTGCGCCCGTGTCTCGTGGTGAACAAATAGGTGGTGCCCTGCGGGCTCATCCAAGCGAGCTTGGCATAGGTGACCGCGCCCTTCTCGTCGCTCATCTCGATCCACTGATTGCGCTCCATGTGCTGAACCAGTTCGCGAAACGGATCGAATGCGGCATCGTTGGAAATGTCGGGCAGTTCGACCGGTTCAACGTATTCAGGCTGGGTGCCGCGCAGCAAGCCCGAGTGCACTTCAAAAAGTCGGTCAAAAAACGGCGCAATCGTCTCATCCGACAGCGACTTGAGCCCCTCACGCAACCGCCGCACCAAGGATGGCACCCGTTGACCCAGTTGCGCGCGCTCGGCCGGTTGCTCCTTTGGGGCGACACTCCAAATTAACTCGTCCAACGCTTCGACCGCTTTCGCGTATTCGCCGCTGTCTTTGCCGCGCTCAAGCAGTGCGTCCTGCAGATGCGGCTGCCACGCCACTTCAATGAATTCCTTGACCGGCTCTGGCAGCGGGTGCTGACTGATGCGCGATTCAACCGCCCGCTTCGCCTCCAGCACCGCTGCTATCAAGCGATCAGCGATCAGCGCTTCGGCTGTCTCGGCATCAATGGCGGGACGTGCGTCAAGTTCCTGCCCGTTGACAAACTGCTCAAGATCAACCAGCGCCTCGGTAAAAATGCCCAGATCGTCGACAAAATCCTGGCTGATGTGCTCGATGACATCACGAATCTTGCGGAACAGTGGATCGTCAAGACCCTCCTCCGGTGACCAGCCGAGCCCGGCATCGGCCAGCCGGTTAAGCAACTGGCGACCGGGATGGTTCTTGCGTGAGAAAAATCCGCGATCTACCATCGCGGCTTTGAGCATGGGGATTTGCAGACGACCGAGCAGCACCTTGATTTCGTCGCGCAGCTCTTTACGCGCCAGCACGAAATCGAACATCATGGCCACCAGCTCAGTGGTGGTCGCGTCCAGCACTGAAATTTCGCCCGACGAATAACCGGGAACCACCTCGCGCAGCACCGTGCGCGGAACCGACGCCGCAGCACCTGCGAAATCCGGTTGCCCGGATTGCAATTGCAAATTGGTAAGCGTTGCCAACAGTTTGCGATCAACGCCTGCGGCCAGGGGTGCACGAAACGCGCCATTCGCCGCGAAACCCAGCGCAGCCCCAATCTGGGCGGCTTCTTTGTTGCGCACCATCCCTCGCAGCGAAGGATCGTTCGCCGCGGGGCCACCCGAGATACCAGGCACGATTTGCTGCAGCCGTTCAACCAACGACATCAAATTCGTAGCCAATTGTTGCAGCGGCACGGCATCGGGCTGCATCGACATCTGCGAGTGCTGCTGACCGGCTTGAAAATACGGGTCACCGAAATATGTGCTGGCCGCGCTAGCGCCCCCAGCACGGGCATCATTGCCCCATGCCTCTTCATACGAACTCATGGCACCAGCGGAACCCATGCCACCCATGCCGCCCATGCCAACCGCTGCACCGACATCACCTGCGCCACCCATCAGACCACCTGCTGCCCCGTGCGACGCACGCGCCCCAGAAAAGTGGCCAACCGCTGGGCGTGAAGGCGCGCGTGGCTGCTGCTGTGCGACACCCGCGTCGGTCAAGTAGCGATTTAAGTCTGAATACACATCGCTGTAACCCATGCCCCCCATTCCCGCCATCGCGCGCAACCAGTGCAGGCGCATTTCAGGCGTGGTTTCGGCGACCGACTGCATCGCCTCTAGCATTGAGCTGACCACCGACTGCGGAGAGAATGGATCGTCGTCCATGCGTAAAGTCGGCGCGCGTTTCAGATAAGCAATGCGCTGGTGAAACATTGGCAAATGACCGAGCGTGGTGCTCTCGATCGAGCGCATCAGCGCGCGCGCGGTCACGTATTCGTCGAGCACGTCGTCGCTTTGCAGGCTCAGCTCACTATCTTCCGCCACCGGCCCCGTGGGCACCTGACATGGTTTGCGACCGTTGAGTCGCAATGCCAATTGCTCGGTGAAGGCGTGAGCTATCGGGCCGCGCAAACGCAGCAACGCCGAGCGGGCGTCCAACAACGAACCCACCACGCGTGGTGCGTATTCTTTTCCGGCGTGGTCGAGCAAAATGTCAGCCAAGCGATCAAAGGCGGCCGCAAATTGCAAATTGCTTCGATGCAGCATCAAATCACGACACGCGATCAAGATCGAGTGCGCGGGAACAGCGGTTGATGAACCAGCGACTTCAGTCATGATGGCTTGGGCAGGCGGTGGAGGACAGACAGAACATTTTCCCAGCAAATCAAAGTGTGCACCACCAGAATTGTCGGAGAGCGGCAATCTAGCACAAGGTCGGGCGAAAAAGCCGTCGCGCCGCTTGGTGGCAGCGTCAATCCGCCCGGCGTGGCGCAGATGCGACGGTTTCGGCCCACGCTTTATCGAGACGCTTGGCAGACACCGGGAACGGCGTCTTCAGTTCTTGCGCAAAAAGCGACACCTGCAATTCTTCAATCAGCCACCGAAATTGCACTAAACCCGCACTCGACGTGGGGCCGCAACGCGCAATTTCAGCGTCGTAGCGCTGCCAATACGCAGCCAACACCGGTCCGTTCCTGGGCTCACGCTCGGGCATAGTCAAATATTTTTCAAGTCGCTTGCCCAGCGCCAGCAAATAGCGTGGCAGGTGATGCAGTTGCGACCACGGTGTTTCATTTAAAAAACCAGAGTGCACCAACCGATCTCGCCACTGCGAGAGCACCGGCACCACACCTTTAGCGCGTCCGCCCGCGCCGTGCAAATTGATTTGTAGCGCGGCGTACGCCTCAGCCACCTGCGCTATCGTTTTGCCAAGCGCATCGGCGACCACGGGAATGCGCTGCTTGGCTCGTGCAATCTGCTCGCGAAACGCGCGCTCGTCGCGCGGCAACGCGTCATCACCGATGAACGCACGATCGGCCAATGTTTGTAGAAAATCGGCGAGTAGTTTGTCGGTAGCCATCGCGGTTTTTAGTTGCAACGCGCTCTGATTGAAGCCGCTCGGCCCGCGCTCCCAGTTGCGCATTTGTTGCTTCAGTTCCAGCGAGATCAGGCGCACCACACCGCGTCGGTGGGCAATCTCGGCCTCGCGTGACGTTTCGAACAAGCGCACCGCCACGCTCGCGCCCTCGTCAACACACGCCGGATAGGCGGTCACCGCGCGACCTGCGCGTTTGACGGGAATGCCCTCGGGCAAGGTGCCAATCGTCCACGTGGTGAGCCCAGTTTTTTCGATATTTGAATCCGCGCCAATACGGGCTGCCCCCTCCTGAAACGCCATACGCGCAATCTGGCCCAATTCTTCCTGCAACTTTGCGAGATCGCGGCCCATCGACAGCTCGTTGCCTTCGCCGTCCATCACGCGGAAATTCAGTCGCAAATGCAGCGGCAAATCAATGCGATCCCACACGCTGGCGGGCAATCGCAGATTCAAATAGTCACGCAAAAAATCGAGCATCGCATCGGCCAGCGGTTTTTCACGCGGCGTGGCGAGTTCGAGGAAGTTGGTGACGTTGTCCGGCACCGGTTGCACGCGACCGCGCTCGGCCTTCGGCAACGCTTTGAAATACGCCGAAATCTTCTCGCGAAACAGCCCCGGAATGAGCCAACTCGCGAAGCGATCTTCCACCGCGTTGAGCAACGCGAGCGGCAGTTTTGCCGTCACCCCGTCCATGACGTGGCCCGGCTCAAAGCGATAGCTCACGGGCACTTCAAAGTCACCGAGCTTCAGCGTTTTGGGAAACTGCTCTTCGGTGATCGCCTCTGCACCGTGACGCATCAACTCCTCCCGCGTCAGCCGCAGCGATTGATCACGATGGGCGCGCAGCTCGGCGCGCGCTAGTGGTGGCAGCGTGGTTTCCGCGTCGGCCTTCAACCATTTTTCTAGATCAGCGCGAGTGGAAATATCCACTGGAATTCGCGCTTTGTAGAACGCCGCAATGGTTTCTTCGGACACCAGTACGTCGTTGCGTCGCGCCATGTCTTCCAACGTCCGTACATCCTTGACCAGCCGCAGGTTGAACGCGAAAAACGCAGCGTTGGTTTCGACTTCACCCAGCGCTAACGCATTGGCAAAAATCTCATGCGATTCCACCGGCGCGATGCGGCTATAGCTGATGCGACGACGCGGCACGATGGTCAGACCGTACAGCGACACCCGCTCGCTCGCGACCACCTGCCCGCTCGCGCGATCCCACTTCGGCTCGAAATAATTGCGGGTGGCGACGTCACCCGCCGCCGCTTCAATCCAGTCCGGGTCAATACGGGCAAGCGTGCGCGCGAACAGCCTCGTTGTCTCGGCGAGCTCGGCGGCGACCAGCCACTTCAGGCCCTTTTTGTCGACACCGCTGCCGGGGAAGGGATAGAACTTGATGCCGCGTGCGCCGAGAAAATGATCGCCATCGTCAGCCTTGACGCCGATGTTGCCGAGCAAGCCGGGCAGCAACGCGCGGTGCAGGTTTTCGAAGGGGACTTCGCGCGAAAACGTGCGCAGCGGATCGGCCCCCTCTCCCCTTGCGGGAGAGGGTTGGCTGAGCTGGGTTGGGGGGGAGGCTGGCTTTGCGCGAGTGCTTGGCGCTGAGTCGATGCTTCCCCCTCTCCCCCGCCCCTCTCCCTCCGGGGGAGAGGGGAGAAAACCCACTGACGCTCTTGAATCAGCCCAACCCAAATCGCGCAACGACTCACACAACTGCCCATGCAAATCCCGCCACTCACGCAGTCGCAACCAGTTCAAAAACTTTTCGCGACACGCCTGAACCTGCTTTTTGTGCCCGCCCTCTTCGCGCAATTCGATAAAGAATTTCCACACGTTGAGCAATGACAGGAAGTCACTTTTCGTGTCTTTAAACCACGTATGCGCACGATCCGCCGCGTCGCGCGCTTCGAACGGACGTTCGCGCGGATCGGGCACTGAGAGTGCAGCCGCGATAACCAACACTTCCGGCAACACGTTGCGCGTTTTTGCTTCGATCAACATGCGGCCAATGCGCGGGTCGAGCGGAATGCGCGACAGCTCGCGACCGATGGCCGTGAGTTCGGCTTCGCCGTTCAACGCACCCAGTTCTTGCAGCAACGCGGTGCCATCGGCAATCGCGCGATTGCTCGGCGGCTCAATAAATGGAAACTCCTGCACTCGGCCAAAACCGAGCGACGCCAAGCGCAAAATCACGCCCGCCAACGACGAACGCAGAATCTCGGGATCGGTGAACGCAGAGCGCGCGTTGAAGTCATCCTCGGTGTAGAGCCGCACGCAAATGCCCGGCCCAACGCGACCACAGCGGCCCGCGCGCTGATTGGCGCTGGCCTGCGAAATCTTCTCGATTTGCAGCATCTGCACTTTGTTTTTGACGCTGTAACGGTTGAGCCGCGCGATGCCCGTGTCAACGACATAACGAATGCCCGGCACGGTGAGTGAGGTCTCGGCCACATTAGTTGCGAGGATCACTCGGCGTCCGTTTGAGCCCGAGAAAATGCGCTGCTGATCTTGCACCGAGAGCCGTGAAAACAGCGGCAAAATTTCGGTGCCGGGTTTCAGGCGACGACGCAAAATATCCTGCGTTTCTCGAATCTCGCGCTCGCCGGGAAGGAACACCAGCACGTCTCCGGGGCCTTGTAGCCACAGCTCATCGACCGCGTCGGCAATCGCCTCCTCCAACTTTTCTTCGTCGTCCTCCTCGCTCTGCGCCGCGCGATACAAAACGTCTACGGGATAGGTTCGTCCCGACACCGCAATCAGCGGTGCAGGTTTGCCGTGCCGATCCTGAAAGTGCAGCGCGAAACGTTCGGCGTCAATGGTGGCCGAGGTGATGATGACCTTGAGATCGGGCCGTTTCGGCAGCAATTGCCGCAAATAGCCAAGCAAAAAATCAATGTTCAGCGAACGCTCGTGTGCCTCATCGATGATGATCGTGTCGTAGGCGTTGAGGAATTTGTCGCCCTGCGTTTCAGCCAACAAAATGCCGTCGGTCATCAGTTTGATGAAGCCGTCCTGCGCGCCTTTCTCGGTGAAGCGCACCTTGAAACCCACGCTCTGACCGACCTCTTCGCCCAGCTCCTTCGCGATGCGTGTTGCCACGCTACTGGCCGCAATCCGGCGCGGTTGCGTGTGACCGATCAGGCCGTAACGACCACGTCCAGCAGCGAGTGCAATCTTCGGCAACTGCGTGGTTTTTCCGGAACCGGTTTCTCCCGTGAGCACCACGACCTGATTATTTCGGATCAGCGACGCGATTTCGTCGGCCCGCTCCGACACTGGCAAGCCTTCGGCGTAAAGGATGGACGGCGAACGCGAAAGGCGATCCCGAAAACGATCCTCAGCGCGCTCGATCTCGGCGGTGAGTTGATCGGATTTGAGCTGTTTTGCCCGGCGAGTGATGCGCCAGAAGTCCGCCGAAAGCATTGCTTGGCGGTTGATGGAAGCGTGGGGATTTTCAGACGTCATGCGAGCGCAAGATTGTACGGTAGCAAATTACAGCTTTGCGCTTAAAGCCATATTGCACTTGGGCTTAGGCAGCTATTTAGCGTCAAGTCGATAAATGTTCATTTTGCAGCTTCAGCCCATATTAAATGGCTACTTCAGCCAGAAGCTGTAAAAAATTTAAGTATTTGTTCGATCTCATCGCCAGACGAATATTCGCACCAACTTCAGCACCCCCCCGTTTCGTTCAGAAAAATACGGCATCACGGTATTCGGGCACGAAAATGGATAAACTAAATCTTCGAAATTTCAACGTCAAGGTAGTCTGATGAAACGCATCCGTAGTTTTTTTGCACTGTCGGCCTGTGCCATAGCACTTGTTTCCGCAGGCGTCACCGCTAACCCGCTCCGCTGGGCGGCGTCCGGCGATCCGCAAACCATGGATCCGCATTCGCAGAATGAGGGCTTGACCAACTCGGTGAATTCTCAGGTGTACGAATTTTTGATTCAGCGCGACAAAAAGCTCCAGCGCACGCCAGGTTTGGCCACTGCGTGGAAGCAAATTGACGCGCTGACTTGGCAGTTCACATTGCGCAAAGGCGTGAAGTTTCACGACGGCGCACCGTTCACCGCCGATGACGTGGTGTTCTCCATGGAGCGCGTGAAGCACGCCAATTCGCAGCTCCGCGTGTACGGCAATCAGGTGGGCGTCGCAAGAAAGATTGACGACCACACCGTTGAATTCAAACTGCCGCAAGTGAACCCGATTTTTCTGGATCACATTGCCGCGCTAAACATCATGAACAAAGCATGGTCTGAGAAAAACAATTGCACTACGCCGCTTGACTACAAAAACAAGGAAGAAAAGTTCACCTCGTTGAACGCCAATGGCACCGGGCCTTTCCGCTTGGTGAGCCGACAGCCCGACATCAAAACCATCTGGAAGAAAAACGACGCCTGGTGGGGCAAGCATGAAGGCAATATCACCTCGGTGACCTATTCATCGATCAAGAACGATG
>JANNYE010000017.1:0-37901 GCA_031409935.1 Burkholderiales bacterium | reverse complement strand
GTACTTCAACGGCTACAGATCGGCGAGTTTGACTTTGACGACACGCTGGCCTTTGCGTGCGTCGGCGATGGCGTTGAGCTCCAGGTCTTCAAGCCTGTCCATCAGCGCGGCGTAGGCCTTGGCGGGCACGCAGTAGAACGCAGGCTCGTTGCGGTTGAGGATAGCCACGGGAAAGCCCTCGCCTGCCGCGACGGTGCCCATCGGGTTCTTCTTTAGTTCCGAAACGCTTGCCGTGGTTTGAGCGAGGATGAGGTTTGCCATGACCTGATTGAAGTGCTATTTAAGATGCTAATTGTAGTGTTCGCGAACATGTTTGCAAGTTCACGGTTCGACGTGCTCACTACGAACGGTTTGGCAGGTTTGGGTCGAAAGGTTAGCGATTGAATTTCAATCGGATCATCGTTGCAGCGCGTTAGATGAGGTTGACGCGTTGCCGCAATCGTCTTGCAGACTGAACCAAACCATGTTGTTCGAGAGTGGTGACAAACTCTTCCGGTGAGCGCGGTGGGTTGCTCAGTCGGGCACGCATGCGTTTGATGGCTGCAAGGGCCTCATACTCGCGCAACTCCAGCTGATTCATGACGAAATCGTCAGGATGCTGAGCTTCCAAGCTGTACGTGGCCAGAATTGCCGGCGGGAAGTCCTTGAGATTGACCGTCACAATCGCATCCGCATGGCCTGCGATCGCCGCTGCGAGTACGTGGCGATCATCCGGATCTGGCAGCGACAATCCCGCGATCAGCGGCTGATAGTGCGTCACCATGCAATCGGGAATGGCCGCAATCATGCGTTCCTGAGTAAATTGCAACTGCACCAAGTTAAGGTCTGGTCGCTTGACGAGTAAATTGCGCGTCCACTCGTCCTGAATGTCAGGTGTCCAACGGGCATGAAACAGACCGGCGCTAGCCAAGCTGAGTAACAAGTCTCTCAACGGGGCCGAGTAGAGAACGCAAGCATCCAGCACTGCCGTATACGTCGCCGACCCGGCCATCAGTAACCCAAGCCCAACGCTTGCGCCTGATCGGTCAAATCCTGCAGCGCTTGGTCGCTCCCTTCCTGTGAAACTCGTTGATATTTCACCAAATCAGTGAATGTGACGCGTCGATGCCGTCCCACCTTGCGATGCGGTATTTTGCCGGTCTCGATTTCCTTGATCACGAACGGTCGCGACACGTTCAGGAAGGCTGCGGCCTCTTGGGTCGTCAGTTCGTGCTTCTGCGGCACCAAGGTAACAAGCTTTTGTTCCGCCATAGCACCCAGCATCTCGGCGAAGAAACGAAGTACCTTGGGCGGCAATTCGAGTGTCGGCGACGAATCGATTCCGCCCTCGCGATCAATCAATGCGATGCGGTGTGCACGCGAATGATCGAGTGATGCCATGATGCAGCGCTGCGCTACCTTGGCCAGTTCGGCCTCCTCTGTGGACAAGACGCTATCCAAAAGATCAGTGTTCATAATGTGCTCCCGTTACCATGCATTATTCGCTTTATTCGCAATAAATGCAATAAACGAATTGTTCTATTGACAATATCCCTGCGCGTGGGTTCCTGTCTTATGGCGAACTGCACAAATGCGGCTACTACTGATCCTGCGAAGTGCCGATTACTCCACCGTAACCGACTTAGCCAAATTCCTCGGCTTATCCACATCCGTCCCCCGCGCAGTCGCCGTGTGATACGCGAGCAGTTGCAGCGGAACGACGTGGAGAATTGGCGACAGCACGCCGTAGTGTTCGGGCAGGCGAATCACGTGCAGGCCTTCGCCTGAGCTGATGTGCGAATCGGCGTCGGCGAACACGAACAGCTCGCCGCCGCGGGCGCGGACTTCCTGCAAATTGCTTTTCAGTTTTTCGATGAGCGAGTCGTTTGGCGCGACGGTGAAGACGGGCTTCACCTCCGTCACCAGGGCAAACGGGCCGTGTTTTAGTTCGCCTGCGGGGTAGGCTTCGGGTTGGATGAGCTCATGGTGCTGTGCGACCCGCTCGAAGCTCAGCTCACCCAAAGCCAGACTGACAGCCACCGCTTGCTGGAGGCGGTGCTCGAAGCCGCGCTAACCGCCGCTTGACTAGCGCGGCGGTTCTGGTTCTGCTTGCCGACACGGAAAATAGGCAGCCGTCATGTCCCGCCGGGCCGTCCGCCAACACACTGCCCCGGATCGCAGGGCTTGCAGGTAAGCAGCAGCTTTTTTGTGAAACGCCGACTGCATAAGAGCTAAAGCGCCATTGGGCTAAAAGTTGATTTTCGGCAATTTACCGCACTAGCCCCAATGGAGCGGCGCTTGCACGAAAAAGCTTATAGGCGCTCGGCTAGTCGCATAATCTGCATTAACGTACGACATTTATTTCCAAACCGATATAAAATGAAACCTGTAAAGTGGATTGGTTCTAGCCAGCGTGACATTGCGGCGTTTCCCGATGATGCAAAGCGCGAAGCGGGGCAGCAGTTGTTTTTGGTGCAAAGCGGACTGGAGCCCCTCGACTGGAAACCGATGCCGAGCGTGGGCTCAGGTGTGAACGAAATCAGGGTGCAGGCAGGCGGTCAGTGGCGCGTGCTGTACGTGGCGAAATTTGCAGGTGCGGTGTATGTGCTGCACGCGTTCGGCAAGAAGACCCAGCGCACGGCGAAGAGCGATATCGAGCTGGCTAGCAGGCGATATAACGATCTGCTGCTGTCGCTAAAGTCAGCAAAGTAGAAGAAGCGGAGCAACGATGATGGAAAAACTTGAGATCACCGAAGGCAGCGGCAACGTGTTCGCCGACTTGGGCTTTTCGCCCGAGGAATCAGCGAACCTATTGTTCAGATCAACGCTGATGACGCGCCTGACGAAGATCGTGCGTGATCGTGACCTGACGCAGCAGCAAGCGGCAAAGTTGTTCGGCGTCACGCAACCGCGCGTAAACCTGCTGTTGCGTGGAAAGATTTCATCTTTTAGCGTGGATGCGCTGGTGAACATGCTGGCTCGCGCAGGATTTACGGTGGAACCGCGCATTGTGAAGACTAAGGTGGCGCATGCATAGCGATTGGCACGGATGCTCGGCTTGCCGAGGGCCGATACCGTGACCCGCCAAAGGAACCGGATCGCTGAGCAAAAATCATTTGCAAGTGTGTGGGACGCGATCAAAGACACGCCCGAAGAGGCGGAAAACATGAAGCTGCGCTCCAGCCTGATGATCGCGCTCAAGGCGCACATGGAGCGCGTCGGCTTGAGTTAGTCGGAAGCCGCAAAAATTTTCGGCGTAACGCAGCCGCGCGTCTCGGATCTCGTGCGCGGCAAGATCAATTTGTTCAGCCTGGATGCACTGGTCAATATGGCAGCGGCGGCTGGGCTGCATGTTGAAATGACGGTGCAGGGAGCGGCTTAGCGGTTTAGCGGATGGCGCGTGTTTGTGCGATTTCTGGCTACTCCACCGTAACCGACTTAGCCAAATTCCTCGGCTTATCTACATCCGTCCCCCGCGCGGTAGCCGTGTGATACGCGAGCAATTGCAGCGGCACGACGTGGAGGATTGGCGAGAGCACGCCGTAATGTTCCGGCAGGCGAATCACGTGCAGGCCTTCGCCTGAGCTAATGTGTGAATCGGCATCGGCGAACACGAACAATTCGCCGCCGCGGGCGCGGACTTCCTGTAAATTGCTCTTTAGTTTTTCGATCAGCGTGTCGTTTGGTGCGACGACCACGACCGGCATCGCTTCGGTGACGAGCGCGAGCGGGCCGTGTTTGAGTTCGCCTGCGGGGTAGGCTTCGGCGTGGATGTAGCTGATTTCTTTTAGCTTCAACGCGCCTTCGAGCGCGACGGGATAGTGCAGGCCGCGACCCAGGAAGAGGGCGTTTTCCTTGCGCGCAAATTCTGCTGACCACGCGATGATTTGCGGCTCCAGCGCGAGCACGCTTTGCAACGCGACGGGCAGGTGGCGCAACGCTTTGAGATGCGCCGCTTCGTCGTCTGCGCTCAAGTGGCCGCGCTGTTTGGCGAGCACCAGCGTGAGCAAAAACAGCGCGGCGAGTTGCGTGGTGAATGCCTTGGTCGACGCCACGCCGATCTCGATGCCTGCACGGGTGATGTAGGCGAGCGCGCATTCGCGCACCATCGCGCTGGTGGCAACGTTGCAGATGGTCAGCGTGTGGATGTGGCCGAGCGATTTGGCGTGTTTGAGCGCGGCCATGGTGTCGGCCGTTTCGCCGGATTGCGAAATAGTGACGACCAGCGCGCGTGGATTGGGCACGCTGTCGCGGTAACGGTATTCGCTGGCGACCTCCACGTTGCAGGGGATTTTTGCGATGCTTTCCAGCCAGTATTTGGCGGTGAGGCCGGAGTAATAACTGGTGCCGCAGGCGAGGACCAGCACGCTGTCGATTCCGCTGAGTGTGGCCGCAGCGTTGGCTCCGAACAGATCGGGCACGATGCCCTCGACGCCTTCCAGCGTGTCGGCAATGGCGCGTGGTTGCTCGAAGATTTCCTTCTGCATGTAGTGGCGATAAGGGCCGAGTTCGACTGCGCCGGAATGCGCGAGCACGGTCTTCACCGGGCGTTCCGTGTTGCTCAGTTCACGACCGGCGCGATCAACGATCCACACGCGACCGAGCTGCAAATCGACGACGTCGCCTTCTTCGAGATAGATGATCTGGTCGGTCACGCCGGCGAGCGCCATCGCATCTGACGCGAGGAAATTTTCGCCCTGACCGACGCCCACGAGGAGCGGCGAGCCGTTCCTCGCGCCGACCACGCGGTGCGGCTCGTCGCGGCAGAACACGGCAATCGCGTACGCGCCCTGTAAACGCAGCACGGCCTGTTGCACAGCCGCGAAAAGATCGCCGTCGTAAAGATGATCGACCAGATGCGCGATGACCTCGGTGTCGGTCTGGCTCTCGAACACATAGCCGCGCATTTTGAGTTCGTCACGCAACGCCTCGTGGTTTTCGATGATGCCGTTGTGGACGAGGGCGACTTTGGGTGAGTCCGGGTCGCGCGAGAAATGCGGGTGCGCGTTGTTGAGCGCGGGTGCGCCGTGCGTCGCCCACCGCGTGTGCGCGATGCCGGTGAAGCCTGCGAGATGCGTCTCGGCCACTTCGCGCGCCAGCTCGGCCACGCGGCTGACGCTGCGTGCGCGTTTGAGGCCGCCATCGGCATGCACGGCAACGCCGCACGAGTCATAGCCGCGATATTCGAGCCGCTTCAGGCCCTCAACGAGGATGGGGGTGATGTTGCGCGAGGCGACCGCGCCGACGATTCCACACATGGGTTGCTGCTCCAGAACTGGGATTATGGAGCAAAGCATAGTTAGGATGGACTGAATTAGGTGGTCAAAAATATATTGCTAATGCAATAATGTTTCTCAAAAATTTGTAATTGCAATAAACTTGCGTAAATTATTAATGAATGAAATATGCAAGCGTTTGATGAGCTAGATATTCGAATTCTGGAAATCCTCCAGCACGATGCCTCGATTTCAAATCAGGCGCTGGCTGAACGCGTTTTCACCTCGCCCGCGACGACCTTGCGCCGTGTGCGAACGCTCGAAGCGTCAGGCGTTATTGAGCGCACCGTCGCGATCCTGTCGCCAGAAAAGCTCGGCGCGTCTATCACCGCCATTGCCGAAATCACGCTTGATTTGCAGAACGCGGAGTCCTTCGATGCATTCGACGCGCTCATCAGCGCAGAGTCCGCCGTGACGCAGGCGTATCGCACCGCACCGAGCGTGGACTTCACGCTGCTGCTCACGGTGCGCGATATGGCGGCGTATCACGCGCTAGTGCAGAGAATTTTTACCGCCGCCCACAACGTGCGCAATGTGCGTTCGCGATTCGTCACCCGACGCAGCAAATTCTCAACTGCTCTGCCACTACCGAATGCACAGCGGCGGATATGAAATCTTCAGCTTTTCTCTGAAAGTACCATTTTCATTGGGCATAACTCTCAAAGGACTAGAAGTCGATAATCGCTATTTATCGACTTTAGCCCCCGCAAATGAAACGTTTCGTGCAAAAGCTGTATTTGTTACGCCACCGAGTTCGCACCGGATTTTTGACAAATTCCGAGCGATTCGCCATAATCTAAGGCTTCGTTATAAAAACCGGAAAAACTCTGGGTAGCGAACATGGCGCTTTAGCTCAGCTGGTTAGAGCGATGGAATCATAATCCACAGGTCCGGGGTTCGAGTCCCTGAAGCGCCACCAATACACTGTTCCATTGAGTCCCAGTAAGTCCTAATAAGCAAGAATAAACAAGGACTTACAGGCAATTCGGTGGCTCGGCTCGTGCCGCGCTGTCGCTTCCAACGGGTAAGCTTCATCGGCGGCGCAGGTTAACCTCGCAGCTCCGAGCACGCAGAGTTGAAAGCGCTGCCAGCGCCCCGAGAAGCGGCCTTCCTGACGGCTGCGCGCGCGGCCTACTGCGCTGCGGATCGAGACGGTAGCCGTTGTTGACCAGATTGATTCAGTCAACCGTCACGATTTCACCGCGCAAACTATGCGCCGCCGCCTCGGTAATTTTCACATCGACGTATTGACCGATCAGTCGCGCGCCCTGAAGCCCGGCGGGGAAATTCACCACGCGCATGTTTTCGCAGCGCCCTGCCAATTCGGTGCTGCTCTTCTTAGAAACCCCCTCAATCAGCACGCGTTCAACAGAACCCACCATCGCTTGACTGTAGCCAAAAAACAGCTCGTCTATGCGCTTTTGCAATTGGTACAAACGCTGCGATTTTTCTGCGGCGGGCGTGTCATCTACCAAGTCCGCTGCAGGCGTTCCGGGACGCGCTGAATAGACAAAACTGAACGCGCCATCGAATGCGACATCTTCGATCAACTTCATCGTCAGATCGTGGTCTTTTTGCGTTTCTCCGGGAAAACCGACGATGAAATCAGAGGTGATCGACATGTTCGGACGCACTGCGCGGAGCTTGCGAATCGTGCTCTTGTATTCAATTGCTGTGTAGCCACGTTTCATCGCGGCGAGGATGCGATCCGAACCGTGCTGCACTGGCAAGTGCAATTGCGACACCAGTTTCGGCACTTTTCCGTACACCTCGATCAGCGACGCGCTCATCTCACGCGGATGACTGGTGGTGTAGCGAATACGCTCAATGCCGGGGATTTCGTCGATGAATTCGATGAGCATCGCGAAGTCCGCGATGTCGGTCGTGTTACCCATCTTGCCTCGGTAGGCGTTCACGTTTTGCCCAAGCAGAGTCACCTCTTTCACGCCCTTGATCGCAAGCTCCGCGACCTCGGTGAGCACCGCTTCGAACGGTCGCGAAACCTCCTCGCCGCGCGTGTACGGAACGACGCAGAACGAGCAATATTTGCTGCAACCTTCCATGATCGACACGAACGCGCTCGCGGCTTCCACGCGCGCTGGCGGCATGTTGTCGAACTTCTCGATTTCTGGGAAAGAAATGTCCACCTGCGAGCGGCCCGTCTCACGACGCTTGGCAATCAGCGCAGGCAAACGATGCAGCGTTTGCGGACCGAAAACGATGTCCACAAACGGCGCACGCTCAACAATCGCCGCGCCTTCCTGCGACGCAACGCAGCCGCCAACGCCGATCACCAGATTCGGATTCAGTTTCTTCAAATCCTTGACTCGACCGAGATCGTGAAACACTTTTTCCTGCGCTTTTTCACGCACCGAACAGGTATTGAACAGGATCACATCGGCGTTGTCCGGCGTGTCGGTTTTTTCGAAACCTTCGGGCGTCCCGGCATCAAGAATGTCCGCCATCTTGTCGGAGTCGTACTCGTTCATCTGGCAACCGAAGGTGCGGATGAAGAGCTTTTTCTTGGGTGTAGCGGTTGGCGTAGCCGCCGCAGAGACGGTATTTGGCATGGTGTGCAGGGCGCGCGGCTTTATCCGGCGGTGCTTTGGTAAGGCTCCAATTGTAGGGCGATTAGCAGCTTGCGTTAAAAAGTATTACGTATTACTATGCGTACTCATTACTATTGTGCTGCCGACCTTTTTATGAAACTCACCAGCAAAAGTCAGGTTACCGTGCCGCAGCACATCCGCGCTGCGGCGGGTATTCAGCCGCACAGCGAAGTCGAATTCAGCATCAATGATCGCGGCGAGGTGGTGCTCAAAAAGCTAGCCTCGGTGTCGCCGATTCGCGCCGCACTGGCCCGCGTCGCAGGCAGCGCCAATGCGCCGGAATTTAAGGGCATGACCACCGACGACTACCTGCGATTCGTTCGCGGGGAATGAGCGCGCCCTATCCGCCCCTCTCTGCGGCCATGCACCGGACCGTGCGCGAGCCTGACGCGCGCCACCTTGATCGCCCTGAAAAGCCTACCGCGCCGACCTTGGTCGACAGCAACATTTGGCTCGACATCCTCACGCAAGACGCAACGTGGTACGAGTGGTCTGTTGGCCAACTTGATGCGCTGGGGCAGCACGCAGACCTGATCATCAACCCGATCATTGCTGCTGAAATCTCACCGCAGTACCGCACCGCAGCCGAGTTTGAGCATGTCCTCGGCCTGTTGCCTTGCAAACGCGAGGCACTGCCGTGGGATGCCGCGTATTTCGCAGGGCAGGCCTTCAAGGCATACCGAACCCGCATGGGTGAAAAGCGCTCGCCGCTGCCAGACTTCTACGTCGGCGCACACGCGACCATTCGGGGATATCGGCTGCTAACACGAGACGATGCACGGTATCGAACGTACTTTCCAAGGCTCGACGTCATCTCGCCCAATCACCCGTAGAGTGCGCGTTAATGTGTACTAAAATGAAAAAAATACACATTACTATTTTAGGAAGAGTGACCATATGCGAACCAATATCGAGATTGACGACAAATTGATGATCGCAGCAATGCGGGCCGGTGGTTTTTCAACCAAGCGCGAAGCGGTCGAAGAAGGCCTCAAATTGATCGCACGCCGTAAAAATTACGCGCGCATTCTCGCGCTCGGTGGGCAGGTGATGTGGAGCGACGCCCCAAGCCCTACCGCCGCACAAAAGCGCGCCACATGACCGTCGAAGTCCTCGTCGACAGCAGCGTATGGATCGATCATTTGCGCGGGACGCTCACGCCCCAAGTCAAATGGCTGCGCGCTCGCCTCGTTGACGGAAGAGCGGAAATTTTGATAGCTGATTTGGTGCTTTACGAAGTGCTGCGGGGTGTGCCGACAGACGCCCAAGCCCGCAAAGTCGGCAACGCAGTGGCTGCGTTTCCGCTGATGTCATTGGCAGGCGCTGACATGGCCGTTCTCGCTGCCACACACTACCGAAAACTACGACAACTCGGTCTCACGATTAACAAACTGGCGGACTCGTTTATCGCCAGCTTTTGTATTCGCGAAGGCTTGTCGCTGCTGCACAGCGATACCGATTTTGATGCGTATGAGCGGCATCTTCAATTGCGCGTGGTTAAACCGCAATAACCGAATTGTGACACGTAGGGTGCGCGCCAGAGCGCGCACCATCACGGCGAACCAACCAACGTTCCATGCCACGACGGTGCGCATTTTGATGCGCACCCCACGGCGCTGATTACGTTCCATCCCGAATACGTAACCACTCTTCCATCTTTGTTCGCGCGTAGTAGTCGTAAGCCGCAACCGATGGAAAAATGAGCCAGACCGATAACGAACTGACGATACCCAATACGCTGATGATTACAAAGCTGGTGAAGTAGAACCCAACACCCAGATTCATTTCGGCAGGATAAACATACTGAGCGTTGCAACACTTGCACTTCGCGTTACCACTTGCCGCAGAGTAGGCGACAAAAAGCGGCAAGCGATTTCGACAGCGAAGGCAGTTCATCGTCCGCTCAGATCACACCCTCACACAATCCACAAAATAATGTTCCCCCGCCTTGTCGTGCTCCATAACGAGCCCATGCACATCGGTATCAAATCCCGGCAGTAACGTATTGAACTCACGCGCAAATTTCAGGTACTGTACGATAGTTTTATTGAACCGTTCACCCGGAATCAATAGCGGTATGCCCGGTGGATAGGGCGTCACGAGCATCGCAGTGATGCGGCCTTCCAGCTCGTCGATTGGCACGCGATCCACCGTGCGGTGCGCCAAATGTTCGAACGCATCGGACGGCTTCATCGCGACTTCCATTGGCGACAAATACATCTCGGTGGTCACGCGGGCTACGTCAAATTTGCGGTACACGCCGTGAATACGTTGCGCTAAATCGCGCAGACCGACGCGCTCGTACTCGGGGTACTTCGCCACGAACTCCGGCATCACTTTCCACAGCGGCTGGTTCTGGTCGTAGTCGGTTTTGAACTGTTGCAGCTCGGTCACCAGCGTGTTCCAGCGGCCTTTGGTGATGCCGATGGTGAACATAACGAAGAAGCTGTACAGTCCCGTTTTTTCAACGATCACGCCGTGCTCCGCGAGGTATTTAGTAACCAGCGAGGCTGGGATTCCCACGTCAGAAAACTTGCCATTGATGTCGAGCCCCGGCGTGACGATGGTCGCCTTGATCGGGTCAAGCATGTTGAAGCCGGCTTCGATCTGGCCGAAGCCGTGCCACTCATCGTCGGGCTTCAAAAACCATTCATCGCGCTGGCCCACGCCGACGTGGTCAAACCCCGACGGCCCCCAGGTCGTGAACCACCAGTCTTGACCAAATTCGTTGTCCACTTTTGCCATCGCGCGGCGGAAATCGAGCGCCTCCGAGATGCTCTCTTCCACCAATGCGCCACCACCGGGCTGCTCCATCATCGCAGCGGCCACATCGCAACTGGCGATGATCGCGTACTGCGGTGAGGTCGAGGTGTGCATCAAATACGCCTCGTTGAAGCGCGTGAAATCAAGCTTCAGATTTTCGGCATCCTGCACCAGAATTTGCGACGCTTGCGACAAGCCAGCCAGCAGTTTGTGCGTGCTTTGCGTGGCAAATACGGTGGAGTCCTTGCACGGCTTGCGGCCCGGCCCGATGGCGTGCATGTCCTGGTAGAACGGGTGGAACGCGGCATGCGGCAACCACGCTTCGTCGAAATGCAGATTCTCGACGTAGCCCTCTAATTCCTGCTTGATCGTTTCGACGTTGTAGAGCACGCCGTCATAGGTGCTCTGCGTGATCGTCATCACGCGCGGCTTAGCGGTTTTGTCTTTAACCAGCGGATGCGCGTCGATCTTTTTCTGGATCGATTCAACCGAAAATTGGTCGCGCGTAATCGGGCCGATGATGCCGAAATGATTGCGTGTAGGCTGCAAGAAAATCGGGATGGTGCCAGTCATCATGATCGCGTGCAGGATGCTCTTGTGACAGTTGCGATCAACGAGCACGATGTCGTCGCGCGCGACGTTGGCGTGCCACACAATCTTGTTCGACGTGCTGGTGCCGTTAGTCACAAAAAACAGATGATCCGCACCGAAGATGCGTGCAGCGTTGCGCTCGGAGGCTGCGACCGGCCCGGTGTGATCGAGTAATTGACCCAGCTCTTCAACCGCGTTGCATACGTCAGCGCGTAGCATGTTTTCACCAAAAAACTGGTGGAACATTTGCCCCACCGGGCTCTTCAAAAACGCTACTCCGCCGGAGTGACCAGGGCAATGCCATGAGTACGAGCCGTCGTTGGCGTAGTCCAGCAATTCCTTGAAGAACGGCGGTGCCAGCGAGCCGAGATACTTGTTCGCTTCACGTAGGATATTGCGCGCAACGAAATCCGGCGTGTCCTCAAACATGTGAATAAAGCCGTGCAGCTCGCGCAGGATGTCGTTGGGTAAATGTTGCGAAGTGCGTGTTTCGCCGAACAGAAAAATTGGCACATCGGCATTGCGCCTGCGCGTGGCCTCAATGAATTTGCGCAGATCGTGAACGGCCTGACTCTCCACACCGTCTTCGTTCACCTCTTCGTCATCAATCGACACCACAAAGGCCGACGCCCGCGCCGCTTGATTAGCTACCATGCCAACGTCAACGTAGGTGAAACCGCCGACGACCTCCATGTCCTGCTCTTCCAGCGCCTTGGCCAGCGCGCGGATGCCCAGTCCCGAGGCGGATTCAGCGCGCCAGTCTTCGTCGATGATGATGACGGGGAAGCGAAATTTCATAGTGGCAGACTGGTGGAGTTGAATAAAAGCGGATTGTAGGACGTGCTTGTGGCAGTCAGTCGCTAACAGTGCCGCATGCGGTCTGATCAGGCAACTTATTACGGAGTCAACGAAATATGACTAGTTCGGCAGGCCCCCTCTCCCTAGGGGAGAGGGTTGGGGTGAGGGACTAGGCAGACGCGCCAAGCTCATAACGCCGTCACCCTCTCCCCCGCCCTCTCCCCCAGAGAGAGGGCGTCAAACCGGTGACCACCGGACACATTTAGTTGACTCATTAACAACAAAACTTTACACACCAGCAATGACCTATTTGCAACATTTCGCGACAATTGCGCCATTCACTGACTTTATGGAGAAACATCGCATGTCACACGCGCACCACCACCACGACCACGACAAACCCCTGCCGGAAATACTGGCAGACATGCTGGCACGCGAGCGTCTATCCCGCCGCGCTGCATTACGGCGGTTGGGCGGGGCGAGCATGCTGATATCTCCGCTGGCTTGGGCGACGGTGGGCTGCGGCGATGCGGTTGAAGGCGAATCTTTGTTATCGACCACGCCGGTGGTGAGCTCATGCAGCGTGATTCCGCCTGAAACCCAAGGCCCGTTTCCCGGTGACGGCACCAATGGGCCGAATGCGTTGGCTATCTCGGGCGTTGTGCGCAGCGACATGCGGGCAAGCGTCGGTTCGGCGAGCGGCGTCGCAGCGGGCGTGCCGCTCACGCAAACCATCAGGCTAGTCAACACCAATGGCAGCTGCGCCTCATTGGCAAACTACGCAATTTACCTGTGGCACTGCACGGCAAATGGGCTGTATTCAATGTATTCCAGCGGCGTCACCAGCGAAAACTTTTTGCGCGGCGTGCAACCCACTGACGCTAACGGGTCAGCCACCTTCACCACGATTGTGCCGGGTTGCTATTCGGGTCGTGTGACGCACATGCATTTCGAGATCTATCGCTCGTTAGCCACCGCCGCGACCACAGGCGCCAGTGCGCTGCGAACGTCACAGCTCACCTACGACCGCGCAACATTGACCGCGTTCTACCAAGCGGCTGGCTCCAGCAATTACGGCAACAGCCTAAGCAACCACAACAGCAGCAGCTTGACGCAGGACGGCGCCTTCAGCGACGGCTACAGCACACAACTGGCCACGTTGACGGGCAGCGTCGCAACGGGCTACGTCTCGACGCTGACGGTGGGTATCGCTGCGTGAGCATGACTGACCACAATCAGAATTGAGATCGACATGAACCTTCGTTTCCCAATGTGTTTGGCAGCGTTTCTGACTGCTGCGCTTGCCAACGCCGCCACCATCAACGTCACCTCACTCTCCGACAGCGGCGCGGGTAGTCTGCGCGCAGCAGCGGCTAGCGCTGTGTCTGGCGACACGATCAACATCACAGCCACCGGCACCATCACGCTCACCAGCGGCGAGATTGCGGTGACCAAGGCAATGACCATCACCGGGCCGGGCGTCACCGCGCTGACGGTAAGCGGCAATGGCGCGTCGCGCGTTTTCAAAGTCTCGGTGACCACCGCTGGCGTTGATGCGCCGGTCGCGATCAGCGGCATGACGCTAACCAATGGCAACGCGGCGAGCACCTGCCCTGCGCCGACCACGGGCTCTGGCGGCGCGATAGCGGCGACCGAATCGCTGACGTTGACCAACGTCGCCATCACCTCCAGTGTCGCGACGAGGAACGGCGGCGCTATCGCATGGGCAATGCGGTTGAACGGACAGCAACTGACGCTCACCAACGTCACGATGTCTGGCAACGCAGCGGGTTGCGCTGCCGCAACTTCGGGCGGCAACGGTGGGGCATTGTTTGCGGGCTATGACACAGCAATCGCCGCGAACGCAACGGGCACCGTCACGTTAATCAACAGCTCAATACTCAGCAACGCCGCGCGGCGCAACGGCGGTGGTATCGCGCTCACCGGGCCGATCACGCTCACGGCGAACACTTCGCGCATTGTTGGCAACACGGCGACTACGGCGTACGGCGGCGGCGTTTTTGTTGCGCATCCCAGCGTGACCACGATTGGCGTGCCGCAAGTCGCATTCATCGCCAGCGAAATCGCGCAAAACGTCGCGGCTTTAGCAGGCGGCGGCATCACCACGGTTAATGCTGGCAGCAGCTTTCAGGCGGCAGGACAGCGCAGCGTTTTAAGTGTTACCAACAGCACGCTGTCGGGCAATCAGACCACCAGCTCAACGGGCGATGCCGCGGCGATCAGCGGTGCGGGTAACGTCGCCATCAATCTGCTCAACAGCACGGTCGCATTGAACCAGCTAACCAACGCAGCGAGCGGTGCAGCCTTGACCCGTTCGGTATGCAGCGGCACGGTGCAGCCGCTCGGCAACGTCAACAGCAGTATCGTGGCGATGACCAACGCAGGCGCTGCCGCATTCTTCGACGTGAGCGATCTGGGCGCAACGCTAGGACAAGCGTGGAATGTCAGCGCGAGCCTCGTTCGCCAGTCCAGCGCGGCGATGTTGGGTAGCGGTAATCTCACGGCGGTTGATCCCCTGTTCGTTCCGCTCGCATTCAACGGCGGTGTGACGCGAACGCACGCACTGCAAAGTTTGAGTCCCGCGATCAACGTGGGCAGCAACGCGATGGCACTTGCTACCGATCAGCGCGGCAGCGCACGCACTTACGGTGCCGTGACCGACATGGGCGCGCTGGAGTCGCCATTCGCTGCGGCCACCGCGTGTACGTTCGACATAGACGGTGACGGCGTGATTTCAGCCGCCACCGACGGCGTGATGATCGCTCGTTTGATGGCTGGATTTACGGGCTCGGTCGTTACTGCCGACGTTGCAAACAGCGCGGGTGCCAGACCAAACTGGGCGAGCATCAACACGTACGTCGGCACCACCTGCTCGCTGCTCACCGCGAGCAACAGCGCCTGCTCGTTTGACCTCGACGGCGATAGCCAATTCAATGCCACCACTGACGGCGCAATGCTCACGCGCCTACTGCTTGGCAGCACCGACACCGCCCTGACCAGTAGCGCCATGAACACAGCAGGTGGACGCGGCAACTGGTCGTTGATCAAGACGCACCTCAATTCATTCTGTGGCTACGCATTGCAGTAGTCCACCCATCGGAGAACGCTTTGAAGTTTAGTCATTGCGCATTTGGCGCATGCCTGTTGGGCTTATCGCTCAGCGCCAGTCAAGCCGCCACGCTCACTGTCAGCTCGCTAGCCGACAGCGGTACCGGCAGCCTGCGCGCTGCCGTCGCAGCCGCAGCTGCTGGCGACACCATTACCCTCACCGCCACGGGCACGCTCACGCTCACCAGTGGCGAAATAGCGATCGCCCGAAGCCTGAATATCGTGGGGCCGGGCTCGACCAGTCTCACGCTGAGCGGCAACAACACATCGCGCATTTTCAACATCATTGACACCAGCAACGGCGCAGATGCGCCGGTCACCTTGAGCGGGCTGACGTTAACCAAAGGCAGCGCCACGGGCACCTGCCCAACCCCGACCGCAGGCTCCGGCGGAGCCATCATCGCTACTGAATCGTTGACTTTGACCGACGTAGTATTCAGCGGCAATGCCGCCGTTAGAAATGGCGGCGGATTAGCCTGGGCCCTGCGCCAGAGTGGTCAGAAGCTGACCTTAGCCAACACCCAGTTCGTTGGCAATACGGTGGGCTGTTCCGCCGCAACCAGCGCAGCGCTTGGCGGCGGTCTATACGTCGGCTACGAATCCATGCTCGCTGCAGGTGCTGCGGCTGTCGTCGCTATTTCTAACAGCGCGTTCAGCGGCAACACCGCCGTGCGATCTGGCGGCGGCATTGCTATTGGCGCGCCTGCAACGGTGGTCATCAACGGCAGCCGCATTGCCAGCAACACAGCGACTAATGCTTACGGTGGCGGTCTATACATCGCGAGTCCAAGTAAATTGGGGATGACCTCTGCGTCTGCGGTTGTTTTGTACTCCGAGATCGCCGACAACACTGCGGCTCTGGCGGGTGGCGGCGCAACCCTTGTCAACACCGGCGCTTCGGCACAAACCCAGGCAACGGAGTCAACGCTAGCTCTGGTCAGCACCACCGTGTCGGGCAACAGTGTCACCAGCAGCCTCGGCAATGCCGCCGGGATCAGCGTGGCCGGCAATGCCGCGCTGTCGCTCGACAACAGTACTGTCGCCTTCAACAAGTTGAGTACTGCCACCAGTGGCGCATCGGTCACGCGCTCCGCGTGCACCGTTACTGGCAGCATTACGGTCACGCGCGAACCGACGCACAGCGTTGACAGCTCGATCATCGCGATGACCAATGGCGGTGCGGCTGCGTATTTTGACCTGAGCAACGCAGGCGCATTGTTTACTAACGTTTGGCCTGTGAACACCAGCCTGATTCGGCGGCTTGACGGCACCGCAGCCGGTGCAGGCAACCAAACAGGCGTTGACCCGCAACTGCTCGCGCTCGCCTTCAACGGCGGCAGCACCCGTACTCACGCGCTGGCCCCGACCAGTCCGGCCGTCGATACCGGTGGCAACTTGCTCGCGCTCACCAGCGACCAGCGCGGCACCGGCTTTGCGCGCAGCTACGGCGCAACCATTGACGTCGGTGCGTTTGAATACAACCCGCTTATCGTTACCGCCACGGAGTTTTATAACGCTGCACTTGACGCCTACGTGGTGACGGGTCGCGCGGATGAGCAGTATTCGCTGGACGCTTACCCAGCGCTGTTCAAACGTACCGGCTCAACCTTTCAAAGCAAGTCAGCGCTGGCGACCGATCTGACGGTGGCCGAAGACGCGGTGTGCCGTTATTACATCAACACCACCAACCCGTTTGCCAGTTCGCATTTTTACGGCTTTAAAGCCACCGATTGCGCCACCATCGCCGCCGCAATCGCTAATGGATCAGTCACGGGTTTCAGTAACGAAGGCTACGATTTTGCGGCCTACAAACCGACCAGCACCACGACCTGTCCAGCCGCAGCACCAGTTCCGGTGTATCGCAGTTTGCGCGCCGCTGCGGGCGGCAAAACGCCGAACCATCGCTACACCACCTCAACGGCAACGCGCGACCGTATGACCGCGCTCGGCTGGAGCAATGAAGGCATCGCGTTCTGCACCACGTCGGCCGCTACAGTTCAGTAATTGCGTTCATTTTCATAAGGCTTTCTGGCTTCCGTGTCGCACTTGTTGTTGCTTGATGACGATACGCGTCTGGCTGAAATGGTCACCGCGTATTTGACGCCGCACGGCTTTTCGTTTGTGCGCGCCGAATCAATTGCGGACGCAAAGGCGATGGTGTTGCGATATAGCGCAGACACTTTTGCCGGTGCGATTCTTGACGTGATGCTGCCTGATGGAGATGGCTTTGACTTTCTGCGTTGGTTGCGTCAAAAGGATGCGATGCCTGTGCTTATGCTCACGGCAAGAGGTGACGCGATGGATCGTGTGGTCGGACTGGAGCTGGGGGCGGATGACTATTTGCCAAAACCTTTTTAGCCGCGCGAATTGTTGGCCCGATTGCGTGCAGTCCTGCGCCGCTCCGGAGGCTCACGATCACCGCGTAACAACGACGTGTTGCGTTTCGGTGAACTGGAAATCGACCGCGCCGCGCACCGCGTCAGTAAGGCCGGTGTGGACTGCCCGCTCACCGGTCAACAATTCGCGCTAATTGCAGCGCTCGCCGAAAACGCAGGTCGTGTAATGTCGCGCGAGCAACTGATGCGCATTAGCAAGGGCAAAGACCTCAGAGCGATTTGAGTGCGCGTGCGCCAACCAACGGCCCGGGCGAAGTGCGCGAACTGCGGCGTGAATTCAATGAAACGGCTGACCGAGTGCAAGCGTTGATCCGCTCGCAGCAATCGCTGCTAGCCAACGCGTCACGAGTTGCGCTCGCCGCTCGCCCGCATCCAAATGCAGCTAGGGAAGCGCAGATTAAGTCGATATCCGTTCGCCCTGAGCAACGCGAAGGGCCTGAAACCCGCATGCAGCCGTCAAACCCTTCACTACGTTCAGGGCGAACGGGATTAAAGCTGCGTTTCCCGAGAGCAAATCGGCGTGCGCTCGAGTACCGAAATTCGTGCCGACATTCGGCGCGAGATCGCCGAGATTGACGCGCTGGTTGGAGAGATTCTGCTGTCCAGCAAACTGCAATCGGAATTTCGTCCCAATTTGACCGAGTCGGTTGAGCTTTTAGCGCTGGCGGCGGAAGAGAGCGCGCGGGTAGGTGCTATCGTCGATGGCGGGTTGACCATCGTGCGCGGTGACGCGCGGCTGCTGCGCCGCGGCATGCGCAACATGCTGGAAAACGAGGTGCGCTACAGCGGCGGCAGCGAGGGCGTTTCGGTTCAGGTGAGCGTGGTGGGAACCGACGCGCTGGTCGACGTGTTGGATCGCGAACCCGGTGTTGACGAGCCCGAGCGTGAGCGCATTTTCGAGCCGTTTTATCGGGCAAGAGGGGCCAGCGAACGAACCGGCGGCGTTGGTTTGGGACTATCGCTAGCCCGACAAATCGCGAGCGAACATGGCGGCACGCTCGAATGCTTGGCACGAGCGGGCGGTGGCGGACATTTCAGACTCATGCTGCCGCGCTAGCGGCGCAGGCGGCGGCGCGCAAACGTTGTGTGGGGTGCTTCAGAACACGTTCGATCTTGATATGGCTTTTTGTCAAAAACGTTGTTTTATATGGGACAAACCGCTATTTTTTATTAAATCGACTATCACATAAAAGCGCCTTTAGCGCCAATAAAACGGGCGTTTACGCGCAAAGCTGCTACATCCAAATGCAGCCTCACGTGCGCCAGCAAGCACCACAAAACCGCTCTGTAATCAAGGCTTTACGCGGTTCCCGCCTTAAATTGAAATTGCTGCACCGCGATATACTTCGACTCTATTCACTTCGGGTGCGCGTGAGTGCAACCCTGACAAAAGCGCATGAAGTTTTTTTCGCTGCCGTCGCTGCAAAAGTTGTTTCACCTGAACGCGATGCCAGCTACGGTTCCCGGTTCGTCGTTGGCATCCAGCCCACGCACGATTGCGCAAAAAGCTTCGCACCTTGAGGCTGCGAATTCAGCGGGTGACGCTTCAGAATCCGGCCCGCGCATCCGCGAAATTCCCTACAACTACACCAGTTTTTCCGACCGTGAAATCGTCATTCGCCTGCTCGGCGATGATGCGTGGGACATTTTGCAATCGCTGCGTGGTGAGCGCAAAACAGGTCGCAGCGCACGCATGTTGTTTGAGGTGCTTGGCGATATTTGGGTCGTTGAACGCAACCCGTATTTGCAGGACGACCTGATCGACAATCCTCGTCGGCGCGCCATGCTGATTGAGGCATTGCGCCATCGGCTGCGCGAGGTTGAGAAACGTCGCAATATTGACGTGGCTGACGCTGACGGCGAAGCGCGCAAAGCGAAGGTCGGCGAACTCGTAACACGTGCTGCAAAGGCCGTGGATCGCTTTGAAGCGCAGTTCCGCGAGACTTGGGATTTACGCAAACGGGTGCTCAAAGTGCTCGGCAAAGTTACGCACAAGGACAACATCACGTTCGATGGGCTGGCTCGCGTTTCGCATGTGACTGACGCGACTGACTGGCGCGTCGAATATCCGTTCGTCGTGCTGCACCCAGACAACGAAGAAGAAGTGGTGGGTCTGGTCAAGGGCTGCATCGAACTCGGATTGACCATCATTCCGCGTGGTGGTGGCACGGGCTACACCGGCGGCGCAATTCCGCTCACCAAAACGTCCGCTGTTATCAATACCGAAAAGCTCGAAACGCAAAGCGCGGTTTGTTTTGAAGTGCTGCCGGGCAACGCCAACAACGGCGAACCTTACGGCGTCATCGAATGCGAGGCAGGCGTAGTGACTCGCCGCGCGATGGAGGCGGCCGAACAGGCGGGCCTCGTGTGGGCCTGCGACCCGACCAGTGCGGATGCGAGCTGCATCGGCGGCAATATCGCCATGAATGCCGGTGGCAAGAAGGCCGTGCTGTGGGGCACAGCGCTCGATAACCTGCTGCAATGGCGCATGGTCACGCCGGACGGCGAGTGGCTGGAAGTCACACGCATGGATCACAACCTGGGCAAGATTCATGACGCCAATCACGCCACATTTCGTCTGCAATATTTCGACTCGAAACTAGATCGCAGCAAACTGCTGCGTGAAGAAACGCTGATCATTCCGGGCCCGAGCTTCCGCAAAATTGGGCTCGGCAAGGATGTCACCGACAAGTTTTTGAGCGGTCTGCCTGGTGTGCAAAAAGAAGGCTGTGACGGCCTGATTACATGGTCGAAATGGGTGCTGCACAAAATGCCGCCGCACACCCGTACCGTGTGCATGGAGTTTTTCGGGCAGGTGCGCGATTCAGTGCCCGCCATTGTTGAGGTGAAAAATTACCTTGATGGTCTGCCCAAAAACGGTGGCGCGCGCGTGATGCTGTCCGGGCTTGAGCATCTGGATGAGCGCTACGTCAAGGCCGTGGGTTATGCGACCAAAGCCAAGCGCCACGGTCGGCCAAAGATGGTGTTGATTGGTGACATCGTCGGTGATGACGAGGATGCCGTAGCGAAAGCCGCGTCTGAAGTTGTGCGCATCTGCAATGCGCGCGGTGCTGAAGGGTTCGTCGCCGTCAGCAGCGATGCGCGCAAGAAATTCTGGCTGGATCGGGCGCGCACGGCGGCCATTGCCAAGCACACCAACGCGTTTAAACTGAACGAGGATGTAGTGATTCCGCTGCCGCGCATGGGTGACTACTGTGATGGTATCGAGCGCATCAATATCGAGCTTTCGACGAAAAATAAACTTGCGCTGTGTGTGGAGTTGGAGAGGTTTTTCGCGGGCGCGATGCCGCAGCATCGCTATGAAGAATATGGCGTTTCAGCCGAATTGCTCGCAGAAAAAGTGGTCGAAGCGCGGGAGCTGGTTCGTTCCGTGCGCGACCAATGGCAGAACCTGCTCGACAATGTCGAAGCGTACTTCCGCCAGCTGCAATCGCACGAAATCCGCGTGTCGTGGCGCACCGAAATCAAGGCACCACTCGAAGACATCTTCGCGGGCGAAGCGCTCAGACCCATCGTCGAACGATTCAATGCGATTCACAAAGAAGTGCTGCGTGGCCGTGTCTGGGTCGCGTTGCACATGCATGCGGGTGACGGAAACGTGCACACCAACCTGCCCGTAAACAGTGACAACTACGAAATGCTTCACGAAGCGAATGCCGCCGTGGCACGCATCATGAAACTTGCACGTTCGCTCGACGGCGTGATCTCTGGCGAGCATGGCATCGGCCTCACCAAGCTTGAGTTTTTGACCGATGATGAGATTGGCCCGTTCCAGCGCTACAAGCAACGGGTTGACCCGGAGGGTAGATTCAACAAGGGCAAGCTGATGCCCGGTGGCGATCTGCGCTATGCCTACACGCCGTCGTTCGGCTTGCTCGGCAGCGAGTCGCTGATTTTGGAGGCGAGCGACATCGGTGCGATCAGCGATTCGGTGAAAGATTGCCTGCGCTGCGGCAAATGCAAACCGGTGTGCGCGACGCACGTGCCGCGCGCTAATTTGCTGTATTCGCCACGCAACAAAATTCTCGCGACCGGCTTGCTGATCGAAGCTTTTTTGTACGAGGAGCAAACTCGGCGCGGCATTTCGCTCAGGCATTGGGACGAACTCGCCGACGTCGCCGATCACTGCACCGTGTGTCACAAGTGCGTCAACCCGTGCCCGGTGGACATTGATTTCGGCAATGTGTCGATGGCGATGCGCAACCTGTTGCGCAAGGAAGGCAAGAAGAAATTCAACCCCGGCACCGCCCTTGCGATGGTGCTGCTCAATGCGCGCGATCCAGCCACGGTAAACATGCTTAAGCGCACGGTTGTGAATATGGGCTATGCCGCGCAGCGCCTCGCGCACAAGCTGGCAAAACGCTTCGGCCTTATTGGCTCGCAGACCAAACGTCCTCCAAGCACCACCGGCGGCGCGCCCGCGATCAAGGCGCAGGTGATTCACTTCATTAACAAGCCGATGCCCGGCGGCTTGCCCAAGCAGACGGCGCGCAAACTGCTCGACATTGAAGACGACAAAGTGGTGCCGATCATTCGTAATCCGAAGTTGAATTCGGACGAGCAGGAGGCGGTGTTTTATTTTCCGGGCTGCGGTTCGGAGCGGCTTTTCTCGCAGGTGGGCCTGGCCACTCAAGCAATGCTCTGGCACGTCGGTGCGCAAACGGTGTTGCCACCCGGCTATCTGTGCTGCGGCTATCCGCAAACCGCCAGCGGCAATCATGATAAGGGTCAGGAAATCATTACTGATAATCGCGTGCTGTTTCACCGCATGGCCAACACGCTGAATTATCTTGACATCAAGACGGTGATCGTGAGTTGCGGCACCTGCATGGATCAACTTGAGAAGTATCAGTTCGAGAAAATATTCCCCGGTTCACGGCTGCTCGATATTCACGAGTACCTGCTCGAAAAGGGCGTGAAACTCGGTGACGTAACGGGCACACGCTACATGTATCACGACCCTTGTCATTCGCCGATGAAAACCTATCAACCGATGAAGGTTGTCAGCGAGCTGATGAACCAAACGGTTGATCTCAATGAACGCTGCTGCGGCGAGAGCGGCACGCTAGCTGTAACGCGGCCCGACATTTCAACGCAAGTGCGTTTCCGCAAGGAAGCAGAGATGAAAAAAGGTGCGGACAAGCTACGCGCGATCCCAGTGAAATCGGCGTCTGGCGCGGTCGAGAAATTCAACGGTAATGTGAAAATTTTGACCTCGTGCCCGTCGTGCCTGCAGGGGCTGTCACGCTTCGATGATGACAGCGAAACCAAGGCGGACTACATCGTGGTCGAGCTCGCCAAGCATTTGCTGGGCGAGCAGTGGATGCCGGAGTATGTGGCGCGGGCAAACAACGGTGGCATTGAGCGGGTGCTCGTCTGATCGGGCAACGAGCCGGGATCTACGCACACCGCACACCTTTTTGCTGCACCACGGCAAAATAGCGCCATGCTTCGTTTAATTGACTTAACTCTCGCCCAAGGCTCGGTGTCGCTGATTGAGGGTGCCACGCTCACCATTAACCCGGGCCGCAAGGTCGGCATCGTGGGTGCCAACGGCGCTGGCAAATCGACATTGTTCGCTGCATTGCGCGGCTTGCTGATCGCCGAGCGCGGTGACATTTCTATGCCCAACGGCTGGGTGATCGCCCACGTGGCGCAAGAAACGCCACCGTCTGAGCTGACCGCACTTGAGTACGCACTGGATGGTGATGTCGAGTTGCGCACGATTGAAGCGGCGCTCGCTGCTGAAACGGAGAAGCCGAATCCCGACCCTGCCAAACACGGCGAAATCCTCGCGCATTTGTACGAGCAGATGGAGCACGTTGGCGGCTATGCAGCGCCCGCGCGCGCGGCGGAGTTGTTGGCTGGTTTGGGCTTTGAAAATGAGATGCAAAGTCGCGCGGTGGCCACCTTCTCGGGCGGCTGGCGCATGCGCTTGAATCTGGCGCAGGCGCTGATGTGTCGCAGCGATTTGTTGCTGCTCGATGAGCCGACCAATCACCTTGATCTTGATGCCGTACTGTGGATCGAGGACTGGTTGTCGCGCTATGCAGGCACGTTGCTGGTGATCACCCATGATCGCGACTTTATTGATCGGGTTTCTGATCAGATTTTGTACTTTGACACGAGCAATCCCAAAGGACCTGCCAAGCTCAAACTGTACACCGGTAACTATTCGAGCTTTGAGGATCAGCGCACGGTCGAACTCTCCGTGCAGCAGGGTGCTTTTGAGAAGCAGCAGCGTACGATCAAGCATCTCGAATCGTTCATCACCCGCTTCAAAGCCAAGGCCACCAAGGCTGCGCAGGCGCAAAGCCGGGTCAAAGCGCTGGAAAAACTGGAGCGGATTTCGGCAGCGCATGTGGATTCACCGTTCACCTTTGGCTTCAAAAAACCGGAGGGCGAGCCGCGTCAATTGCTCAAGTTCGCTGACGTTTCGCTCGGCTACGATGACAAAAATATTCTCACCGATGTGAGTTTTTCACTGTTGCCCAATTCACGCATCGGCCTGCTCGGAAAGAACGGTGCGGGCAAGTCCACACTGGTCAAAGCTATCGCGGGGGAACTCAGTGAACGCACCGGCGAGCGCATCGAAGGCCAGCATTTAAAGATTGCCTATTTCGCGCAGCACCAGCTTGAGCAGTTGAGGAACGACGAGTCGGCGCTGTGGCACTTAGACCAGCTCGACAAGATGCTTTCGGAAACGCGTGGCTACCCGCGAGCGCGCGAGCAGGAGCAGCGTAATTTTCTTGGCGGATTCGACTTTCGTGGTGACCGCGTTACGGAAAAAGTGGGCGTGTTTTCCGGCGGCGAACGTGCGCGTCTGGTGCTCGCATTGTTAGTGTATGAACGACCCAATCTGCTGCTGCTCGATGAGCCGACCAATCACCTCGACATGGAGATGCGTCAGGCGCTCACGCTGGCGCTGCAGGATTACGAAGGCGCGCTGGTCGTGGTCGCCCATGATCGGCACATTCTGCGCGCCTGTTGTGATGAATTGTGGCTGGTTGCGGACGGAACCGTGAAACCGTTTGATGGCGATCTGGATGATTACCGCGACTGGCTGCGCGAGCAGCGCGTGAAGCCTGCGAAAGCGGCGAAACCCGGCAAGGCAGTCGCCGAAGTCGTGACCAAGCAGGAAGATAAGCGCGTCGACGCCGAGGAGCGCGCGCGCCTCGCCACGGCCCGCCGTCCGATGCAAAAGCGGATCGATTCCATCGAGAAAGAACTAGCGAAATTCACCGCGACGCGCGACTCGCTGGATGCGTGGCTCGCGTCGGAATTGGCGTATGCGGCGGAAGAGGCACCAACCCTCGGCGACAAGACCCGCCAGCGCGGTGAATTGGCCGCGAAAATCGCACTGCTCGAAGAAGAGTGGATGCAGAAGCAGGAAGAGATGCAGTGGGTGCGGTGAACGCCATGCTTCAGACCCTTCGCTTCGCTCAGGGCAAACGGACCAGAAATGGCCGTTCGCCCTAGCAACTTTCCGCTGTAAGCCTTATTCCATTGGGGCTTAGTGCTGTTTATGGCGTAAGTCGATAAATGGCATATTTAGGCGCTAAGCCCATATTCATCGCTCAATTTAGCAGAAAGCTATAGCTCTGCAGGAGCGCCCTTCGACGGGCTCAGGACCAAAGGCCTTGCCGCGACCGAACGACCGCTATACGAGCCGGGTCGCGGCAAGCCGCTCATACAAAAACGACCTCTATTGCGGCGGAATGCAACTGCCTTGCCATCCGATTCGCTCGCCCAGCCGCCGCGAGGGGCTTAATTCGCGTCGCTCATCAGGCGTAGCTGTAAAAACCCTGCCCTGTTTTACGACCCAGATAACCCGCTGCAACCATTTCCTTCAACAACGGTGCAGGGCGATACTTCGGATCGTTGAAGCCCTCATAAAACACGTTCATCACAGCGATCATGATGTCGAGGCCGATCATGTCGGCCAGCGCCAGCGGGCCGATGGGCTGGTTGGTGCCGAGCTTCATGCCGGCGTCGATATCTTCTGCGGTGGCAAGGCCTTCCTGAAGGCAGAAGATCGCTTCGTTGATCATCGGGCAGAGGATTCGATTGACCACGAATCCGGGCGAATTTTTTACCGTGATCGGTGTTTTGCCGAGCGCTTTTGCGAGTGCTTGCGCGGTGGCAATCGTTACGTCGCTGGTGGCCAACCCGCGAATCAATTCAACCAGCGCCATCATCGGCACCGGGTTGAAAAAGTGCATGCCGACGAAGCGATCCGGGCGCTTGGTCGCGGCGGCGAGTTGCGTGATGGAGATGGATGAGGTGTTGGTTGCGATGATGGTTGCGGGCTTCAGCGCGGCGTCGAGTTCTTTGAGGATTTTGACTTTGAGTGCTTCGTTTTCGGTGGCCGCTTCGATCACGTAATCGCAAGCCGCGAGATCAGCGAGCGTGGAGGTGGTCTTCACCCGCGCCATCGCAGCGGCCTTAACCTCCACCGTGATTTTTTCTTTTTTGACCAAGCGATCAAGGCTGCCGCTGATCGTGGCCACGCCTTTTTCGAGCGCCGCCGGATTGACGTCCAGCATCAGCGCGTCAATGCCTGCAACGGCGCACGCTTGCGCAATGCCGTTGCCCATAGTGCCAGCACCGACAATGCCTACGAGTTTGATGGTCATGATTTTCCTCTTCCAGATGCTGATGGTGTTGTCACGATTTTACGAGCCACGGCGTGCTGCAAAATGTCAGCGATGACACAAAATAATCTACTGGTGGGCGTGGGGGCCGCGCTTGGTGCGGGACTCGTGTGGGGCTTGGTCTTCGTCGCGCCGCTGTTGTTGCCCGACTATCCCGCTGCGCTGTTGACCTTCGGCCGCTATCTCGCGTTTGGATTAGTGACGCTGCCGATTGCGTGGTGGCAGCGCGAAAAACTGCGAGAGCTGACTCGGGCGGATTGGTGGCTTGCGACCCAACTTTCCGTGGTGGGAAATATTGTGTACTACCTCGCGCTGTCCGCTGCGATTCAGCTAGCGGGTGCGCCGCTGCCGACGTTGATCATCGGCACTTTACCGGTGGTGATTGCGGTGGTTTCTAACCTCGGTGATCGGCAGTTCTCGTGGATGCGATTGCTACCGTCGCTGCTACTGATCGGGCTTGGCTTGCTGTGGGTGAATGCAGATCAACTGGGGCGACTGGACGCAAAAAATACGTTGGCCGCTTACCTGCTGGGCGCAGCGCTCGCGGTGGTCGCCAACGCCGCCTGGACTTGGTACCCGATTCACAACGCGCGCTGGCTTCGCGCGCACCCGTCGCATACCTCAATGACATGGGCGACAGCGCAGGGCATGGTGACCTTGCCCATAGCAGCGGTTGGGTTGTCGATCTCGATTTCGTATTTGCAAGCGACAGGCGACGCGCGGTTTGTTCAGTCGCTATGGGGGCCGCAGCCGCTGAAGTTTTGGCTGCTGATGTTGGTGATTGGGTTTGCGGCTTCATGGCTCGGCACGCTGCTGTGGAACATTGCCAGCAAGAACACGCCGACAGCGCTCACCGGGCAACTGATTGTGTTTGAGACGCTGGCGGCGCTGGGCTACGCCTATCTCGTGTATCAGCGCGCGCCCAGTGGATTGGAGCTGTGCGGAATCGCGCTGTTGGTTTTGGGCGTGGTGGCGGGCGTGCAGGCGTTTTCGCCGTCCCGCACGCCGGTGTAGCCGCTCTGCGCAAACACCACATCAAAGCGCTGCGCAACGGGTGCTGCGCAACCGTCGCCGCAAGGGCGACGGTTTGCGGCGCGTTAGCCGACTTTTCCGTCGCTATTTAAGTCTTTGCCGGTCAGTTTTTCGGCGGCTGCGACGGCGGCGTTACCGGCTGACTTTGCGGCGTTGCCCACGCTGCCAGCCACGCTGACACTGCCGTCGACGATACCGCCGGCCAAATTCTTAGCTTTACCGACCGCAGCGCTTGCACCGTCAGTAACGGTTGAGCCTACCGAGGCAGTGGCGCTTTTTGTTGCATCGAGCGCAGTGCCCGCAACTTCCTTGGCCTTGTTAGCGGCATTGCCAGCACCGTCGGCAACCACATGGCCAGCATGCTTGGTGGCGTCCAGCGCGTCGCCGGCGAGGTCTTGTGCCTTGTGCGCCACGGAGGCGGCACCGTCGGCTACCGCATGGCCGGCATCTTTTGCTGCGGTTGCGGCTGCGCTGGCGGCCGCTTTGGATTTATCGATCGCAGCAAGAGCGGCGTCTTTGGCTTTATCAAACAGACTCATTGGAGATTCCAGGAAAAAAGGGGGAGCATGAGTGTAGGCGGTAGTGGCGTGGGTAGTTTGCGACAGCGGCAAAAAATCAGATTTGTCCCGGGCTTCGTCCGGTTTGCTCAGCGCCGCTTTGCGCCATATTGCACCGGTTGCCCCGAAGCAAACCGTTGCGCGTGCATCGAGTCGCGCCGACACGTACACTTCGCGCCATGTCTAGAGCCAGCACCGTGTCGCGACGCAGCATTGATGCCGAGCTGGCACTATTGCGCGCCGCGCCGCAGCTGCAATGCGCCGCCTCGGTGCCGCGGTGCGAAGCGTTGCTGGCCAATTGTCGAGAGCAGATGTCGGTTGAAGAGACGCTCTTCGTGCTGCGTATCGGTGCGTCGGGCTGTCAGGCGGCGGGCCGCTGGTTAGAGGGATTGCGGATGGCGCAGCGCGGTGTTGATCTGGCAACGCAGAAACACAAGCTGCCCGAGAAGATTACGTTTCTGGCGATCATTGGCAATGTCCATTCGTTTTTGGGCAATATTCATCTGGCGATTCGGGCCATGCACGAGGCGATATTTATCGCTGAGCAAGAGCGTCTGGTTGAGCATCAGGTGAAGCTTTCGTTGGGCCTAGGCCCGATGTACGGTCGTCTGGATTTGTTTGATACTGCGCTCTCGGTGTATCAACGGGGCCATGAGCTCGCCACTGTCGGCAACTTCCCGTCGCTACGAATTGGCGCACTTAACAACATGGCGGGTACGTATTGCGACATGGGTCAGCTCGATGCGGCCGAGCGTGAAATCGCGTCCGCGCTACAGCAGGCCGCAGCCCATCCCAACAGTCATTGGCTGCCGTACCTGTTGCACACTAAGGCTGCGATAGAAGCGGCCAGAGGGCGCTTGAATGAAGCGGTCGCAGAAGCCGATCAGGCCGCCGCACTGCTTCGCGCTCACCCCAATGTGCCGGTGTTACTGCGGGTGTTGATCGATGGGGCGTCATGGCTGACATCGCTCGGACATCACGAGGCGGCCGGGCGGTGGTTGCAAGAAGCCGGCGCACTGCCGCAAGAAAAATCAATGTATGAGTTGCGCGAGCAATTGGCGTTGGCCCGCATCCGGCTTGATCGTGAAAGTAAGCGGCCGGCCGATGCGCTTGCGGCTTTCGACGATTATCTGACCGCGCTTGCTGACGGAAAAAAAATCCGCCTCGAAAGTCAGCGCATTGCCACGCAGTTTGTTGAAGATCTCAAACGCAGCGAGGCTCAGGGGCGACGCGAATCGGCAGCGGTCAACGACTTGACGTTGCGTTTGATCGAGACGCAGGCCGAAGCGCACCGAATTGCCCGCCAGAGCGCGCGTGACTCGCTGACCGGCGCGCTCAATCGCGCCGCGTTCGATGCGGCCGCCAACCGGGCAGCGGGAGCGCAGTTGCAGCAGCCGGTCGCGCTGGTGATGCTTGATATTGACAATTTTCGCGATGTAAATAGTTTAAATGGCCACCCTGCGGGCGATGCGGTGCTCAAAGTCGTGGTGGAGCGGATGCGCCAGGCGCTTCGCACCAACGATTTGCTAAGTCGATATGGCGGTGATGAGTTTTTGTTTTTATGTCCCGGCGTCGGGCCGCGCACCGCAGCGGTGATCGCCAATCGCGTGCTTCAGTGCATCGCAGCCGAGCCGATTGTGCATGCCGGACATCGCATCACTGTGACCGCGAGCCTGGGCGTGGCCTGCACCCAAACCAGCCGCCTCGCGGCACTACCGTACTTGGTCAAGCGTGCCGATGCAGCGCTTCGCCGCGCGAAACTAGCCGGTAAAAATCGTGCGGTGATTGTGCGCGTGAATACTTGACGGGAAACACCTTATCTGTAGGCGACGACTTAGCGTCGCTCGATGCTGTGAGTGCGGCCAAGTCCCAATACTGTTCATTTAGCTTTCCTTTCGCCCTGAGCCTGTCGAAGGGTGCGTCGGCTAGCACCACGGCTTCGACGAGCTCAGCCCGAACGGAATCCAAAAAAATAGCGCTTAAGTAAACAGTATTGGGCCAAGTCCGCGTCTACAAAGCCCAGATTACGTCCGCGCAGTTACGTTTTATTGATCGGGCCATCGGCCTAATTCCATTTCTAATTCAATAGGAGACTAGGCGCGACGACGCAGACAGTGCGTGAGCACGGCAAGGAGGAGCAACAACGTGTCGTATTGAATTAGAAATGGAATAACTTCATGACAGTCAGGTTTGCGTCGCAGTGGCTACGCCTTTGACAGTACCTCGCGCATCACCGTAACCATATGATCAACATGTGATTTTTCGCTGATGAACGGCGGCGCAATGATCAGGTTGTCACCCGTGCTCTTGATGTTCACACCTGCGTCGTAAAGCCGCTTCTGCATCTCGTGACCACGGGTACCCGGCGTGCCGTCCACGGCAAGTTCAACCGCCGCCATCATGCCAACCGCGCGAATGTCGACGACCACCGGCAAGTCCGATAACGAGAACACCGAATCGATGAAATACGGTGCCATCTGCGCTGCGCGATCAATCAGTTTTTCCTCGCGGAAAATTTTCATCATCGCGAGCCCTGCCGCAACGCAGGCAGGATGCGCGCTGTAGGTGTAGCCGTGGAAAAACTCGATGCCTTTTGTTGGCCCGGCTTTGGTGATCGTTTCGTAAATATCAGTGCGCGCCGCGACTGCGCCCAGCGGCTGCGCGCCGTTGGTGATGGCCTTGGCCATGCACATCAAATCCGGCGTCACGCCGAACGCCTGCGCTCCGAAATTGGCCCCCATGCGGCCCCATCCCGTGATCACCTCATCGAACACCAGCAGGATGCCATGCTGATCACAAATCGCGCGCAGCTTGTCGAGATAGCCCCTTGGTGGCGGCAAACATCCGAATGAACCCGCTGTCGGCTCGACGAACACCGCCGCGATATTTTCACCGCCATACAGCGTGCAGTACCGCTGCAAATCATCGGCCAGATCAGCGCCTGTTTCCGGCTGGCCTTTGACGAATTTATTCTGCGGCAACGCGGTGTGCCGCATGTGATACACGCCGGGCAAACCGACGCCGAACACCTTGCGATTGTTGACCATGCCGGACAGCGCGACGCCGCCCATGTTCACGCCGTGATACGCACGTTCACGGCTGATGAAAATCTGCCGATGTCCTTGACCGCGCACCCGGTGATAGGCCAGCGCCATCTTCATCGCGGTGTCCACTGCCTCCGAGCCGGAGCACAAGAAAAACAGCCGATCCAGCCCCTTCGGCGTGAACTCGGCTACCTCGCGCGCCAGCTGAAAGCCCTTCGCGTGGCCGCGCCCGAACGGCATCGTGTAATCGAGCGTTTTCAACTGCTGATACACCGCTTCGGCGATCTCGGGGCGGCAATGCCCTGCGGGTACACAAAAGAGGCCCGACGCAGCGTCGAGCACCTTGTGTCCGTCGTCCGTCCATAGATACATGCCTTCGCCTTTGACGAACAAGCGCGGCTCGGTTTTGAACTCCTTGTTTGGCGAGAACGGCATCCAGAAATTGTCCAGTGCGTGTGCGTCGGTTGCGTGAGCGAGGCTGGTTACGTGCGGATCGGCGTGGCCCATGAGGGACTCCTTGGCTACTTTGTCATTCTGAGCAAAGCGAAGAATCAGGTGCTTAACGGCTAAGCAATTTAGCCAACGACGGCGTCAATCAATCTGATGTTTCGCTTCACTCAACATGACAGGAGCGTAGGCCCGCGCGCCCTGCGACAATAGAGCCAGATATGCGACAACGATTAGGCCAGTTGTGGCAAACCCGGTTTGCCCAAAGTGATTCCACCGAAACGCTGCAACAGCGCATCGCGGGCATGCTGCGCCGCGCCGTTCTGGAGCGCGCGATACCGCTCGACGCACCGTTACCGTCCACGCGCGAGCTGGCCGCTGAATTGGGCGTTGCGCGTGCCACCGTTGCGCTCGCTTATGAGCGCTTGCAAATCGAAGGCGCGATTGAGTCACGCGAACGCCGTGGGTTTTTCGTTACTTTGATCTTCGCCGCGCATCGTGCTGAATTTCATGAAAGCGACCAGCTTTCGTTGCTGCCACCACCCGATTGGTCGCGGCATTTTCGTGAGTTGGATGTCGGCTATCGGCCAGTAAAAAATCCGGTGGACTGGTATCGCTATCGCTACCCGTTTGTGTACGGGCAAATCGACCCGAAACTGTTTCCGCTGGCTGACTGGCGCGATTGCTTTGAGCGCGCGATGAAGCTCGAAAGTGTGGAGACGTGGACGGTGGATCGCGGCGATCTCGATGATCGTGATTTGCTGGAGCAACTGCGCACCCGCGTGCTGCCGCGACGTGGCGTGTGGGCGGCAGCGGATGAAATTTTGGTGACGGTCGGCGCGCAGCAGGCGTTGTATCTGATCGGGCAATTGCTCGGCGGCAACGGCAAGCGCGTGGCGGTGGAAGAGCCCTGTTATCCCGATGTGCGCGCGATTTTTACGATGACTGGCGCGACGTTGTCATCAGTGCCAGTGGATGCCGACGGTGTGAACGTGCAGCAGATCGCAGCGCTACGGCCCGACGTAGCGGTGGTCACGCCCTCGCACCATTGTCCGACCGGCGTGCGCATGAGCGACGAGCGTAAGCGCGCGCTGCTGTCACAGGCGGCTGATCAGGATTTTTTGATTATTGAGGACGATTACGAGCCGCAGCTTGGCGGTGGCGCAGCGGCACCTGCGCTCAAAAGCATGGACATGAATGGCCGCGTGTTCTACATCGGCAGTTTGTCAAAAACGCTTGCACCGGGCCTGCGCCTCGGATACATCGTTGCGCCGCGCGAGGCCATCGCGGCATTGCGTCGTTTGCGCCGCCTCATGCTGCGCCACGTCGCCAGCAACAACGAGCGCGCACTCGCATTGTTTCTCTCGCAAGGCCATTTTGAATCGTTGCAACGCCGCCTCGGCCACGCGTATCAAGCGCGCCTGAAAATCCTGCGTGAAGCGTTGGCCCGAGAGCTACCGGAATGGAAAATCGAGAGCCCCGAAGGCAGCGGCTCAGCGCTGTGGATTCGACTGCCTGACGGCCTCTCCGCCACCCAACTCGTCGCTGCCGCGCGCGACGCTGACATCGTGATCGAACCGGGTGCCGGTTTTTTCGGCCTAACGCCGCCTGGCGAATTCGTTCGCATGGGGATTTCCGCGATTCCTACGCATCTGATTGCCGAGGGCATTGCTGCGTTGGCCTTAGTCACGAGCGACGTTCGCATGACCTGAAAAATGGCGCTGCAAATTCCACCTATAAAAACTATCAGCTTTAGGCTGTCGCGCATGGTTTATATGGGCTGAAGGGTAGTTTTTCTAAAAAGTCGATAATCGTCTTTAATAGCTTTTAGCTTAGCATTTAAAACAATTAGTTGTTTTTTATCAACGTGTTAGCGTATACGCTCCGCAAAAAGCCGCACGGTGATTTGGCGCAATTAACTCAGCGTCTAGCTACGCCAGTATGCCTTGCAACGCCGGTGCGTGCTTGCCCAGTTCGCGGTGAAGCAATTGAAAAACAGTCTGAATGCGGACTGTTTTGCGCAGGTCGGGATGGGTCAGCACCCAGAGTTTGGACGCCAGATCCGGGATGGGTTCTTGTACCCGACGCAATGGGGCCAAGCTGTCTGCAAGAAAACAAGGCAAAACGGCAAGGCCTAGGCCCTCGGCACACGCCCGCGCTACGCTGGCAAATCCATCCGTACGATAACCAACCTGTTCCAGTGGAATGACTTTTTGCAGCCATAGCAATGACCGGTGGCGTTCTTGCGAATCACCCAAACCCACCCACTGGTGCTCAGACAGCGCGCTGGCTGTGCTGTTCGCAAGGTAATTCACCGCCCCGTACACCGCAAACGCCAGCGGTGCAATGCACTTGCCTACCAAATACTCGGGCGGGTGCAAGGTCGGGCGCACGGCGATGTCGGCGTCGCGCTTGGACAGATCCAGCGTATGGTTGTCGATGCCAATGTGTAGCGAAATCTCTGGGTGCCGGACTCGGCACAGCGCCAAAACCGGGTTCAGCAAGGTCATGGCTAAGCTGTCGGTGGTGGTGATGCGCACCACGCCGCTGGGCCGCAAATCGCGCCCGGCTACCTTGAGCAGCGAGCGTTCAGCCGTTTTCGCGATGGCCGCTCCGGCAGCTGCCAGCTCTTCACCGGCTGGCGTGGCTACGTAGCGGCCTGAACCACGCTCGAATAAGCGCACGCCCAAGGCCATCTCGATTTGCGCCACACGCCTGAATACCGTGGCGTGGTTGACATGCAGCTCACGCGCCGCCGCCGATAGCGAACCCGTTCGGGTGACCGCAGCGATGTAAACCAGATCATTCAGGTCTTGCATAACTGTGCGTCTGTGCAAAAGCGATTTGCATATTTTACGAATTTACTTGCGCAATTGCAAAGTATAGCCTTGCGTTTTACAACTTCTTCAAGGAGATAAGCCATGAAACGCACACAGACTCACACGGCGCTTACCACGCTGCTGCTCTCGGTTGGTTTGGGTTTGGCCAGCTTCGGCAGCGCTGCAGCCGCGGAGCCGATCTGGGACGGCAACAAGGTCCAGATGCGAAGTGAGAAGTTGGCTGACGGTGTTTTCGCCTACTACGCCAGCGACGCCCGTGAACTCAATGCCAAGGGCGGCGCGGCGGCCACCAGCGGCGGCTTGATTGTGGGCAGCAAGGGTGCGCTGCTGATTGAAACCATGCTCAACAAGCGCATCAACCAACAGGTACAAGACCTAAGCCGCAAACTCAGCGGAAAGCCCCTGATTTATGCGGTCAACACCAGCGCGCACGGCGACCACTCGTTCGGCAACATGTTTTTGCCAGTGTCAACCCGCATCGTTCAGCATGCCCACACGCGAACCTATATCGACAAACATTTGGGCGATGACAAAGCCTTCATGATCAAGAACTTTGGCACGGGCCGGGGCATTGAGGAAATCAAGGCACGCACCGGAGATATTTTGGTCGCACCCATGGCCACCGTGTCGCTGGACTTGGGCGGCAAGGTGGTGGATGTAATCGACTTTGGTTTTGCACAAACGGGTGGTGACCTTTGGGTGTGGGAGCCGCAATCGAAGGTGATGTGGGCAGGTAACCCAATCATCGCGTCCAAGCCCGCTTTGCCGTGGTTGCTGGACGGCCATTTGGTCGCAACCCTTGACACCCTGAAGCGTGTCTATGCATTCTTGCCCACTGACGCCCGCATCATTCCCGGCCATGGTGTCGCCATGACGCGCGACGACATGAAGTGGCATATGGACTACCTAGCCAGCGTACAAAAAGCCGTGCAGGCGGCTGTGGACAAGGGTTTGACGCTGGAGCAAACCGTTGCGCAAACCACCATGCCCGAGTTTGCTGGTTACGCCTTGTTTGGCTGGGTCCACCCCGGCCTGAACGTACCGGCCGCCTATCGGGACCTCAGCAAAAAATAGTCACTGTATTCAAGGAGAATGTCATGGCTGTAGAAGTCGTCACCGGCAAGGAAGCCACAATCCATTTCAATGCGCAGAAGTGCATCCACTCGCGCAGCTGCGTGCTGTCGCATCCGGACGTGTTTGTGCCCAATGTGGTGGGTGCCTGGATTCACCCGGATGCGCAACCCGTGGCGGAACTCATGCGCATTGCGCAGAACTGTCCCTCCGGTGCCATCACGGTAGTGCGTCACAGCGCGGGCGCAGAGGCTACTGCCGACTCCAACGGGCTGCCAATCGTCAACACGGTGCGCGTGCGCGAGAACGGCCCACTCGCCGTGGAGGCCGAGCTGCTGATCAATGGCCAGCCACAGGCCAATCCGCGCGCCACGCTGTGCCGCTGTGGGCATAGCCAGAGCAAACCGTTTTGTGACGGCAGCCATGGGGCAGCTGCTTTTGTCGCTACTGGCGAGCCAGCCACAGCTACATTTAGTGCGCTGGCGGTTCGCAACGGCCCGCTGGATGTTCAGCCTCTGCCGAACGGGCCGTTGCGCGTGGTTGGCAACCTCGAAGTGGTGAGCGGCACGGGGCGTACCTGCAACAAGCTGAGCGAAACTTATCTGTGTCGCTGCGGCCACAGTAAGAACAAACCGTATTGCGATGGCAGCCACAAGGCCGCAGGGTTCGAGGCAGCATGACCAAAAATCGCGTCGAAGCATTCCGCGACGGCGTGATTGCAATCATCATCACCATCATGGTGTTGGAAATGAAGGTGCCGCACGTTGCTTCGTGGGTTGAGCTTGCCGCGCTCGGAACGTGTTTCTGGGACAGCAAACGCGCGTGACGCGTGGGTGGACGGCACCATGTCGTCATAACGGAACGTCGCCGCCGTGGTGAACGCGAGTCACAGGCCGTCGGACAAGGTGAGCACGCGAGGATCGCGCACCCAGAGGCCGAATCCTCCGGCAAATAGGATCAGCATTGAAGTGGCCAGTGAATAAAGTAGGCCGTGCCGAACGAGAACGGGTCGTTTTGGGTGACGGGCCATAAATACACGCGGTGTTGTGGGTGGTTGTCGACTGTATCGCGAAGGGCGTGGCCACGATTGACCTGAATCAAGCAAGCCGCCGGTCGCCTGCGCGCGCCGTATCATCGCGGTGACAATGCCCGTTAGTCTTATCGCCTTATGATGAAGCTCGCCCTGCTCTCCGACATTCATGCCAATCTGCAAGCTCTCGATTCCTGCGTGGTTGACGCCCGCGCGCGCGGTGCCACACAGTTTGCGTTGCTGGGCGATCTGGTCGGCTATGGGGCCGATCCGGTGGCCGTGATGCATCGTGTAATGACGCTGGCCGACGCCGGTGCGTGGGTGCTCAAAGGCAATCACGATGAGCTCGCTTGTCACCCACCAGAGAAGCCTTCCGAGTACGCGCTTGGTGAGTTGACCGCTGGTTGGACCCACGCACAACTCAGCGACGAACAGCGCGAATTTCTCGATGCACTGCCACTGACGCATCAGGATGGATCAACACTGCTGGTGCATGCCAGCGTTGACTCACCCGAGCGGTGGCATTACGTCAAAGACGAGCGAGGTGCGGCAGAAAGTCTCGCCGCAGCGGCGCAGACGGACGCGTCGGTGCGTCACGTGTTTGGCGGTCATGTGCATCGGCAGACGCTCTACTACCGGGGTAGTGGCCGCGGACTGATGCAGTTTTTGCCGACACCGGGTGCGGCGATTCCAGTGCCGTCGCATCGCTCGTGGCTGGCAACCATTGGCTCGGTCGGACAGCCGCGCGATGGCCGTATTGAGGCGGGCTACGCACTGTTTGATCGCGACACCGAACGGCTCACGTTTGTGCGCGTGCCGTACGACTTTCATGCGGCTGCCGCAGCTATTCGCGCTGCCGGGCTACCGGACTTTTTTGCGGATCGATTGTCGAGGGGCGAATGAAGCTGCTGGAGCCGGGCGCAACGCTCGACGGGTTCGTGATTGAGGCGTGCGTGCACGCCGGAACCATGGCGCATATTTACCGCGTCAACTACCTCGCGGCCGAGCACGACCCGGGTTTTCTGATGGCGATGAAAGTGCCGCGCATGTCCGCTGGCGACGGCGCAGAAAACCTCATAGGTTTCGAGGTGGAAACACAAATTCTGCAATCGGTGAGCGGGCCGCATGTGCCGCGATGTGTGGCTGCCGGGGACATGACGCGCGTGCCTTTTCTGGTGATGGAATACATCGACGGGCAGCCGCTGCAGCACTGGATTGATGAGGCCCGCGACAGCGGCGTTCACCCTGACGCGCCGACCGTTGCGCGACTGGGCGAGGCTGTGGCCAAAGGCGCGCACAGCCTGCATCAGCAAAACGTCGTGCATCAGGATTTGAAGCCGGCCAATGTGGTGATTCGCGCCGGTGGCGACGCCGTGCTGCTTGATTTCGGCCTGAGCTATCACGCGCACTTTCCCGACTTGCTGGCGGAAGAAATGCGCAAGGCCATCGGCTCGCCCGCGTGGATGGCGCCCGAACAGGTGGTCGGCGTACGCGGCGACCCGCGCAGCGATGTATTTGCCATCGGTGTCATGCTGTACGAGCTGGCCACGGGCGAGCTGCCGTTTGGCGAGCCGCAAACGGCAGGCGGATTACGTCAGCGATTGTGGATGGATCCGCCGCCACCGCGGGCGCTCAGGGCCGACATTCCTGATTGGTTGCAGGAA
>JANNYE010000016.1:0-32511 GCA_031409935.1 Burkholderiales bacterium | reverse complement strand
TGTTCGCCATGCACACGGCCTGGACTCAAGCGAGACACTCCCGATGATGGAAACCACCGACTGGAGAGCCGTATGCGGGAAAACTGCACGTACGGTTCGGAGGGAGGGGAGGGCGAGAGCCCTTCTCTACCCCTATCAGCTGGTTGGTCGCACCGTTCTGTCCCCTCTCCCCTCGCGGGAGAGGGCTAGGGAGAGGGGGAGCGTGGAATGAAGACCAGCGGTTCGCGTACCAGCCATTTCGCCTGACGGCGAGTCACCTTTCTTGCTTCGCCAAGAAAGGTAACCCAAAGAAGGCGACCCCGACGATTGGCCTATTCCTGCGATGCTCAGAAAAAAGCGGAACGAAAAAACTCGCTTCGCTCAGACAGTTTTTCGTTCTGATCGCTTTTCTCTTCCGCTTCTCGGGGCCAATCAACGGGGACCCATCGAACGGATATTTGATCACTTCGCGATACTCGCGAGGATGTTGATGCAGATTCGCTCATGGGTTCGAGCGGGTGCAGTTTTGCCGCCTAATGTTCGAATTTGATGGCCTTCCGCTGCGGGGCTGCTCGTGCAATGACATTAGCGCAAGGTTTGCTTGCCCAATTGTTGCAACTGAAGCTTCTTGAGGCTTTTTAAGTCAAGTCCCTTCTCGAACTGAATCGCTGGTGTTGTTGCAACTCCATCTTTCAGAATCGACGAAAACTCAATGCGATCCTGAACGCGCTTCATTTGCTGAAGGTCTATGAGACCCTTCTGGCTGAGACTAATAACGCTAACAGTCTTTAGTTTTATTTCAGCGGTGCTGTTCGAGGTAAGTATCAGATCCTCCATAGATGCAAGTTGAATTTGTCGACCGTTGAAGGGGCCTTGGCCTCCGATGCCCACCGCCGCAACGTAGAGGGCGCCAAGACCTTTGCATGACCACCTTCCTTCGTTGCTCTTGTCGATGTCGCTGTAGAACTTTGATTCACACGCAAGTTTCGCCTTGATACGTGTAGCCGAGAATTCGCTTTGCAAGCAGTAAGGCTTACCGAACAATTCTCCGCCTTCGTCGCACTTGCCGTAGCACGCGTCATGTGCTTTGCATGCCCCCGACATTTGGCAGCCAAACGGGGCTTCTGGAACAAGCTTCTCTGTAAAGCCAGAGCCGCAATACTTTTGTTGACCCTTAGGATCAGCCGCGTACGTCGCTACGCTGAGCATGAGCCCGATCGTAGCGAGCAAAAGTGTGTGCACTAGGTTCATGCGCTGGCCTCCCGAGGACTTCATTTGCGAGCAACGCACTCGTTATAGCGTGATCACGTTGATATGACAATGCCCGCCATAGAGAGCAGATACACGCATCCTAGCTCTCGTAGTCGTCATCGCGAAGCGATCAAATATCGGCTCGACGGGTCCCCGTTGATTGGCCCCGAGAAGCGGAAGAAAAAAGCGATCAGAACGAAAAACTGTCTGAGCGCAGCGAGTTTTTTTCGTTCCGCTTTTTTCTGAGCATCGCAGGAATAGGACAATCGTCGGGGTCGCCTCTTCTTTGGTTACTTTCTTCTGGCGAAGCAGAAGAAAGTGACTCGCCCGCAGGCGAAACCGGTTCGTGGCAAACAATGCACAACATTCCGCGCTCCCCCTCTCCCTAGCCCTCTCCCGCGAGGGGAGAGGGGACAGAACGGTGCGACCAACTAGCTGGATTTCCGGCTGCGCCGAGGATGACGGCAGCGGGGTGGGGAGAGGTGACAAACCACAGCGCCAGCCAGTCTCGCCTACGGGTACAAACCCCTCAACTCCCGCGCCGCCAACACCCGAGTGCAAGCAATAATAAAAGCAGCCGTTCGTAGGGAAACTTTATTCTTCTCCGCCGTATGCACCACTGCTTTCAGCGCCTCCACCATGATGCGTTCTAGGCGGTCGTTGATCTCGGCTTCGGTCCAGAAGAAGCTTGAGAAGTCTTGCACCCATTCGAAGTAGCTGACCGTCACGCCGCCTGCGTTGGCGATAACGTCGGGCACGACGAGGATGCCGCGATCATGCAGGATGTCGTCGGCTGCGGGCGTGGTCGGGCCGTTGGCGCCTTCGACTACTAGCTTGGTTGAGATGGTTTTTGCGCGCTCTTCGGTGAGCTGATTTTCAAGCGCGGCGGGTACGAAGATGTCGCTCTTGAGTGCCCAAAATTCAGCTTCAGTAATGGGCGTGACGCCGACGTATTCGGTGAGCTTGCCGCCGTCTGCTACAAAGTCCAGCGCCGCATCAACATTGATGCCGCCTTCGTTGACGACGGCACCGCTTGCGTCCTGCAAGCCAACGACGATTGCGCCTGCGGCTTTGAACAATCGAGCGGCGATGCCGCCGACGTTGCCGAAGCCCTGCACTACAACTCGGGCGCCGGTGATGTCGAGGTTCATCGCGCGCGCGGTTTCGCGCGCGGCGATGTACACGCCGCGACCGGTCGCTTCCTTGCGTCCTAGCGATCCGCCAAGTGCGATCGGCTTGCCGGTGACGACACCCGTGGCTGTGGCTCCCGTGTTCATCGAGTACGTGTCCATCATCCACGCCATGATCTGATCGTTGGTGTTGACGTCGGGGGCGGGGATGTCTTTGTCGGGGCCAATGATGAGGCCGATTTCGCTGGTGTAGCGGCGCGTCAAGCGCTCTAATTCAGGGCGGGTGAGCGATTTAGGGTCAACGCGCACACCGCCTTTGGCACCACCATAGGGCAGGTTGAGGGCAGCGTTTTTAACCGTCATCCACCCGGCCAGCGCCATCACTTCATCAATGCTCACGTCAGGGTGAAAGCGCACGCCGCCCTTGCCGGGGCCGCGCGACATGTTGTGTTGCGCTCGAAATCCCTCGTAGTGAGCGACGGTGCCGTCGTCGCGATTGATTGGGATGTCGACCGCCAGCACGCGCTTGCAGCGCTTCAGCGTTTCTACCCAGCGCTCGAGGTGGCCAAGATGCGGGGCGACGCGATCGACCTGTTGCAAGTACATCTGCCAAGGGCTGTTCGGGTTGTTGGGGACGTAGGAGAGACCGGGTGTGGCCATGAGCTTGATCTACTGAATTTCGAAGGAAGCAATGTAGGCGTGTTACCGGGTTTGCACCAATGCCATTACTGGCACGCACCATGCAACATCGCAATCATCAGATTAACCTGATCCTGGTTGAATACGGTTTGCCCCTGTGCCAGCGCGAGCGGGCTCAGATGTGCCGCAAAACGGTATGGGTGTTAGGTCACCACCATAAATTTAGCTACGAGTTCGCCACGGCTGTGGCAAGAAAGTTTTGTAATGACTGTCAATTGCGCGATGCGAATCTTGATTGTGGGCGTCGCAATTTCAGCATGCACATGGAGCCATGCCGATACGCTATCAACCATCAAAGAGCGCGGCGAATTTTTGCTTGGTCACCGCGAAAGTTCGGCACCATTCTCTTATGTCAACGAGAAGGGTGAACCGGTGGGTTACTCGGTCGACATTTGTTTAAAAATATTTGACGCTGTGAAGCTGGAGCTTAAAAGCCCAACGCTGAAGCTTAAATACGTGGCGCTGAAACCAGCTGATCGCATTGCTGCCGTTAAGACGGGGCGGGTTGACGTGGAGTGCGGCTCGACCACCAACACGGTTGAACGGCAGAAGGACGTAGCGTTTAGTTTCACCACCTTTGTGGCCGGTGCCCGATTGCTAGCTAGCAAGTCTTCGGGGTTAAAAGAGCTGAGCGATTTGCGCGGAAAAACCGTAGTCGTTACCGAAAAGACCACGACCGAAAAAGTGCTGGGTCAAGTTGACAAAGAGCGCAATCTGGACTTGAAGGTGATCACCGCGAAGGATCATGCCGAGGGATTTTTGAAGATGGAGACCGGCGCTGCGGCGGCCGTGGCCAACGATGACGCGTTGCTTTTCGGGCTGGTGACCAAGTCAAAAGAGCCGGGCTCTTTCGACTTCGTCGGCAAGTATGTTTCCGTGGAACCCTACGGCATGATGTATCGCAAAGATGACCTAGCTTTCTCCAAGTTAATGGATGTGACCGTTTCGAATTTGTTCACCAATGGCCAGATTCGCGCCATCTACGCTAAGTGGTTTGAGAGCGGCGTGTTTAAGCTGCCCATGAACCAATACATGAAAGAGAACATAAAAATCCCGAACCGGTATGGCGTGCAATAGCTGTTTTCAGCTTACCGGATAGGGGCATTATGACGTTGGGATGGCATAATTGATCGCACGCCGAGCGTCACAATAACGCAATTGCAATCGGCCAATTTCTCCCATACCGTCGAGGGTGGCGTGCACGAAAAGATGGCGCAATCAAGCATTAGCGATGAACAGATGTTGGGCATTGTGTCGCGCTTTGTGGGCGCGACCATATCGGTGTACGACAGCGAGCTGGTGTTTCGCTATGTAAGCGACGGGTTTGCTAGGTGGTTCGGGTTGCGGCCTGATCAGCTGGTTGGCCGCACGCTGCTGGATTGCTACGGGGAGCACAATTTTTCCCGCTATGCGCCGTTTATTCGGCGCGCGTTGAGCGGCGAAACAGTGACCTACGAACGCGAGGTCAGAGATCCATCCGGCTTCGATGGCTGGCGGACGGTGAGCCTCGTGCCCTGGCGCGATGACGACGGAAATATTGTCGGTGTCGTGAATTGCGCGCTCAGTGTTCATGAGCTGAAGACCACCACTGATGCGTTGCGTGCAGCCAATCAGCGGCTGACTTCGCACATGGACAATAGTCCGCTGGCGGTCATTGAGCTGGATGCGGCGCTCAACATCACGCATTGGTCGCCTCGAGCCGAAAAAATGTTTGGCTGGGAGTTTGATCCTGCGGCCAACATGTCCTTGGATCATTTGCTGGGCGCGACGGATGTCGAAGACGACAGTCTGCGTCAGGCGTTCTCCCGACTGCAATCCGGTGAAGAATCAAGCAATCGTGTGGAGACGCGTAACGTTCGTAAGAACAGCGTGGTGATTCATTGCGAATGGTTTAACTCTGCGTTGACGGACGATCATGGGCACGTGGCCTCCATCATGTCGCTGGTTCAGGATGTGTCAGAACGCGTGCAGATAGTTCAGCAGATGCGGGAGCTTGCCGAGCATGATTCGTTAACCGGCTTGCTCAACCGTAGCGCGTTCCGCTTGCAGATGGAACGCGGGCTGCGTCGGGCGCGCAACACCCAGGAGTTGGTGGCGCTGTTATTCATCGACCTTGATGGATTCAAGCAGGTGAATGACACGTTGGGCCACGGCGTAGGCGACGAAGTGTTGCGTGAAGTCGCGCGGCGGATTACGCGCTCAGTCCGCGCTGCGGACATCGTGGCGCGCATTGGTGGTGATGAGTTTGTGGTGCTACTGGAAACGCCCGCGACAGCGGGCATTGCGGACGACATCAGCGGTCGGATTCTGGCGCTGCTGTCGGAGCCATACGCGTTTGACGGCTTGACCAACGCTAGCGCGATGCCGCAGGTGGGTGCGAGCATTGGCGTGGCGCTGTATACGCCGCAAGAGAGTCACGTCGATAGCCTGTTCAAACGCGCCGATGCGGCGATGTATGACGCCAAGCGAGCGGGCAAAGGTTGCGTGCGCTACGCGGTGTCGGGCGAGTAATACGCTTACCTGTAGGAGCGGCCTTGGCCGCGATCCCAATTTCGCAAACGCACTCACTCGTTTGTGCAACGTTTTTCGCGGCCAAGGCCGCTCCTACATTAGCCGCACGCTAGCTAATACTCTGCTGATAGCGAAAGAAATTCGTCGGGTCATACTTCTTCTTGATCGCAAGTAAGGTTGGGTACGCATCGCCCCAATACGCCCAGCGGAAGTTTTGCAAACTCGCATCGGCGTAGTTCTGATACACGTGACCATTGGCATACGGCGCGACGATACCGAGCAAGCCGCGCATCCACGTTTCCATCAGCTCTCGTTCATTCGAGTCGCGCCAGAACACATCAACACAAAAATCCATGGTCACGTTGCGATGAATGAACGCGCTGTCCGCCACCGGGTAGCGGTTGATTGCACCGCCGTAGGGCTCGGTGTACATCAGGCTCCATTTGTTCGGCGAGGTGGCGACATAGTCAACGACTTGCTGCCACGCCGACTGTGGCATCGGTGCTGACAAATAGCAGGATGCTTTGCTCTCCGGTGTGCCGTCGGGTTGATCAGGTAACGGGTACGGCACGTTTTCCAGATACGCGTCCATATCGGGATAGGTGCCGACGCGATCAACCAGCAGTTGCGCGCTCGGGAACGCGAGCAGCGATTGAATCGACGCGAGACCATCCGCGCGATCTCCCGCATACATGCCCTGCACCATGTACACCGCTTGCCCCTGATAGAAGCCCACATTCATCATGTAGCCGAGTTGATCGGGGCAGCCTGCCACCATGTATTCGTTTTGCATCAGCGCGAGTACGGCAGCCGCATCCGCAGCGCTCCATGAGATCGCCCACGCCCACACCGACGGCAGCGGCACCATGCTGTAGCCGACTTGTGTGAGCACGCCGAAGTTGCCGCCCGTGCCGCCGCGCATGGCCCAGAACAGGTCACCGTACGCGTTGTTTGCGGTTGCCGTCACGATGTTGCCGTTAGCGAGGATCACGCGCACCGAAGTCACACAATCGCTTTGAATACCGTACGCACGCGACGTGTAACCGTAGCCACCGCCCTGCACAAATCCACCCACGCACACGCTGCCACAGGCGCCCGTCGGCACATGCCAACCCGTGTTGTTCATCACGCCGTTGAAGGTGTCCCAATTGGTGCCGCCAGCGGCGTACACGATCTGGTTGGCGTAGTCGATGTACACGCTGTTCATGCGGCTCACGTCAATCACCAAACCCGTGTTGACCGAGTAGCCCGCGCTGCTGTGCCCGCCTGCACGCACGGCGGTCCAAATCTTCCATTTGCGCGCGGCACGCAGGCATTCCTGAATGTCCGATTCGTTGACGCAGTAAACGATGACTTTAGGGTAGATGTTGAACGCGGGGTTCGACTCTTTGCGATCCTTGTCATAGTCAGGATCGCCGGGGACGACGACTTGCCCGGTGATTGTGGCCTCGATCGCCGCCAGCTCCTCCCACGGCAACGAATCGGGCGGACATGGTGCGTTTTGCGCGGACAAGCTGTTGAAATGCGCGACGCGGCTTGCTTTTTGCTGCCGCGCTGGACTCTTGCGATGGGCCATGGTGTGTACGTCCCCCGGGTTATTGTGACGAAGTCGGACAATTCCGACGGCCCGTAAATCATAGGGCATCAAAACGTTAAAATCGAGCTTTCTCGCACCAGCTTTAGGTGTTCGTAACGCGAACCACGTAGAGCTTCACCATTCAGGCAAATGCCCGCCCCATTTCAGACTCCGCATGGTTCAACCATGATCTCGATGCGTGGTTCCGCCGCGCTTTCCCAGTTCCGTCAGGACAAACTTGTCGCCGCTCTTGCCGAACATCGCGTGACCGATGTCAGCGCCGAGTTCTGGCATTTCGCCGAGTTGAGCCGCGAGGCCACCCGTGATGAGCGGCTCCAGCTTGATGCCTTGCTAGCTTATGGCGCAGACGCGGAGCCGAGCGAATCGCATCAACACGCGTTTCTCGTTGTGCCACGGCTCGGCACCATTTCACCGTGGTCATCGAAAGCCACGGACATTGCGAGCAATTGTGGCCTGAGCTTCGTGCAGCGCATTGAGCGCGGCGTCTGGTACTGGGTGAACTCGGAAGGCGCGTTGCCGAAAGAGGCGAAGCGCGCGATTGAAGAGGCGTGTCATGACCGTATGACGGAAGTGGTGCTGCCCACCATCGCGGCGGCGAAAGCAATTTTTGATACGCATGCAGCGAAGCCGCTAACCACGATTTCACGCGACGCTTCTGCGTTGAAAATCGCCAATGGCGAATTGGGTCTCGCGTTGTCGGACGAGGAAATCGATTACCTCGTTAACGCTTTCGACAAGCTAGAGCGCGATCCAACTGATGTGGAATTGTTGATGTTCGCGCAGGCGAATTCCGAGCATTGTCGCCACAAAGTGTTCAACGCAAGCTGGACGATTGACGGCGTCGCGCAAGACAAATCATTGTTCGCGATGATTCGCAACACCCATGCTGCAAATCCTCAAGGCACCGAGATTGCGTACTCCGACAACGCCGCGATTTTGACCGGTGGCGATGCGTTGCGTTTTTTCCCGGATGCTGACAGCAAGTACGCTGATCACGCTGACCTAACGCACTATTTGGCTAAAGTAGAAACGCACAATCACCCCACCGCAATTGCTCCATTCGCAGGCGCTGCAACCGGCGCAGGCGGCGAAATTCGCGATGAAGGTGCAACCGGTCGCGGCGCAGTGCCGAAGTCTGGTTTGACGGGATTCACGACCTCGAATCTACGCCTGCCCGGTCTGCCGCAACCGTGGGAAGCCGCGACTGCCGACGTTGGCAAACCAGACCGTATTTCGTCCGCGCTCGACATCATGATCCAGGGGCCGACTGGTGGCGCTGCGTTCAACGACGAGTTTGGTCGCCCGGTGCTGGGTGGGTATTTCCGCACGTTCGAGCAGAAGGTCGGCGACACCGTGTACGGCTATCACAAGCCGATCATGATCGCAGGCGGCATTGGTGCCGTGTCTGATCTTCACGTTCACAAAATTGCGTTTCCGGCGGGCACGTTGTTGATTCAACTGGGCGGCGAGGGCATGCGTATCGGCATGGGCGGCGGTGCTGCGTCCAGCATGACGACGGGTCAGAACACCGCTGATCTCGATTTCGATTCAGTGCAGCGCGGCAACCCTGAAATGCAGCGTCGTGCGCAGGAAGTCATCAATGCCTGCTGGCGTTTGGGTGAGGCCAATCCAATCCTAGCGATCCATGATGTCGGCGCAGGCGGATTGTCGAACGCGTTGCCAGAACTCGTGCACGGTGCAGGCACCGAGGCTGACCCGCGTGGTGCGTTGTTTGACCTGCGCCAGGTGCTCACATTAGAGGCAGGCATGAGTCCGGCTGAGATCTGGTGCAACGAATCGCAAGAGCGTTACGTGGTGGCGGTGGCATCCGCGTCGGTGTCGTTGTTCAAGGCGTATTGCGAGCGTGAACGTTGTCCGTTCGCGATTGTTGGCGTGGCCGATGGATCGGGCAATTTGACTGTCGCCGATGCCAAGTTCAACAACAAACCGGTGGACATGTCGCTGGATGTGTTGTTGGGCAAGCCGCCGAAGATGGAGCGGGTGACGATGCGAGCCTCTGTTAAACATCTTCCCCCACCCCAACCCTCCCCCGCTGGGGGAGGGAGCAACGCGAAGCTGCGTGATTTGGCTTATCGCGTGCTGCAACACCCCACCGTCGCCGACAAAACTTTCCTCATCACCATCGGCGACCGCTTTGTGGGTGGCCTCACCGCACGCGAGCAAATGGTCGGTCCTTGGCAGGTTCCGGTTGCGGACGTTGCGGTGACGTTGCGTGATTTTGTGGGCAATGCGGGCGAGGCGATGGCGATGGGCGAGCGCACGCCGCTGGCTGTGCTTAACGCGCCTGCATCAGCACGCATGGCGGTAGCCGAGGCCATCACCAACATCGCGGCTGCGTCCATCGCAACGATTGCCGACATCAAGCTCTCGGCCAACTGGATGGCGGCAGTGGACGTGCCCGGTGAAGACGCGGCGCTGTTCGATGCGGTGCACGCAGTGGGCATGGAATTGTGCCCCGCGCTCGGTGTGTCGATCCCGGTCGGCAAGGACTCGATGAGCATGCGCACCGGTTGGAGCGATGGCGACACATCGAGGTCCGTTCATGCGCCGGTGTCTCTGATTGTCACCGCGTTTGCCAACGTCACCGACGTGAGAAAGACGCTAACGCCGCTGTTGAAAATTGATCACGACACCGTGCTGTTGTTGGTGGATGTTGCGCGCGGAAGGCAGCGCATGGGCGGCTCAATCTTCCATCAAGTGCAATCGACGATGGGCACGGAAGTGCCCGATTGCGATTCTGCGGACGATTTGAAAACGTTCTTCGCGGGCGTGCAATTGCTCAATGCGAGTGGTCTGCTGCTTGCCTATCACGACCGCTCCGACGGTGGCTTATTCGCCGTACTCGTCGAAATGATCATCGCGTCGCGTACGGGTTTGACAGTGACTTTGGACTCCCTCCCCCAACGGGGGAGGGCGGGGGAGGGGGAAGGTGGTGCCACGCCGATTGTTGATGCGACGTTGAACAGCGTTCCCCCACCCCTACCCTCCCCCGCTGGGGGAGGGAGCATGCTCGAAGCACTGTTCAACGAAGAACTCGGTGCCGTGATTCAAGTTCATCGAGCCGACATCGACAAAGCTCGCGCCGCATTCGGCAGTTTGCCGGTGCAAGAAATCGCCACATTGCGCGACGATGGCAAGCTCATCATCGAGCATCAAGGCAACAACGTTTTCGACGAAGCACGGCAAGCGTTGCACGTCGCCTGGAGCGCCACCAGCATTCAGATTCAGCGTCTGCGTGACAACCCCGACTGCGCCGACAGCGAGTTTGATCGCGTGTTTGATGACGACGACACGGGCCTCGCACCACGCGTGTTGTTCGACTCCAAAGTCAACATCGCCGCGCCGATGATCGCGGCCAACATCAACGTGGGCGCACGTCCGAAGATCGCCATTTTGCGCGAGCAGGGCGTCAACTCGCACATCGAAACCGCGCACGTATTCACGACGGCAGGCTTCGACGCGTACGACGTTCACATGACCGATTTGCAAACAGGTCGTCGCTCGCTCGACGAGTTCAAAGGCTTCGTCGCCTGCGGTGGTTTCAGCTACGGTGACGTGCTTGGCGCGGGCGCAGGTTGGGCGAAATCGATTTTGCTCAATGCGGAATTGCGCGAAGAATTTCAGGAATTTTTCACCGCCACCGACACTTTCGCGCTCGGTATTTGCAATGGCTGCCAGATGATGGCGCACATGGCCCCGATCATTCCAGGTGCTGCACATTGGCCGAAGTTTGTGCGCAACGGCAGCGAGCAATTTGAATGCCGCACCGTGATGGTTGAGGTGATGGAAACGCCTTCGATCCTGTTCAAAGGCATGGAGAAAACGCGTCTGCCGATTGTGGTTGCGCACGGTGAAGGCTTCGCGCAATTCAAAGACGACGAGCACATGGAAACCGCGCAATCGCTCGTCACCCTGCGCTTCGTCGACAGCCTCGGCATCGTCACCGAAAACTATCCGCTTAACCCGAACGGTTCACCGGGCGGCATCACCGGGCTCACCAGCACAGACGGGCGTTTCAACGTGCTCATGCCGCACCCTGAGCGCACCCATCGGATCGAGAATTTCTCATGGCATCCCGAGGGCTGGACGCGCTCGCCGTGGCTTCGCATGTTTGAGAATGCGCGGGTTTGGTTGGAGTAGCAGTTTTTTGCTAGAAGCCCCTCCGAGCAGGCAACGTAAACGTTCTGGACGGAGTTTCTCAACATTTACGGCGTCGACCGCAAGCGCGTCGCCTGCGGTTGCGGTAATTTTCTCGTCATCGCTTATCGTGAATTGCGCCTGCTGGAGTTGGACGTTCTGCGCGCCGTCAACAGCGGCCCCGGTTCGCGATTTTTGGACATTCACAGCAGTATCGCAGTCAACGTTGATCAGTTCTACGGCATAGAAATCGAAGAATTCCCCGCGCAAATCGCGCAGGTCGCCATGTGGCTCACCGACCATCAAATGAACCGCATGGTCAGCGACGAATTCGGCGCGTACTACGCCCGCATTCCGCTCGTCAGCACAGCGCACATTCGGCATGGCAATGCGCTGCGCACGGACTGGAACGACGTGTTGCCAGCGGAGCATATCTCCGATCCGTTCGCCCTGAGCGTAGCGAAGGGTCTGATGGCATGCGCGGATCAAACCCTTCGCTACGCTCAGGGCGAACGGATGTGAGGTGTGCCTTCGTCTCCACCAACAGCATCACGCAAGGCGAACAAGTCGGCGTGCTCTGGAGCTGGCTGCTCGCGCAAGGCATCAAGATTCACTTCTCGCATCGCACTTTTCGCTGGAGCAACGAGGCGAGCGGTAAAGCGGCTGTGCATTGCGTGATTGTTGGGTTTGGGCTTCGCGATGCGGCTACGAACACCATCTACGAATACGATGATGTGAACGGTGAACCGCATGCACTCATTGCCGCGAACATCAATCCGTATTTGGTAGATGCTGCCGACGTCGTTTTGCCTGCGCGATCAGCACCGATAAGGCCGGTGTCTGAGATGCTTTTCGGAAGCAAACCCGCAGACGGCGGGAATCTGATTTTTTCGGTTGATGAGCGACGCGCATTGCTGGCGCATCACCCGGATGCTGCTCACTTTTTGAAGCGCTACACGGGTGCCGAAGACTTTCTGCACGACCAAATTCGATACTGCCTATGGCTCATCGGTGCCAGTCCCGCTGAGTTACGTCGCGTACCCACCATCATCGAACGCGTCGAATCCGTTCGCGAATTTCGGTTGAAAAGTACGAAGGCAGCGACGCGGAAACAAGCGGCCACACCGACTTTATTTGCAGAAATTCGGCAGAGTGCGGGAAGTTATCTATTGATTCCACGGGTGACTTCCGAGCGTCGCATGTACGTGCCTGTTGGATTCATTAGCGCTGACACAGTAGCGAATGATCAGTGCTTCGTGATGGCGAACTGTGGATTGTTTGAGTTCGGTGTTGTGTGTTCGCAAACTCATAACGCGTGGATGCGGCAGACGTGTGGACGGCTGGAAAGCCGCTTTCGCTACTCAAACACCATCGTCTACAACAATTTCCCGTGGCCCGACATCGGTCTTCATGCCGCCTCACCCTCACCCCAACCCTCTCCCGCGCGCGGGAGAGGGGGTCAAACCGACAGCGTTGTTGCAGTGGAGGATGCGAGCGTAACCAAGGCGGATGCAGCCAGCGCGAAGCTCCGCGCGGCCATCGAAACCGCCGCACAAGGCGTACTCGATGCGTGCGCGGCGCATCCCGAAAGTTCGCTCGCCGATCTGTACGACCCCGTGGCGATGCCGCCGGATTTGACCAAGGCGCACCAAAAGCTCGACGCTGCCGTGGACGCCACGTAATTCGCGGCGCACGCTGCCGAGGGTGCGAAGAAAACATGGCGTAACGACGCCGAGCGCGTGGCGTTTTTGTTCACGCTGTATCAAAAATTTACTAGCCTCCAGCCGGTGGATTCCGCCAAGCCGAAGCGAGCGAAAGCGCCCCGCTAGCGGTCACTGGGTTGCCGCACTTGCCGGAGGGTTGAAGGGCGTGATTTGGGCTAGCAGCTTTATGCTGAAACGATTATTGCACCGGGGCTAGGTGCATTTATCAGTGTAAGTCGATAAAGAGCGATTTATTGCGCTAAGCCCATATGAAACGACGCTTTCAACGAAAAGCTGTTCTTACTTGAACTGGATTTATCGACGCGATTCGCGCCTGCAACGCGGCCGTTCTTGGCGCGGCGTTTTGATCGGGCGTAAACGTTTTCAACACGTTCGCCATGTCAAGCCCGCGCTCAATCGCTCGCGTCAGCGCTAATTCAGCGGCAGCTTGATGTCCGGCTTGCAGCGCCTGCTGCACCGCGCGTTGCACGGTGAACGTGACGCGGCTGCGGTAGTGCGCGGCACGATCCATCGCCCAGGCGTCATCAACGCCGAGCAGGCAATCGCCGCGATACAAGTCGAACAGGCGCTTGACGTAGCGGGTTGATTCGGCGTCTGATGCGGCGATCCCACTCTCCGGCATCGCCTCAATGTGTGCCTCAAGCGCCGCCACATCAGTCCACACTTTTTCGCCGTTGAGTCGCAGCCAGCCATCGTTTCTATGAATCAGATCGTCCTCAACAAAAAGGCGACGCAGACGTTGCAACGTCATGGTCAACGTGTGCTCCGCCTGATCGCCGTCCTGACCGGTCCACAACGCATCCATCGCGGTGGCCACTGGCAAGCCCTGCGATCCATGCGCGGCGATCAGTTTGAGCAGCATCAACGGACGGCTCGACGCTTTGTCCGCACGCTGTCCGTCGGCGAGCGCCGCCTCAATGCGAAAGCCGCCGAGGCAGCGCACACTCATCAACCACGGCCAATACTCGTCGGCCCAAATCGGCGGCGGCGTGGGCACGAGTTTTAACGATGCGCGTACGAACTCGGCCTCAATGTCCTCACGCAGTGCCAGCGCGCACACAGCGCCGCGCACAGCGGGGACTGAGAAAAAGAAATTGCTGTTCGGCGACTGGCGCATGGCGGCCAAGCCCAGCGCGAGCTGCTCGCGTAGGAGATCACGTTGCGACGTGTCAGTGTCAGCGTCATGTTCATGATGAATCTCTACCGCGCGCGCCAACGCCGCGAAGCCGCGCACCAGAGCGGCCTGCACGCTGCTCACATTCTGCGCGCAGAACTCGTAAATTTCCGCCACTTTTGCGTAGTTGCCCACCGCGAGCTGAATGGCTGATTCACGAAATCGATAGGTGCTGGTGATGCTGGGCGGGCATTCCGCAGCTATCAAATCGCGGTTCATGTGCTCAACGTGCAGCATCGCCGCGTCCATGTCCTTGCGCCCGCCCGCTCGCGTTACCGCCATCGCGTTGTAAATCACCCGATCCATCGGACGCTCGGGGCGGAGTGCTGCCAGCATTTCGTGAAACGCGCGCTCGGCGAGTGCATCGTCCTGCGCGTTAATCGCGCCCTCGGCCGCGATGCGCGCCGCGCGAAAGTGCAGGCCGGGCGACGTGCCCGTAGCTAGATGACCACGCAGCCTTACCAGCGCATCAGGCTGGCGTGGCGGATCGCTGAAATGCAAGTGCTGTGCCCACGCTGCAAGCCACAGCCCAGACAAGTATTGGGTTGCGGCATCATGCGCCGACCAGCGCGCCCACACGTCCGTCATGCGCGCATGCAGCACCTGCGCGTCGGTCACGGCGCGTGCCATTTGCAGCCACGGCAGCAGCACGCCTGCTGCCAACGCCAGGTGCGTCGCGTCCTGTGGCGAATCGGCGGCGCGCAGCAGCGCCTGCACCCGCAATCCCAACGCGGTTTGCGACTCGGCTGTGTCGCCGCGCAGCAGCGCGCATGCCAGCGCGCCAGTCGCTCGGGCGAGGTTCAGTTCGGGATCGTTCGATTCCGGCAGCGCAAGGTTGGCCGACTCGAATCGCGCAATCCAAATATCCCAGCCGGTAAATCGCCCCCAGTCCACCAGCATGTACGCCAACACATGTGCAGAGAGGGCAGTCAGCGCGGCGTTGTCCCCAGCCCGCGTAGCGCGCAGCGTGACGGCGTCCATCTGCGTAAGCACCGTCGCCTGATCGTTGCAAACGGCGGCGTGCAGGGCGGATTGCCAAGGCAAGTGAAACGCAACGGGCAGTCGGGTGACGGAGGAGGCAGGCATTCGATTCCGTGAAAAAGCAGAAATTCGACGATCTTTTGCCGAATTATCCCGTTTTGTGGTTTAGCTGTGGGGTCGCCCTTTTTAGCCTTGGCACATAGTAGCGGTGATGAACCTCGTGCCGCGCTGCCACCGGGAGCATCCATGTGCCTTCAGTGTTTCATTTGCCGTGCTTTAACTGCGTCAGCGCTGGCCACTTTGCAGACTGGCCCCTGCTGATCCGTTACCCGATTCGGCATCGAACCGCAACGAACCGCGACGAACCAATACGCCAGCTCTGGAGCACTTACCGATGATTTATTCGCCCGCCTTTTCTCGTTCGCCGCCACCGCTCGGACGACGGCTCGCCGATGCGTCCGCGTTGACGCTCAACAGGGTGATTGCGATATTAGTCGCCGCCGCAAGCGTCGCAAGCGTCGCCGCGCCTGGCGAACTTGATGTGAGCTTCGGGTTGGGCAACGGCAAAGTCATCGCACCCATCAGCAACGACGACAACGCACACGCGATGGCGATTCAATCAGACGGAAAAATTGTCGTGGTCGGTGCTTGTGGCACAACCACAGCGCGTGATTTTTGTGTGGCGCGCTTTGAACGAAACGGCGTGCTGGACACGACGTTTTCAACCGACGGCAAGACCGTGACGCAAGTCGGTACGGGTAACTCCGATGCGTATGCCGTTGCAATACAGACCGACAGCAAAATCGTCGTGGCAGGCCAATGTGGGATCGTCGGAAGTCGCGAATTTTGCGTGGTTCGTTATATGGCTAACGGCTCGATAGATACGAGTTTCGCCGCCACGGGCAAGGTTGTGACCGACGTGGGCACGGGGGACGACGCACTTGAGGGCATCGCACTCCAGAGCGACGGCAAGATTGTGCTGGCGGGCACCTGTCGGCAAAGCGGCGTCGACGCGTTTTGTGTGGCGCGTTACCACGCAGACGGCAGTCTCGACGATTCGTTTTCCAGTGACGGCAAAGTGATCACGAGCGTGACCTCCGAGGACGATGTCGCCCGAGCGGTGGCGATCCAATCTGATGGAAAAATTGTGGTGGCAGGCTATTGTGGGGACACCGCCGTTAGCGTGGATTTTTGCGCGGTACGTTACTTGAGCACCGGTGCGCTCGACAATTCGTTTGACTTTGATGGACGCGTGACCACCGCAATCGGCAACTTTATAGATGCCCCGAATGGCATTGCCTTGCAAGCGGATGGCAAGATGATCCTTGCAGGTGCAACCACAGCGACGGGCGGCACCACGGCGGTCGGCGCGCTGCGCTACAACCCTTTTGGTTCGCTCGATACGAGTTTTTCTGGCAATGGAACGCTTGCCCTCAGCATCGGAATCGGCGCGGATTCTGCGCAAAGCGTTGCAATACAACCGGACGGAAAAATTGTATTCGCGGGCAGTTGTGAAGACGGTAGCGGCTACGATTTCTGCGTCGTCCGGCTCAATAGTGATGGCACGCTCGACAACACTTTTTCAAGCAACGGCAGCGCCATCACGCCGATCAGCACTAACGCCGACGACAAGGCCTCCGCCGTCGCTATTGATGCGGACGGCAATATCGTTGTGGCGGGCACTTGTGGCGCGTCACCAAACCGCGATTTCTGTATCGCGCGCTACGAGGGCGGCCCATTCGGTGCACGCCAATGCTCGCTAGATATTGACGGCGATGGAAAAACAACGGCAACGATTGATGGCTTGATTGCCACTCGCGTGATGCTCGGATTAACGGGCAGCGCCGTGATCGGCGGCATCGTTTTCCCCGCCACCGCCACACGCGACCAATGGGGGACGAACTCATCGCGCGACATTCGCAAATTTTTAGTGTCGCAATGCGGCATGAGTGTGCTGTGACGCGTCGACTTCACCCAACGCTTAGTAATGAAACGCAACGCATTTTTACGCCAACGCTGGAGTTTTTTATGATTGACTGGCCTGCTTTTTCTCACCTATTGCGCAAACTGGCGCATTGTCTACCCGCTGCCTGCAAGCTCTTGCTGGTAACGCTGCTAGCAACGACAAGCATGAACGCCATGGCCGCCCCAGCCAAAATTTCAGGCATTTTGGTGACGGGTGGCAACGTCGGATCAGCCTACCGGTTCAGCCCTGACAACAGTCGCGTCGTGTTCATAGCCGACAAAGATATCGATGGTGCCACGGGGCTGTACAGCGTTGCGGCGGGAGGTGGCGCGATCACCAAGCTCGCGGGTTCGTCGGTGGCGGGCCGCAATGTAGCGGCAGATTTCGTCATCAGTCCTGACGGCACGACGGTGTTGTTTCTTGGCGATTTATCAACCGACGGCGTGGACGACCTTTATAGAGTGCCCATAGGCGGCGGTGTGGTGAGCCGGATGACGGACTCGATAGGCGTGAACGGTGAAGTGCGCGAATTCCGAGTTAACGCGACCAGCGCGCGGGCCGTTTTCACAGCCAACAAAGCTATCGCCGGGGTGACTGAGCTCTATAGCGCACCGATCGGACCTGTGGTGGGTGGCCCCATCGCTAATCTTTCCGGGCCACTGGTGTTAGGGGGGGACGTGTCTTCGTTTGAGATCAGCCCTGATGGCGCGACCGTCGTGTTCATCGCCGATAAAACAACCGACGGCACGTCGGAACTCTACAGCGTACCGGTCGGGGGCGGTACGGTCACGCTGCTATCAGGCGCGATGGTCGCGGGCGGCGGTGTGGACGACTTTGCGATCAGCCCCGACAGCTCGAGGGTGGTTTTTGTTGCCAACAAAACAAACAGTGCGGTGCGCGAACTCTACAGTGCGCCTTTGCAGGGCGGCGCTGCAATCAACCTGTCGGGCGTACTTGTTACCAATGGCAACGTTGCTAACTACAGGATCAGCCCCAACAGCGCAGCGGTGGTGTTCCGGGCAGATAAATCGACCGACGGTCTGGTGCAACTCTACAGCGTGCCCATCGGTGGTGGAGCCATTAGCACCGTGTCGTCGATGCTTGCCGTCACAGGCAGTGGTGTGAACAACTTCCTGATTACGCCCAATAGCGCCCGGGTGGTGTACCGCGCTGAAGGCGAAACCGCAGGGGTGAGCGAGCTCTACAGCGTCGCCATAACGGGTGGATCGACGAGTAATCTTTCAGGCGTGTTGGTGTCGGGTGGCAACGTTTCATCTGATTTTAAGATCAGCCCCGACAGCACTTGGGTCGTTTTCCGTGCCGACAAAACGACTGATGGCGTACACGAGCTGTTCAGCGTGGGTATTACCGGTTCGGGCCTGAACAGGCTATCCGGCACGCTAGTGGTGGACGGTGACGTCTGGTTCGAATACGTCATCAGCCCTGATAGTAAGCGGGTGGTGTTCACGGCGGACAAAACCACCGACGAAGTGTTCGAGCTTTTCAGCGTACCGATTACGGGCGGCAATCCCGTCAACATCTCTGGCCCGTTGGTCGCTGGCGCTGATGTGGAGGACCTTATCATCAGTTCCGACAGCGCAAGGGTGCTGTTCCGTGCCGACAAATCGACCGACGGCAAGCTGGAGCTTTATCGCACCCAGATCGCTGGCGAACCGCTCGCACTCGACATCGATGGCGATGACCGCGTGCTCGCCACTACCGACATGTTGTTGCTCACCCGCTGGCACTTGGGCATTCGCGGCAGCGCGCTGATCGCGGGCGCGGTGAGTGCGGGTGGGACGCGCAGAACAGTTTCAGACATTGAGAGCTACATCGAGGCGCTCAGCGCGCTGGCTGCACCATGACGTTAGTTTCGCGCCTATGCTGGTGGTTTCGCAATGTGTAACGGCATCGCCGCGATTGCCGCGCTATGACCATGCGCCTAGCCAATTCACGGGCAGCGCGTGCGTCCGCTACGCCACCAACGACCCATGAAATCTCCGCACGCTTGGTGCGTTGGTGGTGCATCGCGGCGCTGTTTCCTCTCGGGATCGGCTTTCTTATGTATTTCGTGGAAAGCAGTGACGCCGAGAAATACAGGCTGATCAACCCGGTGGCCGCAGTAGGCGAATTCTCCGGCGCGGCATGTCAAACCTATCGCAGGGCAGGCGCTTTCATCAGCCCGCATTACATGCGTGTGACGTATAGGTTCAACGCCTTCGGGGCGCAGGCGTATGACGCAGCCGGTGTGCCGACACCACGATCCACGCAACCGATCGAAACTTTCACGATGACCAACGACGTGAGCTATCGCTCATGGGCCGAGTGCGCGGCAGCCCTGCCGGCGGCTCAGGCATTGCGAGCACCACAGCCGCTTTTCTACGAGGCGGGCAACCCGCATTCAGCACGAAGCTCATTGGACGGGCCGGACAGTACCGTGTATTTGTGGTTCGGGCTGTTGGGCATACCGCTCGCGATATACGCGTGGCTACTGAGCCTGCTGCGGGCGCGTCAAACCCAAACCGCACGGCAGGCAGTGCACGGTGTGGTGGCACCCTGGGCAGGCGATCGGCTGCCATGGCCGCTGCGCTTCGTCAAATTCACGCAAACGCCGTTCGCTAGAAAAGCGGTGGTTTATCTCATCTTCGTCTTGCTGCTCGCTGGCTTTGTAGCCCAATTTTTCTGGGCGGTCGACCTCGAGAAATCGGGCGCGGAGCGCGTTCGTGCAGCAGCTGGAAGCGCTGGGCAATGACGGCGCAGAACACATCTTTTTTTTGGAGTTTGAGGTGAATCTAATGAATCAATATCTGTGGGTAAAGTTGCTCGCCATAACGGCCTGTGCAGCAATGATTTTGCCAACGCAGGCGCAACAAGCCTGCCCCTTCGACGACGGTAATTCGTCGCTGGCGGTCGAGGGCGTGATCCTCACCCGCTACGCGCTGGGCATCACCGGCGCACCACTGGTGATGAGCACCGGCATCAACGCCGTGGATGCACCGACGGTGGAGGCGGCGATCACCTGCCCGAGTTGCGGCCTCAACATCACCGGCAACGCAACGATGACGGTGGCTGATGCGACGATCATTTCGAGAAAGCTTGCTGGCTTTTCGGGCGATGCGTTGACCAATGGCCTTGCACTCGGCACCGGTACACGCAACACACCCGCTGCGGTGCAAAGTTTTCTGCTCGCCGGATGCGGCGCAACAGGCGGCACGGTGACCAGTATCGTTGCGGGCACGGGGCTCACCGGCGGCACCATTTCAACGAGCGGAACGATTGCAGCGGACACGACGTACTTGCAGCGACGCGTGTCGCTGGGCTGCATCCCCGGGTCTGCGATTCGCGCCATTGATGCTGCTGGCAACGTCACGTGCGGTGCGGTTGGGTCGGGCACGGTGACGCAAGTGCTGACCGGAGCAGGGCTCACTGGCGGACCGATCAGCACAGGCGGAACGATCAATCTGGCCAGTACGCAACTCTTGCCGACGACTGCGTGCGCCACCGATCAAAGCCCGAAATGGAACGGCAGCGCATGGGCATGCACCACACCCGCCGCCGCGCTGCCCAACTGCTTGACGGGGCAGGTGTTGCGCTTCGCTGCGTCAGGTTCGTTGCAATGTAGCAATTTGCCAAACTTGGTTGCGACGCATGCGGACGGCTTGACGGCATACAACGCCATCGCGGTAGGCACTGATGGCCGACCTGCTGTGACGTATCGACATGCGCTCCCTGCACCCGGAGCAACCCTTTATTCCGCTAGTGTGCTCAAGTGTGGTGACCCTGCGTGCACGTCTGGCAACGCAGTTTCAGTCGTCGACGACATGGCGTCGACGGCTACGAACCTATCCATAGCTATTCCGGCCGATAACTTGCCGGTTGTCAGTTATCGCGGGGTAGACAACATCGGACTCCGCGTCGCTAAGTGCGGCAATGCATCGTGTTCAAGTGGCGTCGTGAGAACCACCGTTGACTTGAGCGCGGGTGCCGGCAGCTCAATCGCAGTAGCCATTCCTTCGTCAGGGCGTCCTGTGATCAGTTACGCCGACGACTCCAGTCAACTGGTCAAGGTGGTTCGATGTGGCAATGCCGCGTGCTCAAGCGGCAACACGATTCGCAACGTCGACACGGTCGCGGTCATTGGCACATCCATTGCCACCGGCACCGACGGCTTCCCCGTAATCGCGTATTACGACAGCAGTAATGTACGACTCATGGTCGCCAAGTGCGACGACGCCAACTGCTTCAGCAGCAGCACATTTGCGGTTGACAACCCAGCCGGGGTGGTCGTCGGGATGTATCCGTCGATCACGGTGCCACCCGATGGTCGCCCGTTGATCAGCTACTACGACTCGACCAATGACCGCCTCAAAGTCGCGCGTTGCGGCAACCCTGCCTGCAACTCTGGCAATGTGCGCACCAGCGTGGACGCGTCGGCGAACGTTGGCGCGTTTACCTCCATCGCGATGGGTGCAGACGGCTTGGCAGTCGTGAGCTATCGAGACCTAACCAACGGGGCGCTCAAATTCGTCAGATGCGGAAACGTCGCTTGCAGCAGTGGCAATCAAATCACCACTGTCGACGCCGGCAATGGAACGAGCGTGGGCAACAACTCATCGGTTGCGGTGCCCGACGATGGGTTGCCAGTGATCAGCCACCGCGATCAGTCCAACAACACGATAAAGATCGTCAAGTGCAGCAACGCGGCGTGTGTGTATCCGTGAAGATAAGGAGATGGTCGAACGGGCGAAAATGCTCGCAATAGCCCGCTATTGCTGCAATTTTCGCCTCGCGCTGCATCCCAAATCAAGGCGCGCTGCAATGCGTCCCTTTACTCAGCGTTTCCCTACGCCGGACCAGCCGGAAAAACTACAGATTGACTGTGGGAGCGGTCGCTTACGAGCATCGCATCGGAACCGCTCCCACAAGGGTGATCCCGTTTTCGGAGTGCAGAATGTCGTCATTGCATGGGTGAGTGACTGGGTTTGAGTTGCGCAAAGTGGGTGATATCTGGGCTGTGGCTATTTCTGTGCGCCTACTGCACGCCGTAATCGATGGTCACCACTACCCGCGCAATTTTTGCGATGGTGGTCTTGTCATAAATGCCGCCATAGTCGTCAGGATTTCTGCCGGTGCTGGTTGGGGGCAGTATGTAGAACGCGCCTTGGGAGGCGCTGCGTATCGAGCCCACTTTCACGCCGCCCTGCGTGGCAAATTCTTCTGCACGTTTTTGCGCGTTCTTGGTCGCAGCACCAATAAGCGACATCTTCACGTCTTCAAGCGATGACACCAAATAGCTCGGCGCGCTAATCACCACGGAGCGACCGTCAATTTTTAGCTTGATCGAGGCGCGGTGCGCTTGCTCGATTTTCGCCACCTCAGTGGTGGTTACGGTGATGACTTGGCTCGCTTGAAATCCATCGGCCACTTTGATGCTGTCTCCACCGGCTACTCTGCGCTCCTCATAGCTCTCGTCAACACTCTCACTGGCCAACGCAACGGTTGTTGCAGCGAACCCCGCCTGAGTGAGAAATGCGAGGGTTACCTCGCGCTCGGCGCGCAACGTCTCCACAGCTTCGCCGGCCGTTTTACGCTTCGCGCGCACCGCGAGTTGCCATTCCGCAGAATCCGCAGTAATCGGTTTCTCCGCTAGACCTTTCACCGAGATGGATTGACCGGGCAGCCTTGACTGTCGAAGCTGCCAACCATGCAGCCACGCCGCAGCGGCCAAACCCAACGCGATCAGGCCACCTATGACAGCAGCGGCTCGCACGATGTTTTCAGGGGGGCTACTCGGGGATGTATTCATGCTGTGCTGAGCCTCGGTGGGGCAGGTTTTCGGAGCAGTAGCTTTTCTCTGAAACGCTTGATTTACCTGAGGAAGCCCGTCTATTTTACAGTAATTGATTTACCGAAAAATAGACGGCTAGCCCAGGTAAATCAACGCTTCAAGCCAAAAGCTGATCGTGCCACCCTCGCGCCATCGCGACGCCTGTGGTTATTCCTTGGCATCTGTCGCCGACGCCGCACACATCACCGCGCCATCTCGCGACCACCCTGCGGCCACCATTTGCTCGTATCGGGCGCTGCTCACGGTGTAGCGATGGTTGCCGTCGTTTTGCGCGGCGCGGTTGTTGAAAGACCGATAGATTTTTACCGGCGCGCTGGCGGGGCAGTTGCCTGCGGTATCGGCCTTGACGATTGAAAAATCGACGCCTTCATTTTTGGCGTCGGGGTTCTTTGCAAACGCGTCGGCCACAGCGGCGCAGTCGGTCGGGTCGCCGTAAAAATGGGTGTTCGGCAAACTCGGCGGGGCGAAGTGGTAACGGCAGATCGGCACGGTGCCCGCCGGTGGGGCGGTGCCGAGGGCTGCGACAAAGCTCATGCCGGTGCGCTTGAAGGCGGCGGGGTACTGGCCGAGTGTTGTTTTTTCAGGCTCGCGACCGGTGATGAAATACTTCTTGATGGCCGGCACGTAATACTCGTACACCGTGGTGGGAGCCATGGTGAGCAGAGTGTCGACGGTGCGGCTAAACGCACCGCCCAGCGCCTCTGGGGGAATGTCTACGCCTTGCTCGGTAGACCCGACGGTGGAGAACACAGCGGAGTTGGTTGCGTTGTTGCTGACGGTGGCGACCACGTCGTACATGCCCGCCTCAAGGAGCCCCGCGAGCTGCACGGTGTAGGTGCCGTCGCCCGGTTGTTCGTCGCCGTTGGTGCCGTCGTCAATCAAGGTTTTCGTAAGTTTGACCTTGCCGTCTGCACCATAGAACACGGCTTTGACCACCGCGCCCTCCACCGAGCGATCGCTCGACAGGTTGACCTCCAACACGGCGTTGGGCGTGCCATCGTTAATGATCTCAATCTCGGCGAGCATGGCGCTATAGGCCGCTGCGGTTTGATCGATGGGTTTGGTCACCGCTTGCGAGGCGGTCACCGTGCTCGTCCAAACGCCGTTTCTCGTGACGTACTTGTCAGACACCTCAAAGCGGGCAGAGTTTGCGCTGCCGTCAAAGCTGTATTTCACCTCGCCCGCAGGGGTGCCAAAGGTTTGTTTTTGTGTTGGATCGGTGGGCGAGAAACGCGCGCCGTCTGGGCCGACTAGGTCGTAGCGCAATTTGCTGTTGTCGGCATCATTGGCCCAAGTGGCGACGAAGGTGAGTTTGCCGTCGGTTTTAGCAAGCACCGGTGTTTTCAAATCAAACTTGGCACCCGCGGCAAGGCTTGGCACATAGTCTTCGGTGAGCGGCGCCTCAGCGCTACCGCCTGAGGCATGTTTCGAGCGCAGCAAATCTTTGGTGAGCGCGGAGATGCGGTTGGCGTCTTTGAAATTTCCGCCCGAGGCATGGGCGAGCTGCGACAGCGATACGGTTGGCCCGGTGGCCTTAGCGCGCATGGCGCTCTTGGCTAGGTCTTGTACGGCGACACCATTCTTGGTGTTGGCCCCTACGATCGTACCGTCGGCGGAGATAACGCTGGCGTTCAACGCGATGCGCAACTCGCGGACGCGGTCGCGGGTGGCTGCGGCGATTTGGTCTTCGCTGCCCGCGGCCACATGCACGCCGATCGTGTCACCCAGTTTGATCGAATTCGCGGTGATTCGCGTGCTCAGCTCCGCGATCACGCCGTCGAGCGTTTGAGTTAGATCGCCCGCAGCCGGGTCTGGCGTGATGGCCTCGACCGCGGCGATGGCGGCGGCTCGTTTTGCCTCGGTGTCAAGCACCGAAAGCGGCAACACAGTTGAACCTGGAAAGGTCACCACAGAGACCTGCGTGGTGGCCGTCAACGGCTCTTGACGCAGGGCCTCCATGACAGAGTTTTTGATGCCTGTGAGCTGCTCGGCGGTGAGCTTGGTGGCGATGACGTAGGCGTCGACCACCGCAGGGTCGGGCACAAACACCACTTTGAACGCCGCATCCCACCCGTCAACCGGTTTGGTCAGCGCGGATTGTGATTGCGGCACGAATCCCGCAAGTGCTGCAAAAGCAGTGCGTTGCAGATTCTGGATGGTCGCCGGGTCGGCCGATTGCGGACGCGCCAGCGTCTCCCACGCCGAGGCACCGTGAGCACGCTTCTGCGCGGTTTGCACATCATCGTTGATGTCCGCAGGGGTTGAGAAGGTGTTGAAGCGATTTTGATTGTTCATCATCGTGTCAAGGGGCGTGTCGGTGCTTTGCGGAAAGCGCGGATTGAACGGGCGCGGCGGGGTCGGGGGATTGGTTGGGGCGGGCACCCCCTCGCGGTACTCGTCATACAGGCCGTACAGGTAGTGCCCGTGCTCATGGGCCACCACCTTGCCCAGCGCCTGCGGGGTGCGCTCAACGGTAGCGTTGCGGGCGATGAAGTTGGTGGAGGTGCGACCACGCTTTTGCCAGCCCGACACGTGGGCGTTAGAGCGGCCAGGTGTTAAGCCCATCACTTTGATGTCCACGTTGCTTGCGAAGCGATTGCTGCGGTAGACGTACACGGTGCCGGTGCGGTGGCGACCCTCGGTCATGGTGAACATGAACTGCGCCGCTTCAGCAAACACGGCGGTGACGAAGGCGCGATTTAAGTCCACGCCGCCGTTGGTTTGCACCGCAGGGCTCGCATCGTAGTCAAAATCAGTGGTGGCCGCAAAGTCAAAGGTTTGCAGCGTAGGAGAATCGGTGCGCATGAACGACACCGGATGGATCGCCGACCATGCGGTGAGCGGTTGCAGCACAACGCTTGCCGCCACCATGGTTGCCAGCAACGCTTTGGAACGGTTAAAAAAATTCATGGATTGATCGCGGTTATGATTGAAAGCAGATTTACAAGAAGCAACTATTCTCGGAATTATCCCGGATATTTTTACGAATGAATACCCCCAACCACCATCCTGTTTGGCAACAGCTTTTTTCTCGCGCTGCCGTTGCCGCGTGGTTGCTGGCGTTTACTTGGCAAGCGGCAGCCGCGCTTGAGGTGGGCAGTTCAGTGCCTCAGGTCAAGCTGCCAACAGCGACCGGTGTAGTTGACCTCGAAAAACTAAAGGGCCGCGTGCTCTACGTTGATTTTTGGGCGTCATGGTGCGGGCCGTGCAAACAGTCGTTTCCGTGGATGAACGAGATGCATGCGAAATACGCAGCCAAGGGGCTGGAAATTATTGCCATCAACGTGGACGCCAAAGGCGCCGATGCGGAGCGCTTTTTGGCCACCACACCGGCGAAATTTACGGTGGCATTTGACGCTAAGGGCATCACACCCAAGCAGTTCGACGTCAAGGCGATGCCCACCTCGTATCTCGTCGACAGCACGGGGAAGGTGACGCTGGTGCATGCCGGATTTCGCGACTCGGATCGGGCGACGCTCGAAGTGGCGATCAACGCTGCGCTCAATGCCAGGCAGACGCAAGGAAAAAAGTAATATGACTCGAAGTTTTTCATCAGAAAAATTCACTCCTTTCGTCGTTCCTGCGAAGGCAGGAACCCAGTGACTTTGGGTGTGTCGTGTCACTTTTGACTAGCTCGAAAGACGCTTGGCCCCTGCCCCTTCGGCAGGCTCAGGACATGCTTCGCAGAGGCGACGAGTAAAAATACTTAATGGAAAATCTCGGATGAAGAATCTTCAATGAAACGACAACTGCTCGCCCTCAACTTGCTGCTGGCCGCTATGGCGCTCGGCGGCTGTGCCATGCAGCCACCTCAGGCGTGGGAGAAGGGCAACCTCGCGCGCAGAGAAATGACCATGGAAAATGATCCACTGGATCAGGCGTTCACGCAGCACGTTTACTTCAGCAAAGAGAGCGCATCGGGTGGTTACGGCGTCGGCGGAGGTGGTTGTGGCTGCAACTGATCGCGCCACTGCCTTCGGTTCGTTCACGCTCGCGGCACTTGCGTTGCCCGGCGTGATGGTGGCACCCGCTTTGGCCGAAAGCGCACCCGAATCCGGGTTGGTTGCGGTGAAGGTTCAGGCGTACAACGATTGGCAACCGGGACTCGATCGGATTCGAGTGGTGGCGCCCTCGGTTTACGTGTTGGCACCTATCAACGGCAACTGGTCGATTGAATCTACGCTGGTTCACGACTCGATTTCAGGCGCATCGCCGCGCTGGCACACCAGCATCTCGGGGGCCTCACGCATGGTCGACAAACGCACCGCGGTTGACTTGAAACTTACCCGCTATTTTGATCGCTGGTCGCTCGGCCTGCGTGGTAGCAACTCCACTGAAAACGACTATCGATCGAACGCGGTGGCGCTGGAGGCGCGGCTGTCGAGCGCAGACAACAACCGCACCTGGATCGCCGGTGTGGGTACGTCGCGCGACACCATCAACCCGGTCAATAAGCTGGTTAAAAACGAGCACAAAGACGTGACCGACGTGATGCTGGGGGTGACCCAAACGTGGACTAAAAATGACCTTGTTCAGGCCAACTTAAGCTATGTGATGGGCCGAGGCTATTTCAACGATCCGTACAAGCTGGCCGACATTCGACCACGATCACGCGATCAAACGGTGGCACTGGTGCGCTGGAATCATTTCATCGAGGGCGACGACAGCACGCTCTCGGGCACCACGGTGCGCAGCAGTTATCGCTTTTATAGCGACACCTTTGGCGTGCGCGCACATACCGTGCAGCTGGAGTGGGTGAAGCCGATCAGTGATCGGTTCTCAGTGATTCCGTCAGGGCGTTATTACACACAAAGTGCCGCAAATTTCTACTTCGATCCGGTGTACGACCCGGTGATTGGCGAGCCGTTTCCGGTGGGCACGCCAAAGTTCTATTCGCCCGACACCCGGCTGTCAGCGTATGGCGCGATCACGCTGGGTGCCAAGGTTGAATGGCGTATCGATCAACGCTGGAGCGCTGACGTGAAGTACGAGCGCTATGAGCAGCGTAGCGCTTGGCGGCTGGGCGGCGGTGGGTCGCCGGGCATCGAAAAGCTCAGCGCACAGTTTGTGCAACTCGGAATTAGTCGGCGGTTTTGAGCGTGAGCTTAACCGCCACTATGAACGTGAGAGCACCTATCCGAAATTATTCATTCGAAGAAATCCTAGTGAATAATGTCGGTTGATTTATTTTTGTATTGCTAATTTATGAATTACGTCATCGCAGCTGCAGCGGTTGTCTCGCTTCCCATCAGCGGAAGCGAGCAACACTTTCCTGTTCGCCGCGTCTATTGCGTGGGCCGCAACTATGTTGAGCACGCCAAAGAAATGGGTTTCACCGGGCGTGAAGCACCGTTCTTTTTTTTGAAGCCTGCGGACGCGGTGGTGGTGTGCGCGAAGGGCGCGACCGTGGACATTGCCTATCCGAGCCTCACCAAAAATTATCACCACGAAGTTGAGCTGGTGGTGGCCATCGGGACTGGCGGCAAAAACATCGCCGCGGCCAACGCAGCGAAGCACATTTACGGCTACGCCATCGGTCTAGACATGACCCGCCGCGACTTGCAAGGCGAGTCGAAAAAAACGGGGCGTCCTTGGGAAATCGGCAAGGCGGTCGATCAATCAGCACCGATCGGGCCGATTACGCCGAAATCGGTTTCCGGCGAGATCAACAGCGGGGCAATCGCTCTCACTGTCAACGCCAAAACCACGCAATCCAGCGACGTTGACAAACTGATCTGGAGCATCAACGAAATTATCGAACACCTGTCCGCCGCGTGGGAGCTGCGGCCGGGCGACCTCATCATGACTGGCACACCTGAGGGTGTGGCTGCGGTGGTGGCGGGTGACGTGATGGTCGCGTCATGCACCGGTGTGGAATCGATTACGGTTCGGGTGGTGTAGCTTTTTTTTGGGTTACAGCTTTTGTCTGTAGCGCATATTCGCTATGGGCTAGGTGGGGTAAAACGGCACTTGTCGATAAGTGACTTTTTAGCACCCAAAGCCCCGGTTGAACGGACGTTTCCGCCAAAAGCTGATTGCTATCGAACTAACGAATTTCCCGTTTTGTAGGAACGGCGGAAGCCGCGATGCGCGCCTTCAATCCTATCGCGGTTCTCGCCGCTCCCACAAAAAACGCGATCACGCAGCGACAGTGTCTGCCCGCACCACTCGGTTGCGCCCGGTGCGTTTGGCTACGTAGAGCGCGCGGTCTGCGCGATTGATCAGCGCACGGGCGTCTTCGGTGGTGTCCCATTCCGCGACGCCGAAACTGGCGCTGACCGCGCCCACCAATTCAAACGGCACGTTGGCGATGCGCGCACGCACCGCCTCGGCGATGGCCAACGCTGCCTCAATGCGCGTTTCGCTCAACAGAATGATGAATTCCTCGCCACCGAAACGCGCCGCGCAGTCTGAGCCGCGCAGCAATTCACGCACTCGAAGGGCGGTGTTTTTCAGCACTACGTCGCCGCTGTCGTGGCCGAAGGTATCGTTGATTCGCTTGAACATGTCCAAGTCAAAAATCACCACCGAGACGCCTGTTTTCTTGATCCGCGCAGTGGACATTGCCGATTCGAGCTGCTCAAAAAAACGTCGCCTGTTCACCAGATCGGTCAAAAAATCTTTGGTCGCCAGCTCTTCGAGCTTTTTGTTTAGCCGCGCCATTGGCTCAATCACGAGCCCGGAAAGTGCGACGTTTAACACCACAAACGACAGCCCAAAAATGGTGATCAATGAGAGCATGAAACCGTAAAAAGTCTCGCGCGCTTTCTCCAGCGGATAGAGCATGGGCAGCTTCACCAATTGCATGCCCACGGTTTCATTCAACTGCCAGCCAAAGCCGTTTTTTTCACCGTACACCTGAAGCATTGACGCCGGAGCCGCCGCTGGTACGCTGTGGCACACCAGACATTGGCCCTGCGTGATGGTGATTGGTCGCGCCACATACACCGCGCGTTGAATGCCTTCGCCTTGAACGCCGCTGAATTCAGTTTGCGTTTTGTCAGCGCGAAATTTTTCGATCAATGTGCGTTCCCAGTCGCTCGCGCGATCACGCGGGTTGGTCGGATTGAGCACCGCCTCCTTGTACTCGTAGGCGGGAAAACGATCACGGAGCCGACGCAGAGTTTCGGTGGCGGCGAACGCGGGCACCGTCTGCGGCAAAAAGCGCGTCGCGTTCATTGGATCAAGGTGCGGCTTGATGTCATCGGTGGTGTAGGCGCGAATGGCCAGCGCGGTTTCCATCATCACCTGCGAATTGTGCTGCACATCGCGGATCGCATTTCGCTCCAACGCAGCGTTGAAGTACACGGCCGCCCCGATCAGGCTCAGCAAAAAAACTGCGATCAGAATTAGGTTGAATTTGAGTCGTAGTGACATGTTTTCCGTTCTGCGGACGCGAGGACTAATTCCATTTCTAAATCAATAGGATACGTCGTTGCTCCTCCTTGCCGTGCTAACGCACTGTCTGCGTCGTCGCGCCTAGTCTCCTATTGATTTAGAAACGGAATAATCGGCAAATCCGAAGTCGCATTGGTGAGAACTCAACGGACGATGTTAGCCGCAAAAGTCAGCGTGCAGACACGTAAATTTCGCGTATTGCCTACCGCGTTTGCGGCAGGCTTGCGGCAGGCTATGCGGCGCGCTACATCACGCGCCCGAACCACGCTAACGAAAGCCCGCCAGCGAGCAGCGCAAACGCCGCAGCGATCAACGCGAAGATGCCGGAAATTTCGGTCTCTTTTTTCTCAACCGTGAGCTTGGAGCTGAGCGTGTTGTAGACCTTTTTAAGATCAGCCGCAGAGCCCGCATAAAAATATTCAGCAGCCGTGCGCGTAGCAATTTGCTTGAGCGTTTCTTCGTCCAATCGCACCCGCATTGACCAGCCTTCAAAACCGATGGTCTCGCCGTTCACCGTGCCGATACCGACCGTGTACACGCGCACACCACGATCCGCCGCCATCTTTGCGGCCTCCATTGGGTCAACGCCCGTGGTGCGCTGGCCATCGGTGAGCATGATGATCGCAGCGGAGGTGTACGAGCCCGGCGCGACCGGTCCGACTGATTTTTTCTCCCTACCCGCGTCCTCGATTTTTCGCGCTTTGCTTTCCGGTTTGCCCCACTGCATCTGACCGATGTCGATGCCGTCGTCGGGGAAGAGGGTGGCGAGCGACATCACGATGCCGTTGCCAGTCGCGGTGCCGCGTTGCAGCTGAAAGCGGTCAATCGCGGTGACTAAATCTTCGCGGCTTAGCGTCGGCAGTTGCGCCAACGTCGCGGTGCCGGCAAAGGCGACTATTCCGACGCGGACGTCCCGCGGCAAATCAGCCAAAAACGCCTTGGCGGCGTTTTGCGCGGCGACCATGCGCGTAGGCTCCACGTCGGTCGCGCGCATGCTGCCGGATACATCCATGGCCAGCATGATGGTCTGCTTGTTTGATGGCAGCTTGATGGTTGCGACCGGACGCGCCGCCGCGATCAGCATCAGCGTGAGCGCGAGCAACATCAGCGCGGGCGGAATGTGCCGCCGCCAGCTCGGGCCTTTCTTTATCGCTTGCTTAACCAGCGCCAGATTGGCGTAACTCACCGCTAGTTTTTTGCGGCGTTTGAGCAGCCACAGGTACGCGCCGATGAGCAGCGGGATGAGCAGCAAAAGAAAAAGAAGTGACGGCCAGATGAAGTTCATGAAGGCAGTACTCCTATCGCTTCTCTTCGTCATCCCGGCGAAGGCCGGGATCCAGCGTATAGGCCCCGGCCTTCGCCGGGGTGACGAATTCTTGTCGTTGCATCATGCTGCTTTAGCGCTGGGCAAATTGTTAGCTGGGCGACGCTTGCGCGCCTGCGAAAAGCGCACCAGATTGTCGAGCAGCGATTGATCCGTGGCAAGCCGCAATGGGTCAACCCCGAGCCTTGCGAACGTTCTGCGTAACGTTTGGTCGCGCTCAGTCGCAAGCGTTTCAAAGCGGGCGCGGAATCCCTTGTCTGACGTATCGACAAACAACTGCTCACCAGTTTCCGGGTCTTCCATCGTGATCAGACCGAGGTCAGGCAGCGTTTGTTCAAGTGGATCGGACACCTGCACTGCGACCACGTCATGACGTTGCGCCAATTGCGCCAGCGGCTTTTCCCAGCCCGGCTCAGAGATGAAGTCCGACACCAGAAACACGGCACTTCGCCGCTTGATAGTTTCCGCCGCGCGACCCAGCAAAATCTCAAGCCGCGTCGGCCCAACCGCGCCAAGAATAGGCCGATGGCGCAAGCGATGTAACAAGTGCAACACATGCCGCCGGTCACAGCGCGGCGGGATGATGGTGTCCACGGTCGAGCCATAAATCATCGCGCCGGTACGGTTGCCGTGTTGCGACAACAAGCGTGCAAGTGCCGCTACAAATTGCGTCGATAAATCGCGCTTGTTAACTCTGGAAGAACCGAAATCCGACGACGGACTCAAGTCCACCAGAAACCACGCGTTCATGTCACGGTCTTCGCTGAACTG
>JANNYE010000015.1:0-38067 GCA_031409935.1 Burkholderiales bacterium | reverse complement strand
CGGCTGATCTGCGTGGAGCTTAAATTGATCTCGGGGCCGACGAGCTTCTGAAGCACCGTGATGACCTTGCGCCCCGATACGCCCTGCACGTACATCTCGGCGAGTGCCAAATTCATGGCCTGCTCGGAGCGTGAGCCTTTCTCCAGCGCACTCGGGTAGAAGCCGCTGCCGCGTACCTGTGGGACGGCGAAGTCGATGGCGCCCAGACGCGTCAGCATCGTCTTGTTTTTGAAGCCATTAGCGTGATCGACGCGGGCTGTACTGCGCTCAAACGGCGCGGCTTGAAGATACGCCGCGCGTTCGATCACACTGGCTTCGTTGACCAGAATGCGCAGCGCCTCAGCGGCCCCATCAAGGCCGTGCTCCAGCAGGTGTGCGTAGGCCTCATTCAATGGGTTCTCAGTTTCTGTTCGTAGCATCATGGAGCTGACTCTTTCTGTATCGGGCGTTGCTTCGGGAGGCTGCTGCGCCAATGAAATTCCGTTCCGGAATTCCGGGGAGTGGCTCGCTTCGCTCGCCTTCCGACTAAAAATAATTTACAGAAAGAATGTTGCACTACCAGAACGTGCAGCCGCGAAACACTGAAGGATGCAATGGCATGTAATTCCACGCGCTAAGATAACTATGAACCCCTCGCGCTCAACGACTTTGTCTGCGTCGAACCGTTATCAGATTGCTGAACCTAATCGACAACTGTTCACTTTGTTTATGAAAACTCTTCGCTTATTTCTAATTTCCACCGCACTACTCGCATCGCAATCTTTACTCGCGGAAACCATTGTGGGGCGGGTGGTCGGCGTGTCCGATGGCGACACGATCACCGTGCTCGATGCGCTAAAGCATCAACACAAAATCAGGTTGTCGGGGATTGACGCACCGGAGGGCGGACAGGCATTTGGCAATCGTTCGAAAGAAGCGCTCTCGGAGTGTGCGTTTGGAAAGCAAGCGACTGTCGATGGTGACAAGTCGGATCGGTACGGACGCCGTGTCGGTAAAGTGATGATCGGTGCAGTCGATTGCAATTTACGACAAGTTGAACTCGGCATGGCGTGGCATTTCGCGAAGTACGCGAGTGAGCGACCAGCAGCTGAAAGTAAAGCATATGCCGCCGCTGAAGTGGCCGCGCGTGCAGCGAAGAGGGGGCTGTGGGCGGATGCTAAAGCGATGCCGCCGTGGGAGTGGCGCGATGGTGGACAGCAAGCGCATGCAGCAGCGAAAGAATCGAGTGGTGAATGCGACTGCGCGAAGGAGCAGGTGTGCATGGGCAAGCGCGGTGGTAACTACTGTTTGACAGACAGTGGCAAGAAGAAATATTTGAGCAAAGAGTAAGACGAACACGTGCGGACGCGGATCGTTTGCTATCGCAAGTGATCGATGATCACTTCGCAGTTCGCAGCGTAAAAAACAGGAAAATAGTCTGGCTGACCATAAGAGCAATTTGCGTGAGTCGGAAAATGTAATTTCGGCAAGGTCCGCTGTTGTGTACAAGAGACGAACAGTCGTAGACTTGGCACAGAGGCAGAGTAACGAATGCTCGGCGCGAAAAACTGAAAATTCGATATCTTGACGGCAAGGCACTGTATCACGTGCCGTGGAGAGCAATTCAACGGGAGGTGCGATGTTCAAGAGCCCGGTTGTCGATTTGTATGTTACTGGCAGCTGCAACCTGGCTTGCGGCTACTGCTTCGGTGAAGTGGACACTCGTGGCGGCATGCGCCGAAACACATTTGGAGCAGCGCTTGCGTTTGCTCGATGTGTAGAGGCCCACGCCATTGAGTTGTGCGGGGGTGAGCCGCTTCTTTACCGGGATTTTCGCTGGGCCACAAAAGAGTCGGACGACGCTGGATTCGACCTCATCCTTCGAACCAACGCATACTACCTCGCCCAACATCGCGACTTTGTTGCAGAGCACTTCAAAGCCGTGGGAGTATCGATAGATGGTGACGCAGAGAGTAACGACCGCATGCGACCTGTTAAAAATGCAAACCGATATTCAGCCCAGGAAAAACTTGAACTTCCGCTACATGAAGTTGAGCTTCTGAAGGCGCTCAACCCTGGGCTGCGTTTGATTCTCGCTTCTGTCGCTACTCGCCAAAACGCAAGCGGCATAATTGAATTGTGCAAAATTCTTCTCGCACGCCAGTCGCCTTTTGATATGTGGAAGGTTTACCAATTTGTGCCTAACAATTTCAGAGCGAAAGTGAATGCGGCGCATTTCCTTCTTGCAGATCAGGGATTTGTCGATCTCCGTACAAGCTTAGAGTCCATGGTCGGTGATCGCTTTGAACTCCGCTGCCGTACCATGAGTGAGGTTGACGGCAGTTGCCTGGCGATCAATCAACGAGGCGATGTTCTAGTGGGCGCACGCCGGTTCGGTAATGTTTTGCTCGATCCCTTCGCGAAGATACTCGAAGAACTGAGTGTCGCGGGCGCGGAATCGCACATTACGATAAACAAAGCGCTTACGTATGGGCCTTTGGAGAGGCCTTGAGTAACCAGTGATTCGCGTTCGAAACACAGACCAAATGAAGGAGCGCGTGTGGAATTGGTAGACGTACTAGCGCCACCCGATTTCAGACCTACTGGCAAAATTAAGCGCGTTGATGAAGCTATTGCATCGGGCGATTGGTTAGGCGTCGCAAATCTCTGGCTCTTACGTCCAGGCCCCGCCTTACTCTACCAACTTCGGCCGAAGTTTGGCTGGGAGCCGGGCAAACTTGATGGTTCCGTCGGAGGATACTATCGTGCGGGAGAATCGGGATTAGACATCATGCGAGAGGCCCAAGAAGAGCTCGGTTGGAAATGCGCAGAGAACGAGGTCGTTTTGCTCGGCCGACACATTAGCGTAGGCGTAGACAGTCTTAGTCGCGAACGTCGTTTGGTCGTAAGCGCATATATGGCGACCTCCGACACTCCGCTTGCAGAGTTTAAGTTGGACGTAAATGAAGTTCCGGCGATATTTGAGATTTTGGCGGACGACGTGATCCGAGCATTCAAGGATCCAAATTACACATTTCAAGCGACGGGTATGAACTGCGAGGGTGAGAGAGTGGTTCGCGGCTTCTCGTTATCGGACTTCAGCTATGTATTCGGTGGCTATCACTTGAAGGTGGCGAAGATTGCTAAGATTTACGCTACCGGCAACAGCGACTGGTATTACTAGCATGGCTCAAGACCGATGTACTTACTCAGGTAGGCAGTGTGAGCCACCTTCGCGCACCTAACGCACGCGAAACGTGAAGCTACTTGGCTTCACCGTCGTGCCGGTCGAATATGGGTAAATCCAATCGCGACGAGTTTACGGCGGCTACGAAACGTGCCCTCGCCGCACGCGCAAACTACAGTTGCTCGTTTCCGGGGTGCGGTAAACGAAGCACCTTCCGCAGCAGTGAATCGGCGAAATCTGTCGTAAACGTCGGAATAGCAGCCCACATTCATGCGGCATCGCCGGGCTTCCGACGGTACTCAGCTGCGATGACATCACAGCAGCGCACAGACATTTCAAACGGTATTTGGCTTTGTGCGAATCACAGTATGGAAATTGACCGAGACGAAAAGCGCTTTTCGCCTGAGGTCCTCCACCAAATGCGTGAAGAACACGAACGGCGAATGCAAGAGCAAGGCTCTGGAGCGTTACCGAGTTCGTGGGCAAACGGTCAGTTCGCCGTATTAGCTAATGCGCTTAACAATCTCACTCTAGTACCCGCGACCAATTTCGTCGGGCGGCATCGGGAAATTGGTGTGTTGGTAACTTCACTTCGGCGTTCCGCTCCGAACAGCCCTACGATTGCAAATGTCCATGTGATATGGGGCGAGCCTGGAATGGGGAAAAGCGCATTAGCTCGCCGAGTTACCGATGACGTCGAAAATGACTATCGGATTCGCTGGTGGATAGACGCTGAGGATCAGACGAAAATACGTGCTGGCCTTCGCGAATTGGCCCTCAAACTTGGTATCGCTAGTGCTTCTGTCGGAGTCCAAACCGCAGACTCGCGAGCGGATCAACTACATGAATACCTTACTGATCTGCGAGCGTACTTCTCAGCGGGGCACCTTACCGGTCGCGCATTGATTGTGCTGGACAACGTGGATAGTCCGACACTAAAGGGACAGATTCAAAAAGCAGTTTTGCAGTTCCTGCCTTGTGAAGTCTGCGATGTGCTTGTAACCTCTCAGGCTGGCGAGTGGGATGATGTCGCTGTGACATCCGTGCGACTGATCGGCCTCGATACCGACCATGCGATGCGGTTAGTCGCTGAAATCAGCAAGCGGCCCGAACTATCACAAAACGAAGACGTGCTAGCGATTTGTGAACTCGTTTCTGGTCGCCCATTGTTCCTGAAACTTGTTGCAAGCCTTTTGCGAGATGGAGACGACCCCGCCAATTTTCGAGCACTCCTTGCAAATGCACCGGAGGATGCGCTAGATGCGTTGCCAGGCGAAGACGAGGTCTTCGGACTCGCCTGGCGAAGAACCTACGAATTGTCCCTTCAAAGAGTGGAACGTGCCAGCGCCGGGTCGGCCCATGTAATGGAAGCACTGACATTTCTCGGCAACGAGTTCATTCCGGCAAGCCTAGCGACTCAAGTTGGGGAGCAATGCGTGCACGGCTCAACGTTGCAGGTTCGGGCTCGCCTGCGAGCGCTGGGGAATCGATCATTGCTTCAGACAACAGAGGCGAGCAGGGTTGGCAGTGCCCGAGGCTACTCAGTTCATCGAGTCATCGGAGGAGCGCTGCGGCGTCTCTGTATGGAGCGCGGCCAATTGGCCCGTTCATTCAACGCGGCGGCCGCGGGCCTTGCCACGGAGATACCAGAAACTGAATCGTTGCGCAGCCCTAGCGGAACGAAACAGATGTCGGCGTTGGCACCCCATGCACGTGCTTTGGTACAGCACGCCATTAAGCTCGCCGATGCCGGCGTAGGCTCTTTGGATTTGGGACGTGCATCACATGTGGCTGCATCGCTTTCACTGCACCGCCGGACACTTTCAGAATGGGAAGCGGCGGAGGATGCAGGTAGGGTTGCGTACTTTCTCGCATTGACTGCCGGAAACGTCGGGATAACGGCGCTACGACAGGCGCAATTGGCGAATGTAATCCGCCAGCGAGGTCGCTTCACCGAAGCCGAGATACTGCTAAGCGAAGCGCTGCCCTTACTACAACGGCACGCTCATCCTCGTGACTATGCGTGGTCGCTGACTGTACATGGCAGAGTATTACGGCACCGCCCGAATTCGGCACCTGAGGCAGCGCTAACGGAGCTTAAAAAGTCCCTCCGCATTTTGGAAACTCTGCCCACCGCCGAGCGACAACAATGCGAACGCCAATTGAGCGAGTTACACGGCTACATTAGCGTTCTTCAACGCCAACTGAGCAATCTTTCCGAGGCTGAGTGCGAGGCAAAGCTTGGGCTGGAGATCATCGCCGGTGTAGTAACGCTAGATGAGATATTAGAAGGGAAATACTTGCCTTCGGAGCCGCTGTTTGCCACGCATCTTCGTTCGCTCGGCAGCATATGGCGATTGAGAGGTGAATTCAGGCGAGCAATGCAGGCACAACATGTTGCGTTGGCAGTTTTGGAGCGGATTTACGGCGCCAGCCACACAGACGTTTACCGGACACTTGACTCGCTAGGTCGAGCTCAGCGCGACTGGGGCGCCTTCGATGAGGCGCTAGAGACATTTGAACGTGCCTCTAAGATTAGTGACAGCAGGTTTGGTATTGGGCATGCTCACTCGGCTACGGCAGCGATTAACCGAGCACTCGTCTATTTAGAATGCGGACGAGGCAACGATGCGTTGCACGCAGCCGAACTTGGGCTGAGCATTTATCGAGCGGTGTACGAGGAATCGACCGATGCCGATTCGATCCGAAACGAAGCAACGGCATGGGCTCTATTCGTTCGCGCGGATGCGCTGGCCGTCACCGGTTCTCCGTTGCAGGCCCTGCGTGACCACGAAGCAGTGCTTGCGTGGCGAAGACATGCCTACACCGAAGCACACGCTCACCAAGCTTCGTCCCTGTTCGCTATCGCAGAAGTTGTCTGGCAGCAAGTCGGCGAGGACGCCCGATGCGCTGTGATCGCTCAGCACCGAGAGGCGCTGGAAATACGAGAAGCCGTTTTTGGCAGAGAGGCTAATTTTTGGCTTGCGCGCTCACAAGCTCGCGTCGGCGAACTCTGTTCGGACGTGAGACTTGTCGAGCTCGCATACAAATATTATTCGGAACACCTAAAAGAGGGGCATCCACGAACGTGTGCGCTCCGCGATGTGCTAGATCGCATCGTGAGCTCCGCGCATGCGACAACGTAGCAATCCACCCTACACCCTTCCTCCGCGCTTACTGCGAGCGCGCATCCCTTGGGCCGGCGTGATCTTTGGTTCCGAGATGCGCTAAGGCGAGTGAGGATATCTCGGCATCCCTTCAATCCTTCATTACCTTTTGCTTCAATTAGAAAAGTAACGCAAATCCAAAGGCTAAAGTGATGATATTTGCGCAAAGCCAGATCAAAGAACGTTCGATTCTTGCAAGCTGCGTGGATACGTGTAAGCAGGACGAACACAGTGACCGCAGCGGAAGGCCCGCGCATTGGAGCAAATTCGACATAGGTCACGGTAACGGCGGTTTACGTGAGTTGGAATTTATGGTCACGACATCGAGGGCTGCAACATTGATCGTTCAAGGCGAATTGCTTGGCAATCGACAAGCGGTCGAAAGCGTCGGATCAATTACAAACGATCTTCACGGAGTTCGGGCGAGTAGTCGTATCTGAGAGGGCGCGTTCCTCGCTGCTACGTAATCGCTCGAACCAATTTGCATCAATGGTCGTCCATTTATGTCTCAGTTGAGTCTCTCCGCATTTCGAGAACAAACTGCATTCGCGCGAACACAGCGGCATTCCCGATTCCGCCGATATTTAGGCGGGGCGGCGCGCCTTCGCGTCCGCGCTAACAGTCGCTTCTACGCTATTTTTCCCCCGCATCACCTTCCAGCGACGTGAACCAATCGCTTAGAGCAATTTGGATCAGTACGAATGAACACAACAGAAAGGCGATGGCCGAAGCCGCGCTCCCGAGACACACCGCCGCCGACCACCAACTCGGATACAAGCCGACCGTTAGCTGAAGGGTCGCGGTAACGATGGACAGCCCCACTGACCAAGCCAACGCACGGCTCATGCGTTTTAATGGGCCATAGATGGTAAACGGCCCAGAAGTCGACGGACGTTGTTGTACACGCAGCTGGTACTCTGGTTTGTCATATACGCCTTCTTTGATCTTGATCACTATTCCGGTTTTCAAAGACAGCAGAAAGCTACCGAGGGTTAAGAAGCCCGCAAAGAGACTTCCGCGCAGGTTCTTCTCAAAGAACGAAAACAGGTCAACCGCGTTCGGCGGTAGCTGAAACTGATAGCACACCCAGATCACAGCGAAAAAAGCGACAAGCGGCAGGCCGTATACCAGCGTTGAGGCCCGGACGATTGAGCTTACCCAGCGGGGTGGTTTCATGTTTCTAAGCCACCGGCGTCTCGAAGTGAGTTTGGTGACTCTTCAGTACCTTGATCAACTCTTCTGAAAATGCATTCGACCCAAACTTTCGCGGGTTGAATTCACCGAGTCTGCCGGTCAAATCATCCAGATCATACTCTCCGAAATTTGTTCGGTTCTTCGCCAGGCTAATAGTGTGGAGAACGCCTTCGGCATCCGCTACTGACAAGCTGCCGTCTGCAACATCGGGCTTTTCCCAGATGGCTTTTATCACTGGCAGGAGGCCAGCCATGAGACTACCTGCGGCCTTCGCAAAGCTGTACGACTTGGTACGCCGAGTTGCACTTTTTGCAAGCTGGCGAAAGTCACTTTCGTCGCTGTCGAAGCTGGTTAGTGAGAATCGCACCCCTTGCAGTCGGTCGAATTCAGCCGCAATCGAGTCGAAGTCCTCGGTCCTGAAACTGTACGAAATCTGCAATTTCCCCTTAAATAGCGCTCGTATTTTCTGCTTGTTAGGCTCGCCCACTTTGCTCGCGACCAACATTGCTTCTTCTTTGCGCAAGTCGCGGAATTCCATGTAGCGCCGCTGCAATGCGCCCCCAAACCGTTGCAGTCCGCAAGAGTCGCTATAGTGCAAATAGACACCTCGTCCCGTCTGCGGATAGAGCGCGAAAAAGTTGAACTCGGCAAGGTGCGAGCCAGGCGTCACGTCGCGTGCGTTCAGCCTTACTTCGCCATCCTTATTCACAACCTCGAGAAACTTCCTCTTGTCTTTGGTCGTGATGACGCAACCAACGTAGTGACTGTCCTTCTTCTCGGTGTATGCCAAGAGCGAACTTCCAACTGGCGGTGACTCGTCAATGGGGAGCGCCGCAACATGATCCAGAAAATCCGTGATCGTGATACCGGCACCGGGAGTCATCTCGAAACCAAAAAGTCGCGCTTTCACGATGGCCTTGTTGTGGACGCTGATCATTCATCATACTGGGCCTTTTGCGCAGCAGCAACAATTAGCGCCTCCGCAATGTGCCGATCCGTTGCGCGTGGCCGATGTGCCAGTCGGTGCTGGACGGGCTACAACCTCGATTTGTGGACAATAACAGCCTTCCCCCATCGGAAACGCCCCTCCATGTGTTCACCCGCTCATGATCCACGTTAGGACGAAAAAACGTGTCGCCGACCACGGAGAGGTATTTACCCCGTCTTGGATGGTTGAAGCGATGCTCGACCTCGTCAAAGACGAATCGGAGCGCATAGATGCTCGCTTCTTAGAACCGGCCTGCGGAAGCGGCAATTTCCTCATAAAAATCATGCAGCGAAAGCTCGCCGCCGTCGAACTCAAGTACGCTTCATCGGACTTTGAGCGGCGGCATTTCGCGCTTCTCGCGCTGATGTGTGTCTACGGCATCGAGCTTTTGCCGGACAACATCGCCGAGTGCCGCGCGAACGTGCTGGAAATGTTCGCTGAATACTTAAATCTTGATGAGGCCGAGGATCTGTATCGCGCCGCTACATTTGTGTTGTCGCAGAACCTGGTACACGGCGACGCGCTCACCATGCGTTCGAACGACAGCGCGCCGATCACCTTTGCGGAATGGGGCTACCTCGGTAAGGGCCGATTTCAGCGACGCGACTTCCGATTCGACATCCTCACCCATTCTTCGGCATTCAGCGCGGAGGATTCGCTCTTTGCGCACCTCGGTAAGCACGAAATTTTTACGCCGACGAAGACGTATCCACCGATTACGGTCAAAGAGTTGGCCTCCACTGCGCGCACCGATTCAGCCAAGGAGAGTGCGTGAGCCAACAAGTCAGCTTTACGCTGCGTGGACGCAACCCGGACGTGTTGACATGCATCGCGAACCTCTCGAACGACGAGGTGTTCACCCCGCCTGAATTCGCCAATCGCATGCTCGACACGCTTGCTGAAGCGTGGGCGGTGGCGCACGATGGCGCGAATCTGTGGGCGGACAAGACCGCCACGTTTCTTGACCCCTGCACCAAGTCCGGCGTGTTCCTACGGGAAATCACGCGTCGGCTGACCGAGGGGCTAGAGCACGCGATTCCCGACCTAGACAAGCGCGTTAGTCACATCCTGACTAAGCAAGTATTCGGCATAGGCATCACGCAAATCACCAGTCTGCTCGCGCGGCGCAGCGTTTATTGCTCGAAGCATGCCAAGGGCGCGCATTCCGTAGCCAAGGGCTTCACCAGCGACGACGGCAACATTTGGTTTAAACGCACCGAGCACGCGTGGGCAAATGGCAAATGCTCCTTCTGCCGTGCCAGCCAAGAAACACTGGATCGCGGCTATGGGCTCGAATCCCATGCATACGCGTTCATCCACACAGACGACATCAAGACTCGCATAGCCGAGTTGTTCGGAGAAAACATGCAGTTTGACGTAATCATCGGTAACCCGCCGTATCAACTTGAAGATGGCGGCTTCGGCACGAGCGCAGCTCCGATCTATCAGTTGTTTGTAGAGAAGGCGTTCGACCTTGATCCGCGCTATGCAGTCTTTGTCACGCCGTCGCGGTGGATGGGCGGGGGCAAGGGTCTCGATAAATATCGAGAGCGGATGCTCTCCGACAAACGCTTGCGAACCATCGTGGACTACCCGAAACTTTACGAGGGCTTTCCGGGGGTGAAGATTCGCGGCGGTATCTCGTACTTTCTGTGGGACAAAAACTACGATGGCCCATGCACGGTGCAGACAATATGGGACGGGCAGCCCACTGGGCCAACTGTAGCGCGCCACTTGGATAGCTACGATATTCTTGTCCGCCGGAACGAGGCGATACCGATTTTGGAGAAGGTTTTGGCAAAGACCGCCAAAGCACTAACTGAACGGGTGTCAAGCAGAAAGCCGTTCGGGCTCGCCACAAATTTTCGAGGAAAACCATCAGCGGCCCGACTGACACAGCCTGTGAGGCTCTATGCAAACCAACACGCGAGTTGGATAGATCGCACTGACATCACTGTCAACGCGGATTGGATTGACGAGTGGAAGGTGCTAATGACAGCGGTTCAAGGCACGAGCGCGGCCATCGAGACGAAATTTCTTAGCAGGCCAATCATCGCCGAGCCGGGCACCGCATGTACGGAGACTTACGTCGTCGCTGGGCACTTTGAAAGCGAGCGGGAGGCCAACAACTACGCGACGTATCTACGCACGCGTTTCGTGCGATTTCTAGTGTCTTTGCGAAAAGCGACGCAGCATGCCACGCGGGATGTCTACGCGTTCGTCCCCGATTTGCCGACGGAACCAGAGTGGACGGATGCCAAGCTCTACAAGCGGTACGGCCTTACCAACGAAGAGATAGGTTTCATTGAGTCGCAGGTCGCGGAGCATGACCGCGAACTGTTCGATGAGAGCCCCGCCGAGAACGGTTCCGATGAATAAACCCACCATAGGGGAAATCCTCGCACCGAAACCGAAAGCGCGACCGCGTATTTACGCGTATTCGATTGCGGACAAGGCGCACAAAGGACAACTCAAGGTGGGGCAGACCGCGCGCGACGTGCGCGCGCGCGTCGCGGAGCAACTCAAAACCGCAGCGATCAAGAATTTCACTATCGAACTCGACACCCCCGCCGAGCGCAACGACGGTAGCGTGTTCACCGATCATGAGGTGCGCGCGGCGCTGGTGAGGCGCGGCCTTGCGAACGCCGAGCTGGAGTGGATGCATTGCTCGGTGGCGGACGTTAAAGCGGTGCTAGCTGAGCTGCGTACGGGAGAGCGCTTCAGCGGCAAGCATCATGAGACTTTTGGCATGCGCGCCGAACAGGCGGATGCGGTGAAAAAAACCTTCGACTACTACCGCTCGATTTGGGCCGAGAGCAAGGACGCCGCGCCGCGCTTTTTGTGGAACGCGAAGATGCGCTTCGGAAAAACCTTCACCGCGTACCAATTGGCGAGGAAGCTGAAAGCCAGGCGCGTGCTGGTGCTAACGTTCAAGCCCGCCGTTGAAGACGCGTGGCAGACCGATCTCGAAAATCATGTGGATTTCGACGGCTGGCAGTATCTCTCGCGTGCCCACGGCAGCGACCCGACGCAAATTGATGACAAAAAGCCTGTCGTGTATTTCGGCTCGTTTCAGGATTTACTTGGACGCGACGCGGTAGGTAACATCAAGCCGAAAAACGAATGGTTGCACGCGATCAATTGGGATTTGGTGGTGTTCGACGAATATCACTTTGGCGCGTGGCGCGACACGGCGAAAGAATTGTTTGAAGGTGAAGACCAAGCCGTGGCAACGAAGGAGGCCCGGCTCGAATACACCGCTGCGCTCGAAAAAGTTAACGAAGATTTCACGGTACTTTCGTCGAAAGAAACCGAGTTTCTACCAATCACCTCCCGTGCGTATCTGTATCTATCGGGCACGCCATTCAAGGCGCTCTCGACGGGCGAATTCATCGAAGAGCAGATTTTTAACTGGACTTATACCGACGAGCAGCGCGCGAAAGCAGATTTCGCTCGAAAAAACCCCGGCGTACGTAACCCGTACGGCGCGCTGCCACAGATGCGGCTTTTGACATATCAGATGCCAGACGAATTGGTCACGGTGGCCAGCAGTGGGCAGTTCGATGAGTTTGATCTAAATGAGTTTTTCTCAGCCGAAGGCATCGGCAAGGCCGCGCAGTTCGCGCACAAAAGCGACGTGCAGAAGTGGCTCAACATTATTCGCGGCAGCCACGCCATGAACGCGGTCGAACATTTGAAGACCGGCACGCGACCGCCGTTCCCGTATTCCGACGTGCGGCTGTTGCCGTATTTGCAGCATTCGTTTTGGTTCCTGCCAACGGTGGCGGCATGTCACGCAATGGCGAATCTGTTGGCCGAGAAGCACAACCTGTTTTGGCACGCCTATACGGTGATCGCCGTTGCGGGCGCGTCGGCGGGCATGGGCTTGGAGGCCTTGCCGCCAGTGCGCAAGGCTATTCGAAGCGGATTTGAATCGCAGACCATCACGCTATCCTGCGGCAAACTCACGACCGGCGTTACTGTGCCGCAGTGGTCGTCGATCTTGATGCTGCGTAACCTGAAGTCGCCGGAAACGTATTTTCAGGCGGCGTTTCGCGTGCAGTCTCCGTGGTCAATCAAAAACCCGAATGGCGACAATCCGAACGAGGAAGAGATATTGAAGCCCGTGTGCTTCGTGTTCGACTTCGCACCCACGCGCGCGCTGCGTCAGCTATCGGAATATGGAATCGGCCTGTCGCCCAATGAAATGAACCCGGAAAGCGCGGTGAGGGATCTGGTGTCGTTCTTGCCGGTGCTGGCTTATGACGGCGCAAACATGACACAGATCGACGCAGGCGGCATCCTCGACATCGCGATGGCGGGCACTTCGGCAACTTTGCTCGCGCGCAAGTGGGAGAGCGCGCTGCTGGTCAACGTGGACAACGATACCCTCCGGCGAATTCTTGACAATCCGGAGGCAATGGCCGCTGTTGAACGTATTGAGGGCTGGCGCGCGCTTGGCGACAAAGTGATCCAGACCATCATCAACAAAAGCGAGAAGGTAAAGGCGCTCAAGAACAAGGCCAAGGAAAAGGACTTGACGGCGAAGCAGAAGCAGCAGCTCACGGAGGAAGAAAAAGAGTACAAATCCAAGCGTAAGCAGGTGCAAGAAAAACTGATCAAGTTCGCGACGCGCATTCCGGCGTTTATGTACCTCACGGACTTCCGCGAAAACACGCTGAAGGACGTGATCACCAAACTCGAACCGGACTTATTTCGAGTGGTGACTGGCCTTACGGTGATAGATTTTCACTTGCTGGTGCAGCTCAAGGTTTTCAATACCGAGCAGATGAACCAAGCCGTCTTCGCCTTTCGGCGGTATGAAGATGCGTCGTTACGCTACACGGGGATCGAGAGCCATGACGGTTTGGCGCACTATGGGCTTTACGATACAGTGGTGGCTAAAGACTGAATGCAACAACGCGATTCACGGTTGCGCTCGTCCAAATGTCTCATACCACCCCTACTGCAAGGTTCTTGCCGACACTTGATCATCCTTGACCGGAAGGAGGTTAGCAAACCGGCCCTGAGCTGCGTCACCAAATAAAAACTGAGGCGGCATGAAGGTGCGACGCTTTTTGGACGGTGGCTTCGGCATGATCGTGCATTGCGCCATCCACGTTCCATGCCGCGTTTCTAGAGTGAAGCTGGCAACATCGAGACGCTGCGGAAAATTGGCAAGCGAGCCGTATTTCTCGTAAATCTCCTCGACGCGATTCAGGTATTTCTTGGGCAACGCCCACGCCTCTATGACCGTGAAAACGTAATCCGCTTGGGCCTGCACCGCTGCTGCGGCAATCATCGCGGCAGAACGATCCTTCGTGTCGTCGTTGCTGCTGTCAAGGATCACGGGAATCACGGTGTTGTTGGCAAACGAGCCTACGAATGCGATTGGCGTCAGCGCTTCACCGTTTTCGAGAAAGCCCTTGGCCTTGGCAACAATCGGTTCAATGTGACGGAGGTATGCGGGCGGTATTTGCATGCGTGATGGATTTCAGTTCGCGGCGGTCATGGCGACGGCTGTTTTGTATTCTTCATCAAGCCCGCTGCCAGTTTCGGCGTCCTTGTTGAATTGGCGAACGCCGACATGCATCATGGCCAGCAAATTCAATCCAGAAAACGTCTCATCGGGAATGAGCTTGATTTCGTAACGCTTGTCCGCGTCGTTAGTGTCGAGCCCCGACCGACCGAGCACGGCAATTTCCAAGGTGATCTGACCCACCAGCTCAGGCGTCAGCAGTCGAAATCGTTTGATCGCTTCAACCATGTAGAAAACGGCGTCCATGCGGAGGTTGCCAACGGCTTTGCTACGCATCGTGGTGGCTGCCAGGCGGGTAAGCCCTTTGCGCGCCTCTTCGGCGACCGCGTGCGCCGGGTCTTCAGTCAGTATGCTCTTGTAGAGCTGATCGGACTCGGCACGCGCTTTGTCGTCGTGGCTCAACTCCAACAGCTTGGCTAAATTGAGGCGGGCGTAGAAATCATCGGGATCAAGCGTCAGTGACCGCCTTAGCAGACGTTCGGCATCCGCGTCCTCGCCCGAGCGAGCGGCGAGAGCACCAAGCGAACGCACCGCGTACTGGTTACCGGGTTCAAGTTCAACGGCTTTCTGAAACGCGGCTTTGGCCCGGACGACGTCGCCAGTCGCTGCAAACGCAACACCCAGCGCAACGCGGCCATTGACGTGACTCGGTTCAAGATCGAGCAAGTGCTGAAACAGCGGAATGGACTCTGCTTTGTTGCCCATTTCGGACAAACACAGCGCGTAGTCGTACAGAATCGCCGCTTCGTGCGGATTGACAGCGTGCAGCTGCTGGAGGAGGTCGCGGGCACGAGCAAACGCGCCTTGTCGAGCTAGGGTCACTGCTTGCTGATGAGTGCTTTGCATGTCGCAATTTTGCCGCAAGCCCAGTTCAGATACTCCAAATTTGTTCCATGGCAGACACGGGTTAGTTCGCGGCTTGAGGCGCACGTTATCGCAGCCCACGAGAACAGCGGTTTACGTGAGTTGGAGATTTAAGGTGTCGCGTGAAAGTGGCATACCGCTTTGTTAAGACGGTGAGACATATCGAGATTGGGCGGACTAGATTTGCACCCGACGTGGTTATCAGCACTGAGGGCCGCAGCCGACATGCACCGCTCTTCGAGGCAATCGGTTCGCGTTCGGCTATGGCAAAGCGCGGTACTGTGGTGAACCGGATTTCTGCGATGTTTGTACGCACGCCATGAAAGCATTCGCGTGGCAGTTCTTAGAGCGAGCTGAGATGTTTTCCTAGCTAGCGCGTCTTTTAAAGTGCGTCAATGCAGAATCAAACTCTGTAAGTCGCCAGTCGGAGGGGTTGTTCTTACGCTCGCTGATTGATTTCACGGCCATCTATTCTGTATCTGGAGCGTTGCAATCTTGCGATAACATGAATAGTTAGAGCGCGCCGGAACCGACGGGACATAGGCTGTCAGCATAGGGAGCGAACGTGAAGCCGTTAGAAACGAGGGGTAACTGATGGCAAAGGTGTCTAGTCGTGTCGTCATCGCACAAAAAAGCGCGGGTGCGAAGACTGCGCGCGTGACTGCCTCCCCATACTTCCTCCGCATTTCCCGCCTCACCATCGATAAGCTAGGGGTCAAGCTTTACGACAAGGCGAGCGCTGTCGTTGCAGAGCTGATTGCAAACGGCTATGACGCGGACGCCGAAACGGTCACGGTTCGTCTACCGCTGAATGTGCAGTTGGCATCGAAAGCGGGTGGAAAACTTCACGACCTAGGACATATCATCGAGGTCGAGGATGACGGCCACGGCATGTCACCCGACGAAGCCATTGCATTTTACTTGCGAGTGGGCGCTGATCGCCGTACCCGCGTCAGTTCCGACGGTGCGAGATCACGTAAGAAGAAACGGCCCGTGATGGGCCGAAAAGGTATTGGCAAGCTTGCTCCTTTTGGTATTTGCCGTCGAATCGAAGTGTGGTCAGCCGGTGGTGTCAAAACAAAGGCTGGCTATTCGATAAGCCACTTTTTTATGGACTTTGACAAGATCGTCACCGAAGGGGATGAGTCGGTACCCCTCGAGCTGGGAACTGACGACAGAAAATGGAGCAAGCACTCCGGTACCCGAATCCGGTTGACGACGTTTCTTGCGAAACGGGTCCCCGACCTTGAGACATTTCTGCGGCAGATCGCTGTTCGGTTCACTTTTGCGAAGCCTGATTTCAAGATACTTGTCGTAAATACTACCGACGATGACGCGAGCCCCGTAAAAGTTGATCCATTAGATATCCCCTTGATGCCCGGTACAAAAATCGATCTTTCGACGCGCCCTGTAATAGCCGACGATGGGACCGTCCTCGCCGTGACGGGATGGCTTGGCATGGCAAGAGAAGCTTACAAGAACGAAGAGATGACTGGAGTACGGATTTATGCGCGCGGGAAAATTGCTGGGGTGACTCGCGACTTTAACCAACCAGCAGGTTTCACTGGTGAATTTGCGCTGCGATCCTATTTGGTGGGTCAAGTCGAAGCGGAATGGCTTGATCTGGATCAAGGCGATGATCTTGTTCGCACTGACCGTCAAGATATTCTGTGGGACTCTGATTACGGTCAGCTGCTGCGTCGTTGGGGGGCGGAACTAATTAAAGAGATCGCTCGAATTTCGAGAGAGCCCAGACGCGTTAGAGTTCGCGACGAATTCATTCGACGCTCAGGGATTGAGAAGCTTGCTTCTCAGCGCTATGGTGATAAGCAGGTTGCGCGAGTTGCTCTGGACTTGGCGAAGAAATTTGGCGGGTTTGCCGCCGAGGACGAATTGAATGATCAAGTCTACGTTGATGATCTGACAGAGATCATCTTGTCGGTAGCCCCACACCAAGCACTGATGGAAGCCTTCCATGAGTTCGCAAATCGCGTGACTAAAGGAAACGCGTCAATTGATCAGATGCTCGAAATCTTTAACAAGGCGCAAATCGCCGAGTTGGCCGCATATGCGCAAATTGCTGTCCAGCGTGTTCGCGTGATCAAGGAGCTTGAACAGATTATTGATGCCTCAATGAATGAACACCAGTTTCAGACTTTGATCGCTAAGGCACCATGGTTGATTGAGCCCTCATGGACGCTCATTAACGCTAATCAGGGCTTGAAAAGCTTTAAGCGCGCGTTCGAAAAGTACTGGAAAAAAAAGCATGGCGCGGACGTATCACTGGCAATCACTCACGAAGATAAGCGTCCAGATTTCACGCTCGTAAGCATCGACGGTCTGCTGCACATCGTAGAGATCAAAAAGGCTGGACACAGTTTTGACGATGTCGACTTTGAGCGTCTGGTGAATTACGTCGAAGCGTTCGACGATTTCTTCGACGCTAATGCAATGACCGTTGCTGGCTTTACCAAAGGCTGGTGCATTGACGTTGTTGCGGATGGTGAAAAAATTAAGTCACCTAACAACAAATACGCGTTCCAAAGCTTTAAAGAAAAAAAGAAAGTAACCAGAATGTCGTGGCGAGACTTTTTGTCTAGAGCCATCAAGGTACACGAAGAGTTTCTGGATGTACACGATCTGGGTGCGGAACAGCGCCGGGAGCAAAAGTCTTGAGTAAGCTTCGTGCTGTTAGTTTGTTCTCTAACTGTGGCGCTGGAGATGTGGGCTATCGCGAGGCGGGCTTCAATTTCGATGTAATGGCGGAACTGGATCCGCGTAGACTGGGTGTATGTCTGCTGAACCATCCTAGCGCAGTTGGTGTTTCTGGGGATCTGCGAGTAACGTGGAAAACGGTTATAAAAAGATACCGTGAACGCGCCGGTGATGTGCGTCCAGCGCTGTTGTGTGCTTGCCCGCCTTGTCAGGGCATGAGTTCTGCTCGATCCGGCAAAGGCAGTCATGACGATGCTGTTGCTGGCTCGAAGGATGACCGTAATCTTCTCGTCACCGTCATTGCAAGCGTAGCGTTGAGACTAATGCCCTCGTTAATTGTGGTGGAAAACGTGCCAGCGTTCTTTACGCGAAAAGTACACCATCCGAAAGACGAGAAACCTGTGTCGGCGGCCAATTTCTTGATCAGCTCACTTGCGAAAGACTACGTTGCATTTCCACTCGTGACTGACTTATGCGACTTCGGGGTTCCGCAATCCCGAAAACGAGCATTCCTTACTTTTGTTCGTAACGACTTACGCGGCTTGAAAGAATTACTCCGCATCGGGCGTGGGCCATTTCCGCGTGCGACACACGCCCTGGATGTAGGGAACGCGCGAGCGATCACACTACAAGAAGCGCTGTCGGGATTCAATTTACCTGTGCTGGACGCGTCCAGTCCGACTGCCGCGCGAGCCGAAGGATATGGCGGTTTGCACGCAGTGCCTGTTTGGGACCAGCGTACTTATGCCATGGTGAATGCCATTCGCGCCGGCTCAGGTAAGAGCGCGTGGGACAACGATGAATGCGAACGCTGTGGGCCTGTTTTGGTATCGGCAACGACAGTTCTGTGCCCTAAGTGCGACAGCCCGCTGCTGAGGCCAATCGTTAGAGAAAACGATAGCTACCGCCTCGTACGGGGGTTCAAAAGCAGCTACCGACGCATGTACTTAGATCGGCCGGCAGCTACCGTCACGACGGCCAGTGGTCATCTCGGTAGCGACTACACGATACATCCGACCCAAAATAGATTGCTCAGCCCGCTTGAGTGTGCGCTCTTACAAACATTTCCAGACAATTTCAAATGGGGCGATGCCCTAGCTCAGGTGGGGCACACTAATGTGCGGGACATGATCGGCGAAGCCGTACCGCCCGCATTTACCAAACTTCACGGCGAGGTGCTGCGAGGAATTCTTAGGCGGGAATGGGAGAGTGCCCCGATCTCGCTGAGTGATGAACGGTGCGTAAAAGGTTGGCTCAATCTTGCTTCGGCTGCGAAAAAAGACGGGCGTCGGGATCCCAGAACTTTTTTTGATCACGCAAGCCCGACGCTCGCGAGACCATCCGAAGCGCCACGGACAAGTGTGATCTCCGAGCAGCTTTCACCCGCTAAAAATTGTCGAGAAATTCGCCCAGCCTAGTTTGAGTGGGTCGAATCACTCGTGACGCGTTCCCAAGTTGCTTAAGTGTCCCCGGACGCTTGCGGCACTGCAGGCGCTGCTAGGTAATCCAAAGTCTCTTTTATGACAGCAGGGAAATCGCTTATTTTGGCAAGCCTCGCGAGGAGTTCCATTGTCTCGGGGCCCCCAAAGTCGGCAATCTGTCGTAACCGGACATCGGTTGGCCCTGGTTGCGATGCGACCAAAAGCGCATTGAGATACTCGACATGCAAAGCACGTGCTTCGCCCAAGACTTCCGCCCATGTCTTTACTTCGATTCGATTGTCTGTTTCTGCGAATCCCCCCTTTTCGTGGCCCACGAGTACACCATGCACCTTGATATTTGGTGACGCATAGACCGACTTAATAATCTTCAGATAAGTGTGAAGTTGTTCGTACTCCTCCGGCTGTAGGGTCTTACCTGATTCAGGCCCCTTAAGTTCGAAGACGATAAATTGCTCTCGTTCTCCCGGGTCGCTGAGAAAAACGAAGTCAGGCTTCAATTTCATCTTTTCGCTGGTTAGCGCCCATTCGCCAAGAGATTCGTCTGGTTTGTGCCTTTTGGTAACCAGCGTTCTGATGTTCTGATTTGCCGTAACTCGCTCCCACTTCGGCCCCAACAACCAAGGAAACGTTTCTATTAACCTCTGCAGGTGTGTCTCCGTTTTCTCCTCCTCGATAAGGCGACGCATTGCGGTGATGGCAGCGATTCGCTGTGCCATGGTTACCGCAAGGCCCATCGCTTCAGGCACCATGCTCTTGCGAAGACCTTCCACGAGTTCGGCGAAGACGCTCGCCTCCGCGTTCATCGACGAAAACACCCGATCCCACAGGCTCTTGGTTAGCAGTCGCGTAGGGCCGTGCGTCCAGGCGTCAGTAAAACTCTTAGTAGTTCGGTTCTTGGCCTCCTCGTCATTCCCAAGAGCGGGCAGCACCTCCCCCAAAAGTTCTGCTAGCGCCTCTTCCTCCGTGCCGCTAAGGCTCGTGCCGGGCGTCACGGCCCGAATGCGATCAACAATGTCCTTCTTAGGTTGTTTGGCTCGCCACTTTCGAAACTCATCAAGCCAATAAGACAACTTCGAGTTACCCCAGTCGTGAAAAACTGTAGTCTCGTCGGTATCCCAGTCGATGGATCTGCGATCAGTTGAGACGACATCTGTCGGTAATTCATCAATCCAGTCCGCCTCGATCACACCGTACACGTATCGACTCCATATTTCTTTGCCTTTCACATCGAAGAAGAAGGGGCGATCCTGAGCGATTTTTCCGTGCGCGTAAATGCCTACCCCAGCGTTTTCAATCGACCAATCCAAGCCGTCGAGATTGACAAATTTGATCCAATATCGCAATTTGTGATCAACGCCACCAATAGAGAGATGCTCCTCAATCGGCGCATCCCAATTACCGAATCCGAAAGGGTGGAGAGGCGGTAGCGCATGCTCCGGTGTGATTGTCTTTCCATTGATCTTGACGACGAAATCTGGTCGCAGCATTGAAACGGTGAACCGGCGTCCCATCGCTTGTAAGAGCACATCGACATTCATCGCCTTTTTCAACGTCGTGTTTCGTAAATGTACGCATACACCACCTAAGCCACTGGCTACATTTGCGAGGAAGTGCTCATATTCAGTTTTGTAGCCGCTCCCCTCGATCAAGCTTGCAATCTCCGCCTCGGTCACACCGTCGGCGATGACCTCGGGTTCGTACGCGACATGCAGTGCGGAGCTGGCCTTCACCAATTCGCTTAGCGTAAAGCGCAACCAGTAAAACCTTGCAGGCTCGACGGTCGTTTCGTTCCGCACTTTCGGGTTGGGCGTGGAAAGGATGTCAACGGTACCAGCGATGCCGAACCCTGCCAGTTTCCCAATGCCTTTTCGTCCCATAAGCGGGCGACCGCCCGACGTAGGGGTGTTAGGTGCAGATCTTCGATTTCTTCCGATAACTAAAAATTCGTCGGTAAGCTCGTCTCGGGTCATGCCTCGTCCGTTGTCAGTGATGACAATCAGCGGGTGCCCGTCACTGCCATGAGCTTTTAGCGTAACGTGAACTTCGGTAGCGTCGGCGTCCCAACAATTCGACAAGAACTCAGCAACGACATTCGTCGGCTTGTTCTGATAAAGCTTAATTCCTAGATGTTCTATGACGCGGTTTGAAAACTCTAGCCGAAACGGCTTTGTGCTGGTCGTGGCGCTGCTCACCTTTGACGACTCCCTTTTTTGCGAATGTGATGCTTATTCTGATTCCATCAAGGCTGTTTGTGAACTTAAGCGCAATGGCTTTCGGGCGCACAGTTGCAAGGCTACATGTAATTCTTAGCTCACGGAAATTGCCATTCTCGTGAGCTAGACGATTTCGAGAGAATTTCGCGCGTTTTTCTAAGTCGCGACGCGCGCAAAGCATCGCACGATTAACGCCGTGTAGCCCGCAGTTTGTCAGTATTAAAACCGCGCTCGATAGCCAGACGCGGATTGAGCAAATCGCGAGCATCAATGCGAAGCGCCTTCGCGACGCGCTCGACGTTATCAATCGACACGTTGCGCTCACCCCGTTCCAGCGAACCAATGAACGTACGGTCGAGTTCGCACTCACCCGCCAACGCCTCCTGCGACATATCCGCAGCCACGCGCACCAGTCGCACATTGCGTGCAAAAACCAGTCGTAGTGAAAGTGTTGAAACTCCGCGTGCCATAGCGCAGAGTGTTCTATTGATGATGTACTTAAGTCGACGGTGTTTAAGTACCTTTATAATTATTCTGAACCGCAAGTCAGACGAAGAATCACTTGTAGCGACTCGGTCAAGTGTCCTTAGCGACTGAGAAAGTTGTGACAGAACTTATGTACCGCCGTCGCTGTGGTGCCCAGATTCATGAGTCCCACGCCACTCGCGCAGCGATTTGCTGCGGTGAAGCGTATCGTGGGCGGAAAGTGTTCAGATAAACGGAATCACTCGTGGGGGAAATGGAATGAGATTCGCTGCGTATGCGGCTCTGGCGGTTGCGCTATCGACTCTTTGCGGCTGCGGAATAAGCACACCGCCTTGCGCCGACGATAAGACCGTTGGGCTGATCAAAAAGATATTCCGTAACTCGCTTGATGAATCGGTACCGAAAGGAAATGAGGGGCTGGCCTACCCTCAACATGCGGTATGCCTTACGCTTCGTGATGAATTAGCGTCGATAGGGCAGAGTTCGACTGCTGCGGCTTGCCGTTACTTGACGGAGGCAAGCCACCCGGGTGGACAAGCGCTGGCGGAACAGACTGCAAAATCATTGTCACCACATGGACAGGCGATGGCTGACCAGATAGCGAATGCAATTCAGATCAATGTAACGACGATTCGTACTTCGAGCAACGACGAAAAAATCAAGAAGCTCACGTGTAGCGCAGTGCTCGAAGTAAGTCTGCCCACGAGAGCGGAGAAAATCTTAAATCTGTCAGGGTTTAGGTCGTTGATGGCCGCCGGGTATCGACCTACGTGGCCAAGGGTGGCGGTTGCAGGAAATGTCATCAAGCATGACATTGAATACACGACGCAAGTAACCGACGACACTAAAAAGCAGCTTGTCGAACTGAGGGGACATATTCCAATCGTGGAGATCGCGATCCATCTTGGTTCGGTGGGCGCTTTCATGGCAAACGAAGCGGGACTCGCGGATAGCAAAGCGAGCGCCACCGTGGCTAAGCCCGAAGCCATATCTCCTCCGGCAACAACGTTGGCCGAGGCTCAGGTGCCGATAGCCACCCCCAATCCGGTTCAACCACAAGCCTTGCCACCACTAAAGTGGGCTCCAAGCTTCGATTGCGCGAAGGCATCCTCCCTTACAGAAAAGGCCGTTTGTAGCACCCCTTTGCTTGGTAAATTGGATGGTGCTATGTCTGAGAGTTACAAAGACATGCTCGCGTCAGACATTGGTGACGGTGCCAGAAATGATCTGAAGGCGAGTCAGAGGAGGTGGCTTGCGGAGCGAAACAATTGCGCAACAGTCCAGTGTTTGACGGCTGCGTATCGGAAGCGTATTGATGAGGTCTGTGCATACCCTGTCCTCTCGGGCGCTCATCCAATTTGCGTTTCATCGGAAGACATCAAATAGCAGATACGACCAGTGCGTCACAGGGAATTGCCGCCCCGCGCTCGTAGCTTCCGTTGCTCGCAATGATGTTTAGGTGACGCACTGCATGGACTCAGCGCCAATGAAGAAAAAAGCGAGACCACAGTCGCCAGCCGTGGTCTCATAACGCTGCACGCGGCGTTTTCAGTTTTACGTCCCCATAACCCCGCGAAAGAGACGTGTTGGCCGAACGACTGCATCAAACGATGACGGCATCGCAGCCAACGAAGCGCTAGCGAGAACGTTGCTCGCTGATGTCGCATTCGTAATGCCAGAACTCCAAAGCTTCACCCAAGTGGTTCTGAAAGAGTTGTCGCAGCGTGAACTGACCCGATAAATTGGTCTCAACATCGACCACGGTCTCATCTGGATCCCAAAGCGCAAAGTCCGCACCGACGGTGCCCGCCACCAAGTGCGAGTGCTCATCGGTGCCACACACCACATGTCCGCCCGCAGCCCGTATGTCGGTGACAACCCGTACTGCATCAACGTAAGTCCGCGTCGGTATAACCTCTACGTATCGCAGTGTCACCGTCACACGACACCTCCGCCTCGGATGCCAAAGATTTGTAAGGGTGATGTTTCGCAACTCAGTGTTCGGCGCGTTCTGATCCCACACTAATCCGCCGCGCTTACCGCTCAACCGCTGCCCCTTCAGCTCGCTGTCCGCGTAGAAGAACCGTTGCGTACTGAGTGTTGAGGCCAGGTAGGCCGGATCAATGCCGACGATCATCGCGATGCAGGTGAAATTGCAACCGGAGTCGTAGACATTGTTCCAGTCACGGTCAGCATCCACGGTTTGTGCGATTTGACGCGCACGCCGCACCAAATACGTATTGGTGTACCAAGTCTGTGCCCAGTAGTCGCGATACCAAGCTTTCATGCGCTGTTCGTCCATTGCGATCAATGCACAAAGCCAATTGCACGGCTAGCGCGACCGTTGAGCGATTTGAGCGAGCACTCGTGTTCCAAACGCTGCACAAAGTCGCACGGCGATTGCAACGGACGCAGTCGGTGCTGCCGCGCCACAAGCGCAAAATCCCCCGGCGTCAAACATCGCTGTCGTCGCAGTTCTTCCTGCGCTGCCCCGAGCTGATCACCTCCACCGGCAATGCCCAGCACTTCGCACCATCGCGATAACAATTTCGAAGACGTTTCAGCGCTCATGAAATCGAAGCGGAGTTTGACGTCAAATCGCCGCAGTGCCGCTTGATCGAGTTCACTCATCAGATTGGTCGTCACCACCAGAACGCCGTTGAACGCCTCAATCTGCGTCAACATTTCGTTGACCAGCGTCACTTCCCAGTTGAATCCAGCTCCACGTCGATCCTGCAAGAACCCGTCCACCTCATCAATCAACAACACCGCCCGCTGTGCGTCCGCGTCAGCGAATGCGCGTGCCAAACGCTTCTCACTCTCGCCGACATACTTATCCAGTAAATCCGCACCGCGAGTCACCTGCAATGGCCGGCTGAGCTGTTCGGCCAGATAGCGTGCATAAGCGCTCTTTCCGGTTCCTGATGGACCGTAGAGACACAAGCGCCCCGATTGTGATTTCCGCATCCCCTGCGTCAGTGCTGCAACATCTGAATCGCAGTGCAACAGCGACGGATCGTAAATATCATCGGTTTGCGTTGACCTGCGCGTCGCAATGGCCGGAAACCCCTGCGCCTGCAAACTGCCAGACAGCAGTCGCTCAAAACTCTCCCCCGCATCAATGTCTTGATGGGCAAGATCAGCATGAATCGCATTAATGACGTCGGCAGAGCGGGCAATGACCGCTGGCGATAACTGCTCGATTTCCGCCAGTCGCGAAGCGTGCTTCGCATCAATCAACCCGCCCGCATTCACCTCGATAATGCGCTGTCGCTGTCGACGCGGTGGAATCGGAAGTTGCATCACGATGTCAAACCGACGCAGAAATGCCTCGTCCATCGACTCCACGCGGTTGGCAATCCAAATCGTCGCCACCGCGTTGTCTTCCAACAATTTGTTCACCTGCGCCTTACGACTTTTGCCGACGGTGCCCACCCTGAGCCACGACGCACCCCCTTCAAACACATCTTCCGCTTCGTCAAAGAGCAGCAGTGACCGTCCGTTTCCGACGAACGCCTGAGCAGCGCAATACGCTTTCAATCGCTGCTCGACATCCAGTGAGCGGTTCGCGCCGTCGCTGCTTGCAATCTCAAAGAGCGCGAGTTGTGACCTGTTCGCGATCAATCTCGCAAGTTCCGTCTTGCCTGTACCCGGCGTGCCATACAAAAGCACGTTGACACCCCGGCGTCTCGCATCTACGGCGTGTTGCACGTACGTTTGCAGTACCTGCACATCGTTCGCCACGTGGCCATAGTCTTGTTTCGATAGCGTCGGTGCGGCGGACGGAAACACCACGTCGCGAATCAGCGTGATCGGATCGCCGTCGCTCGAAACGATCAGATCAGCGAACCGTCCAGAGAGCACGGCGAGTTGGTCATGCAAGAACCCTGGCGACCATTCCGGAGCCCCGATCTCCACCAGTCCGCTGGCATTGAGTCGTCCGTCAACGACGAGCGCCTCTCGCACAGCACTTTCCGGAATCCGAAGTACGTTCGCCAAAATTCGATACATCGTCGCCGACGACACCACATCGAGTTGATTTCCCGCGTTGGCAAGCACCTGATCCGTTTGCAGCAATACCGCAAAGCCGAGAATGGCCGTTTCGACTGATGACAGTGAAAGATGCGCGGCCAGACGTGCCAAATTGGCGGCAAGTCGTGGTGGTGCTGCCGTTGTGGCAGCACTCGCCTCCGCAGCCTCCCACCACTCCTGCAACTGTTTCAACTGCTTCTTGCCGTCAAAGTCCACCGTGCCCGCGCGATGCTGTGACGGACGCATCCAGGGGGCTTGCGGTTTACTGCGCGACGTTGAATTGGAGAGTGCCGACAGAATGCCATCGTCGGTAACATCGTGTTCACCGATGAACTTCCGATGGCCACCCATCGGTACCAGCATTCTTAGAATCCAAAGCCGCACGATGGGCTCAAGGGGGGCGTCAACCGTCATGCTGTCGGTGTCCGTCGCGGTGTTTAGGGCGGCTACGTCACGGTGAATAGCTAACGCTGATGCAGATTGATTCATGTGCATACCTTCTGTTTGAGTCTTGGGAAATGAAATGAAGTCGGCGACACATTCGCCGTTGAACGTGAGCCGTTGGCGGAGCGCCGGTACTAGTTGGCTGACGGCTAACGAAGCACTTTGCCAGCGGCGTTGTTTGACCAAATCTCTACGTCTCGGATGTAGCGTCCAAGCATCGCATCCGATTTGTGCCCCGTTTGCTGGCGAATCTTCCAGCTCGGTACACCCGCCCGCGCAGCTTCCGTCACGAGGCCCGCACGAAGACTGTGTGCTGAATAATCGGTCGCGTCGACGCCGATGGCAGTGAGCCGTGATTTGATGACCGTTGACACGTACGCGCTGGAAAGTCTCTGCTTCAAAAAGCAACCGCTGCGATGTGTGCGACGAAACAGGGCGTCGAACTCATCATCAGTGCGGATGAGCCGCAATAGCTTAGTCAAGGCAGTCACCGCACACAGCGGCCCTTTCGACCTCGGAATTGCCACTTTGCGACCCTGACCTTCTTGATCGGTCTTGCTCTTGCGAACCGTGACCACCACACCTCGCGCCGAAAATGCAAAGTCATCCAAATCGAGCGCCGTCAATTCAGCGCGTCGGAATGCACCCGAGAATCCCAACAGCAGCAAAGCTCGATCACGAATGTCGCTCACCGACTGACATGGAATCGAACGCATGAGTTTGACGAGCAATTTCCTTGTGACGGGTTCAGCTTGTCTCTGCGATGTTCCCAACGTGCGGGAGATACCGCGCATCGCGTGTCGAACAAGCGGTTCAGAAGTCGGCGAGCGCACGTTAAGCGCTTCGTGTGCATTCTGAATGGCACTGAGTCGGCGCTTGATCGTTGCGGTTGCGCATCGCTCTGATAGTTCTGCAATGTAGCGCGCAACCTCACCCGCATTTGATGGAACGTGTCCGCCCCATTTAACGAATTGATCAACGTCGCGTTGGTAAGCGTCGCGACTACTGACGGCAAGACGTGCGTCGATGAATCGCGCGACATTGGCCTTGCCCCGTGACAAAGTCAGTGGTTGGCGACGACCGCCTTGGGCGTCCTGTGTTGAGATATTCATGACCATCGCCTGACCTAATACTCAGAGGGCAACAACACCGTTGTCGATGCACGGTCTGCCTCGGTGATGATCCAAAGTCGCCCTCCGTCACCGTCGGAAATACCCTCGACGCAGCGATAGCTACTGAAAATGCGCGAGCCGTGTTGAAGCGCGCTTTTATTCGCCGCCTTGTCCTCGGCACAAAGTTCACCGTCATCACCAGAAACGTGGCGATGGACTAGCGCTTGAGTGTCGATGTCGTTGGTCTGAATGAATTCCAGGGCGCCCGGTGTCGCGAGCAGAATGCCAAGACGAAAGAGGGGAGGGGTTGTGACAACCATGAGTACGGAATCAGCGGGCATGACTGTGGCTCCTTGCAATGAGGATTGAGAAAAAGAGAGACGTGAAAAACGTAGTGCTGAGTTCGTCTTGCGACGGACTGGGCGCGGACTAGTGACTTGAGGGGGAGTGAGCAGCGCGGAATTCCGCTGCGATCTGCGCGAACAGCTTGCTCGGTCGGTAAGAGACTTCGCTGATGTTGCTGGCCGTCAGCTATTCGTAGACGCGCGCGCAGTGACCGAAATTGCGGTGCTTGTCTCTATTATATCATTAAAATGTCAGAAAAGCGTTAATATAAGCAACAAAATAGCTAAAAAGTACGAAAAATTGACGTTTTTATCGGAGTTTCGCGCGAACAGCGGAGTTTTGGACAAATCGCATGCCCGCCTCGTGAGTTTCGCGTGCGTAAATTAGTCGCTTCGGTCGCTCGTCGTGTAGTCAAGCTTACTGGGTGAGCCTTGGTCGGTGGAGCAACTGGCCCAAGCCAGCGGTATGTCGCGCACAGCCTTCGCTGTGAAGTTCAAGCAGCTGGTCGGTCAACTGCCAGCGGAGTACGTGGCAAATTGCACAAGTACGGCTGCGCGAGGGTGTTCCACTGAAAATGCTTGCTGGTGAGCTGGGATACAGCTCGCAGTCAGCGTTGACACGAGTTTTTACTGCAAGGCTAGGAGTTTCGCCGCGCGAATGGCTTTATCAGTGTAATGTGGAGCAAAGTGGCTGACGGTAAATGTGACGGTAGAGCGGTTTTCCCACTAAAGTTGCTTTCGTCTAAATTGATAAATCACCGATCAATGTCATCTCAAATAAATCCCTTGTTGACAATCGAGTGGGAGTGACGGAAATTCGGTCGTGCTGTTTCGAACGAAGCGGGCTACCGCAATGGCAGTAATCGGCCACTTTCGGTAATATCTCAACGCTTCATTCGGTCATTCACTCAAGCTAACTCCAAGGGGCTTACGCGATGAGAAAACTAATTTCGACGCTTTTTATTTCGCTTGATGGCGTTGTCGAATCGCCTGATAAATACGTGCGAAGCGATATGTATGAGGACTTTCCCGAAGAGATTGACACGGCATTATCAGACCAGGACGCGGTGCTGCTAGGCCGCAAAATCTATGACGAATGGTCCATCTTCTGGCCCGCTTCAAACATCGAACCGTTTGCGACGTTCGTCAACAACACGCCCAAATTCGTCGTAAGCAGCACTCTGCAGGAGGTCAATTGGAAGTCGTCGACGTTGATCCGCCATGACGTGCAAGGAGCCATTGCCAAACTGAAGGCGCAGCCCGGCAAGACCATCGGCGTTCACGGTATCAGTCTGGTTCAATCGCTGCTGTTGGCGGGCGCGCTCGATGAGTTGCGCCTGATCCAAGTTCCGGTGATTGTCGGAGGTGGCCGCCGACTGCTCGAACACGGCGGATCACCGATCCACCTAGACCTCCAATCGTCGCGGACGACGCGAACTGGATTGAATTATTTGGTGTACGCGCCTCGGCCTTAGCAGGGTGAACTCACACTCCAAGTGCAACACACTGAAGCACAATAGTTGCGTGAGAAATCACTGCCAGCCCCCTCAGCCTCGAAGCGCGTGCGACGCGCGGCGTGGGTTGTGATGGGTGCGCACTGCGCGGCTGTGGCGTGCTATTCGCGTCAGTTTCCTGCAACAACTTTGTGATGAAAGCCTTTTTTTAAAAGGGCTAACGTCTTATTGAGGCAATAGTCGACATTGTTAGTTATTCTGCCTTACGCCCTTTAGAAAGGGAATTTCAGGAAAAAGTTGTTCGACGTGTCGAGTGCAAATTGGCGCACGCTGCACCGCATGATGGCGCGTCACTGTGCCAAGGCGCAAGTCACTATGTTCGCTGGAAAAACGGCAGATCTCCGGGCCGATAGAAGAGAATTTCCGATGGGTACCGCGTGCTCATCGGCGGCAATTCTGTTGCGGCGAAGTGGCGAAATTCGGAAGCCTCACCATCGAGTGCTGCCAACGCGCCACCGGTCACGGTGCACAAAAAGCAGACGATAAGGGGCTGAATCTGATCGTCATTGGGGTAGCGATGCTCAAACGCTTTGCCACCGATCACCGCGATGAGATGCGTCGCAGTAACAATCAGGCCAGTTTCTTCAAGCGTTTCGCGTTCGACAGCGCGCGCGGGTGTTTCGTCGGGATCAATATGCCCACCCGGCGGGTCCCATTGGCCATCGTCACGACGTTTCAGCAGCAGCACCTCACCACGTTCATTGTGAATGATCGCGCTGGCGGATGGGCATAGCAACAAATCATGGCCAATGTGGCTGCGAATGCGGCGCACGTAGGGCGACATTCCCACGCGACCTAATTCCCGCTCTTGTCATCCAGCAAATTAGCCGCACCACTCCCCGCCGCCAACATCCCCGCCTTCGCATACACGGCGAGCTTGTCTCGCGAGTCGGAAATATCGAGATTGCGCATGTGCAATTGCCCAATCCGATCCAGCGGCGAGAACGCTTCGTCTTCCACCCGCTCCATGGACAGGCGCTCGGGGTGGTAAGTGGCGTTCGGGCTCACGGTGTCGAGCAAGCTGTAGTCGTCGCCGCGACGCAACTCGATGGTGACTTCACCCGTGACCGCGCGGCCCACCCATTGCTGCAATGTGTCGCGCAGCATCAAACTTTGTGGGTCGAACCAGCGACCTTCGTACAGCAGACGACCGAGGCGGCGTCCCATCGTGCGGTAATTTTCAATCGTGCCTTCGTTGTGGATTGCCGAGATCAGGCGCTCATACGCAATGAACAGCAGCGCCATACCGGGGCCTTCGTACACGCCACGGCTCTTGGCTTCGATGATGCGGTTTTCAATTTGATCCGAGATCCCGAGGCCATGTCTACCGCCGATCTTGTTGGCCTCCAACACAAGATCCACCAGGCTTGCAAAACTCTGCCCGTTGATTGCCACCGGAAAGCCCGCGTCGAAGCGAATCGTGACTTCTTCCGGCTTTATTTCAACGGCTTGATCCCAGTGCTTAACCGACATGATCGGATTGACAATGCGCAGGCCTTTGCTCAAAAACTCAAGGTCCTTCGCCTCATGCGTGGCACCCCAAATATTGCTGTCGGTGGAGTAGGCTTTTTCGGTACTCATCTTGTAGTTGAATCCATTCGCGTTCAACCACTCGCTCATTTCCTTGCGCCCACCGAGTTCTTTCACAAACGCCTGATCGAGCCACGGTTTGTAAATTTTTAAGCTCGGATTTGCCATCAAACCGTAGCGATAAAAGCGCTCGATGTCATTACCTTTGTAGGTCGAGCCGTCACCCCAAATGTGAACGTCATCCTCCTGCATCGCCTTGACCAGCACGGTGCCGGTGACGCAGCGTCCCAGCGGCGTGCTGTTGAAATACGTGCGGCCCGCCGTGGTGATGTGAAACGCACCGCATTGCAGCGCGACCAAACCTTCATGCACCAGCGCCTCACGGCAGTCGATCAGCCGCGCGCCCGCTGCGCCGTACTCCATTGCCTTCTTCGGAATATCGTCGTAGTTCGTTTCGTCCGGCTGCGCGAGGTTGGCCGTGTAGGCGTACGGGATCGCGCCTTTATGGCGCATCCATGCAAGCGCCGCAGAGGTGTCAAGGCCGCCAGAAAACGCGATGCCGACCTTTTGGTCGACCGGGAGGGAGAGGAGGATTTTGCTCATGTTAAGAGGAATTTTATCCGTCCGGCTCATGCGTAAGCTTGTAGTCGGCGTTGGTGCGACGCAGCGCTGACCGCTGCTCGCTATCAACCGCTAAAGTTGTCCGAGCACGGACGCACTACCGTGTCGATCTGCGACACACGCGGAGTGTAGTGTCAAAGATCGACGTCGAGGATAGGCATGCAGACCCGGCATTGCAGCTCCGGGCATCAGCGCAAAGCGATCACGGATTCACGCAAACTACGTAGGTCGTCAGCGTCCACGCTACATTGACATTGTCCGTGGCAGTGGCCACAGAAGTCCATTGATTAGTCCCGGACGGATATGACGAGCGGAGGGCTAAGTTGATGTTCGTTCCGCCAGCCAGACCCCCTGCGATTAATCCACCACCACCCACCGCCAGTTTCGTGCCGGGGCAAGTAGCCGCCTGAGTTTTTGGAGCGGTTGTGTCGGACGCGGATATGCTGGTTACGATCTCAAAGCCCGAGGTTAACGAGCCCTGGAAGCCTTGATTGCCCTGAGCGCCAACGCTACCTTGGTTGCCTTGGGCACCGACGGCACCTTGAAACCCCTGAAAGCCTTGCGCGCCGGTGTTTCCTTGGTTACCTTGGAATCCCTGACTGCCCTGAGCACCAATGTTGCCCTGGAAGCCTTGATTTCCTTGGGCACCAACGTTGCCTTGGAACCCCTGATTACCTTGGTTGCCTTGGGCACCTGCGGCACCTTGAAAGCCCTGAGCTCCAATGTTGCCCTGGAAGCCTTGCGCGCCGGTGTTTCCTTGGTTACCTTGGAAGCCTTGATTGCCCTGATTGCCTTGATTGCCTTGGGCGCCGACGGCACCTTGAAAGCCCTGAAAGCCTTGCACGCCTGTGTTTCCTTGGTTACCTTGGAGTCCCTGACTGCCCTGAGCACCAATGTTGCCCTGAAAGCCTTGATTTCCTTGGGCACCAACGTTGCCTTGGAACCCCTGATTACCTTGAGCGCCTGTGTTACCTTGGTTACCTTGGAATCCCTGACTGCCCTGAGCGCCAATGTTGCCCTGGAAGCCTTGATTTCCTTGGGCACCAACGTTGCCTTGGAACCCCTGATTACCTTGGAAGCCTTGATTGCCCTGAGCGCCAACGTTACCCTGGTTGCCTTGGGCACCGACGGCACCTTGAAAGCCTTGCGCGCCGGTGTTTCCTTGGTTACCTTGGAATCCCTGACTGCCCTGAGCGCCAATGTTGCCCTGGACGCCTTGATTTCCTTGGGCACCAACGTTTCCTTGGAACCCCTGATTACCTTGAGCGCCCACGGCACCCTGAAAGCCCTGACTGCCCGACGGTGGTACCGCGCACGGCCCCAGCTGCCCTGAGAACACATCAAAGCACAAAAATTGTGTTTGATTTTGCGCGGCAGCAATGTTTGGAAACGTCACAAGTCCTGCGGACCCGAACAACGCGGTGGGGCTTTGCGCGCCGCACGATTGAAGCACGACGCTGGTGCTCGCAGGAGAACAAATGCTGACGTTGTTGACGGCGAACGCCGGGAAAGCGAACATGCTTCCCCCTAAAAGCATCGACAACGACAATGGGCGAAGATTCAATCGTGCCTTGTTCACGCCAATCCGTGGGCCGACCAACTTACGATTCGCAGCGGGTCGATATTTGAAGACTGGCGTCAGGCTTACACGCGCAAATATGCCGTCCGAATCGTACCGCGCCGCGAAGCGGTGAATATCAGCGGAGATTGCTGGCGAAATAGAAACTTTCATGATGGGGCTCACTTCAGAGGGTCGGTCTACGCGGTACCCATTGGCCGCTGATGATCGCAATAAGAAGTATCAGGAGCAGTATCGCGATGGTTGAGGTGGATGGCACGGGCAGATCCGGCTGTTGGAACCAACCAGATGTGACACCGGCGATCCGATTGACTTGAAAAGGAGCTAACCACTGACCCGTGGCGACGCTGTCGCTCACTGCGACTTCGTTGATTTTTTGAGTGCCGTTGGGCGATGCCAACGAGATCATCCAAGGGTTGCCGGGCACGGTGCTCAGAAGCGAGAGTGGCTGTGATGGCGTGCCAATGAAAGTCAAGTTTCCAGCGACGGATTGTGTTTGACCTGCACCAAATCGCGTCGCCTGACCGGTTGTGCTCTGTATGGCGAGATTGAAAAAATTATTTTGCCCGACGATGGCTCGTGCGGGGTCGGAGCACGGAATGTCAACAAACGAGACGGTGCTGCTCCCTGCATTAAACAATCCGGCGTTGCTCCAGCTGCCGCCAATCTCGATTTGACCCGCTCCCGCATTGATTACGCCACCCGGATCAATGCTCACTGAGCGAGCGTTGATGATCTTGCCGTTCGCGAGATTCAAGGTGCCTGATACACGCAGTTCAGTGCAACAAAGATCAAAAACACCGTCGCCGATGTTCATACTGCCACCGGGGGCAACAAAGGTTCGCGCCCCGCTGCTGCTGACGAACATCAGGGTGCATAGGGTTGCTAAAAAGACAGTCCCCCAACGCACAAATCCAAAGCGCTCAAAGCATTCGCATGCGTGCATTAAGTTATGCGTCAAAACAACATGCACCCATTTTCAAAATCCACTGTAATTCTGTACTCGCTCGAACTAAATCTCAACTACTCCGGGCTGCCTTTGGCCCTTTAACGCCACCAAATCCGCGTAAACATACAGGATTTGATTTGTTTTATGCCAATCGCTGGGGTAGTCCTGCCAAATACGCGTCGCTTGATAGCGGCACGCAATGCCGCGAACGAAGCGAGCCTGCTCCTGACGGGTGTAGTACCAAAATGAGTTTGGGTTCCAATAGGAGACGTGGGTCGGGTCCTGAAAGGCACCACGCCCATCGGTTGAAGGGGTTCGCGAGATGAGCCAACCACCGGGTGCAAGCACTCGATAAATTTCGTTCATTACACCGACGACGCATCGAGGTGAAACGCCGTCCGCCCCGTGCGTGCAAGTCGAGTCACGGCAGTTCGGGATGTGTTCCAAAAAATCATATGCTCTGATGCAACCGACAGAGCTGTCAGCAAAGGGCAAACCTCGTTGGATGTCGCAATTTACATCCGCCCCCTCCAAGTCAATACTCTTAAAGCCCGGTGGGCAGTTGTGCGCGCCACCGAGGTCGTATGACGGTAGTTCAGAGCGGCGTGCCCATTCGGCGATCAGGCTGTATACGTACTTGTTTGACACCGATTGCTGTCGGGATTGAATTTCAGCGTTGCGCTGGATGTAGGTGTTTTGTCCACCGTCAATAAGACGATAAAGATACAGACATATCGGGACGTGGTGGAAGGGAACGCCCGCCAGATACGTGCGGCACACAAGGTCGTGATCATCGACGACGGGCAAGGTCGAATCGTGCCCCCCTGAGCGGACGTACGCGTCTCGGCTCCAAGCGCGAAAATGGTTCGGCGCGTAATAAATGAGATGCAGGCTGCTGGCGTCTGCAGGGAACGAACGCATTGCGGTGTAGCGTACGCCGTCAAGCTCGACTGGATAACTCTCCCAGCCGTAGCGAGCATCGAAAACTTCGGAAGAATTGTCAGACCGGAAGTTCGCGCAATCAGAGTAGACGAATCCGGCTCCGCCAGCCGCCGCGAGCGCAAGTTCTGCCAACGCCTCGGGGAATAAGAAATCGTCGTGATCTAGTTCAACAAACCAATCGCCATTGCATTGTTCGCAGGCGAATCTCTTTAACGCGCCGACGCCGAGTCGGGCTACCCAGTCAGGGGCCGGCACCACGCGCACCTGCGGGTGTTGCACGATGTGCGCAGGAATTTCAACGCCGTTATTGGGAACTACAACCCATTCCCAATCTGATCGCGTTTGCTGGACGACCGATTTAAACGTGTCGTCGAGGAACTGCGGGTTATGGGTGGGCGTGAAGAGGCTGTACATCGGCGTGAATTCGGGTTAATGGGTAGGCGATGGCGAACGACTGTCAAAGCAGTCCAATCACACGCAAGGATACTTTAGCGTCGACCTCTGCGCCGCACTCCATGGCCTTCTTCGGGATGTCGTCGTAGTTGGTTTCGTCCGGTTGCCCGAGATTGGCCGTGTCGGCGTAGGGGATGGGCCCTTTGTGCTTCATCCACGCCAGCGCCACAGAGGTGTCGAGGCCAACAGAAAAAGCGATGCTGACCTCTTGGCCGACCGGGAGGGAGAGAAGAATTTTGCTCATAGCTGAGCGTAAAGTGAGCAGGCGTAGCGTGTGCTGAGACACGCAACACAAACGACAACGCCGCCCGCATGCGGCGTTGGGTATTCCCTTCCGCAATCGTGACTACGGTCGAGCGCGACGCGGTGAGTTATTTCGGCATCAACACGGTGTCGATCACATGAATCACGCCATTCGACGCCGCGACGTCCACTGCCGTGACTTTTGCGTCATTAACGGTGACGCCCGATGCAGCAGCGACGACATTGATCGACTGGCCGTTGACCGTTTTAACCATGCCAGTTTTCACGTCTTTGGCCTTCACCGAGCCTGCGACCACGTGATACGTGAGGATCGCTTTGAGCTTCGGCACGTCTTTCAACAGCGCGTCCACGGTGCCTACTGGCAACTTGGCAAACGCTGCGTCTGTTGGCGCAAACACAGTGAACGGGCCTTTGCCGGACAGCGTTTCGGCCAGACCGGCGGCTTTGACCGCGGCTACCAGCGTGTTGAAGCTGCCATTGCTGGCGGCGACTTCGACGATGGTGCCAGCCGCCATGGCGGTGCTGGACATGACGGCAAGGCTTGCGCCGGCGATAGCGAATTTGAGAGATTTTGCAAACATAAATGAACTCCGAAAATGAAGAGAAGTCAGAAAAACGTTACGGTCTCAGCTAGACTTTGCCGACGCAAATAATCCAACCAGTCATAACGTGAACTTGTTAGTTCATATTATTACCAGAAAGTTCAATTTATTTTGGCCACGCCCTATCGTCTGCACCAACTCGAAATGCGGGAGGAGGCCATCCTCGACGCAGCACATCAGTTGCTCGGGCGTTTGGGCTACGAAGAAATGACGATGGACGCGGTTGCCGCCGAGGTCGGCATAGCAAAAGCCAGCTTGTACAAACACTTTCCGTCAAAAGAGCGGCTGGCGGCGCGCACCATGACGCGGCTGTTCGAGCGCACGGTCGCCAAAATGCAAGCGATTGACGCGACGCTTCCGGCGGGTGAAAAGTTGCGCGCCATGCTCGAATGGGTGTTGCACGAGCGCCTGCGCGGCAGCATTCCGCACCTGCCCGCCACCAACGGGGCGCTGGAGCAGGGCCTGATGACCGACGAGCACTACCTCGCGGCGTTGTTTACGCTAAACGCAGCGATGTCGTCGCTCGTCGAACAGGCAAAAGATGAGGGCGCGTTGTCTAGAGCGCTGCCGACCGACTACATCGTGATGGCAATCTACGCGCGATCCTGCGACCCCACGCTCGATTACATGAAGCGCGGCAACAGCTATTCCGGCGACGAAATCGTGCGCTATATGGTGCAAGCGTTTTTTTCAGGTGTCACCGGGTAAGTTTTTTTAGAGCACAAACCGTATGCATGTTTTTGTCGGTATGTGGAAACCCAAAGCGGGCTGGCTGGCGCTGTCGCAGCCCGCAAGGACAGCCTATTTGAGCAAAGTCACCGCGCTCACGCGACTGCGACTCGGAGCAAAGGCAGAGCCAGTCGCGTGGAGCGAAAACACGCACGCGACGACGGCTGATAAGTGGCATTTTTTCTGCGTGTGGCGATTTGTCAGCCCAGAGTTGGGCGACGCCTACTTGGACGTGCTAGCTCAGAACGGCTGGGACGATTACTTCGAAACAGAGAGCCTGCGCGGCGAACCGAAAACGCCGTTTGACGTGATGACGCGGCACGTGTTGCTTTGACTTTTAAGCACTCGCGCGAATGTAGCTAGTCCGGTGCGTGGCGAACGGCTTCAACGTTGTTGCCATGCAGATCGATCACGAAGGTGCCGTAATAGTTGGGGTGATAGTGCACCCGCAAACCAGGTTTGCCGTTGTCTCTGGCCCCGTTCGCCATCGCGACAGCATAGAACGCGTCAACTGCCTCACGGTTTGGTGCTTTCCAGGCAAGGTGACAGCCGCGAGTTACCGGTTCACCGTATTCTGAAGCGCCCTGAATGAACCAAGCTGTCGTCTTATCACCATCGGGCGTGGCAAAGCCCATGCCGAACATTTTTTGGCCATCGAATTCAAACTCGTGCAGGACACGATAGCCGAGCGGAGCGAGGGCCGCTTCGTAGAGTTTGCGTGTAGCCGCGATGTCGGTTACGCGGAAGGTCATTTGGTCAAGCATGGGTTACTCCGTTCAATGGATCCAGAATTATTCATCACGACGCAAACAACTATCTCGTCGTTCCTGCGAAGACGGGAACCCAGTGACTCTGGTTTTCGCATCCAAGCTACGCCTCACCGAAAGACGCTAGGCTCCTGCCTGCGCAGGGGCGACGAAAGAAAAAATCAACTTGATTAGTTACGTGGCTCAGACCGGCGTCATTCTCGGCAAAGCCGGGAATCTAGAAAGTTTGTTGTCGCAATCGCGATGGATGACATCAAGGCATGGTCAAGTGCTGATAGGGGTAGAGAAGGGCTCTCGCCCTCCCCTCCCTCCGAACCGTACGTGCAGTTTTCCCGCATACGGCTCTCCAGTCGGTGGTTTCCATCATCGGGAGTGTCTCGCTTGAGTCCAGGCCGTGTGCATGGCGAACAG
>JANNYE010000014.1:0-79461 GCA_031409935.1 Burkholderiales bacterium | reverse complement strand
GCCGTTGCTTTAGCCAGCGCGATCGCGTCGACTACAGCGTAAAACTTGTTTGGATCAACTTTGCCAGCCAATGCTTTTGCACGTTTGGTGAGCTTTGCCATGATTACTTCACTCCTTCAACGGTGATGCCCATCGAGCGTGCGCTGCCCGCGATGGTGCGCACAGCGGCATCCATGTCGGCGGCGGTCAAATTAGGCATTTTCACTTTGGCGATGGCCTCAGCCTGAGCACGCGTAAGCTTGCCGACCTTGTCGGTATGTGGCTTTGGCGAACCCTTCGCAACTTTTGATTCTTTCTTGATCAGGTACGTCGCTGGCGGCGTGCCCATGATGAAGGTGAAGCTCTTGTCTGCGAACGCGGTGATGGTCACCGGAATTGGCATGCCAGGCTCTAAACCCTGGGTCTGCGCGTTAAACGACTTGCAGAATTCCATGATATTGAGACCGCGCTGACCGAGCGCTGGACCGATAGGTGGCGAGGGATTTGCTTTCCCCGCTGGGACTTGCAGCTTGATAAAGCCGACGATTTTTTTTGCCATGATGGCTCCTGGTTTTGGGTGCTGACGAACGCCGATTGCCGGTTAAGGATTACGGCGTTCTCCCCGTTAAAAACGATTGGCGACTTGTGCCACCAATCACTTAAATGAATTAGGCTTTTTCTACCTGCCCGAAATCGAGTTCGACCGGCGTGGCGCGACCGAAAATCATCACTGACACATGCAGTTTTGACTTTTCGTAGTTCACGTCTTCCACGTTGCCCATAAAGTCGTTGAACGGGCCTTCTTTGACGCGAACCGCCTCGCCCACTTCCCATAAGAACTTTGGCTTCGGTTTCTCAACACCGGTCTTGACCTGATTAAGAATGGTGTCGACTTCTTTTTGCGAAATCGGCGCGGGACGCGTTGCCGTGCCGCCGATAAAGCCGGTAACTTTTGGCGTGCTTTTTACCAGATGCCAACTGTCGTCGGTCATATCCATTTCTACCAGCACGTAGCCGGGGAAAAACTTCCGTTCCGACATCGTTTTTTGACCGTTCTTGATCTCGACGACCTCTTCGACCGGCACCATCACCTGACCGAACTGCGAGGACACGTCCGCACCAGAGCGCGCAATACGCTCAATCAGCGCTCTTTGAACCGTCTTTTCAAACCCGGAGAACGCGTGCACTACGTACCAGCGCTTAGGCTTGGCAACGACATCAGCGACGACGTCGACGGCAGCTTCGTTTTCCATGTGATTCCGATTTTTGTTAGGTGATTGCGTCTTGTAAGGTTCAAATCAGCGGGTTAACCGCGCTTTGTGAGCCACGAGATGAGAAAGCCGATAAGGCTATCTACGCCAGCCAAAAATATGGCCATGACGATAGCAAAAGCAAACACGATCAATGTCATTTGAATCGTCTCTTTGCGCGTCGGCCATGCGACTTTTTTGCCCTCGGCGATGGATTCGCGAGCGAACTGTACAAAGTCTTTACCTGGTGTGGACGCGTAGACCACGCCGGAGGCGACTGCCAGCCCAGCCAGCACGATCAACATGCGCAAGGCGAGCGCTGATTCAGCAAAATGGTAGAAACCATAAACACCGGCCACTACACACACGCCAGCAGCCACAAAGATGGCCCAATTTTTAGTCGTTTCGTTCATGCTTGGACTTGTTACCTGCCCAGTGCTGGGCTTTGTGGACGGCCACCGGATGTATGGCAGGGGGTGGCAGGGGCGGAGGGAATCGAACCCCCATCGACGGTTTTGGAAACCGTAGCTTTACCACTAAGCTACGCCCCTAAAAATGGGCAGTTGGGACAACCTTGCAGCCGCCCCTTTCGTAAATTTTTACTTCAGGATCTTAGAGACGACACCGGCACCGACGGTACGGCCACCTTCACGAATAGCGAAGCGCAGCTTCTCTTCCATGGCAATCGGCGCGATCAGTGCTACCGTCATCTTGACGTTGTCGCCAGGCATGACCATTTCGGTACCAGCTGGCAGGGTGACTGCACCCGTGACGTCAGTGGTACGGAAGTAGAACTGGGGACGGTAGTTGTTGAAGAACGGGGTGTGACGTCCGCCTTCATCTTTGCTGAGCACGTAGATCTCGCATTCGAAATCCGTATGCGGGGTGATTGAACCCGGTTTGGCCAATACTTGGCCACGCTCAACTTCTTCACGCTTGGTGCCGCGCAGCAGGATACCGACGTTGTCGCCCGCTTGACCTTGGTCGAGCAGTTTACGGAACATCTCTACACCGGTGCAGATGGTTTTGAGGGTGGGCTTGAGGCCAATGATTTCGATCTCTTCGCCGACTTTGACAATACCGCGCTCGATACGACCGGTGACGACGGTGCCGCGACCAGAGATCGAGAACACGTCTTCTACCGGCATGAGAAAGGCACCGTCAACAGCGCGCATCGGCATGGGGATGTAGTTGTCGAGGGCGTCAGCCAGACGTTCGATGCAGGGCTCGCCCATTTCCGATTTGTCACCTTCAAGGGCGAGCTTGGCTGAGCCTTTGATGATGGGGATGTCGTCGCCTGGGAAGTCGTATTTAGATAGAAGTTCACGGACTTCCATTTCGACGAGCTCTAACAGTTCTGCGTCGTCAACCATGTCGCATTTGTTGAGGAATACGACGATGTAGGGTACGCCTACCTGACGGGACAGCAGGATGTGTTCACGGGTTTGTGGCATCGGGCCGTCAGCGGCTGAACACACAAGAATGGCACCGTCCATCTGGGCGGCACCGGTGATCATGTTTTTGACGTAGTCGGCATGGCCAGGGCAGTCAACGTGAGCGTAGTGACGATTGGCCGTCTCATACTCAACGTGGGCGGTGTTAATGGTGATGCCGCGGGCTTTTTCTTCAGGAGCAGCGTCAATCTGGTCGTAGGCGCGGGCCTCGCCACCAAATTTACGCGCGAGCACGGTGGTGATCGCTGCGGTCAATGTCGTCTTGCCGTGATCCACGTGGCCAATCGTGCCTACGTTGACGTGCGGCTTGGTGCGCTCAAACTTTGCTTTTGCCATGATTTCTCTCGTGAAGAAAGTGCGGGATATAAAAAAGAGGGCTGGTGCCCATGAAGCGAATCGAACGCTCGACCTCTCCCTTACCAAGGGAGTGCTCTACCACTGAGCTACATGGGCGGATGTTTGGGGTCTTTGGGAAGATCACAAACGTCTAACCACTAATTAGGACGCAACTTTGGAGCGGGTGAAGGGAATCGAACCCTCGTCATAAGCTTGGAAGGCTTCTGCTCTACCATTGAGCTACACCCGCAGGATTGTGTCTTTCACTATTTTCGCCAATAAAAACAAAGCGTTGCACGATGCGTTGTTGCGAAAACCCACACAGACGCGCTGGCGGAAAAGACGCTCCTCAATGACTTGGTTAGTGTCAATTTGGTGGAGAGGGCTGGATTCGAACCAGCGTACTCATAGAGGGCAGATTTACAGTCTGCTGCCATTAACCACTCGGCCACCTCTCCACGTCGAGGAACCGACAATTATGCATTAGTTGACGAAGTACGTCAACTTGACGCGCTTCTTCTTTAAGACGACGGACAGGTGCCTTTTAGAGAAACAGCTTTTCGTTGAAATTCCCGCCAAACTTGGGCATAACGGCTTACTTTACTATTTGTCGCTTTATCAATAAATAGCCCACCAAGCCCCATTAAATAAGCGTTTCGTTGAAAAGCTATTTTCAAAAAAAACAGAATCCCTCGAATCTAGCACCCTTCAACCCGCTGCATTTTGGTGCGCTACTGGGAAGATTTGCTGATTTGCATCGTGATTGCGCAAATGCATGTCGACGCGCTGGTCAACAATAGGCGTATGGCGACCAGTCAAGCCGATCTCCTCACCAGTCTGCGCGACTTCGTTCGCGACGAGCAAGCGGTGGCAATCCAAAAATTGCTCGATGTGTGGTCGCGGCCATTGGCCGAAAAACTTGCCAACGGGCTCTCGCAAGGCTTCATTCGACTCGAACGTGGCGAGGACGCAACCAGCCTTTGGGCATACGTTGACCTAAGCGGTAGCGATTCTCGCTTTCGCGAAGGCGATTTGATCGTTTTGCATGCGGGCAGCGCGATCGACTCGCCGCTTGGGCGTGGCTTTTCACTTGAAGCCGAAGAGGATGATCGCTGGCTGCTACGGGGCACCCGCGTCGCGTCTGTGTTTGACGCTTATCTCGGCGGGCCTGCGTTTGGCGATCCCGACAGCATCGATCTCACGCATTATTTTGAGCGTTCGCTGGATGACATTTCGATTTCGAGCATCGGGCGCGACGTGGTGTTGCCGCTGCTGAACGGCGATCTGGACATTACGTTTGATGAGCGCGATGTTCGCGAGGGAGAGCTTGCCGCGCTCGCCGAAGGCTTCAACGCTCGGCAAGCGCAGGCTGTGGGTATGGCGTTCGGTGCGGAGCAAGTTGCCTGCATTCAAGGCCCGCCCGGCACTGGCAAAACGCGCGTACTGGCGCTCGTGGCGCGCTTGATGGTTGCGCGCGGCGAGCGGATACTGATGACCTCAAGCACGCATATGGCCATCAACAACGCGCTCAACAAGATTCATGACCAAGGCGTTCCGACGGTAAAAATTGGTGGCGCAACGCGGCGATCTGACCTCGAGGACACGGTGCCGATTTGCCCAAATCTTGGCGCGTGGGAAGCGCGTCCAACCAATGGTTACGTGGTTGGAGCCACGCCGTTTGCGACATGCAGTACGCGTCTTGAGGGCTTTGATTTCGACACCATCATCTTTGACGAGGCGAGCCAAATTACAGTGCCGCTCGCGATCATGGCGATGCGCAAAGGCCGTCGCTTCATTTTCGTCGGCGACCAGAAGCAGCTGCCTCCAATCATGCTGTCGCGATCCATCTTGTCGAGAGATTCGCTAGCCGTATTCACCGCACTGACATCCATCGACGCCGATCACACGGTCATGCTGAACGAGACCTATCGTATGAATCGGTGGCTTGCCGATTGGCCGAGCAAGGCGTACTACGATGCAAAGCTAACGTCAGCAGGCTTAAATCGGGAGCGCCGCTTGACGCTCAGCGACGTGAGAAACGTACCTGAAAAGTTCAGGGACGTATTCGATCCTCAAGCGTGCGGCATCTTCATTCCCACACGTGATGCATCCGCGCGCACACAAAATTTGCAAGATGCGCTGCTCGTTGTCGAACTGTGCGAAGCCGCAGTCGCCGGTGGCCTGCCGCTCGCCGACATCGGCATTGTCACGCCTTACCGTGCGCAAGGCAGAGTGGTTCGCAACTTGCTTGCAGGGCGCTTCGGGCGAGCTGCGGCGCGCCTTGTGGTCGCCGACACAGTCGAGCGCATGCAGGGGCAAGAGCGTGAACTGATCATCCTGTCGCTCGCCACGGGCGATGAAGTTTTTCTCAGCAACATAGCGGGCTTTTTCTTTCAACCAGAACGCTTGAACGTTGCCATCACGCGCGCCATGACCAAGCTCATCGTTATTGGCCCCACCTTGTCGTCTGTGCCAACGCTCGAAGGCGAAACCATCCAGCGCTGGGTGTCGCAGTATCGCGCCTTGGTTGGGCAACTGCAACGGTTGGATCTATAGGCGTGGCTACATTTATTCCTGAGTGGGTCAAAGTATCGGGACGTGAAGTTCATATCAAACGCGTGCTGAATGAATTGGACGACGCCTACGTTGTGCGACGCGCTTTGCGTGATGGCTCCGGCGCAGCAGACTTTTTCGTTCAACATCCTGACCGAGGTTGGCTCGCAGTTTCAATCGATGACGCTCGCTTCGGCGAAATCGACCCTGCGCAACTCTTTGCCTCGGCGCTTCAATCGCAGTTTGAGCAGCGCCTTACCGAATTGCGAGCGCTCGGCGCGGAGTTCAATCAGTCGGGTTTTTCGATGGAATCGCTGGTGTTGTTATGGAACTGCAGCAACGAGGAAGTGGCGGCGTTGACCAAGGCGTTTTTCGCCTCGCACGGCATTCGTATGGTTGCCAAAGCTCGATTCGTAGCGCTGGGCGCGAAGCTCATTGGTCGGGGACTCGCGCCGATTTCACGGGAGCTGCAACACCGGCTTTTCAGCACCTATTTTCCGGAAGCGGAAATCCCAGCAGCCTGCACCATTCGACGCAGTTTCCATCGCGACAACAGCGCAAAACTTGACCCCGTATTCCTTGACACGCAGCAAGAATGGGCGTCAAAGCTTGACCTTGAAATGCCGCCGGATCAAGCGAGCACCGCGGCGGACTTTTCCGTACGTCTCATCAACGGCGTGGCTGGCAGCGGCAAGACGCTGATCGCGGTGAATCGCGTGCTGCTACTGGCTGAATTGTTCCCCACGCAACGACTGCTACTGCTCATTCACAACACGCCTATCGTGGCCGATCTCAAAGAACGACTGCACCGTGCGCATGGCGGGTTGCCGGAGAATCTAGAGATATGCACGTTCTTCGGTTGGGCACATCTGCAGTGGCGAAATGTGTTTCGCGCCCATCCAAAAATGGTGGCGGCGCAGCGGGTACATGCAATCATCAAACGCCTTCGCGTAACTTGGCTAGAGATCAAGCAGGCTGAGCCGCAAATCCTCGATGAGATGGATTTCATCAACGAGTCGCTCCTGCCCGACATTGCAAGCTACTTGCAGGCCAGCCGGGCGGGTCGTGGCTATGCGCTGCGAGCAAACGAACGCACCGCGCTGTGGGCGCTCTACCTGAGCGTGACTCATGAGCTAGCGAAGTCGAAACAACTGATGTGGAGCGCGTTGCCACTCAACCTTTGTCTGGCTGATGCGCAGCATGTGCGCCTGCAAAAGTTTCATCACATTCTGGTCGACGAGGCGCAATTTTTTGCGCCATCCTGGCTGCAATTGGTCAAGCTTTCGCTGGCCGCCAACGGTCAACTCTTTCTATGCGCAGACCCCAATCAAGGCTTCATGAAAAGCCGATTGAGTTGGAAGAGTGCTGGCATCGAGGTGGTGGGACGCACAAAAAAATTGCGCAAATCCTATCGGACTACTCGCGCGATTCTTGAGGCTGCGACAGGCGTACTTGCTGCGCTTGGGAGCGTCGATACGGATGATTATCTTGAGCCAGACTTCGACGGAATGGACGCAGGCGTACAGCCGATCCTTCTATACGTCGCCTCGCCACAAGACGCGATTGAGCGCCTGACTAGCGAATTGGCTGAGATGTATGACACGCAAGACGCTTCACTCAGCGCAACGCTGATTGTTTACGGCGACAACGTGCCGAAACGACCTTTATACGAGCGGCTTAATAAATACTTTGACAACCACGTGTGGTGGTTTAACGAAGACTCGCAGAAGAAATTGCCGCCGCGCGGTTACGGCTGCGATTACCTGCGCATGGCGAATGTCGATACGGCGACGGGGCTGGAGGGCGCTATTGTATTTCTGATCGGTGTCGAACATCTGTTTCTGCACGCACAGATGTCGGGGATGGCCGATGAGGCGCATGCGGCAACCCTCGAAGAGCGCGCTCGAAAACTCTACATGGCTATGACGCGAGCGGGTCAAAGGTTGGTGGTGATTTCCTCGCAAACTTTACCACCTGCGATGGAGCGGCTGTTTGAAGTAAACGTGTGCGATTTACACGTCGAAAGTCACTGAAGTTGCATCCTTAATGGTGCCTACTATCGCAACGCAGGCACAAAGCCGTCGCTCCGCTTGATCCTACGAGGTGCCGCCTTCACCTCGCTGATCGCCGATCGCTCCTAACCCCCGAACAAACGCCGCGAGCGCAACCTCCCAAAGCCCCGCAAAGTCAACACCATCGGCGATCTTCCAGAAGTTGGAACCCACAGGCGGCGGTTGGCAGCTCAGCTCGTTGGCGGCGAGCCCGCAGCACAACGAGTGGTACATGAACACGAGTTCAACCACCGGGCGTGGTGCCAGAAGGCCCGCGTCCAGCGCTCGGGTGAACCGTAACTCCAGTGATCGGTAGGACGCAAACAGCGCCGGGTAAGTGTCCGGTTGCGAGTAAATTTCCTCGCTGATCTGATCGAAGGTGAGGCGGAACAAGTGCGGTGACGCCAGCGCGAACACGCGAAATGCGTGCGGGCCCGCGGCAGCGAGATCGGCGAGCGGATCGTCGGACACCGGCAAGCTGTTCACCAAGTCGGCGAGTCGATGAAAACCACGCGCCGCGAGCGCCCCCATCAGCCCAGATTTGGAGCCGAACACGCTGTACACCGCGCGGGTGGACACCCCAATCTGGTCAGCGACCGAGCGAACCGATACCGCGTCCGGGCCGCTGGCGGCGAGTAATGCCTCAGCCGCGTCGAGCAGCGATTCGCGGGTGGTTGCGTCGTGTTTATTGGGTCGCGCCATAAAGGTTGACATAGTAACGCAACATCGTTACGATACGCCGTAACGTAACGATGTTTCATAACTCAATATTGCTGTTTAACTTGAGGATTCGCCATGACTCCGAATGCAATCCGCTCAGACTCCAACGCCTGCATGGGCAACGACCGCAGCATCGTGATCGTCGGCGGTGGCATCGCGGGGGCCGCGCTCGCGACAGCCCTCGCGCGTGCGGGGCGACGAGTGCTGGTGCTTGAGGCCACCGAAGTTTTCCGTGATCGGGTGCGCGGCGAGAGCATGATGCCGTGGGGCGTCGCAGAGGCTCAGGCGCTGGGCGTTGCCGACGTACTGCACGCCGCCGGTGCCCACACGTCCCCGCTGTGGAAGCGCTACTCGGAGAATGATGCCGTGCCGCGCGACCTGCCGGTCGGTCGCCTCGTGCCCGGTGTCGGCGGCTCGCTCAATTTGCATCATCCGGTTGCGTGTCAGGCGTTGCTCGACGCAGCGGCTGAGGCGGGAGCGACCGTGCTTCGTGGCGTGCGTGAGGTGGTGGTGGTGACGGGCGAGCACCCTACGGTCACCTACCGGCTCGGTGGCACCGAGTACAAGGTGGAAGCGTCGCTCGTAGTCGGCGCTGACGGGCGCGGTTCGGTGGTGCGGCGCTGCGCCGGGATCACGCTTGAGCAGCAGGAGGCGAGCAGCTACGTCGTCGGGCTGCTGCTCGAAGGTGTGTCGGGTTCCGACGCGCACGACGTTGTGGTGGAGCACGATTTCGGCGTCTGCCTGCTGCTGCGGCAGGGCGATGGTCGCGCTCGGGCGTATCACGTCGTCCCGGTTGAGCATCGCGCCCGTTATGCGGGTGACGGCGGCATTGAGCGCTTTCTAGCTGACGCCACCGCGCGCGGATCGCCGCTCGCCATCGTGCTGGCCGATGCCCAACCTGCCGGCCCGTGCGGCGCAGTGTCCGGCACCGACACCTGGACGGATCGACCGTACGCCGATGGGGTCGTACTCATAGGAGACGCCGCCGGTCACAACGATCCCAGCGTCGGCTGCGGCTTGTCGATTGCCATGCGCGATGCGCGGATCGTGCGTGACCTTGTGCTAATTGGGGCGACGCGTGTTGACGATTTCGCTGCCTACGGCGCCGAACGATTCGAGCGGATGCGACGCTTGCGCCTGATCGGTGACCTGATCGCCGCCGCGTCGGTCGAAACCGGCGACAACCGATCAGCGCGCCGCGGGTTCTTGGCCGAGGCGATGGCGACGAGGGACGCTAACGTCTTTCCGCTGGTGCTCGGCATGTTCGCAGGCCCAGAGACGATCCCGGAGCATCTGGTCAATGACGCGGTGATTGACCGTATTCGTGCGGCGTGAGCCTGAGCGAGATACCGACCGCAGCCAAACTTCAACTAAAACAACGCGTTTATGTGGAATTTGGATGGCTTGGGGCCACGCTGCGAAGGGATATCGCAAGCAGAATCTGGCGGAAGCGGTGAGATTCGAACTCACGAACGGGTTGCCCCGTCGCCGGTTTTCAAGACCGGTGCCTTCAACCGCTCGGCCACGCTTCCTAGATCGAAATTGTAGACGGTCACGCAATCTTGGCTCTCGTTGTTGCATGTAGTTTTGCTCCGAGATAAAACTACATTAATGACTGATGACACACAAATTAGCCAACCCGTGCCGTTGAACGCGACGGTTGCCGCCATCACTGAATCGATTCGGGCGCGCAGCACCGCGCGGCGTGCCGCCTACCTTGCGACCGTTGAAAAGCAGCGAAGTAATCGCGTTGCACGCCGCCGTTTGAGCGCTGCCAATCAGGCGCACGGGTACGCGGCTTTGCCCAATGGCGACAAGCTCAAAGTGGTGAGCGAGCCAGTGCCGATGATCGGCATAGTTTCGGCTTACAACGATGTGCTGTCGGCACACCAACCACTCGATGATTACCCGTCGATCATCAAGACTGAAGTGCGCAAACACGCTGCGATTGCGCAGTTTGCGGGCGGCGTGCCGGCCATGTGCGACGGCGTGACGCAGGGGCAACCGGGCATGGAGCTGTCGCTGTTTTCGCGCGACGTGATCGCGATGTCCACGGCGATTGCGCTGACGCATGACTTGTACGACGGCGCGATGCTGCTGGGTGTGTGCGACAAGATTGTGCCGGGCTTGTTGATTGGCGCGCTTTCATTCGGTCACTTGCCGTCGATTTTTGTGCCTGCAGGCCCAATGCCGAGCGGTTTGTCGAACAAGGAAAAAGGCAACATTCGCAAGCTTCACGCACAAGGAAAAGTTGAACCGTCCGCGCTGCTCGAAGCGGAGATGGCCGCGTATCACACCGAGGGCACCTGCACCTTTTACGGCACCGCGAATAGCAACCAGATGCTGCTCGAAGCGATGGGCTTGATGATTCCTGGCGCAGCTTTTGTGCAGCCAAATGATCCGCGTCGCGCGCTGTTGACCAAGGCCGCGAGCGCCCGCATGGCGGCGCTTTCAAAGCAGCCACATGGGCTTGGCGAATGGGTCAACGAACGCGTGTTGGTCAACGCCATCGTCGCCCTGCTCGCCACCGGTGGATCGACCAATCACACGATGCATTGGGTTGCGATTGCACGTGCGGCGGGCTTTGAATTGACGTGGCAGGATATCGATGCGTTGTCACGCGTGACGCCGCTTTTAACGCGGCTGTACCCCAATGGCGAAGCGGATGTCAACGATTTCAATCGCGTCGGCGGCACCGGTTTTTTGTTCCGTGAACTGCTTGCTGCGGGTCTCATGCACGAGGACGTCGAAACGGTCATGGGCCACGGACTTTCGTATTACGCGCAGTCGTTGACGGCTGATTCATATCGACTGACGTACGCCGCGCCGGTAGCTGTTTCTGAAGACCTGACTGTACTGCGATCAGCCGCTCAACCGTTCAGCGCGGAAGGCGGATTGCGCCTACTGACGGGCAATCTTGGGCAGGCTGTGGTCAAAATTTCTGCGGTTGCAGCAGAGCACCGTGTGATCACAGCACCCGCCCATGTGTTCGACACGCAGCTTGATGTGATTGCCGCGTTCAAGGCCAACCGCTTCGTGGCCGACAGCGTGGTCATCGTGCGCAATCAAGGCCCACGCGCCTGCGGCATGCCTGAGCTGCATCAGCTCACGCCAGCGTTGTCGGTGTTGCTCGACCACGGATTGAAGGTTGCGCTGGTCACCGATGGCCGCATGTCCGGCGCGTCGGGCCGGGTGCCCGCCGCCATTCACGTCACGCCGGAAGCTGCAGCGGGCGGCGCGTTGGCGCGGGTGCTTGATGGTGACATCATCACCGTTGACTGCGAAACCGGCACGCTCAGCGTGCATGTAGATGAGCCCACCCTCGCTGCGCGCGGCAACGCGCCCGTGCCCGAATCCCAAACCGGATGGGGCCGCGAATTGTTCTCAACCTTTCGCGACAATGTCAGCGACGCCCATCTCGGCGCATCGATTTTTTTTAAGTGACCGCTATGGATTTGAACGCCACCCTTCGCGCGCTCGGCTACGTGCCGGTGATCGAAATCGATGACGCGGCCAACGCGATACCACTGGCCGCGGCGCTGCTGGCGGGCGGCATCGGCTGCATTGAGGTGACACTGCGCACCGAGGCAGGCCTGAATGCGATTGCGGCCGTCGCCAAATCGGGCCTACCCATGCTTACCGGTGTGGGCACCGTGACCCGCGCCAGTCAGGTCGCCATGTGCGTCGACGCAGGCGCGCAGTTCGCGGTATCGCCGGGCTTCACCGAGGCGCTAGGTGCCGCCTGCCGCAACGCGAACCTGCCGCTGCTACCGGGCACCGTCACGCCTTCCGAGGTGCTCGCCGCGCTCGATAGCGGCTTTGCGATGCTTAAATTCTTTCCCGCCTCGTTGTACGGCGGCGCGGCGTGGTTAAAGGCCATCCAAGCCCCAATTCCGCAAGCCACGTTTTGCCCCACAGGCGGCATTCAAGAGGCCGACATTGCGGCGTATTTAGCCTGCTCCAACGTGGCCGCATTCGGCAGTTCAGCCGTGGCATCGCGCGCGTTGATTGCTGCGAAGAACTGGGATGAAATAACGGCGCGTGCGAAAAAAATGATGGCGGCGGTGCGGGCTGCACGACCGGTTTAGCCGACGAGTAGGCAGATTTCAGCTATACAGCTTTATGCTGAACGCCTTATTTTACCTAGGCTGTATCGCATATTTAGCATAAATCAACTTATCCATAAATATCCGTACAGCCCCTTTTAAATAAGTCTTTGCGCCAAAAGCTGTATGCCGGTTTAGTTGCCTTAATCGCCGCGTTTTCGGGCTTCGATTTCTGCCTTCACCCGCTCGATTTCGCGCTGCTTAGCCTCGGGGGTGCCCCATTTCGGCGCTGCGTCGGTTGCGGGCGTGGCGGGCATGGCTCGTGCGACCTGTACGAGTTTTTTTGTGACTGATCTGAACTGCGCAGCCGTTGCCTCGCGCGCTGCTTTTTTGGCCGCGCGCGCTGCCTTGGCCTCGTCGGCCAGCCGCTTTGCAGCCTGTCGCTCGGCTTCATTGGCATGGTAGTGGGCCATCCACTTGGCTAATTCTGCTTCGCGCTCGGCCCGCTCACGCGCAAGCTCGGCAATATCCGCAGCTTCGGCTTGCAACCGACGCTCGTGCATCGTCGCGGGTGGGGCGTCGGGTAGACCGGCGCGCGCCAAATAATCAGCAATGATCGGCCCATGCTCACGCCGCGCAAGCTCGTTTACAAGCGGCAAATTAAGCACGCTGAACACGTTGCTCCAACGCTCGCCGCCCGCTTCGCAGGTCGTTGACTTGGCGCGCACCAGCAGCGAAGGATTGATCTGATACCAGCCCGGTTGAACGCGCACAAACAGCGCACGGTTGTACGCATAGTCGCGCTCGACTTCGTTCCTTGACAACAGCGCGGACAAATGCGCTCGCGTGTTCCGCTCAGCGCGAAGCACCGAGCTTGGCAAATGCTGCCAAGCGTCAAGCACCGAGCGGGTGTCGAACGCTGCATTCTGCTTGCGATGCGGCGCGACAAAGCGCGATTTGAACAAGATCCACAGCGTTTGCAACAAAAAATATTCGGACAAATTTCGATCAATGCGCACCAGCCGATTACCGACGTTCGCGTCCACACTAGCCGGGGCAAGCAGCTCGTACAGCGCTGCCACTGATCGCTTGGCAAACGCGCTATCGCGAAAGGCTTGACGCAGCAGCCAATGCAGCGCGTTTTGCCCGTAGTGATCGACGGCCTCGCGATCCGCGCCGCGCTCTAAAAGCGCCTCCACCAGCGCCACGTTTCCGGCAGCCGCCGCCGCCATCAGCGGCGTTTGATTCATCGGCAAACGGTGCTCAACGCCGTGCTGATCGCACTGTCGCAAAATGTCTTTGAACGAGGGCGCGAAGTAGGGCACGAAGCTCTTGCGCGCGAGCAGCAACGCCTGCGCGGCGTAGTGTCGCGCGGGCTCAAACTTGCCGTCCATCCACAACGTCACGGCGAGTGCCGGTTCGTCGTAACAGCCCGCATAGTCATAGAGCTGTTGGCGCGGCTTGCTGCCCGGTTGCTGCTCACGAAACACCTTGACCAACAGCTCGCGCAGACGCGGCTCATCCAACACAGGCCACGGCACAGGCGACTGCTTCAAAATACCTTTGCGGATCGCGTCAGCCTGCTCCTGTTTGCCCTGCAATTCGAGCTTTCTGGCCTCGCGCTGCCAGTCCTCGGTGCTCGATTGTTTGGCCTCGACTTTGGCCTGCGCACTCGCCGATAAATCGAGCAGGGCGAACAGCGGATGCACCACGTCCGACTCAACAATGTAGAGATTTTTAACCGCCCGGGTGATGGCCACGTACAGCGCGTTGACGAAAAATTTGTACACCTCCAGCGACTTATCGGCCTTGTCTTTGGCGCGTTTGTAGTCAAGCGTTTCGCGCGCCAGATCGGCCCGATTCACGCCCTCCGTCAGGTCTGCAAACTCAGCGCGATGGTCGGATACAAAGCGATAGAGCACGATGTTTTCGTACTCTAAACCCTTCGCTTCATGCACCGAAAACAGCAGCGGCGTGGCGAAATATTTGCGCGCTGCGGGCTTGTCTTCATCGCGCATCACCAGCACTGCAAACTGCGTCGATTGCCGCGTTTTTTGATCGAGATCCCGGTTCACCGCGTCCTTGTCCGCCAGCAACGCCACCTGCCCCGGCTCGCCACCCACGGCCTGCACCAAAAAGTTGCTTTCGCGATCAATCGAGCCGAAGCGTTGCTGCTTTATTTTTAGGAGCGCATTAGCCACCCGCGTGGCCTCCAGCCCGTTTCTGAAGTTGGCGGTGAGCACTTGCAGTGTTTGTCGTTCGGCGAGTTTCGCATCATTCCAAAACAAACTTTTCACCTGCGCCCACGAAAAAAAGTTCGGATGAACGATTTGGTTTGAGTCGCCGCAAAGCAAAAATTGACCGGGTCGTTTCAACGTTTTCAGCACCAGCGCCAGCTGCGCGGTGGTGATGTCTTGCACCTCATCAATCACCACAAAATCGTAGCGCGGTGCGGCCAGCGGCAAGCGCTCATGCGCCAGCAAATTCAAGTCAAACAGATTCGATTCTGCGAGCCAGCTTTGGTACTTCTCAAAAATGTCAAACAACGCATCACGCTGCGGTTGCGGAAAAATCGATTGCCGCACGCCCAAGGCGCGATACGCCGCGCGGCTCATCACCCCTGCGGCCTGCGCGGCCAACACGCCGCGAATTTCCTCGAACGCTTGATGCGCGTCAATGTCTTTCGTCGCTGCACGAATGCGCACAAACCACGCCGCAAAATCACGCCACGTCGCCTCACGTCCGGCGGGCACGCGGATCGATTCCACAAACTCGCGGTACGACAAAAACACCGCCTCTTGCCCCGCCTGCTCGAAGCCGTTGGCGTAATAAAGCTCGCGCGCACTTTGCGCCAAAAATGCGGAGTGAGTGACATAGAGCACCTCGCCCTCGGCGAGCTTTAACTTTTCCAACGTGAGTGCGGTTTTGCCACTGCCTGCACTGCCGACCACCACCAACGGCGCGGGCTGGCGGTACACCGCGTCTTGCGTGTCATCAAACGAAATCGGTTTGTCGAGCAGATGCAGCGTGGTGCGCTCCGGATGCAAGTAGCGCACAGCCTGCGCCTCGGCATTCGCCTCGGCCAGCAACGCATCAGGAATTTTCGCGTCATCAATGGCCGCACCGCGCAAAAACCGTGAGCCCGCGTAGTTGTGCTGATGGATCACCTCCAGCATCAACACGCACACCTCATCGCGGTGGCGAATCAAACTAAACAGCAATCGGTTACTGTCATCTAACTTAGCGCGATAGAGTTTTGCCGCACCGTTGACACCCAATTTTTTAACCTGCGCCGCACGAAAATCACCGCGCGCAATGAGGGCGGAAACTTTAAGGTAATTGGCCTTGACGCGAGCGGTATCGAGACCGATGTATTCGAGGATTTTCAACGAGGGGATTTGAGCTGGTTTGAACTGCTCAAAGTGTATTGCCGCAGGGACAATTCATGCGGGTCGCGGCAGAGCCGCTCCTACAACTGCGTCGCGACCCAGCTCGAAATCGCAGCTCGAATGGAGTCAACCTCGCCTATCGGTGGGGCGACGGTGAAGCGCACTTCGGGGTGTTTTGCCTGCGCCGCCTCAATCAACGCGGTCAAGTCTTTTCGGGTGTGCGCGCCAGCGGCGAGAAACAGCGGGATCACGCGAATTTGCTCTGCGTGTTGCGTCACCAGTGCGTCCACCGAGGTCGCGAAATCGGGCTGCATAAATTCGAGAAACGCAAGCTCTGACAGCTTGGCCGCGTGCATGCCACGAAAGTCTTCGAGGATCGCGTCAAACGGCACCCGCCAGTTCGGATCGCGCGAGCCGTGGCAGAAGAAAAGGATGGCGGTCATGGTCAATGCGCTCCGTCAAAATTCGATTGTAGGAGCGGCGCGAGCCGCGAAGCCTCGGCGTGGGCAGACGCAGCTTTCAATCAACTTTTCGCGGAAACGCCCATTTCATCGGTGCTTTGCTCGATAAACGTTACTTATCGACTTTCAATAAAAACGGCAGCCACCCCTTATAAAGCGGTGCTTCAAGGAAAAAGCTCTCGTAGGGTGGGCAACCCATACCGTTCGTTTAGGGCTCGTAGGCGACGACTTGGCGTCGCTCGGTGCTGTGAGGGCGCGGCCCAGTCCGCGCCGACAACATCAAACGTCGTAGCGGCGCTTCCCCAGCTATGCAACGACGCGAACAGCGGCGCATTGCAGCGCTGGCGATTGGCACGCAAGGGTTTCAGCCCGCGCACGCATGGCCTCGCCAATCACAAGCACGGCGGGGCTTTTTAGCGACTGCTGCGCGAAGTCGTCAACCATCGTGGCGACCGTGGAGCAAACGCTACGGGTGTTTTCGCGCGATGCGTTTTCAACGGCGATGACCGGAGTGTTCGCGTTCAAGCCGCCCGCAAGCAAGCTTGCTTGCAACGAGGCAGCGCGCGCCACGCCCATGTACACGACCAGCGTCAACGCGCTTTGCGCCAGCGCTTGCCACGGAATCTCCGCGCCCTCGGCTCCGTGGGCGGTGATGAAAGCCACACCGTGCGCGTGATCGCGGTGGGTGAGCGAGCTTTTGAGCGCGGCGGCAGCGGCGAGGCCTGCGGTGACGCCGGGCACGATTTCAAACTCAATGCCTGCAACTTCAAGCGCGGCGATTTCCTCACTGGAGCGGCCGAATAGCGACACGTCGCCGCCCTTCAAGCGCACCACCATGTGACCAGCCAGCGCTTCGCGCACGAGCAATTTTTCGATGAAGGCTTGCGGCGTGCTTTTGCAGCCACCGCGTTTGCCGACGTGGATGATGCGGGCTTGCGGGCACAGGGCTAGCACTTCGTCGCCCGCTAGGTCGTCGATCAAAACGACATCGGCTGCCGCCAACAAGCGCGAGGCTTTCAGCGTGAGCAGTTCGATGTCGCCGGGGCCTGCGCCGACGAGGAATACTTTGCCGGACTTATATTTTTGGGGGGACGATGTCATAGCTAAGATCATGCACGCGCCGTGCCAGCCAGTCGATCCACGGTGGCATGGGGCGCGCACCTTGGATGACGGATTCGATGTAGGCGACCGTTGCCGCGATGGTGCAAGTGTCAGGCAGGTCGTGCGTCGTCACACCCGGCCATTCGTGCATAACCGACATGCTGTTCTGGAATATCTGCACAGACACGGCACGCTTCGGATGCAGCACCGGCTCGCCCTCGCAGCCACGGAAAACGACGGCTTTGGTGTCGGGCTGCGTGTTGATATGCGTGCCCATGCGCTCGATGTAGTCGCCGTGAGTCAGCGCGATCACGCGTACCGCTGGGCCGTCGATGGGTTGCAGCAGTTTGGTCACGGTGTGTGGCGTGGAGCGCACCCCGATGCGCCATCGGTTAGCGATCAGCGTGGCGAGCTTGGGATGCAGCGCGTCGAGCGGCGTGAACGCAATGTGTTGCGCTGCCAAAGCGGCTTCGGCGGTATCAGCGGTTTCGGTGATCGGGAAATTCAGCGCTTGGAATAACTCGTAGGTCGTCACCCGCGTGGGGTCTTCGCGCACCCCGTGGAGCAGAACATTGACGCCAACTTGCGCCAACACCCAAGCAAGCAATGGCGTCAAATTCGGCAGTTGTCGAGCGCCGTTGTAGCAGGGAAGCACCACCACCGGATACGTGCTTTTGACCCGGAACGCGAGCGACGCCTGCATCGCTTCGACGAACGCGGCCAGCTCGTCCGGTGTTTCGCCCTTGATGCGCATCGCGAGCCACCACGCGCCGAGCTGGATGTCACTCACTTCGCCTGCCAGCAAGGCTGTAAAAGCATCTTGCGCAGTAGCCGAGTTGAGACCGCGAGCGCCTTTCGCTCCGCGACCGACTTCCTTGATGATGGGGGTAAAGTTCAAATTACGCTATCAGCTTTTGGCTACACGCGCCGTTTAAATTGGGCATAAGCGACAAATCGCTTAAAGTCGGATATGGAAAATAATGGCTCTAAACCCACATCAAATGGCGATTCCATTGAAAAGCTGTTGCTTTTTTTGAGCCAGCATTGACCGGTAGGAGCGACTTGTCGCGACCACCGGATATTTGGGGAGTGGCGACCAGTCGCTCCTACAAAAATCCGCCGCTATCGCATCCCCGGAATCCGCCCCTTCATGCCCGGCATGCCGGAGAGGCCTTTCATCAATTTACCCATGCCGCCTTGCGAAAATCTTTTCATCATCGTTTGCGTTTGCTCAAACTGATTCAGCAACCGATTAACCTCCTGCACCTGCACGCCCGCGCCCGCAGCGATGCGCCGTTTGCGCGTCGCTTTGATGAGATCGGGCTTTCGCCGTTCCAGCGGCGTCATCGAGTTGATGATGCCCTCCATGCGCGCGACTTGCTTCTCGTCCACGCCGCCTGATTTCGCGGCGGCTTGCTGCAATTCGTGCGGCATTTTGTCGAGCAGGCCCTGCATGCCGCCCATCTTTTTCATCTGGCCGATTTGCTGTTTGAAATCTTCCAAGTCAAAGCCCTTGCCGCTTTTGACCTTTGCCGCCAACTTCTGCGCGGCTTCCATGTCAACGGCTTTGGCCGTGGCTTCCACTAGCGACAAGACATCGCCCATGCCCAAAATACGGCTGGCCATGCGGTCGGCGTGAAAGGCTTCTAGCCCGTCAAGCTTCTCGCTAACGCCAGCAAATTTGATCGGCACGCCGGTGATTTCGCGCACCGACAACGCGGCGCCGCCGCGCGAATCGCCATCGAGTTTGGTCAGCACCACGCCCGTAAGCTTGAGGCGTTCATTGAACGCTTTGGCGGTGTTGACTGCGTCTTGGCCAAGCATGGCGTCAACCACGAACAGCGTTTCGGCCGGCTTGATGGCCGCGCTGATCTGTGCTGCCTCGGCCATCATGGCCTCGTCGACCGCCAAGCGGCCCGCAGTGTCGACGATCACCACGTCGAAATAGCGCGAACGCGCCCATTCAATCGCGGCTTTGGCAATCGCCACCGGATCGTTGCTAGAAGCGGCCTCCACCTCGTAGAACGCGACCTCAACCTGTGTCGCCAAACTGCGCAGTTGCTCGCTGGCGGCCGGACGATACACGTCGCACGGCACCAACAGCACTTTCTTCTTCTGCTCAATACGCAACAGCCGCGCCAGCTTGCCCGCGGTGGTGGTTTTGCCCGCGCCTTGCAAACCTGCGAGCATGATGACGGCGGGCGGCGTGACCGCGAGATTCAACCCCGACGTGTCGCTACTCATGAGCGCGGTAAGCTCCCGGTTGACCACGCCGACGAAGGCCTGCCCCGGAGAAAGCGAGGTTGCCACCTCGGTGCCAAGCGAGGCTACTTTCACCCGCTCGATGAAGGTTTTGACCACCGGCAAGGCCACATCGGCCTCGATCAGAGCGAGGCGAACCTCGCGCAGGGCGTCCTGCAAGTTCGCCTCAGTTAGGCGGGCGTCGCCGCGCACTGTTTTTACAAGACGAGCGAAGCGTTCGGTGAGTTGGTTGGCCATAAAACCACATTCGATAATCAGCCGTAATTTTAGTCGCCTGCAGCGATCATTCCGAAATGCAGCGTGATGCCGTCAGAATCACATATTTCTCTTTACAACCAATTGCTTACGCGGCACACTGCTCAACTTACCTGAAATAATTTTTATATAGTGGCTGCTACATCTGCCTCCGTTTTGTTATCCGGCTTGGGTCGCGCGCTGGTTCAAAACGAGTTGCTTCGCCAAGTCGAAGCCGAACAAACGCAAACTCAGGCGAATGCATCGTCACTGACGTTCGTTGAGCAATTGATAGCTTCCAAGCGCATCAGCTCAGCCAAGCTCGCAGAGTTTGCGTCGAGCACCTTCGGCGTGCCGCTGTTTGATTTGTCGGCGTTTGACATCACGCAAATCAATCAGGACTGGGTTGATATCAAACTCATCACGGCGCGTAGAGCCCTGCCGTTGCATAAGCGTGGTAACCGCTTATTTGTTGCCGTTTCCGACCCGACCAACTCGCAGGCATTGGAAGAATTTCGCTTCAAGACGAGCCTGATCGCCGAGCCCATTGTGGTGGAGGACGAAAAGCTCGCCAAGGCGATTGCGGCCATCTCGGAGCGCAACGACAAAACGCTGTCTTCGCTCGACGTAGGCGACGATTTTGACCTTGACATCAAGGTGGACGACGGGCAAGCGCAAGACGACGACACCGGCGAGGTGGATGATGCGCCGGTGGTCCGCTACATCCAGAAAATATTGCTCGACGCGATCAACGCTGGCGTGTCCGACGTGCACTTTGAGCCGTACGAAAAATACTATCGCATCCGCTATCGGCTCGACGGCGTGCTGGTGGAGGTGGCCAAGCCACCGCTGATGATTAAAGACAAAATTGCCTCGCGGATCAAGGTGATTTCCCGGCTCGACATTTCGGAGAAACGGGTGCCGCAAGACGGGCGCATGAAGCTGCAGCTCACCAAAAATCGCTCTATCGACTTTCGGGTGTCGACGCTGCCTACGCTTCACGGCGAAAAAATTGTGATGCGTATTCTCGACTCGTCGAACGCGATGCTGGGCATCGATGCGCTCGGCTACGACGCCGATCAAAAGCAGTTGATGCTGGACGCCATTGCTCGCCCCTACGGCATGATTCTGGTGACCGGGCCCACGGGCTCGGGCAAGACCATTTCGCTCTACACCTGCCTCGGTTTGCTCAATAAACCGGGCACCAATATCTCGACCGCCGAAGACCCCGCCGAGATCAATTTGCCGGGCGTGAATCAGGTCAACGTGAACGACAAGGCGGGGCTCACTTTTGCGGTAGCACTCAAGTCGTTCCTGCGGCAGGATCCCGACATCATCATGGTCGGTGAGATTCGCGATCTGGAGACCGCCGACATCGCCATCAAAGCCGCCCAGACCGGCCACTTGGTGCTGTCCACCCTGCACACCAACGATGCGCCAGCAACGCTGATTCGGCTGATGAACATGGGGGTGGCCGCGTTCAATATTGCGTCGAGCGTGCTTCTGATCACCGCGCAACGTCTGGCGCGCCGACTGTGCGTTTCCTGCAAGCAACCGACCGATATTCCGGTGGCGGCGCTGCTGGCCTCCGGCTTTAAGGACGCCGACATTGACGGCACCTGGAGCCCCTACAAACCGGTGGGCTGTGACACATGCAAGGGCACCGGCTATAAAGGCCGCGTTGGCATCTACGAGGTGATGCCGATCACCGAGGAGATGCAACGCATCATCATGAACAATGGCAATACGCTCGATATCGCTGCCCAAGCCAAACGCGAAGGCGTGAGTAACCTGCGAGAATCGGGGCTTCGTAAAGTGAAACAGGGCATGACCTCGCTTGAGGAAATTGAAGCGGTGACCAATGCTTGATCGCGTTGTTCCGTCCAACTTCGATGTTGTGCCCTTGAGCCTGCCGCCCGATTCAATCAGGAAGTTTTCAACGTATGGCCACCGCCGCTAATCGACCTGCGCAACCTGCGTCGACCCGCTCGACCCGTCCTGCCCGTGCGGAGGTTAAGTCGCACCTGTTCATTTGGGAAGGCACGGATCGCGCTAACAAGCGAGTGCGCGGTGAAATGCGTGCGGCCACCGAGGCCGTGGTCAGCAATTCGCTACGCCGTCAGGGCATCAAAGTCTCAAAGCTGAAAAAGCAGACCTTCAAGGGCGGCGGCTCAGTCAAAGAAAAAGAAATTGCCTTGTTTACCCGGCAGCTTGCCACCATGGCACGCGCCGGGGTGCCGCTGTTGCAAGCGTTCGACATTGCCGCGCGCAGCACCGGCAACAACCGCCTGTCGCGCTTGCTGCTAGAGATCAAAGGCGACATCGAAACCGGCAACAGTTTGGCTGCGTCGTTCAAGCGGCACCCAATGCAGTTTGACGAACTTTTTTGCAACCTAGTGGCCGCTGGCGAGCAGGCTGGTATTCTGGATTCCATCCTTGATCGCCTCGCTGTTTACAAAGAAAAAACCATCGCCCTCAAAGGCAAAATCAAAGCTGCAATGTTCTACCCGGCCATCGTGATTGTGGTGGCCGTGGTGGTGGTGGCGATCATCATGTGGTTTGTGATTCCGTCGTTCAAACAGGTGTTCTCGAGCTTTGGCGCTGACCTGCCGTGGCTGACCAATGTGGTGGTTAATATCTCCGATTGGTTTGTGAAGTTCTGGTACGTTGTTGCCATCATTCCGCTGATCGTTGGCTTCATCATTTGGTATTGCTGGAAGCGATTCCCCGCATTTGCGCATGGCGTTGATCGCATTTCCTTGAAGCTGCCGGTGCTGGGAGAGATTCTTGAAAAAGCAGCAGTGGCTCGGTGGACGCGCACGCTTGCCACCATGTTCGCCGCCGGCGTGCCGCTGGTGGATGCATTGACGGCGGTCGGCGGTGCCTCCGGTAATCAGGTGTTTGCCGAGGCCACCAAGCGGGTGCAGACCAACGTGTCAACCGGCACCGCACTCACAGTCGCAATGGAGGACACCCACGTGTTTCCCAACATGGCGCTGCAGATGACGCGAATCGGCGAGGAGACCGGCGCGCTCGACAGCATGCTGTCGAAGGTGGCGGACTTTTACGAACGCGAAGTCGATGATGCAGTGACCGCGCTGTCGTCATTGATTGAGCCGATCATGATCGTGTTTCTGGGCATCGTCATTGGCACCATCGTGGTGGCCATGTATCTGCCGATCTTTAAACTTGGTGCGGTGGTTTAGGACGCTGTGTTTGAGTTACTGACTCAGGAACGCTGGCTGCTGCTACTTTGCGCCGGTTTACTCGGCGCGTTGATCGGCAGCTTTCTTAACGTCGTGATTTACCGTCTGCCGCTGATGATGCAGCGTGCGTGGGACGAAGAGCTTGCCGAGTTGAATCTGGAGCAAGCCCATGCCGCGGGTTCAGGTGCGTCTCAGCTGCAGGGCCAGGTCGAAAGTGAGCGCTTCAATCTGGTGGTGCCACGCTCGCGCTGCGGCAGCTGCGGGCATCAAATCAGCGCGCTTGAAAATATTCCGGTCGCGTCATGGCTGGCACTGCGCGGCAAATGTAGCGCCTGTGGCGCGGGCATTAGCGCGCGCTATCCGTTAGTCGAGCTAGCAACGGCACTTCTGTTTGTGGCGTGCGCGTGGACGTTTGGCCCGACACTGCAAGCCGCAGCCGCGATGTTGTTGTGTGCGGCGCTGGTGACACTGACGGGTATTGATCTGGATACGCAATTGTTGCCGGATCAAATCACTTTGCCGCTACTTTGGATCGGTTTATTGCTCAACCTTTTTGGTATGTTTGCACGCCTGCCGGACGCGGTGATCGGAGCCGCAGCGGGCTATCTGGTGCTGTGGTCGGTGTATTGGTTGTTCAAGCTGCTGACTGGGCGCGAAGGCATGGGTTATGGGGATTTCAAGCTGCTCGGCGCGCTCGGTGCATGGTTTGGCTGGCAGGCGCTACCGATGCTTTTGCTGCTGTCGTCGGTGGTGGGTGCGGTGGTCGGCATTGGCATTTTGCTGATGCAAAAAAAGGGCCGCAACACCGCCATAGCGTTTGGCCCTTATCTGGCCATGGCCGGTCTCATCACCCTGTTTTTTGGCGCGCAAATTCAATCAGCGTTGCTTGGGCAATGAGCAGAGGCGCTGATCGATTTGTAGTAGGGCTCACCGGCGGTATAGGCTCCGGCAAATCAAGCGCAGCTGCGCACTTTGCGCAGCGCGGTGCCTTCGTGATCGATGCCGACGCGGTATCGCACACGTTGACACAAGCCCGTGGTCCGGCCATCGCGATGATCGCAGCCGCTTTTCCCGGCGTGGTCAACGAGGGTGTGCTTGATCGCGCCGCGCTGCGTGCGCAGGTCTTCGAGCAGGCGTCAGAGCGAGCGAAGCTGGAAGCCATTTTGCACCCGATGATTCGGGCCGAGACGCAAGCGGCGCTCGCCTCAGATGAGGCCGAAAGAGCGCCTTATGTAATTCATATGGTGCCACTGCTATTCGAGTCGAAAGGCTACGCAGATCACATCGATTGCGCTGTTGTCATGGACGTTGACGAGGCCACGCAAATCGAGCGGGTCACGCGACTGCGAGGTGTGCCGCTGAACACCGTGAAACAAATCATCAGCAGCCAAATGTCGCGCGCTGACAAGCTGTTGCATGCCCAATTTGTCATCGATAACTCAGGCGTCGAGTCAGCGCTCGAACCTCAGGTCGAGCGACTGCATAAGGTGTTCGTCGCCAATGCGGCGCTCGTAAAAATGGCAGCCACGGCAGCACGATGAGCACGTCCGACGCGCTCATCTTCGAGTGCCCGCTCACCGAGCGGGGGCGCACTTGGCTTCGTCTGGAGGAGCTGTTTGACCGCACGCGCATATTCGCTGCCCGAAAAGATAGCATCGATCATCGCAGTGCGCTGTTAGGACTGTTTCACATCGTCGATACCGCTGGCCGCAATGACTTGAAAACGGATCTGTTGCAAGAGCTCGACCGGCAGCGCAATGTGTGGAGCGCGCAGCTCGACAACCCTGATGTGGCGCGTGAAGCGCTCAGCGAATTTTTGAGCGACATGGACGCAGTGATTCACGATTTGCACGCACAAATGGGTAAGATCGGCCAGCATTTGCGCGACACCGAATGGCTGCAAGCGGTTCGCCAGCGCGCAGCCAGCCCCGGAGGAGCCTGCGCCTTTGAGCTGCCGATGTTGCATAGCTGGTTGCAACAGAGCGAGTTTGACCGACGACAACAAATTAAGGCGTGGCTTGATCCCTTGCAACCGCTGGAAGAGGCGGTGGTGCTGGTGCTGCGTCTACTGCGCGAGTCTTGCCAGATGACCGAGGAGACGGCGCATCAGGGCAATTTTCAGCGAGCGCTAGCCAACTCACGACCACCAATACTGGCGCGAATTTGCGTTGATTCCGGTCGCGCCGTGGTGCCCGAAGTCAGTGCCAATAAGTACACCGTGAATGTGCGTTTTATGGAGCAGCGGGGCCAATTTCACGCGGTCGCACGCGCGGGGCGAGCGGAGGTGAGCACTCGCAGCATTCCATTTAAGCTTGCGCTCTGCGCGCTTTAAAATTTTTCAATGAAATCGGTTGCCTGCCCTCGCTGTCAAAAAGCAGTTTTCTGGATTCCAGAAAACACCTTTCGTCCGTTCTGCTCAGAGCGCTGCAAAAACATGGATTTCGGTGCGTGGGCAAACGAGGAATACCGAATCGCCAACGCGACGCCACCGGATGGTGACGATCAACAGGCCGCCTTTTCGCGCGAATTGGACTAATTTTTTCGCATTAGCTTTTGGCTTAATACCCCCGTTATAGTTGGGCTTGCGGTGAATTTATCTGATTATCGACTTTCAGCGTAAATTGATTCAAGCCCCTATAAAACGGGCGTTTCAGCTAAAAGCTGATATCTAAATTTTTCCGCGCAAACCCGCCAGAACATTGCTCTCCGGGGCGTGCAACGCAGGCAACAGCGGCGACAGCAAAATCGAATCGGGCGATTGCCATGCGAACGCCTGTCCCTCGCGTCCATGCGGTTCGCCCGACCAATCGCTGCTGCGGCAAAAATTGAGTTCTACGTGGGCGTGTTCGTAGCTGAATCGCTCAGATCGCCACAGCTTGGCGCTCGTAATGTGCAGTCCCAATTCTTCGTCGATTTCGCGGATCAGCGCGTCGATCACCGACTCACCCGATTCGATCTTGCCGCCGGGAAATTCCCAAAAGCCTGCGTACGCTTTGCCGGTGGGGCGTTGCGCGAAAAGCACTTGAGTTTCGCCGTTAACAGTTCGCTCGATGATCGCCACCGCGACGCGGATCAACGGACGCTTGTCAGCCGCATCGAATCGCGGCACCTCGTTACTCGTCACTTGTCACTGCTCACTCGTCACTTGTCACTGCTCACTCGTCACTGCGCACCCGCCCCGCAAAATCGCGAGCAAATTGGTACGCCACACGGCCTGAACGCGAGCCGCGCTGCAGTGCCCAGTTCAGCGCATCACGATCAAACACTTCGCGCGCGGCGGCATCAATCGGAACGCTCTCGCCCAACTGGAGAACCCACGAATTGACCGCTGCCAGATAGTCATCTTGCGAGAATGGATAGAACGAGATCCACAAACCGAAACGCTCCGAAAGCGATACTTTTTCCTCGATACTTTCGCCGAAGTGAACCTCTTCGCCGACGTATTTAGTTTCTTCGTTTTCGTGGAAGTACTCGGGCAGCAAATGGCGGCGGTTCGACGTGGCGTAAAGCAGCACGTTAGGCGTCGCAGCCGCGATTGATCCGTCGAGAATCGCCTTCAGCGCCTTGTAGCTGCCGTCGCCCGTATCAAACGAAAGATCGTCGCAAAACAGCATGAATCGATACGGCTCGTTGGCGATCAAATCGACGATGTCAGGCATGTCGTTGAGGTGCTCTTTTTCCACCTCAATCAGGCGCAGACCGTGCGACGAATAGCGCGCCAACATGGCTTTAATGAGCGAGCTTTTTCCGGTGCCGCGCGAGCCGGTGAGCAGCACGTTGTTGGCAGGTTTACCGTTGACAAACTGCGCGGTATTGCGGTCAATCAAATCGTGCTGCGCCTCAACGCCGACCAGCCAATCGGCTTCCATGTGATGCACGTGCTGCACGGTTTCTAAATACTTGTGTGTGCCCGATACGCGCCAGCGCGCGGCGATGCACGACGTGAAATCCGGCGTGTCATGCGGTGGCGGTGCCATGCGCTCAAGGGCGGCAGCGATGCGCTCAAGCGTGGTCAAAAATTGTTTGCTGGATTGGCTCACGACATGAACGCGTTAGCTACGATATTCCGCATTGATCTTCACGTAGTCGTACGAAAAATCGCAGGTGTACACCGTCTGTGAAGCCATGCCGCGACCGAGATCGATAGCGACTGTGATGTCTTCATTTTTCATGGTGCGAGCACCGTCGGCTTCTGAGTAACTAGCCGCGCGACCACCCTTTTCTGCGACCAATACTTGGTTCAAATGCACGGTGACTTTGGCCGGATCGAGATCCATCGGTGCGCCGTAACCCACCGCCGCGAGAATGCGCCCGAGGTTCGGATCAGACGCGAAGAACGCGGTTTTTACGAGCGGCGAATGCGCCACGGCGCGCGCGATGCGATCACATTCGGCCACGTCTTTACCGCCGGTCACCGCAATGGTCATGAACTTGGTCGCGCCTTCGCCATCGCGCACGATAGCTTGCGCAAGTTCGAGGCTCACTTTTTCGAGAACCGCAATGAGCGCAACAGCGTCGTCGCAATCAAGTGAAGTCACAGGCGCGTTGCCCGCTTTGCCAGTGGCGGCGATGATGTAGCTGTCGTTGGTTGAGGTGTCGCCGTCAACCGTGACGCGGTTGAAGCTGGCATCGGCCACGCGCTTGGCCAGCGGTTGCAGCAACGCAGGCGCGATAGCAGCATCCGTGAACACGAACGACAGCAAGGTCGCCATGTTCGGCTGGATCATGCCCGCGCCCTTAGCGATACCGGTCACGTTGATCGTTTTGCCACCGACTGTCGCCTGCGCGCTCGCGAGCTTGTAGACGGTATCGGTGGTCATGATCGCCTGCGCAACGCGATCCCAAGTGGCGAGTTGATTCGCCTTGAGCTCGGCGGCTGCGGCATGGACACCCGCGTTGATGCGATCCATCGGCAAATGTTCGAGGATGACGCCGGTGGAAAACGGCAACACCTGCGCTGCCGTGAGCCCCAGAGCCCCTGCCACGCTCTCGCAACTGGTTCGGGCGTTGGTGAGGCCCAGCTCGCCCGTCGCCGCGTTGGCAATGCCCGTATTGACCACCAAAGCGCGAATGTTCGCCGATGCGGCCAAGTGTTCGCGACACACCTGCACCGGTGCTGCGGCAAAGCGGTTCAACGTGAACACACCACCGACTGCCGTGCCCTCGTCAAATTCTGCAATCAGCAAGTCGTAGCGATTGGGCTTGCGCACGCCCGCTTGCACAGCGGCGAAGCGCACGCCTGCGACGGGGTGAGCGAGAGCGGGGTCTAGGGGAGCGTAGGAAACGGGCATGTTGTGGCTCTCGATGTCTTGCGACGTGTGGGAGCGGTTTTACCGCGATAGGGGGTGCTCGAACCAGCCATCGCGGTGGAACCGCTCCCACAGGAAGCAGATTCGCACGCGATCAAACAAATTAAACGTTAATCCAGCCGCCCATGACAATTCTTGTACTTTTTGCCGGACCCGCACCAGCACGGATCGTTGCGGCCCAGCTTCGGCCCTTCGTTGACGATAGGCTGATTGCCTCTTTCGGTTGCAACCGCCACCGCTTCTTCGCCCGTCAGTCCATCCACATCCGCATGTTTATACGACACATTTTGCATCGCAGGCGCGGGCTCGACGGCTTGCGCGTCAGCCTCGGTGCGCACTTGCACGGTCATCAAAATGCGCACCACTTCGGCGCGGAAGCGATCCAGCATGCCGCCGAACATTTCAAATGATTCGCGCTTGTATTCCTGCTTCGGGTTTTTCTGCGCATAGCCGCGCAGATGAATGCCCTGACGCAGCAGGTCAAGGTTCGACAAATGCTCACGCCACTGCGTGTCCATGATCTGCAACAGGATGTTGCGCTCAAATTGACTGAACACGTCATCACCCGCGATTTGACGCTTCTCGTTGTAGGCGTCTAGCGCAGCTTTTTTGCAGCGTTCGCGAATGTCGGTGTCGTCTAGATCGGGCTGTGTTCTTAGCCACTCGGCCACCGGTGCATCGATATGAATTTCGCGCAATGCAGCTTCCAGCGCAGGTAAGTCCCACTGCTCTTCTTGACTCTCAGGCGGCACATGCAAGTTCACCGCATCTTCCACCCAGCCACCGACCATGTCGCGCACGGTGTCGCTGACGTTCGTGTGTTCGAGCAGATGATTCCGCTGCTCGTAAATCGCTTTGCGCTGGTCGTTGGCCACGTCATCGTACTCAAGCAATTGCTTGCGAATATCGAAGTTGCGTGACTCGACTTTGAGCTGCGCTTTTTCGATCTGGCGCGTCATGATGCCCGCCTCGATCGGCTCGCCATCGGGGATGCGCAAACGCGTCATGATGTTCTTCATGCGGTCGCCGCCGAAGATTCGGATCAGCGGATCTTCGGCCGACAGGAAGAAACGGCTGGAACCGGCGTCACCCTGGCGACCGGCACGTCCACGCAACTGGTTGTCGATACGCCGCGACTCATGGCGCTCGGTGCCGACGATGCGCAAACCACCGGCCGCGAGCACCGCGTCATGACGTTTCTGCCATTCGGTTTGCAGCGTTGCAATTTTGTCTTTGCGCTGTTCAGGCGTCAGCGATTCATCTTCACGAATGGCGCGAATTTCGGGCTCGATGGCACCGCCAAGTACGATGTCCGTGCCGCGTCCAGCCATGTTGGTCGCGATGGTGATGATGTTGGGCAAACCGGCTTGCGCCACGATGCTCGCTTCGCGCTCATGCTGCTTGGCGTTTAGCACCTGATGCGGCAGTTTTTCCTTGGTCAACATCGCCGCGATCAGCTCGGAGTTTTCAATAGACGTAGTGCCCACGAGTACCGGCTGGCCGCGCGTGTGGCAGTCGCGAATATCGTGAACGGCCGCTGCGTATTTTTCCGCCGTCGATTTGAAGAACAAATCGTTTTCGTCACGTCGAACCATGTCGCGATGGGTCGGGATAATCACCGTCTCTAAGTTGTAAATCTGCTGGAATTCGTAGGCTTCGGTATCCGCCGTTCCAGTCATGCCGGCGAGCTTGCCGTACATGCGGAAATAGTTCTGGAAGGTGATCGACGCGAGGGTCTGGTTCTCACGTTGAATCGGCACGCCTTCTTTCGCCTCAACCGCTTGATGCAAGCCTTCGCTCCAGCGCCGACCGGACATCAAACGCCCGGTGAATTCGTCAACGATGATGACCTCTCCGTCCTGCACGACGTAATGCTCGTCGCGGTTGTACAGCGTGTGCGCGCGCAGCGTGGCATAAACGTGGTGCATCAGCGAAATGTTGGTCGCGTCGTACAAGCTGGCACCCGCTGGCAGCAAGGCCATTTCTTCGAGCAGTTGCTCGGCGTGCTCGTGGCCCGCTTCTGACAAATGAACTTGACGGCCCTTTTCGTCGACCCAGTAATCGCCGCTTCCGGCCTCATCGGCCTGCTTTACCAGCTTGGGACCCAAGCCGTTGATCTTGTAATAAATCTCGATGTTGTCTTCGGCTTGGCCGGAGATGATCAGCGGCGTGCGCGCCTCGTCAATCAAGATCGAATCGACCTCGTCAACGATGGCGTAATTCAGCCCGCGCTGGCGACGATCCGCCACCTGATATTCCATGTTGTCGCGCAGGTAATCGAAGCCGAATTCGTTATTCGTCCCGTACGTAATGTCAGCGGCGTACGCGGCGATTTTCGACGCGTTGTCTTGCTGCGAAGTAACGGTGCCGACGCTCATGCCGAGGAAGCGATAAATGCGCCCCATCCAGTCCGCATCACGCACCACGAGGTAGTCGTTCACTGTGACCAAATGCACGCCCTTGCCGGACAGCGCGTTCAAATAAATCGCGAGCGTGGCGGTGAGCGTTTTGCCTTCACCGGTGCGCATCTCGGGAATCTTGCCAGCGTGCAGCGCCATGCCACCGAGCAATTGCTCGTCAAAGTGGCGCATTTCCAGCACACGGAAGCCCGCTTCCCGGCACACTGCGAACGCCTCAACCAACAGGTCGTCAAGCGTTTCACCGGCGGCAATGCGTTGCTTGAACTCCGCCGTTTTAGCGCGCAACTGGTCGTCTGTCAGCGCCTTCAGTCCGGGTTCGAGCGCGTTGATCTTGACGACCTGAGCACGGTACGATTTAAGCAGGCGGTCATTGCGACTGCCGAAAATGGTTTTGAGGAATTTATCGATCATGGTCTGTGGTCGTGCGGATTTAGGGAGGCGGAAAGTAGCAAAGTACCGTTTTTGATGGTGCTGGCGGGATGCAGTGCTAGGCGCGACGAGCGCCGTGTGGCTAGCCACACAAGCGAGGAGTAACGACGCAATGCGCCCGCCAGTGCCGTCAAAAACGGTGTGTTTGCAATTTCTGCCTCCCTTGGTGCGCGGCAAATGTGTCAATGCCCGCGTGCCGCATCAGTACATGATGAGGCAGCGCGGGCGAAACCCTAGATTTTAAGCCGACGAGGTCGGCAAGGCGAAACGGGCGAAATCCGCCCGACGATAAATTGCGGTTAGAGCACCGCGAGGAACCGACCGGGGTTTTGCGCGACGCCGTTGAGGCGCACTTCAAAATGCAGATGTGGCCCTGTAGAGCGACCGGTGGAGCCGACGCGTGAGATGCGCTGTCCGCGCACCACGAGGTCGCCCTCTTTGACCAGCAGCTCGGAGCCGTGCGCGTAGCGCGTGACGAGGCCGTTACCGTGGTCAATCTCGACGCATTTGCCGTAGGCGGGGTGAACATCTGCATAAATCACTTTGCCGCTGGCGGCTGCGTTAATGGGCGTCCCGGATTCAGCGGCAAAGTCCACGCCCTCGTGGAACGTTGAATGACCGCTGAACGGATCGATCCTGTAACCGAAGTTCGAGGTGTAGTTAATGTTTTCAATGGGCGGCAACGTGGGCAGGAATTTGCGCTGCGCGCTGCCTTCCACCAACAGCGCCTCAAGCACCGTGAGTTGATCGGCCTTGACGTCCACCGTGCCAGAGAGCTCGCTCAGCTGCTTGGAGAAGTCCGCAATCGACAACGGCGCACCGGCAGTGGCCGCACCACCGCGACCGCTGTTGGCGGTTGCGCTCGGCAGCTCTTGTGGCTTCAAGCCCGCTACTTTGGCCAGCTTTTCGCCCAGACCATCCAACCGCAGCATGTGCGCCTGCACCTCGCCCAGCTTGACCGCAAGACTGTTGATGTTGTCCTGAATTTGCTGCTGGCGCTGCTTCGCCTCGGCATGCTGGTCGGCGAGCAACACGCGTCGAATCAGCGGGTTGTCGCTGGTGGCGGCGTATTTGAGCGACAAGTAGTTGGCGAGCGTGGCCGTTAAGCCCAGCGCCACCATCAACGCAACCGTCAAACCCACAATCTGGGGCAACCCGACCGTCAAATTCTTCTTGGTTCTAAAGTCGCTTGAAACAACGATAATCTGCACGTGAAATTCCTCAATGCTTCGGGCTCGCGTCGAGCTCTGTATCCCCGACCACTGGGCCTGACCCAGTTTCTAGACCGCATGCCCGCGCTGGGCGCTGCGTTGCTACACGCCCGTGAAGGCTCGCGTCAATTCGACGTATTGATTGAGGCAGTGCCGGAGCGTCTAAAGCGCTTTGTAATCATGGCATCGGCGTCGGGAACAACACTTAGACTCACGGTGGATTCCCCCGAAGCCGCGCACTTTGCGCGCCTCATGAGCACCGAGATGCTCACGAACCTAAACCGTAAGGGGTTGAAATTTAACGAAATTTCAGTGAAGACGCAATCAAATAGTGCATCGGCAAGGCAGACACGGGTATTGCCAGACTCCGCCGACAAGCAACAAATGAGCGCCACTGCGGACAAAATGCAGAGTGAGCGTTTGCAAACTAGTTTGAAGCGATTGGCGAAAACGATGGCCGAACGGTAAACAGTCGGGTTGCTGCCCGAACAAATTAGCGTTAATACAGCTTTTCGTTGAAAGCGTTTATTTAAAAGGGCTAGATCGCTGTTTGCTGCGTTTAGGTACGAACTGTCCGGCGAGCGCGGTGGAGCGAAGTGTATTTCGTAAGGGGTCAAGCCGTTCAAGATTTTGCGCGGACGTCGGTTAATGTGGTCTTGAACTTCGGCGACGTACTCGTCGGTGTAGGTGTCCATTGAAACGCCTCTGGGGAAGAACTCACGCAGCCAGCGGTTCACGTTTTCACAGGAGCCACGCTCATCGGCCCGGTAGGCGTGACAGACAAAGAGCTTGTCTTTGAAGAACTGCGGGAGACGAGCAAATTCACTGCCTCGATCACAGGTGAGGGTTTTAACGCGCGAGCCTTTCAGCAGCGTTTTGGCCCCGAGGGCGGTGGCCACAGCGTTCTTCTTGAATAGGCCTAGGCGCACATAGCGGCTCTTACGATCAATGATGACCAGCAAGCGATGGTCTTCGCGCTGACGCCCCCAGAGCGTGTCGCATTCCAGATGATCTCGCTCCAGTCGCAGATTGGCACGCTCGGAGCGTTGGCTGATGCTCTGCAGCTTGGCCGCCCACCCTTGGTCGCTGCCCTTCGCGCCGTGGCGGGTCGTGGTGCGCATCCCCGAGCGACCCCGCCAGAGCACCTGCGCGGGCTCAATCAAACGCTCCCGTTTGAGCCACGCGTAGATGGCGGGCGTGGACAGCGACAGGCGGGGCCTGCCGCCGGTGCGGGGTAGCCGACACAGCATCAAACTCACCCCCTCGGGTGAGAGCCGCAGCGGCTCGTCAAACAAGCCGTAGAGCTGCATCAACAACTCCCCTTGCGCCTTCACCACCACGTTGGCCGCTGAGCGCGCAGCCGAGCTCTGCCGATCAAGTCCTGCACGGTAGGCGTTGTAGCCTTTGTAGCCTTTGCCAACGCAGCGCTCAAGCTCGCGCTCGACCGTGCGCGAGCAGCAGCCGAGCTGGCGCGCCAGCTCGGCTGCTGCTCGCATTCCAGCTTGTTTCAACGTCTCAAGCTGTATCCTCTTCTCTGGGGTGAAGAAAGCCATAAACACCGTCCTTTCGTCTTCAAGAAACTAAAGGGTAGCGCTTCGCTTCTCTTCATCCCTCCTAAAACCTAAGTGCGACTGTTCGTGGTTTAACTCAGCATATGGAGAGTTTTGCCCATACAAGACGAGGTTTTCGGCGTAAAGTTGCTGCCGCCACTGCGCGAAAAATCAACGCGAACGGGCGATTGTGGACAGCAATGCGCCGCGTACGATGACGGACACGCGATCTTGCTCACGGCCCTCGGCGTCGAGCAATTTGACGACTGCATTGCCAGCGACTGGCAACCACGCCACGGGCGTTGCGGAGCAACCCAGTTGCACGTCGTTCACCGTCCAACAACCCGCCCTCGCCGGGTCACCGCTCTTGAGTTGCACGCGTTGATTTGCGGCGGGAATATCCGGATCCAGCGCGATGATGGTGCCGTCGGTGGGCATCACGATGCGTGCGCCCGCGCTGCTCGCTTCTCGCGCCGCAATCAGTGCGGACGGAGGCTCCGTGCCACGCACAAACCACTCGTCGCGCCCAGCCTCCACGTGCCCGTCGCTTGATGCGAATTGAATATGGCGTTTCAGCAAATTCGCAGGCGGCGCGCTGGGTCGGCCCGCGCCCAATTTCGCCGCAGCCGCCTCCATCACATCGGCCCAAATCGGCGCAGCACCGGTGATGCCAGAGACGTTGTGCATCGGTGCGCCGCTCGCGTTACCGACCCACACGCCGACGGTCACGCGCGTGTTGAAACCAATCGTCCAGTTGTCGCGCATGTCTTTGCTAGTACCCGTTTTTACAGCGGCCCAATGCGACAGCGCGAGCGGATTGTCAAAACCAAAGGTGACGTAGCGCGCACCCCGGTCGGAGAGGATGTCGGTGATGATCCACGCGGTGGATTCGGAGAAGAGTCTTTGGCTCCTTCCCCCAGCGGGGGAAGGTTGGGATGGGGGTACTTGGCTAGCGGTGCTGACTGTAGCGACTGCTCCAGCTTCCCCCACCCTAACCCTCCCCCGCTGGGGGAGGGGATTGAAATTAATGACGCTTGCTACGCCCCCATTCGCAATCGCTCGATACGCATTGGTCAATTCAATCAACGAAACGTCCGCACTGCCCAACGCCAATGAAAACCCATAGTGATCCGGATCGTCTACCAAGGTGGTCAACCCAACACGCCGAAGCAACGCATGCGACGGCGCAACGCCCACCAGCGTGAGCGCACGAATCGCAGGCACATTGAGCGAGGACGCAAGTGCCGTGCGCACGCTGACCGGGCCGACGTATTCCTGTGCGTAGTTCTGCGGTGTGTACGCACCACCGCCGACATCTACCGAGAACGGCGCGTCGTCGAGCAACGTCGCCGCTGTGAACAGATTTTTTTCGAGACCTAGACCGTAGATGAACGGCTTCAACGTAGAGCCCGCTTGGCGAGGCGCGCGAGCAGCATCTACCTCAGCCGCTGCCGACAAACGGCCCGATGACCCGACGTAAGCCAGCACTTCGCCTGTGGCGTTGTCGATCACCACGACGGCCGCATCGTGTGCGTTGCGACCACTCAGTTGTTGCAGATGCTTGTTGACGGCGTCACGCGCGGCGAGTTGCAGGTCGCGGTCGATGGTGCTGAGTACGGCGGTTTGGCCCCCTCTCCCCCGGAGGGAGAGGGCTGGGGAGAGGGGGAGGCTTCCACTACGCGCTGAGCTTGGCGCGTTCGCCATCTTCCCCCTCTCCCCCAACCCCTCTCCCTCCGGGGGAGAGGGGAGATACTTTGCTACATGCGAGGCGATTGATTCATCGGCACGACGGGTCACTGCCGCACTGCCCCAACGATCCATCGCGAATGCAAGCTGACCACAATCGCCTTTCGCATCAAGTGCTTTCAACACTTCGCACGCCCTTCGTTCAACCGTTGCGCGCGGGGCCTGCGGTGCGCGAATCAATGCTGCGAGCAGTGCAGATTCAGCCGCGTTCAAGCCGTGCGGCGACTTGCCAAACAACACATCCGCAGCCGCGCCCACGCCTTGAATCTCACCGCGAAAGAAGATGGTGTTGAGGTAAGTTTCAAGAATCTGTTGCTTGCTCCAAACGCGCTCCAGCGCCCACGCCGCTTGCGCCTGATCGATCTTCTGCGCAACGGTGCGACCATCGCTGGTCCGCGTGAGCGATTTGTCCATCGCAGCGGCGACCTGCATCGAGATACTGCTCGCTCCACGAGTCGTGACGCCACCCCGCAAATTGCTGATGGCCGCCGCAGCCGCAGCCCGCAAGTCCACGCCACCATGATCGAAGAAGCGCTTGTCCTCAGAAGCAAGCACCGCGTCGATCAACGCAGGGGATATTTCATCAAGCGAAGTCCACGCACCGCGACGAACTTTATCGTCAACACGAATGCGCTGAATAGTGGCGCCGTTACGGTCGAGGATCAGGCGGTCGCTTGGTACGTATGCACTACGGATACTTTCAAGGGTGGCGGGAGCAGCGGCTGCACAGAATGCGGCGCAAACAGTGAGGAATGCAGCGACGCATTTCTTTAGAGGAGTGCGACGACCGCGAGTTCTACCCCCTCTCCCGCAGCGCGGGAGAGGGTTGGGGTGAGGGCAGTCGACTTGCGAGCTCTGTTGGCAAAGTTCTGAGCGACTTTCACCTCCCTCACCCGCCCTGTCGGGCACCCTCTCCCGCGCTGCGGGCGAGGGAACTGAATTGATCGATGCTCGACTCATCAAGGCTCAATCTCAAACACCGCATTGCCCAACTGACCGTTCACCTCGGGGGCGTACATGGCCTCCGCGTGCGTCGGCGGTAGTGCGAACTTGCCCGGCGTGGTCAAGCGAATTTCATACGTAAAACTGTGCTTGCCTTGGCCTGCCCATTCGAACGACGAGCGCACGCTGGTGAAGGTGCGCTCGATGTAGCGATAACCGCTCCACGTCTGCGGCATGTCTGCGGTGGTTGCGAGCTTGGCGAGGCCACCAAGCACCGTGCTGCCAGCAGGTACCGGATCGTCAATCGCCAACCAGCCTAGGCCCGCTTTGTTGTCGGCGGTGACTGTGACCTGAACGATGTCACCCACACTGTATCGACCGGGACGTTTTTGCTGCACGGGTTTGAAGGTTTTAGCCACACCTATGCCGTTATCGACCTTGCCCGCGAGCGCGACCGGTGCACGCAATTGCGCACGCGCCCAAGGCTCACCCTTGCCGAGATGCTCCACAGCGACGGCGTTCGCGCTGCCGCTCCACGCAAAAGTAAGCTCACCTTCAATGGTGCCCGCATCCCACACCACCTCTTTCGTTTCGCCGTTATAAATCACACGCGTTCGGCCATCGGCTGCGGCCTGTTTGTTGTGTCGCTCCAGCGCATACGCAGCCCACAAATTGGCCTGCGTGCTGTAGAAATACCCGCCGCGCTGCATGCGGTTGTTGAGCCCTTTCAGTAGCGGCAATTTGAACTCGCCGAGTTCGCGCGTATCAAGGCTCAGGCGAAACATGCGGGCCATCGTGTAGTCATCACTGCGCATGAAATACCAGCGGTCATCGCTGCGCGCGATGCTGGCCACACTTGCACTCACCTTCACGTTGTCGCGCAATTCCTTGATTGCGGCTGCACGCTGCGCATCACGATTCGGCACGTCTTTCGAACGATTCAAAATATCCAGCCAGTCGGCGAGCGACGCAGCAGTCAACTTCACCGGATCAACGCGGATCGTATCGAGCAAACGCTTCGACGCGCGGTCGTAGCGCGACAATGCTTCTAGTGCGATGAGCTTTTCTGACAACAGGTAGTAGCTGTCGTTGGGCAGCCATGCACGCTGCGTTTTGAGTTCGCCCGCGACGTAGCGCTCAAGGCCTGACAACATTCGCGCCTTGGCTTCATCAGGAATTTTCCAACCTGCTTCATGCGCGCCAGAGAGCACGAACGCAGTCAGAATTGGATAGCCCTCACTGGTGTCGCCGGGGTAGTAATTGGCGAGACCAGAGGTCGATAAATAATTCGGTAACGAACCCGCAATGACGTCCCACAACACCTCGTCTTTGGTGCCCATCGTTCGCGTCATGCGCTGCTCTAAACACGCGAACGGATATCGCGCAAAGTAAGCGCGAATGCCGCTGGTGTCGGCTCCGTACGTGCGGGCGAGCGACACGGTCACGTCCCCCTTGGCCGTTGGCGTGTCGGGCCTGAGCGTGAGGGCCACTTTGCCTTTGACCTCACTGCTCGCGTCGGCCACGGTGCGCTCAGGCAGCGGTGTTTGCAGCGCCTGCTTGATGCGTAAGGCGTCGCCGCGAGGCTTGCCTTTTTCAACTGCCGCAAAATTCCACACGACTTCTTTGCCGTCCGCCGGTGCTTTCACGTCCCACGTGACCACTGCGCTTTCGCCGGAGCCGATGCGCTGCTCGCGCTTCGGCAAGGTAGTGCCGCCCAGCTCCGCGGTCACATCGGCAACCACGGCGCGCGTTGTTGTGTTGCGCAGTGTCACACCCGCACGATATTCGTCGCCATTTCGCGTGACGGCAGGCAACCCGGAGAAGAGTTGCAAATCGCGAGTCGTTCGGATGCTTGCCTCACCAGTGCCGAATCTTTCTCCATAAGCGTCAGCGACAGCCACAATGCGGAAGCGTGTAAGCGAATCGTTCAGCGGCACCTCGACGCTCGCCTCACCATTCGCATCGGTCACCACGTTGCCCTGCCACAAAATCAGCGTGTCAAACAGCTCACGCGTACCCGCGCCACGTCCGCCGGAGCCGCCCGGTGGCAACGCCTTACGTCCGAAGTGGCGTTTGCCGATCACCTGCATTTGCGCGGTGGCGGTGGTCATGCCGTAGTCGCGGCGCTTCATCATGGCTTCAAGCAATTTCCATGTGCTGTTGCCCTGCAATTCGAGCAACGCCTCGTCAATAGCAAACACGGCAAGTTCCGCATTGTCACCAGCGCGATTGTTATTCCCGCGCGTAACTTTCACTTTCACCATCGACTTTTCTCGGGTCTGATATTCAGCCTTATCGGGCGTCACCGTCACGTTCAAGCTGTAGCGCTGCCAGTTCACATCGATGTTGGCGATGCCGAGTTTGAACGCAGGTTTTGCGAGGTCGACCAACGCTGTTGGCGCAGGCGCGCCGACGCGCCCACGTACGAGCAGTGCAGACACGTAAGCGTTGGGTGCCCACTCTTCTTTGACTGGCACTTCGATGACCGCCGATTTACCGGATAGCCTGGTCACAAAGCTCAACAGGACAGCGCCTTCGCGCTCAACGGTCACCAATACGGTGGCTTCGCGGAACGGCATGCGCACCTGAAAGCGCGCCTTCTCGTTCGGTTCGTAGCGCTTTTTCTCGGGCAGCAAATCGATGCGATCCGAGCTTTCGGCGCGGAACATCCAGTCGTCGCCGTTCGACGCCCACACCGATGTGCCCGCGCTTGCTGGTCGACCGCCTGCGTCGATAACTTCAACTATAAGTTGAATCTCGCCAGACGCGCTGACGCTACTGGTGCAGGTGTATTTACCGCTGCGGTCGGAAGTGCCTTCGCAGAGCACGCCCAGATCGCTCTTGCGTTCTGTCGATTCGTAGCTGTAGAAGCCGCCGATGTTTCGCTTGCGATAGGCATCCCAGGTACGGTTGCGGCCACTCACCTTGAACTTGATGCCGCCGACTGGTTTGCCCGTCACGTCGGTGGTGACGATGTCGTAGCCGAGCTTGTCGCGTGCCATTGCCCAGTCAGCCGTCTTGATGCCCACCAGTACCGCTGCGGGCCACACCGTCGTGCGCGCCTGCGCGGTGTAAATCTCGCCGTTTGGGTCTTTGTATTCCATATCGGCCACGAGCGAGTGCGGGCGATCAACCTTAGGCGTGACCATCGGAACGCGGGCGCTGCCTGCGGTGGAAAGCGCCAGCGATTGATCTTCGCCCTCGGGTTGTTTGCTGCCGCGCCGGGTGGTTCGCATCGACCCATCTTCGTCGTACTCAGGAACGCTGAAACTGTAGTCCGGCAATGCATCAAAGCCCGGCCACGTGCGCGCATCAAAACGCGACCGCACAGTCACCACATCGCCACTCGCGGGGCCGCCCGACAGGAACGACAGGCGCACATCCACATTCGCCTTGTCGCCACCCACCACGTTAGCCTCGGCAATACTGATCTCGGACTTGTAGACCGGCAAGCGGAAATCCGCGACGGTGAAGCGTCCCGTAGTGCGCCCACTAATTTCGATGCGGTACTGACCACGCTTCGCGTTGGTCGGCATTTTCAGCTCGGTGATCGCATTGCCGCGAGCGCTCCACTCAAGCGGCATGGTGCTGCGCTGATTGTTGCCGTCGTTGATGATCGATACGGTCTTCGGCAACTTGCCCACCTCGGGAGCGCCGGTGCCGTAGCGCTTCAATTCGCGTGCGTAATGCTTCATGTGAACCGTCTCGCCCGGACGCAGCAGATTGCGTGCGAGGATGGTGTGAAACGCCTGCTTGCTAGCGCCCGCATCGCCGTCGTATTCGTAATCCCACGGCAAATTGAAGCGCCATTGCTCAATGCCGCGCGTCCAGTCGCTGCGGGTGAACGCGGTGTCGTCACCACTCTGCGCGAAGATGAACATTGGGCACGACTCGCCCTTCTTCTGCGCTTTGGGTGTGAGCCGCGCGATGCCGTCTTTGTCTGTTTTTCCAATGGCCAATTCCGCGCCTTTGCAATCACGAATGCGCACATTGGCGTCGGCCACTACGCCCGCATCATTCAGACGCGTCACCCACACCAACGCGCCGCCGGTGCCGGTCTTTGAATGCACGGCTAGATTCGTCACCAGCGCAATCGTGCGCACGTACATGGAACCCTTTTTTTCCAGCAACGATGCGCCGAGCGCCGTCGATTCGGCCTCGACGATGTGCAGGCCTGGCTCGGCAAGCGGCAGGCCAACCACCTCAAATTCCTTCGGCCCACCGGGCTTCGGCAGCGGCAACGACTGCACTTGCGCGACGCCTTTCAATAGCGAGCGACCCCGCACGTCATCATCGCCCTTTGGCCGGTCGCCGAAATCGGTGTAGTCCGATTCCTCATCGTCCATCGAGCGATCACTTTGCTGAAAACCCAGCGTCTTCCCATACCAACGAATCATGTCCTGCTCACTGGTCACGCGCAGTTTGCGAATGGTTGCCGCTGTGCCTGCGCCAGCCGCAGCAGTGTTTGCGGGCTCCAGATTACGCACCGTGATCGGCAGCGCCGGATCAGCCTGTCGCTCCAAAATACCAAAGCTGCGCGGAAATTTAACCAGCGGCGGATACGCGCTGGTGCGCATCGTCAACGTGCGCTTGAGGGTGAGCGCGGTGGTGGTGCCTGACTCCTTCAAATTAGGTGGCAGCACCAGCGTGAATTTCGTCTCGGGAGGCAGCTTGGCGAAGCTGATGCCTTCACTATCGTCGCTATCCGCTTTTGGCGAATACAGCTTGCCCGCGTCATCACGCAGGCGAAATCGCGCAGCGTCTTTCGGGTCGATGGCCCGCTTGAAACCAACGTAGACATTGCTGAGCGGATTGCAGCCCGCGTCCTTGTTTTCGCGACTACACGTCAACTCCAAGAAATCGCCTGAACGCACCTTAAAGCGCAGCGTATCAACCGCCTGCTTGGTGGCAGCCGTCGGCGAATCCCAGCGAATAAGCACATTAGCCCCGCTTGGAAAATTTTGCGTGCAGCGGAAGGCGATCCAGTTCTCCGTATTGGTGATGCCCGCCGCTTTTAACACCTCAGTGCGACGCGCGCCGCCGAAGGTGCGCACGCTGTCCACCGAGCGCACGCCTTCGACCTCGCAGAACACGTGGGCGATAAACGTCTTCGCATTCACTGGGCCTTTGGCGCGAGCGAGGAACACCTGCTGCTCGTCAATATCAATCGCCTCGTGCACGGGTCGGGTTTCGGCGAGGGCGGGTAGGTCCGCGGCAGATGCAGCAACGACCAAAGTGGCGGTTAGCAACGTCGCTAAAAGTGTGCGAATCATGAAGTCCTTGGAACAAAACGTGTGCAGTATTTGTAGGAGCGGCTCTGCCGCGACACGAGTTGACTCACGGTAGCTCAGGTCGCGGCAGAGCCGCTCCTACAGTTCATGGCAAATGCAGGCACGAGTTGTACATCTCTTACAAAAACGATGCAACCGATAAACTTGTCGCGTGACAACTCAGCCTGAAGAACAGACGTATTTACCCCCCGCTTTGCGACCCAAACTCGCAAAATTGGGCGTGCAGCATTTGCGCGACATGCTGCTGCACTTTCCGATGCGCTACGAGGACCAGACGCAGCTGCGGCCCATCAACGAGCTGGTTGCGGGCGAATCGGTCGTTGTCGAGGGCATCGTCGAACACGCGGAAACGCAGTTCAAGCCGCGGCGTCAGTTCGTAGTGTTGCTGCGCGCCGTGGGCGACGACGGTAACAACAATTTCGCGCCGCGCCTGACGCTGCGCTACTTCAACTTTTATCCAAACATCGTACAGGCGCTCAAAGTCGGCGCCACGGCACGCGTGTTTGGCGACGTACGCGATGGGCGTTACGGTTTGGAGATGGTGCATCCTGTCTTCAAAAAGGCGGATGCAGAAACCACGGTCTCGGGCAATCTAACGCCGGTGTATCCGAGCGCTGGCGGCATACCGCAGGCCGCGCTGCGCACGCTTGCGACCAAAGCGATGAAGGTAGCCGAATGGCAGGTTGACCTGTTGCCCCGCGCCATCACCGAGGCGTTGAACCTGCCCGCATGGCGAGACGCCGTGCGCGTGTTGCACGAGCCCGCACAAAGTGAATCACCGATTGCGCTTGAAACACGAACCCATCCGGCATGGCAGCGCATCAAGTTTGACGAATTGCTGGCGCAACAAATGGCGTTGCGCGATGCCAAAGCGTTGCGCGCAGGCGAGAGCGCGCCGGCCATTTCGCCGACTGGCCTGATTGGCGGATTGTTGCGACAACGGCTGCCGTTCAAACTCACCGCGCCGCAGGAACGGTCTTTGACCGAGGTGCTGGTCGACATGGCACGCAACACACCGATGACGCGGCTGCTGCAAGGAGACGTCGGCAGCGGCAAAACGGTGGTCGCCGCACTCGCCGCGTTGACCGCGATTGAAGCGGGTTATCAGGTCGCGTTCATGGCGCCGACCGAGCTGCTTGCCGAGCAGCATTTCAACAAACTGCGGCACTGGCTGGCGGATCTGCCGGTCACGCTGACTTGGCTCACCGGTAGCCTGCCCGCCGCCGAACAAAAGGCCGCACAGGCCGCCTGCAAAAAGGGCATCACGCACATCGCCATCGGCACCCATGCGTTGTTTCAAAAGAAGGTGTCGTTCGCGCGACTGGGCTTGATCGTGGTCGATGAGCAGCATCGCTTTGGCGTTGAGCAACGCTTGCAACTAAGGCAGCGTGGTTCTGCCCCCTCTCCCCCAGAGGGAGAGGGCTGGGAAGAGGGGGAGGTTGGTTCGAAGCGACAAGGATTGAGTAACAACGACCTTCCCCCTCTCCCCCAACCCCTCCCCCGCCGGGGGGGAGGGGAGCAGCAGCTCGCGCCACACACACTCATGATGAGCGCCACACCGATCCCGCGGTCGCTAGCGATGAGTTACTACGCCGACCTCGATGTATCAGTCATTGACGAACTGCCGCAAGGCCGACAGCCGATCACTACCAAACTCGTGGGCGAAGCGCGACGTGGCGAAATCGCCAGTCGTATTTATGAGGCCGTGCAGCAAGGCGCGCAGGCCTACTGGGTGTGTCCGCTGATTGAGGAGAGCGAACTGATGGAGGTGGAGTTGCAAAACGCCACTGCGCTCTACGCTGACCTCGTGCTCATCATGCCTAACGTCAAAGTCGCGCTGCTGCACGGAAGAATGAAGACCGACGAAAAGGCCGCGATCATGGCCGACTTCGCAGCCAATCGCGTACAGGTGTTGGTCGCAACCACGGTGATTGAAGTAGGTGTCGACGTGCCCAACGCAAGCTGGATGGCGATCGAACACGCAGAGCGTTTCGGCCTCGCGCAACTGCATCAATTACGCGGTCGCATAGGTCGCGGCGCTGCGGCGTCCACCTGCATCCTATTGTTCGCTGACAAACTTTCCGACACCGCAAAACTCCGCCTGAAAGTCATCTACGAAAACACCGATGGTTTCATCATCGCCCGCGAAGACCTACGCATTCGCGGCCCCGGCGAATTACTCGGGCCAAGGCAATCGGGATTGCCCTCGCTGCGCTACGCCAACATCGAAGAAGATATTGAGTTGGTTGAAGCTGCGCGCGATGCGGCAACAAGGCTCGAACATGACGCATCGTTCAACAAGACCGCCTTTCTAGATCGTTGGATCAAGAGCCGGGCGGAGTTTGTGAAGGCTTAGAAGTAACTTCGGAGCTGCACGTCCGGCAATTGACGGACGAAACTTGAGGGCGCTCAACGTCTAGCGTTTGATTTGATGACGCCTAATGACGTACGTTGGTGTGTCTAGCAACCGCAGTAGTAAATCGCGCAAGTGTGTCGTCCATTAGACTTTTTGGACAGACCATAACTGCCCAATCTGGGTAGCCAGGCGAGACGCGGCAGGTCCACAAGGTTGCAGGATATTTTCCTCCATCTTCATCGTGGATAACTACGAAGCCCTGCTTTGCAGGCTGTTGACCGAGACGAATTAACAACCGACCGTTTGGATAGTCGAAGCACCAAGCGTGAAAGTGACCGATTTCTTTCGACGAAAATTTGTACGAACTAAGTGGTTGACCGACGGCGTCAAGACCCGGTTGATCACCCTCGAATCGAAGATGCCAGATACCTATCGCATCTACCAGTCTAGGCGATAGGGTCTGCGATTCAACTGCCTCTTTCACAAGTTGCTCATAGGTGCCAAGAGATATCGCGTTGAACTCGGTACGCCCACACACCGCCGCGCGCCAAAGTAGTGAGGCGGCAAAGAGATGCAGCCACTTGATGTCGTCGCGCGTCAATCGATATCGAAGTATCTTGTAGTGGTTTGCACCTTCGGCAACTATCTGGCCGTCGGATCGATTTTGATTGATTAAGATTCCGTGAGCATTGTTGTCAAACGCATCCAGTTTCCTTTCGCACGACTCACAAAGGAATCGGGCGAATATCCCGCCCTTCTTCAGCTGGGTTACACGATTAGGCTGATCGCTGTTGATCAGGACAAGCAATTCTTGTTGCGAACCCTTGCGCGCATATTGGCCGTAAAAGGCCCGCGGCACAATATGACTATCCACGAGTGGCCCACAATTGCCACACAGCGCACAATTGGGTGAGATATTCATGCAATCCGCATGGACAAGAATGCTGCAAGAAATGGTGTCATGTTGATTTTGAGGCAGGCTGGAACCGTCTGCTATTTAATGTGCGTGCGGCGGAATTGTTTTCAAGTGTGCCTTGCATCGCGATTCTAAAAATGCTGAATTTGGCCGAACATTCAAGAAGTGGAGTTAGTTTTAGATATGGTTAGAAGTAACACCGCAAAGCGAACCTATAAACATCGTGCCGTTGTTGCTCAAGCGCCAAGTGTTAGCACGGGGTTGTTGCAGCAGAGAAGTGTCGTTGATTGGACGAGCTTCTTCGTCGACGGCAAAGCGGTGTCAGACGATTTCATGGTGGAACGTGCCGATCAATTTCAGCCGACACGGGAATGGCTTTAGGATATCCAAGTGCTGCGTTACCCGCTGAATATCAGTACGGTTACTTACGTGATCCAGAAGCGACCGATTGAAGTGCTTTCTCGCACGCCCAGCTACACCATGGCTCAATTCGGGCTTCACTGGAGCGCGCTGGAACGCCGATTGGTATCAACGACTTGCACATTGCGGCGCATGCCCGAAGCGAAGGTTTGACGCTAGTCACCAACAATGAGCGTGAGCTTGTTCGTGTTCCAGCATTGCAACTCGCAAACTGGATTGGCAACATGCGGCAAAAAATGCGAGCGCCGGACGAACGTTGGCAAGGAAGGCAACGAGGTAGAGTTTTTCTGTTGTCCGCCGACAGCTAAATCAGGGCACTCCGCTCCGCGGCAAACCGCCGCCAACCCTCACTCACCGCATTCGCCTGCGAAACGCGCTGCCAAAATTCTCCGGCCATCGCGCGTGCAGCTTGCACGACGGGCGGAGGCAGCGCGGCACTTAGCTCGTTGCTAAACGCGGTGAATTCAATGTCGCTGTGCGGGCCGGGGGCGAAGCGCATGGGCAGCATGTCGTAGCAGGGGGCGAGCGTCATGCGGCCTTTGGCAATCGCTGCGGGCGAGTCGACGATCACGCCTAGGTTACCGAAATGCATGTCGGTGTTGCCGATGAGTTGCCCGAAGGAGTACAGCGTTTGCGTGGCGACCAGCGCATCAAACGCGATGCGTTTTTGTGCTGCGAGACGCGCGATGGTGGTCGGCCAACTTTGCGGCACACCAGCAACGAAGGCGGCATGCACGGATGCAAGCGGCAACAGGTGTCGGCGGCCTGCGCTGAATGCACGAGAACCGCTGACACGATCAATGCGCGTGGATTCGAAGTAAGTGCGCGTATCGCTCGTCACAATGCGCGATTGCGGCGTGCTGAAGCCATGCTCGCGCAACACGTCGCAGGCAATGGCCTCCGCGTGCAACAGATCGTTCCACCGCTCGCCGAAAGGTGTGCCACGCGGCGGGCTGAATTTCACCAGCACTTCGCGAATACTGCCGCTTGCATCAACAAGACGGGCGCTGAATTTGGGCTGCTCGCCGTCGGCGCTGGAGCCCGCAACGCGGCCCTGTGTGGCATCGACCGCCAGTCCGTCGTACACCGACGCGAGCGCGTCCGCGTCGTCGCGCTGAGGCGGTGTTTGCTGCGATAGCTGCCATGCATTGACCGCCGCCTCACCCAACAAAATTGCACCGGCATGTTCAAGTGCCGCCGATTGCGCGGCGAAGAGTTGTTGCGCCAACGACCAGCGCTCGGGCTGGGCATCCCAATCGACGGTCACCGCGCCGAGGCGACTGCGTGAGGCTCGACCCAGATAGCCACGCAGCTTAAGCGGCGTCATCATCCACGGCAGCTCGCGCGCCGTGGTGACGTTGATGCCAGTGCCGACACCGTTGCCGTAGACGTGTAGTGCGTCCGGTTGCAGATGCGACGCGAGCGCGAATTCGCTGACCGTGCCGTCGTCGGCCACCCAAAACAGCGGCCACTGCGCCGCCCCACTGATCGTGGGCTGCGGCAAAGCGTAACGGGTGTTTTTGCCACGTCCCACCATCAGAATGCCTGCGCCCGCAACCGCTGCTTGACGCTTGATGGTGATGGGGTCAATGCCCAGCAGCCGCGCCGCTTCAGGTGCCGAAAGCGGGCCTTCACGGGCGAGTAGAGCGACGAGGATCGATTCCATAGCATCTAATGTACTAGTATATGTACGTTATTTCTTTATAAAAATCAATTATTTATTAATTATATTATGGCAAAATTAAACAGTATATTGTCACTAAAATGCCGCGCACATCTGCGTTAAATCTACTTGATCTGCGTCAAGCATCGCGCAACGCTGAAACGACGCTCCGCGCGTCGGCTGCAACCTTGGCAGGTGCCCCCTCCCTCCAACGGCGTTCCCGAAAGCGAGGTAACCAACCCGCCGAACCCGGCCACGCTTGGCCTAACATTGAGGCAAATGCATCTTTAGCCACGCTCACCTGCTCCAGTCGCCCGCTTTTGGGTGAGGCAGCGTTCCGCGTGGCTTTTCTATTTGTGAAATCAGCGTTAGCCCCATGAAAGACACTTTCCGCATCAAGCTTGAACAACTCTCGCGCCGTCTGGTCGAGGTGGAGAGCTTGTTGTCTGATCCTTCGGTCACCACCGATATGAATCGCTTTCGGGCGCTGTCGCGGGAGAGGAGCGACATCGATCCGATCTCGCAATTGTTTGCGCAGTTTCAGGGGCGAGAGAACGACATCGTTGAGGCGCAGGCGATGTTGACTGACCCTGAAATGAAGGAGTTTGCCGCTGAGGAAATCGCGGCGGCGAAGATTGATCTGGAGCGTATTGAGAAGGAACTGACGCTTGCGCTGCTGCCGAAAGACCCGGCCGATGATCGCAATATTTTTCTTGAAATTCGTGCCGGCACCGGCGGCGATGAATCGGCGTTGTTCTCGGGCGATTTGCTGCGTATGTACACGCGGTTTGCCGAGCGACAGCGTTGGCAGGTGGAGATTGTCTCAAGCAGCGAGAGCGAGCTGGGCGGCTATCGCGAGGTGATCGCGCGTATCGTCGGGCAGGGTGCGTATTCAAAAATGAAGTTTGAATCGGGTACGCATCGCGTGCAGCGCGTGCCGGTCACCGAGGCACAGGGGCGTATTCATACGAGCGCCTGCACCGTGGCGATCCTGCCCGAGGCTGATCCAGTGAAGGACATCACGATCAACCCGTCCGACCTGCGCATCGACACTTTCCGCGCGTCGGGTGCCGGTGGTCAGCACATCAACAAGACCGATTCGGCGGTGCGCATCGTGCATATTCCGACTGGCGTGGTGGTGGAGTGTCAGGACGGTCGTTCGCAGCATCAGAACAAGGCGCGCGCGATGGAAGTGTTGGCGTCGCGCCTGCTGGAGCGTGAGCGTGCAGCGGCGCACGCGAAGGAGGCTGGTTTGCGCAAATCGCTGGTCGGCTCCGGTGACCGCAGCGAGCGCATTCGTACCTACAATTATCCGCAGGGTCGGATGACCGATCACCGCATTAATTTAACGCTGTACAAGCTCGACTTCATCATGGACGGCGACATCGGCGAGATGGTCGACGCGCTGATCTCCGAGCATCAGGCGGAGCTGATGGCGACGATGGAGGGGGCGGTTGCGTAGCGTGTTCGCTCGTAGGGTGGGCACCCCGTGCCCACCTACACTCGTCCGCGCAACCCTTGGTGGGCAGAGGATGCGCACCCTACGCCTACGCCTATCAAACCCTTCGCCATTGGCTCAGGGCGAACGGAGAAATCAATCATGACTTTCAACGAAAAACTAACCGCCGCTTGGGCTAAATCTCGGTCGCTGGTGTGCGTGGGGCTTGATCCAGAAAAGAAGCGTTTGCCGGAGCGCCTGTTTAATCGTCCGGACGCGATTTTTGCGTTCAACAAAGCGATCATCGACGCCACGCACGACATCGTTTGCGCCTACAAACCGCAGTTCGCGCACTACGCGGCCATCGCGGCGGAAGACCAACTCGCGGCGACGATTGATTACATCCACGATCGCTACCCGCAGGTGCCGGTAATTCTCGACGCCAAGCGCGGTGACGTCGGCAGCACGGCCGAGTTTTACGCGGTGGAAGCGTTCGAGCGTTACCGTGCCGACGCGGTGACGGTGAACCCATATCTGGGCGGCGATTCGATTGCGCCGTTTACGAAGTATGCCGACAAAGGCGTGATCCTTTTGTGCCGCACATCCAACCCCGGCGGTGCCGATTTGCAGGAGCAAATGATCGACGGCGAACCGCTGTATTTGCGCGTCGCCAAACTCGCGGCGAATCAGTGGAACGGCAACAAAAACATCAGCCTCGTCGTCGGCGCGACGGTGCCGCAGGTGATTGCTGATGTGCGTCGTGTGGTGGGCGATATGCCGCTGCTGGTGCCAGGTGTTGGCGCGCAGGGCGGCGACATGCGGGCGACGGTTGCCGTCGGTCGCGACAGCAAAGGTACGGGGCTCGTGATCAACGCTTCACGTTCGGTGATTTACGCCAGCGGCGGTGACGATTTTGCGCATGCGGCACGAGGCGTGGTTGAGCAGATGATCGAAGACGGGGCGATGCCTTGAGTGGCGTTTTCGCACATGCAGCTTTTGGCTGAAATGATGGTTGCAATGGGGCTAAATGCTCATTTGTTCTTAAGTCGACTTTGTGAATTTTCTCGCTCTTGCCCCAATGTGGTGGGGCTTTTGCGGAAATGCTGTATCGATTTTTCGCGCGCGCCGTCACCCTCACCCCAACCCTCTCCCGCTTGCCGGAGAGGGAGCAGAACCAGCGGCACGTGAACATTCGCGACTTCATGCGCTCGTCCTTTGCGGGAGTACTGCCTCGCGGCGAAAATCGCATGCTGTTGTCGCACGTTCTCAAGCGCGATCACGCATGGCTTGTCGCTCATGATGACTACGAATTCACGGTCGGCGAGCTTGAGCAAATCAACACGTTGATAGCGCGACGCGTCGCAGGCGAACCGATCGCCTACCTGCTGGGTGAACGCGATTTTTACGGGCGCACGTTTCGCTGCTCGCCCGCCGCGCTGATTCCGCGACCCGAGACTGAATTGCTGATTGATCAGGCGCTGGCTAGCATTTCGCCCGACGCGTCACCACACGTCCTCGACATCGGCACCGGCACCGGCTGCATCGCCATCACCATCGCGCTGGAACGCCCGAACGCAATGGTCACCGCGCTCGACATCTCGCCCGACGCGCTAGCGCTCGCCCAGAACAACGCGCAGCGCCTCAATGCGAACGTAACTTTCATCCAGTCCAACTGGTTCGCCGCGCTCCCGCCCGACGCGAGATTCGATCTGATCCTGAGCAACCCACCGTACATCGTCCCAGGGGATGCGCATCTCACGCAGGGCGATTTGCGCTTCGAGCCGGCCATTGCGCTCACCGATGCGCTGGACGGACTGGAGAGTTACCGACAGCTTTTATCGGGTGCGCTGCGTCATCTCAAGCCGGGCGGCTCGCTCATCGTGGAACACGGTTTTGATCAGGGCGAATCGGTGCCGCGCCTGTTCGCTGCCGCCGGATGGTCAGAGATCGAAACGGTGCACGATCTGGCGGGACACCCGAGAGTCACGCTCGGGCGTGCGTCGGAACCCTGCAACGTATAACTACCGCGAGTCCATACGACGCTATTCGCTGACGAGCGGACCGAAACAATACTGAAGGGTCCATGCTTTCTCCTGGCGCATCAGCGACCACTTGAGCAAGTCCAGGATATTACGATTCTGCGCGTCAATATGATCGCGACGGTACCTGACGAGCGCGCCGCGCCCATCGTGAATCTCTGTATACAGGTTGACGACTTCCGACTGAAATCCTTGCCAAGCTTTAGCGTAGGTTTCGTGTCCTTGCATTTGCCGGGTTATCTTAAGCAACTGCTCGCGTGCGTCGCCGCAGATCTCCTGAATGTCCTTTTTAGGTGGCCAGCCGCCGTCAATGTAGGCGCTGATGTCTTTGCCTGTGAGGTAGCTGAAGGCTCCTATAACGCTATTACTCGCGGCGAGCTTTTGCATCATGCATAGCATGCTCTGAGAGGCACTCCCGTTGCGGGTTCGTTCGATGATCATGGCGTTGAGCCAGACGTTCAGGCGTAGACCGGGTGCCAGCGAATCCTGCCAGACATGTGGGTCGGGCCGTTTCGGACGATACGGCGTGGCCGTCACTAGGCGTCCGGGCACGCGAATGCCGGTGCGCCTGAGTAGTGCTGTTTCGGTTTTTGCGCCTACAAAACCGTCAACCACCAGCCCTTCGTTGTTCTGGAAGTCGCGCACCACGTCCGAGGTGGCGTCATTCCAGTCACCGGACACGGGAAGCTTGGCGTCGGCATCGCCGCTGCGGTTGAGCGCACGTTGCACCCACTCTACGTAGTCAGGGCTGTTGTTGCGATTGAGCTTCATCAGCGCATCCTGTGTCGGCGAGTTGACTTCGCCGTTTGGCGTTAGATGCTGATTGATCTGAAATTCCTTCACCCACATGCGGTACTGATCGGACTTTGAATCGTTATCGAGCAGCGTACAGCCGAGCAGGCGGTTGAGCGAACCTTTCACCCAGCGCACGTACTGACTGGTGGTGATCGGCGGCGCAACCGGTTGGTCAGGCACCGCCCACTTCAAGGGGCCATTCAAGGTGGTGAGCGTTCCACAACTCGGCGTGATCCAGCAATCCGGAGCGCCCATGCCAACGATGCTGCGCTGAAAGCCGACGATGGCGCTACCCGTCTTAGCGCCGCAGAGCCCGTCCAACACGAGCGGCGAAACACCGGGTAGACACCCCGGCATCAGAAACTTGTTAAGCAACATTTGAACAACGAAAACGTCGCTCTTGTCGTTCTTTTGATTTTTGCCAACCGATTGCTGAATGCTCGCCATAAAAAACCTCGTTTGCGTGGGTGACGAACCACGTGGTGTGAAGCGCTGATGGGGCACGCTTGGCAGATCCTGCGCCGCCGTGGTCTTGCGGTGAGCCTGATAAGCCCATAGACGCAGCGCGTCAGGACGGAGCGTCAGCTGCGCCGGGGGATGCCGACGCAACTGACGAAAGGTACTCCGCAACCGACGAATAAAAACGACGCCGTGCCGCTGGGGCGCGAACCGAAGCGGACGCTATCAGTCAAAATAGCAGCGAACCTATCCGTGTTCGATTGCACAATCAGGAGTACCCATGTTGCAAGAATCAGCTTCCACCGTTGCAGCGCTTGACGAAATTAACGCGTTGGTACCGGAAAATAATTTCAGCCGTCGTGGCTTTATCGTCACCTCGCTCGGCGCGGGTTTCGCCGCCTCAGTATTGCCAATTTCGGCGCAAACGATCACTACGCCAACAGACGGCCTAGTCGCGGGCGAAGTCAAAGTGCCGACCAAAGACGGCGACATGGTCGCGTATCGTGCCATGCCCGCCACGGGCAGCGGCTTCCCGGTGGTGCTCGTGGTGCAGGAGATTTTCGGCGTACATGAGCACATCAAGGACGTGTGCCGTCGCTTTGCCAAGTTGGGCTACTTCGCAATTTCGGGCGAACTTTTCGCGCGGCAGGGCGACGTGTCAAAAATGACCGAAATTCCGAAGATCGTGAGCGAGGTTGTGAGCAAAGTACCCGATGCGCAGGTGATGGCCGACCTCGACGCCTGCGTCGCGTACGCCAAGGCATCCGGCAAGGCCAACGCCGACAAGCTCGCCGTCACCGGTTTCTGCTGGGGCGGACGCATTACCTGGCTGTACGCTGCGCACAATCAGAGTGTGAAGGCCGGTGGTGCGTGGTACGGGCGGGTGGTGGGTGCCACCAATCCGTTGCAGCCGAAGAACCCGATTGATGTGGTCGCGCAAATCAACGCCCCGGTGCTCGGCCTTTATGGTGGTGCCGACAGCGGCATCCCGAACGACACCGTGGAGCAGATGCGCGCGGCGCTCAAGGCGGCGGGCAAAAAGAGCGAAATCACGCTCTATCCCGACACACCGCATGCGTTCAACGCCGACTATCGTCCAAGCTATCGCAAGGCGGCGGCGGATGACGCGTGGGGGAAGCTGACGGCTTGGTTCAAGGCGAACGGCGTGGCGTAAGCTGCATTCGGTTCGTAGGCTTGGGTTGAAATCCAGCGCTCGCTAGTCAAGCGTCTATGCTGGGTTTTCAACCCAGCCTACTCAACTGATGAAAACGCCCGCCGCAGTCGCACCCTACCTTGACATGCTGCTGACCCATCATCCGTTTCTGGAGATGCGGAAAGCGGCGTTGCTGCGCTTGTTCAGCCATGCCAGGGTGAGCTACCACGCGGCCAGCGAGACCCTGCTTGCAGCCGATAGCCCGGTCACCGAGTGCTGGGTGGTGTTGTCCGGACGCGTCCGCGCAGAGCACTCGGGCGATGACCCACACTCCGGACTGGAGCTCACTGAGGGCGAAATGTTTCCGCTGGCGGCACTGTTCACCGGGCGCAGCGCGGGCTGTCGTTACTACGTTGAAGACGAAGTGTTCGCGCTGCGCATTGCGGCGTCGGACTTTCGCGGAGCGGCAGAGCATTCTCTGGTGCTTGCCGATTTCTGCGACCAGCAGGTGAGCTTTCTGCTGGAGCGCTCGCGCCGGGCGCTGCAGGCCAGCTACGCTGCCGAGGAGGGCGCGGTGCAGTCCTTGCCCCGCACCCTGTCGTCGCTCATTCGGCGGCAACCGGTTTGCGTTACCGCCGACGTTTCCATTCGCGACGGCTTGCTGCAAATGCAGGCCGCAGCTGTCGGCTCGATGGTGATTGTCGACGCAGCCAGGCATCCGCTTGCCATTGTTACCGAGCGCGACATCATCCCACGGGTGGTGCTCGGCGGTCGATCAATCGATGGCCCTATTCTTGACGTCGCTACCCGACCGGTAGCAACGCTGCCCACGGACGCGACCAGCACCGATGCAGCGCTGCTGATGGCGGCGCGCGGCTTCCGCCATGTGGTGGTGGTCGACGCTACCGGCGCGCTCTCGGGCATCGTTTCCGAGCGCGATTTGTTCGTGCTGCAACGGCACACACTCACCGGCATCAGCGGCGCGATCAGCCGCGCCAGTTCGGTGGCGCAATTTGCAGTGTGCGCCGCCGATGCGCGGCAGCTGGCGCGGAACCTCATCGCGCAGGGCGTCGAAGCGCTGACCATGACCCGCTTTGTGAGTCATCTCAACGACCAGCTCACCCGCGGCCTGCTCGACTTGATCGCGCGCCAGCACGGTATGCGCTCCGACACCTCTTGCTGGCTTGCCCTGGGCAGCGAGGGGCGACACGAACAGACGATCAGCACCGACCAGGACAACGCGCTGATTCTCGGCCCCGATCAGGACCGGGACCAGGCGCTGGCGGTCGCAACCGAGGCCAACGCGGCGCTCGCCGAATGTGGCTTTCCGCTGTGCCAAGGCAACATCATGGCCGCCAATCCGGCGCTCACGCAAAGCGCGGAGCAATGGCAAACGCAGTTTGCAAACTGGATCGAGCGCGGCGATCCACAGGGTCTCTTGCAGGCGAATATTTTCTTTGATATGCGACCGCTGTGGGGCAATTTTGCGCTGGCCGAAACCCTGCAGCGTGACGTGCTCGCCCGCGCCGCAGGCAATCAGCGCTTCCAGAAGCAGCTCGCTGACAACGCACTGAGCGTTGAGCCTCCGCTCAGTTGGCTTGGCAACCTGAACGCGACCGATACGGTCGACGGCCATCAGGTGATTGATCTCAAGCGCTTCGGCATTCGACCGTTTGTCGACGTGGCGCGGGTGCTGGCGCTTGCCCATGCCGTGCCAGCGACCAATACCGTGGAGCGTTTACAGGCGCTGGTCGTTCTCGGCCAACTGGCGCAAAGTGACGTTGCAGCATGGGTTGACGCCTTCAGTTTCGTGCAGGGCTTGCGCATGCGGGCGCAGCAACGGTCGCTGCTGCCGGAGGCACCGAATGCGGTGGCGATTGATTCGCTGAGCCCGATTGATGCGCGAATCCTCAAAGACTGCTTTCGTCAGGCGCGCAAGCTGCAACAGCGGCTCGTGGTCGACTATCCCTGACGCCTGATGTTGCAGTGGCTCACCCGCAGCGCTACTGCGCGCACAATGGCGGCGCGATGGGTGAGCCTTGACCTCGAAACCTCGGGGCTCAACGCCAGGACCGATCACATCGTGGAGGTCGGTGCCGTCGGTCTGCATCAGGGCGCGATCCTGCTCGGTGACTCGTTTCAGCGGTTCAACTCGGAAGGCGGCAGCCTGACCGGTGACAACCGGGTGCTGCACGGTGTCAGCGCGGCCGAGCAGCGCGAGGGGCGAGCGCTGACCACGCTGTTGGATGATCTCCTCGCCTGGATGCAGGACGCACCGCTGATCGGTTTTCACACGCCATTTGATCTCGGTTTTCTTCGTGCTGCGCTCGCGCCACGAATCGGCGTGAAGGCCGCGCGCGGCTTCGGGCGCGACAATCTCGATCTGGCGCTGATCGCGCCGGTGGTGTTTCCGAGGGTCAAGGCGCGCAGTTTGGCCGAGTGGACGGCGGCGTTAAACCTGCCTGTTCGCACGCAGCATCGCGCCATGGTCGATGCGCTGGCCACAGCGCATCTGTTGCAAAGAGTTTGCGCCGCGCTGCCGCAAGAAGAGCGATCATTCCAGGCGCTGAAACTCAAGGAGTCCGCCCGCCGCTGGCTTTAGCCTCGCAATCCGCGAGCCGTCGCGCCGCCTAAAATGACCACATGAATGCATCTGCCGCCTATCCCAGCCATCGCCTGCGCCGCCTTCGTCGTGACGCCTTCAGCCGCAACATGGTGAGGGAGACCACGCTGTCCGCCGCCAATCTGATCTGGCCGGTGTTTGTCGTCGAAGGCGAAAAGCGCACCCAGGCTGTGCCGTCGATGCCCGGTGTTGAGCGCGTCTCGATTGACCTCCTCGTTGAGCGAACGCGCGAGGCTGCGGCGCTGGGCGTGGCAGCAATTGCGCTGTTCCCGGTGATCGAATCGGTCAAGACGTTGCTCGCCGAAGAGGCTTTCAACGACGACGGCTTGATTCCACGCGCAGTGCGTGCGCTGAAAGCTGCCGTGCCGGACATTGGCGTGATCACCGACGTCGCTCTCGACCCGTACATTTCGCATGGCCAGGACGGGCTCATCGATGACAGCGGTTACGTGGTCAACGACGAGACCGTTGCCGTGCTCGTCAAGCAAGCGCTGTCACACGCGCGAGCAGGCGCAGACTACGTTGCGCCCAGCGACATGATGGATGGCCGCATCGGCGCAATTCGGCAAGCGCTTGACGCTGACGGTCATATTCAGACCAAAATCATCGCCTACAGCGCCAAGTTCGCAAGCAGCTTTTACGGCCCGTTCCGCGACGCTGTGGGCTCTAGCGCCAACCTCGGCAAGAGCAGCAAAGAAACGTATCAGCTGGATTTCGCCAACAGCGACGAGGCCATCCGCGAATGCGCGCTCGATGTTGCCGAAGGCTGCGACATGCTCATGGTCAAACCGGGCTTGCCGTATCTGGACATTCTCGCCCGCGTCAAAGCCGAATTCAAAATGCCGGTAGCCGTGTATCAAGTCAGCGGTGAATTCGCGATGCTCAAAGCCGCGCACGCCAACGGCTGGTTGGACTACAAAAAGTGTTTGCTGGAAACGCTTTTTGCGTTTCGCAGGGCCGGGGCCAGCGCGATCTTGACCTATGGCGCGGTGGATGCGGCACGGTGGTTGCGCGAGCAGAAGTAGCGCTGCTCGCTCACGCCGTTAGCCGAGTCAAAGCCTCGCGATACTTCGCCGCGGTGCCGTCGATCACCTCGCGCGGCAAGGCCGGCGCGGGGGCCGACTTGTTCCACGGCGTGCCGTTCACCTGCGCACCTTCGAGCCAGTCACGCAAGAACTGCTTGTCAAAACTCGGTGGATTTTTGCCTGCGCTGAACGCATATTCGTAATCTTCAATCGGCCAATAGCGCGAGGAATCCGGCGTCAACACTTCGTCCATCAAGGTCAGCGTGCCATTGTCATCCAGACCAAATTCAAACTTGGTGTCCGCGATGATGATGCCCTTGCTGAGCGCAAAATCGGCAGCTCGGGTGTATAGCGCAATGGCTGCATCACGCACTTGTTTCGACAACGGTTCACCAATGATTTCAACCATGCGTGCGAACGAAATGTTCTCATCATGCTCGCCCATCTCGGCCTTGGTCGCAGGCGTAAAAATCGGCGATGGCAACTTGCTCGCGTTCTTCAAACCCGCAGGTAGCGGTACGCCGCACACTGCTTGCGACACCTGATATTCAGCCCAACCTGATCCCGCCAGATAGCCGCGCACGACAGCCTCCACCGGCAACGGCTTCAAGCGCTTCACCAGCATCGAGCGACCCATGACCTGCGCCTTCTCGGCATCGATCACTACGCTTTCCGGTGCTTCGCCGGTCAAGTGGTTGGGCACGATGCCCGTCAGCTTGTCAAACCAGAACAACGCCATCTGGGTAAGCAACTCCCCCTTACCCGTAATCGGCTCCCCCATGATCACGTCAAACGCACTGATACGATCCGACGCCACCATCAGCAAGCGGTCAACACCCACGGCATAGTTTTCCCGCACCTTGCCGCGTGCGAGGAGCGGGAGGGAGGTGAGGGTGGAGGTGTGCAGGGCGTTCATATTTTTGTCATTCCCGCGAAGTGATCGGGCGGCAATCCAGAGGCGTGCGAATCGCGAAACACAAATTATCTCCTTATCCCGAGATTGCAATTTGAGCGCGGGGCTGCGTTGACAGCCAGCGCATTCGCAGACCGGTACAAGGCTGGGTCTTCAGCCCGACCTCCGTGCTTTTGTAGGAGCGGCTCTGCCGCGACCAACGTGATGAACAACAGAAGGTCGCGGCAGAGCCGCTCCTACAGTTCAGTCGCTTTCTTCCTCTCAAACTTCTCATTCCCCACCACCACGCGTGCCGTGCGGTTGAAGGTGCCGTAGGCCCAGGCCCAGTCCATGAGTACGATCATGCGGTTGCGGAAGCCGATCAAAAAATAGACGTGGATGAACAGCCAGAACAGCCAGGCGAACAGGCCGCTGAAGCGGAGGTGGCCGAACAGCGGGACCACTACGTCAACGACGGCTGACTTGCGGCCGATGGTGGCGAGCAGGCCGTAGTCCATGTAGCGAAAGACTTCCGTCTTGCCGCCTCTGATGCGCGCCACAATATTTTTTGCGGCGACGCGGCCCATTTGCTTGGCGCTGGGGCTGACGCCGGGCACCGGTTTGGTCTCGCCGTTTTTCTCGAAACTACGCGCCAGCGCGAGGTCACCCACCACTGAAATTTCTGGATGCCCAAGCACCGTCAAATCGGGCTCGACCTGGATCCGCCCAGCGCGATCAACGCTCGCCTCGTCCAGCGCACAGGCGCGCGCGAGCAGCTTGCCCAGTGGCGAGGCTGCGACCCCGGCGGCCCACACAATCGTCTTGCAGGCTATTCTGTGCTCCACGCCATTGACGTTGACGCGAATGCCATCGGCGTCGATGTGGGTAACTTTGTGCGAAGTGCGTACTTCGACGCCGAGCGAGGTCAGTTGCTCCTCCGCGCGCTTCGACAGCGAAGGCGGGAAGGTAAGCAGCACTCGGTCGCCGCCTTCTATCAGCAGCACGCGCGCGCGCCGCGAATCGATGCGGCGAAACTCCCCCGCCAGCGTGTGTTTGGCGATCTCGGCCATGGTGCCGGCCATCTCGACACCGGTCGGCCCCGCACCGATCACGGCGAAGGTGAGCCAGCGTTCACGCGTCGCCTCGTCTTCTTCGCGCTCGGCATGTTCGAATGCGAGCAGAACGCGACGACGAATCTCGAACGCATCCTCCAGCGTCTTGAGCCCCGGTGCGAATTGCGCCCAGTGATCGTTGCCGAAGTAGCTATGCGTCGCGCCGCTGGCGACGATCAGGTGGTCGTAGGTGATGGTCTCGCCGTTTTCGAGCTGCACGGCACGCGCGCTCGTGTCAATGTCGACCACCTCGCCGAGCAGCGTGGTGACGTTGGGTTGCTTGCGAAACAGGTAGCGTGTGGGTGCAGCAATTGACGGCGGCGACAGGCCGGCCGTTGCGATTTGATACAGCAGTGGCTGAAACAGATGGTGATTGGTGCGGTCGATCAGTGTGATGTCGACATCGGCCTTACGCAGCGCCTTGGCCGCTTCAAGGCCACCGAAACCGGCACCGATTACGACGATGTGGGGGCGTTTGAACGGGGCGTTCTGCACAGCTGAAAGTCTAAATCAGTATGCGGATTCGTGTGGCTATTTCTAATATGCGCTCGATTGCCGATTCGCACTTACAACGGTGCTGTAAGGCTTTGATGTATCCAAGTTGCGATTGCTGGTTTGTCAAGGTAATGGATGATGCCGTGGTGATTGTCAGTTGCGTTTTGGATATCGGCGACGTTTTCGATTAGTGGCGTGCCTGGAAACTCATGTCCATCAAGCGCGCGAAGAGCGACAACGTCAGCATCATCGTACCCGTTGAACCACGTCTTGATCACAGTTGGAATTGCAGTCGGCTTAGTTAAGTAGCGCTGAATTGTCCTCATCCCGAGCGGTGATCCAACCGTAACGAAACCACGCACATTCGTTGGACTCGCACGTTTCATAAGGACGTTGTAAGCAACAACGCTGCCTAGAGAATGGCCTACGACCACGCATGGTTCATCGGGAATTGCAGCATTTACAATCGCATCGATTTGTTCGCGAATAGCTGGGAAGGTTAGGTAAACGTATACATCACGAGTGAAGATATCAATCCACGTCTCGCCGCCTGGAAGCTCGTCTAGTGCGCGCAGAATGGACTGCACCCACCCCCAGTTTAGTGGCCCCTTTTCGGTGACTACTTCGGTTGTGTTCCGCAGAATATCGGCATCTGTGACCCCGGCGTTTTGCGCCATTTCAACAATCAAGTTACCGCGGAATTCCGCTTCAAAGGTATCGCCCGCCCCTCTTGCGAGCACGCCCGCAACAAGCGGAGTCTTAGTCGCCTTGACCAAGGCGTCCAACTTGTCACCGTAAAAGGGGAAGATGACATCCAGCGGGGTTCGACGGGTCAATCCTGCGGCTATCAACCCTTCATTCCAAGCCGTATCCCACTCGCTTTGCAAGGCGACTGGGATTTTGCCTTGCTGGTCGCGACCATGAACAAATATCAGTTTCATTTGTTGTTCTCCATAAAGCGTTGTGGTCGACTTTCTGTCGGAAAGGCGTCCTCCAGAATTCTCACGCCCTCATCGTTAAAGGTGGTCCACAATGCAGGCACGAGGTGTCTTCCGGCTCGAAGTGAAACTGCTGGTAGCTCGTTTTCGATGCCTGATAAGTAAGACCACCCTGCAGTCATCATCGGAAAATACGGGGCGAAGGATTGATTGGCAGGCCACTTCACTCCCACGAATCGCGCGAGCATCGCTATGTCAAACGGTACGGGCGAATACTCCCCGGAAGATTTATTTGACATGAGCTTAAAAACTGATTTAACGCCTTCGAAATTGCCGGCCTGAAGGTAAGCGTACGCGGCGTAGATCCCGAGTGTTGGGTCGAAAGACTTGCCCATGCGAATGTAATCTGCGGTGTTGTTTGCATCCTTCTTTTTAAGTGTGAACATGCCATTTCTAGCCGCTACTGCGGCGAATGCACGACGTTGATCGATTTGAACTTGCTGCACAAGATAGTTTCCGTATTTCGGGTTATTACGCGACGGCGTGTAAGTGATTGCGACAACGCGCAAGTCCTCTACTACGATTGTCCCGATGTACCCAGGAAGCACCGCAGCTGCGGTGCCGTTACCACCACCAAACCGAATGAAAATTACGTTCCTAGCAGTACGTGATCGTTCTTCATAAACGCGAATTTGGATCGCGCCTTGTTCAACGAAAACCTCACTTTTGCCCCTTAGCGTTACTGCGTGCGAAACACTTGTACCGACAACCGTGAACCCGGTTGATGTTTCAAATGACACGCGTCCCTTTGTCGCTACCAAGCGCGCAAGAGCGCGCGTCGCTTTATCGCTCGATACACCGGCGGTGTCGATTACTTCTGCGCCAACCATGGCCCGCTCAAATCGCGCAGTGTCAGCTGCAGTGCTTCGGAAAGCAAGCCCTACGTTACCAAAGTGTTTTCTGAATGCTTTGTGATAATCATCCGCGTTTTGAGGGGTAACGGCAATCAGCCCGAACTGCGAGGCAGACGTATCAGTCGAAATACCTTGGGGTGGAAAGAGCGTTGGTACACCTCCCAGCCCAGACGACGGAGGTGATGCGGGCATTGGCGGCACGTGTGCCAGGAGCGTCACATCGGACAAGTATCGCGAAAGATCAGATTCCACGCGGATATCTGGGATTTGACGCAAAGCCATGGAGATACTAGCCGCTGCTTTTGGTACGGCCTGTACAAGGTGCGGCTTCAGCAACCGTGACGACACGACTTTGAGCAAAGGCGGCCCTAGGACATCAGATATCACACTCGCTATCTGCCCCTTTAACGCGGGTAGCAAGCAAGACGAAAATATGCCCCGGAACTCGTTTGATGCTTGATCGGGTGGAACCTCTAGTGACGGGTCGCCAGGGCGAGTGGCATAAAAAATGTCGATCTCTGGATCGACCGGCGCCAAAGGAACATTCGGGAAAATTTGCACACCGCTAACTGTGGAGAAAAAGGTCGTCGGTGGATTGGATCGACACGCGTCCGAAATGAAAACAATATGTGGAATTCCACTAAACCGCGCCAACGCAATTGACGCGGCAACGTTGACCGCCTCGTTGGGATTATCTGGGGCGCCGGACAGTAGCCATATCTCAACTCCGGGAGCGCGTAGTAATCCGTGCCCCGAAAAAAAAACTACCAATTGTTGGTAGTTCAAATCCTTAACTACGGCGTTGATCGCATCAAAAATTGTTGCGGATCGAACTGTCTGGCCATCGGTTATGTCCGTGAACTCAAACACGTCAAAGCCCTGTTGACGTCCCCAATCGGCAAATTGTTTAGCACCTGAAGCGGCCGCGCGTAAATGTGGGAGTGCCCCACCGGTTTTGTCGACACCAATGGATACCAATGCCCTTTTCATAACGCAATATCTCCAGTTGCTTTGAGTAAGTCGCAGAATTCGATGAGTTTGCAGGTTGATTGCTACAAACGAACGAAGATCTAGTAAATCTGGACGCCGACGTTGCCCGCGCGGCAAACCTTGTGACGCGTGGAAGTTCATGCTAGCGGAATGCACACTACACATGTAGGTAGGAATTGGTCCCATTTTTTCCGCGCTCGATAATCCTATTAGCCACATTGCGTAACCAAAATTTGGGTGCCGTACGTAAAAATGGTGTAAATGTGCTCGTTTGATCTTCGGATGCGTTGAAGGACTGAAAAGAGGTACGTTGCTACGTCATTCAAAAATGGTCAACGTTCACCTGAAAGCTAGAAAAATCGGCTAACACCTTGTAATCGCGTAGAAATTGTTCTAGCCTTAATTAAGGAGGGTTCATAATGAATGACTTACAGGTAGGTAGCAACATAATGCGTTCAGGTTTCTCATCTCTTTCTTTCATCGATTCATCTCTTGCTCACGCTGCGGCTCGAGCTGCCTTTCAGGTTGAAAAATTCGAGAAAGTTTCAGATCCTAAGAGTGTTAAAGCGGAAGACTTGGATGCGGTTTATGAGGTCATTCACTATGTCCTCGAAAGCAGGTACTCCGAATCGTCGCCTAGCGATCCCATACAACACAGTCTGATAAGCCACGCTGTCAATCAATCCCAATTTCAAATTGCTCAGCTTCGATCAAGGGACGTAACGTCCAGCTGTTCGCTCGCGACGGAACTGATTGAAAACATAACGTCACTTGATTCTTTAAAGTTGTTTTTCTTGCGATTGTCGGAATCGGCCTCTCGCGCCAGGAATCTTGCAAAAGTTGCTGACACTCAGGATTTCACGCACGCACACTGACGCGACACCGCCAATTCAATTGTCAGAGATGCACAATCCGCTCTATGCAGTCGCACGTCGACGCATCGTCGGAATTCAACAACTGATCGAATGGTTGCTTTGCCAAGACATTCCCTATCCAAATATCCGCGATGCGCTTATACGGAATCAGAAGGAATTTAATAAGCAAATGGCGGAATTGGTCGACGCTAGGGCTTCTGCTACTCCAGCGACATTTGCTCAACTTATTTCCACGGCACTAGCCCAAGTTCAGGACGGGCTAAAACCTCTTGAGACACTTCAGCGTGCGTGTAATCACGACGCAGCGTTCGAGATTCAGGCACCTCTGCTACGACTAATACGCGCATGCTTAACATCGAAGCATCGCCTCATTCTTTACTACGAGTGGCATCCCAGCCCGCGCACTTGGACCTACCCCGGTCAAATTTCCAAAGACTATGTTTGGGTGGGCATGCCTATTGTTGAGTCGCAAAATCCCCTTGTCGTTCCGCTGGCAGCGCATGAGATTGCGCACAACATTTGGAACCCCAAAGCACCACAGATACAAACAATGCTTTCGAATGTGACGAAGACACTGGGTGACGTCATGATGAGTTCGCCGTTTCGATCAAGAATCCTTAACGAGCTCGGAATCGACGATCCTGCGAACAGCTTGAACCAGGCAGATTTGTTTCTTTCGCCGTTAGCACTGGCAAGCTATTCCGCTAGCCGACAACTCCAAGAGTTGTTTTGCGATACCTTCGCGATATGCGTTTTCGGAACCTCTTATCTAAATGCGTATCGATATCTACTTGAGCCAAATGCCGGTCCGCGCTCGATCGAATACCCAAAAAACAGTGACCGCATTAAATTTCAGTCTGAAGCCGCGAGTGAAATAGGTTTGACGGTTCCCGCGGGTTATGAGGCGAGTTTTTATGAAGCCGACGATTACGCTCACGATCAGAAACAACTGCTGCTGCTTGACATAGCCGATCTAACTGTAGCCCGTCACTGGAAAGAAGTTTCTGCTTTCGCGAATTTAGTCGCTAGACAGGCTCACATTCATTGTGAAGATTGGATTCGCGTGCATCGCCACGAATTAGCGTTTTTTAAAGAAGGCCGACCTGCGATCGGTTCAATTAATCTTCCAACGATCATCGATGCGGCTTGGACGAGATACAACGACTTGCTTAACGATACCGATTTGAAAGCTGAAGAACTGACAAAGCAAAATTCGCACTTGTTCGAAATCACATTGAAGACGCTTGAGGTTTTTGAACTTGAGCAGACGATAACGGGAACGAAATTGTGATTTTGAATGCTGTTCAGATTCAGGATGAGCTTAACTCGAAAGACGAGGATTCTTTCTTCATCGCGCCACGTCTCGTAACCGAGCTTACTAAAGAACAGCGAGGGACCGCTTCGATCGACCTTCGACTGGGTAGTTGGTTCGTAGCACCAAAGTCAAACCAGATGAAGTGTCTGGATATCGTAAATCCAGCACAAGACGATTCAGAAGAGACGTTGACATCCAGAACATTCATAGCGATTGGTAAGACCTACATTTTGCATCCTGGCAATTTTGTACTTGCCGCCACATTGGAATGGATTGCAATGCCAAATCGCCTGTGTGGTTACGTCACAGGGAAGTCATCGTGGGGGCGTCGCGGGCTAGTTATCGAAACCGCGCCTGGAGTACATCCGGGGTTTTCAGGCTGCTTAACACTTGAAGTTGCGAATGTCGGAGAGGTACCAATCGCGTTGACTGTGGGCATGGCGATCTGCCAACTATTTCTACATCGTTTGGACAAACCAGTCGAAGTGCCATCTGATAGTCTATTTGCAGGGTCTCGAAAGCCAAAGCTTGGAAAAATTCGCTCCGATCCACTAGTTGACGCATGGACGATGAATCGAATTTAGAGTTCTTAAGACTGCGCCGACATTCCTATCGACTCGAAATCGCGAGTTTCAATTCCAGCCGCTTGCTCAGCAGCGACAGCGGAAAGCACAGCGCAAAATAAAACAGCGCGACGAAGCTGTAGACGAGGAACGGCTGGAAGGTGGCGTTGGCTATCATGCCGCCGGTTTTGGTGATCTCCACGAAGCCGATGATCGAGGCGAGCGCGGTGCCTTTGATGATCTGCACCATGAAGCCGACGGTTGGCGCGACGGCGATTTTTGCAGCTTGTGGCAGGACGATAAAGCGCAGTTGTTGTGCGAACGATAACGCGAGGCTTTTCGCGGCTTCCCACTGGCCTTTCGGCACGGAGTCCACACAGCCACGCCAAATTTCGGCGAGGTAGGCGCTGGAATACAACGTGAGACAAACCGATGCTGCGATCCACGGCGAGACGCTGATGCCGAATAGCGAAATACCGAAGAAGGTAAGGAAAAGCTGAATCAGCAACGGCGTGCCCTGAAACACCTGCACATAGCCGCCGACCAGCGCTTTGGTGATGCGGCCACCGCCGATGCGCAGGTACAGCAGCAACAGTCCGACAATGCCGCCGCCGATAAAGGCGACGAGTGACAGCGCGATGGTCCAGCGTGCAGCGAGACCGATGTTGCGGAAGATGTCCCAGAGGGAGAATTCAACCATGAAAGGGCTCTGTGAGATTGTCCCCTCTCCCCTTGCGGGAGAGGGTTAGGGAGAGGGGGAAGGTGGCGTAGCTCACCCAGCTTGTAATTCGCGGCTTCCCCCTCTCCCCCAGCCCCTCTCCCTCCGGGGGAGAGGGGAGCAAAGCGGTGTTCAAGTCAGCATTCATCGTTGCGCTCCAAAGCTACCGAAGAAGAAGCGCGGCCCGACCCATGTCAGCAATTTGCGAACGCCGACGGCCAGCAGCAAATAGATCGCACCCGCGATGATGAAACTCTCAAACGCGCGGAAGTTGCGGCTTTGAATCAGGTTGGCGGCATAGCTCAATTCTTCGGTTGAAATTTGTCCGCACACGGCCGAGCCGAGCATCACGATGATGATTTGCGAGACCATCGCGGGCCACACTTTGGCGAGCGCGGGCGGCAGCACCACGAGGCGAAACATTTGCAGCCGATTGAGGCCAATTGCTTTTGCCGCATCCATCTGTCCGCGTGGCGTGGCGTCCAGTCCGGCACGCACAATTTCAGTGGCGTATGCACCCAGATTCAGGACCATCGCGATGATGCTGGCGATCTCCGGCGTGAGCTTGACGCCCGCTGCGGGAAGGCCGAAAAAGATGAAAAACAGTTGCACGATGAACGGCGTGTTGCGGATCAATTCCACGTACGTCGCGACCGCGTACGCCAGCGGCTTTGCGCCATACGCCCGCGCCCACGCACAGGCCACGCCTACGAGGCCCCCGAGCACTGCGGAGAACGCGGTCAGCGCCAATGTCCATGCCACGCCCTTGACCAGCAACGGCCATTGGGCGAGAACGGAGAGGAAATCGAGTTCGATTTTCATGCGTGAGCTATCACATATTCATCCGCCGTCATTCTCGGCCGGAGGCCGGGAATCCAGAAAGTTAGCTAATTCGAGGTAATGTTCCGTACACAACGTTTCTGGATCCCCGCTGCGCGAGGATGACGACGGTAGGCGCGACGAGGACGGCACGTTTTTGGCGACGACTAATTTGGCAAATCCCCCGCAGGCCGCCCGAGCCATTTCTGCGCCATCTTGTCGATGTCGCCCGAAGCTTTTGCCGCTGCGATGATCTCGTTGACCTTCAGGCGCAGCTTGTCTTCACCCTTGGCGACACCGATGAAATTCGGCGAATCCTTGAGCACGAACTTGTATTCGGCGGAGAGGTTCGGATTGCGCGCCATCATGTTGCCTGCGACCGATGCGCCGGTGGCGAGCAGTTGCGTTTGGCCGGACACGAAGGCGCTGACGGTGACGTTGTTGTCTTCGAAGCGTTTGATGTCGACGCCGCTCGGGGCAATCTTGGTCAACTCCATGTCTTCAATCGCGCCGCGCGTAACGCCGACCGATTTGCCAACGAGATCGGCAGGGCCTTTGACGACGATGTTTTTCGGACCGAACACGGCCTGGAAAAACGGCGAATACGCTGCCGTGAAATCGATCACTTTTTCGCGCTCAGGATTTTTGCCCAGCGTGGAGATCACGAGGTCGGCCTTTTTTGTTTGCAAATACGGGATACGGTTGGCGCTGGTGACGACCACCAGCTCAATCTTCGCGCCTAGTTTGCCAGCGATGTAATTGGCCATGTCCACGTCCAGACCTCTGGGCGCTAGGTCAGCGCCGACGAAGCCATACGGCGGGAAATCAGTCGGTATGCCAATCTTGATTTCCTTGGTTTTCATGATGTCGTCGAGCGCGGTTTGGGCTTGGCTCGCTGCGCTAAGTGCTAACGCTAGTGCGCCTGCAGCGGTGAGCAGTGCGCGAAAAACCAGTGCCAAGCGTTGCGTCAAATTACGTTTCATCGGTTGAGTCCTTTCGGTGTTTTTTGAAGTTGGTTTTGTGGGGTGATGCAATGGGTACGGATTCAGTGAATCTACGCGGCTCACTTGTCGATAAAGCAAGCGTCGCGCCAAACCGTTCTAATGTGCGTGATTTGTGCGGACCATGAATGTGCAGTAACCCGCAACATAACGCGTAATGACGAAAAATTTCACTTGTTCGCGAAGTTTTTGTCAACAGCTTTTTACGGAGAGCTCTATTTTTATTGGGCTAAATAGAGGTTTTGACGGCAAATCAATAAATACGAAAAATAACACCTGAGCCCCGTAAATAGGAGATTTCGATGAAAAGCTGTATGTGTCAAATTGGGCTACTGGCGGTTGGAGATCAATTGCGCGCAGATATTGGGCCACCTACACCAGCGCTATTCCCCGGCTTTCAGCAACAAAAATGCCAGTTTCTCGCGCACCGCGTCGAACGCCCATGCGCTGCGCTCGACGCTTGCAACTTCGCGTTGCACCTCGCTACGCAAATCCGGTTCCAGTACTTTTTCGGCTTCGGCTTTGACCGCGTTGGCCAGCGCGGTATCGCGGCTGGCACGCAACGGTGCGGTGAACACGTACGGTCGGCCGCGCGATGAGGTGCGCTCGAAGAGCGCGGCCTGGTTGTCTTTGGTGAACTGCCACGCTAGGGTGTCGTGCAGGCCGTTGCCAGCGATGCGGCTGACGAGGCGCTGCGCCATCGAGCGCGGCAAGCGATCGGTGAGCGCGAGTGCCAAAGCGCGTTTCGCGATCAGCGGGTCGCGGCTGGCGCTGATGGCCGCCATCAACGGCCACTCAAGCTCCGAAAATTTTCCGCTCTCGACCAACGCCGTCAATTGCTCCAGCTCAGCGACCGTCGCGTTCGCGCCGACCGCGCGCAACACGCCGGAGAGCACGTCGCCCTTGGCCGATGCGGCGTCTGCAATAAACGCCGCAAATCGTTGCCGCGATGCTTTGAGCACCGCCGCGTCGCCGCATGCGCCCAGCGCCGCAATCAAGTTGCCACGTAGCGAGCGCGAGTTGTCGCTGTCGCCGCTATTTTCTTGCCAACCGCGAGCCGCGAACGGGCGGCGCAGCGTGCGGCAGGCATACACGTCCAGCGCATCAGCAAGGGCGCCGGTGCGCAACAACTGGCGCGCGCTGGTGAACACATTCATCGCCTCGTTCCACAATTCCGGCGCATCGTCGGCGGCGAGTCCGCTGATGAGTTCAAAGGCGCGCTCTGGGTTTGCCTGTCCCGCCTCGGCCAATGCCCACGCGTCGCTCAACATGCGCAGTCGGTCTCCGGTCGAGAGCTTTGAGCGCTTCGCTGCCAGCGATTTTTCCAACGTAGCGCCGTAGTTCACACGGTAGTACCCCGCGCCGCCAACGTCCACCAGCACGGCCTCGCCGCAGCGACCCGCCTTGATCTGCTTCGGTTGTAGCGCATCGACAAACACCGTCTGCTTTGCCTCATCGGTGGCTCCCGGACGCGACACCAGCACCGCCAAGCGCCACGTCTGCTGCGGCACGTAGCCCACCTTCAACGCAAAGCGCGACTGCGTGAGCGTCACCGTTTGTTCACCGGTATCGCCTACGGCGCACGACGCTGACACGTTGAGCAACGGAAAGCCCGCCTGCCGCGTCCACGCGTTGGCGAAGGCCTGCACATCAACATCAGTTTTGCGGCTCATGGCTGCCCACAAATCAGCGCTGGTGGCGTTGCTGTACTCATGCGTTTTTAAGTAGTCACGCAGCCCATCGCGCCAGGCCCGTTCGCCCGCAAAACGCTCGACCATGGTGAGCACAGAGTGGCCCTTTTCGTAGCTGATTGCGTCGAACAGCTCCTCCGCATTTTGGTCGCGCGCCACCGCCCGCTCAATGGGCAAGGTGCTCGCCAACGCGTCCACCGCCATCGCTCTTTCTCTTGCCTGCGCGCGGCTCGCAATCAAGTTCCACTGCGGGTTCAGCGCAGCGGTCGCCTTGTACCCCATCCACTCGGCAAACGACTCATTGAGCCACAACCCGTCCCACCATGCCATCGTCACCAAATTACCAAACCACTGATGCGAAATTTCATGCGCGATCACCACGAACGCGTAGAAGCGCTGTTCGTACGTTGCCCGCGCCGGGTCCACGATCAACAGGTCTTCCGAATAGGTGATGAGACCCCAATTTTCCATCGCGCCGCGCTTGCCAGGCACGGCAATTTGATCGAGCTTCGGCAGCGGATATGCGGTACCGAAATAGTCTTTGTAGTACGCCAACAGTCGCTTGGTCGCCTCCATTGCGTAGCCTACATTTTGCGCCTTGCCCGCGACGGTGTAAATCGCAAGATCGGTGTTGTCGACCCGATCCGTCACCCGATCAAATTCGCCAACCGCCAACGCCAATAAGTAGGAGGCCATGCTCGGTGTCGGCGCAAAATCCGTGCGCCGCTGACCCGCTGCGAGCGTCTGCTTCGCCACCGGCATGTTCGACAGTGCGGTGTATTTTTCTGCCGTCGTTATCGAGACGTTCCACACCGTGCGAAACGAAGGCTCATCAAAACAAGGCAGCATTTCGCGCGCGCCGATGGGCTCCAAATTGCTCACCAACATGCGCCTGTCGGTGCCGTCATTACCGCGATATTTCGCGTAATAAAGCCCGTAGCCGTTGGCAGTCAATTTGCCTTGAAACGCAAGCGTTATCTCGTGCGTGCCGATGGAGAGCGCTTTAGTGAGCGCAAGCGTAATCGTCTGCGACGGCTTGTCCGTGCTCACCGTCACAGGCTCTGCGCTGCCCGCCAGCGCCACCGCGCCGATGTTCAAATCAGCCGCATGCAGCGTCACACGTGAGGTGGGCGCGGTTACTTGAATCTGATGCGTCACTGTGCCGCTAAAGGTGTCAGCGTACGGATCCAATGTGAAATGAACCGAGGAGCGCTGCGGCACCACCGTCTTGGCGAGCGCACCGGGCGTGGTCGCGAAATTAAATGGCGTAGCGCCGGGTTGATAGCCACGCAACGCTTGCGAAAATGCAGCCGACGATAGCGCCTGCGATACGAGGATGATCGGCAGAAAGGCTGAGCGGAGAAAGGACAGCAAGGGTGGCATAAGGCTTGGTTTCATTCGGGGTAAGCGGCGCGATCAAGTTTAGGCACACGCCTCAAAAGCTGTCCTGCCCCCGAAGGCGGGCATCCAGACCGAGCCGCGCCTCGGCTAGACTGCCTTCCGCCTATGCAGCCCGTAGGCTTGTAGCCCCGGCGTGGCGGTAATGTCAGCATGTTGGCCGTTAGACGCAGCCGCATGTTGCTACGCTGCCGCAACTAGCGCCACCTGCTCGCGCAACCAGCGCGCGGGAGCCGCAGTGTGCGTGCGCTCGTGCCACAACTGATAGAAACGCAGCGGCGGAAAATCAAGCGGCGCCAGCATCACTTTGATCGGCAAAAATTTGGCGTAATGCGCAGCGAACCGTCGTCCGGTGGTGAAGATCAAGTCGGTCGTGGTGAGCACATACGGCGCGACGTGAAAGTACGGCAGCGAGATGCGGATGTCACGCTTGATGCCCAGTTTGTGCAAGTGCTCGTCAATCGCACCACGCACGCCGCCTGCGTAGCGTACCGGTGCCAAATGTTGCGCCTTGATGTAATCGTCGGCGCTGATTGCCTGCTTTTTGGCGAGCGGATGACGATCGCTGAGCATGCACACGACTTCATCGTCGAACAGCTTCGTGGTGCGCAGATATTCCGGCGGATTCGGCCAGTTGCCGACCACCACGTCGAGCTCCCCTTCCTCCAGCAAACGCTCGAAATCAATGTCAAGAGAAAGCGAGCGAATGTTGAGTCGCCCGTTCGGCACTTTGCTACGGAAACGGTCAATCAGATTCGATAGGAAAAATGCATCGAAATAATCGGGTGCGCCGACACCGAACACGCGCTTGGATTTCGCAGGATCAAACGGCTCCGCTAGTACCAAAATGCTGTCGATGGCATCAAGCGCGGCGCGCGTTGGCGCGATCAGGCTCTCGGCACGTTCGGTGGCGGTCATGCCGCTCCGCGTACGCACCAGCAGCTCATCACCCGTGATTTCGCGCAGACGTTTCAGCGCGCTGCTCACCGCCGGTTGCGTAATGCCAAGACGATCTGCCGCGCGCGACACGCTCCGCTCTTGCAGCACCAGGTACAGCACGCGCAGTAAGTGGGTATCCAGCGGTTCGGCCATGTTCCCTTCCTCGTTTTTTGCTTTGTTGTAGGCAGCAACCGTAATATTAGGAATAGCGGCAAGCTTATCAGTGCACAACTGCTACCCGACTATAGTGTGGCTCATGGCGAATACCTTGCGATTTTTGCTGAACGGCAAACGGGTTGAACTCACGGATATTGATCCGCATTTGAGTTTGCTCGACTTTGTGCGTGAGCATCGACACATCTCCGGCACCAAAGAGGGCTGCGCCGAGGGCGATTGTGGAGCGTGCACAGTCGTGATTGGGGAGCTGACGCGGGATGACGCAGGCCGCGATCGTGTCGCGCTTTTCCCGATCAATGCCTGCATTCGTTTGTTGCCCACACTCGATGGCAAAGCGGTGTTCACCATCGAATCGCTAAAGGCCGCGAGCGGCGTGCTGCATCCGACGCAACAGGCGATGGTCGACTGTCACGGCTCGCAATGCGGCTTCTGCACGTCGGGCTTCGTGATGTCGCTGTTTGCGTTGTTCAAAAATGAAGCGTCTCCGAATCGTGCGCAGACCTGCGATGCGATTGCCGGAAATTTGTGTCGCTGCACGGGTTATCGGCCGATTCTTGATGCGGCGCAGGTGATGTATCAAGCTGCGCCGCAACCTTCTTTGTCGGGTATGGAACAGTGGATGTTTACGCCTGCGACCACGGACGCCGCACCCCTGCCGGGTGAGGCGGAACTGGCGGCGACATTGCTTGGGCTAGCGCATCAGGATGCCTTGCAAATTACATCCGCGCACGGCACCTTCATCGCGCCGAAAACAGTGCATGATTTCTCTGCGGCAGTGCTGGCCCATCCAGACGCATGGATTCTCGGCGGCGGCACCGACATCGGGCTGTGGGTGAACAAGGCGCTGCAAACCAACGCGATGATTATCTACACGGGCGAAGTCGCTGCGTTAAAGCACATCGCTGAGACAAGTGAAGGATTGCGTATCGGCGCAGCAGTGCCGCTGGAGCCCGCCTTCCGCGCTATGAACTGCCTGTATCCCGAGTTGGCCCACGTGTGGACGCGCTTTGCGTCGTGGCCGATTCGTGCCAGCGGCACACTCGGCGGCAACGTGGCAAACGGCTCGCCGATTGGCGATTCAATGCCCGCGCTAATCGCCATCGGCGCGCAGGTCGTGTTGCGACACGGTGAAGCGCATCGCACGATTCTGCTGGAATCGCTCTATCTTGATTATAAAAAGCAGTCGCGCGAGATTGGCGAATGGGTCGAAGCGATCATCGTCCCCAGTCGCCCGACTCATGGCACACTGCAGATTGCAGCTTACAAAAATTCAAAACGTAACGAACAGGATATTTCGGCGGTGTTTGCAGCGTTTGCAATCGAGTCTGATCGTGGAGTTGTGAAACGTTGTCGCATAGCATTTGGCGGCATGGCGGGAACTCCGAAACGCGCAGCCAATGCTGAGAACGCATTGCTCGACCAGAGTTGGAGTGAAACATCCGTGCGCGCCGCGATGGAGGCACTTGCGCAAGATTACCAACCCATGACCGACATGCGCGCGAGCGCTGCATATCGCATGCAGGTTGCGCAGAATTTTTTGCAACGGTTCTGGCTAGAAACTAGCGGTGAAGTAGTCGAAACGAGAGTGTTTTGATGAACAGGGGTTCCCCGTTGAGTTTTTTCCCTCGTCGCCCCTGCGAAGGCAGGGGCCCCGCGTCGTCCGCGCCCGGTCGAAGTGCGGCGCAATGCGCAAAGTCGCTGGGTTCCTGCCTTCGCAGGAACGACGAAGTGACTGACTTGCCCCGATGAGAAGACTCGGGTGAACACGCAAATCCACGAATCCGCGCACTTGCACGTCACCGGCGAGGCTGTTTACACCGATGACATCGCCGCACCGCGCGGCACGTTGTCTGCTGCGATTGGCTATGCGCCTGCCGCTCACGCAACGCTGAAATCCTTCGATCTGGGCGACGTCATCAAGGCACCCGGCGTCATCGCGGTGTTTACCGCGAAGGACGTTCCCGGCGTCAACAATTACGGCGGCATTGTGCTTGACGATCCGATTCTCGCAACTGATCGGATTGAGTACCACGGCCAACCAGTGTTCATGGTCGTGGCCGAGACGCATCTGCTAGCGCGAAAAGCAGCGAAGCTTGCGAGGTACGAAATCGAAGTCAAGACACCAATCCTCACCGTCGACGACGCGCTGGCAGCAAAAAGTTATGTGCTGCCCCCGGTCACCACCGGGCGCGGCGATGCCGCCGCCGCGCTCGAACGATCACCGCATCGCATCAGCGGCAAAACTGCCTGCGGTGGGCAGGATCATTTTTACTTAGAAGGCATGGTGTCGCTCGCAACGCCGCTGGAAGACGGTGAAATTTCCGTTCACTGTTCAACGCAGCACCCGACCGAGGTGCAGCACATCGTGGCGCGGGCGATGGCATTGCCTGATGCCAAAGTGCGCGTTGAATGTCGACGCATGGGCGGCGGCTTCGGTGGCAAGGAATCGCAGCCTGCATTGTTTGCTTCGCTGTGCGCCATGGCCGCGACGAGACTAGGTCGCAGCGTGAAGATGCGGCTGGATCGCGATGACGACATGATCATCACCGGCAAGCGGCATCCGTTTCAGTTTGAATACGATGTTGGCTTTGATGAAACAGGCCGCATTATCGGGGCGGATTTGATGCTTGCGTCGGATTGCGGTTACTCCGCCGATTTGTCCGGCCCGGTGAATGCCCGTGCGATCTGCCACGTCGACAATGCATACTTTCTCGAGCATGTGCGCATTCGCAACTTCCCGTGCAAAACGCACAAGGTGTCGAACACGGCATTTCGCGGATTCGGCGGGCCACAAGGCATGTTCCTGATTGAACATGTGATGGACGAGATCGCGCATGTGCTGGGCAAAGATCCGCTCGACGTTCGCAGTATCAATTTTTACGGCCTGACCGAGCGTAACGTGACGCACTACGGTCAGCCGGTTGAAGACAACATCCTGCATGACCTCGTGCCAGAACTTGAGCGCCGCTCCGACTATCGCGCACGTCGCTTGGCCCTCCGCGAGCAAAACAAAACCAGTCGCATCATCAAGCGCGGACTGGCGCTGACGCCCGTCAAATTCGGCATCTCATTCAACGCAACGCATCTCAATCAGGCTGGCGCACTGGTCAATGTTTACTCCGACGGTTCGGTCATCGTCAATCATGGCGGCACCGAGATGGGTCAGGGCCTGTTCACCAAAATCCAGCAGGTTGTGGCGGAAGAGTTGGGCATTGATTCAGCGCGCGTTCGCGTCTCAACAACCGACACCAGTAAAGTGCCCAACACCAGCGCCACGGCGGCGTCCAGCGGTAGCGACCTGAACGGGATGGCGGCAAAAGATGCATGTCGCAAGTTGCGTGAGCGGCTAGCCGAGTTCACAGCAAAAAAATGGGATGTGAATGCGTCTGCCATTCGATTCGTCAACGATGGCATCGAGGCCGAAAGCAACGGCACCACGCTGCGCATGCCGTTTGATGAACTGGTGCATGACGCATGGTTCGCACGTGTTTCGTTGTCCGCGCAGGGCTTCTACAAGACGCCAAAAATTCACTGGAATCGCGACACGTTCAAGGGTCGGCCTTTCTATTACTTTGCCTACGGCGCGGCTTGCGCCCAGGTCGCCATCGACACGCTCACCGGCGAGATGAAAGTCGAGCGCGTCGATATCTTGCACGACGTTGGCACCTCGCTGAATCCCGCGCTGGATAGGGGCCAGATCGAAGGTGCGTTCATTCAAGGCATGGGCTGGTTGACCGGCGAAGAACTGAAATGGAACAGCAAAGGCGTGCTCACCACGCATGCGCCGAGCACCTACAAAATACCCACCGCCGCAGACATCCCAGCAACGTTCAACGTGTGGCTGGTCGAAAATTCGCCGAATCGCGAAGACACCATTTATCGCAGCAAGGCCGTCGGCGAGCCGCCGCTGATGCTCGCGTTCGCGGTGCATCAGGCGATTCGTGATGCAGTGAATTCCGTAACTGATTACCGCAAGATGGCGCAACTCGCAGCACCCGCTACGTCAGAGGCGATATTGAACGCGGTGATGGCGGCACAGCGCGAAATCTGATGCAAAACCCCGGCGCTAACCTCCTCGCCATGCTCGACAGCGGTACACCCGCGATCTGGGTTTGCGTGTCGGACGCGAAGGGCTCGGTGCCACGTGAGCGCGGCGCGATGATGATCGTCACGGAGCAACAAACGCAGGGCACGATTGGCGGCGGCCATCTCGAACTCAAAAGCATCGAGGTCGCGCGTGAATTGCTCGGGTTGAACGCGGAGCTCGCAACGCGTCGTCACTTTCCGCTGGGGCCTGCGCTCGGTCAGTGTTGCGGCGGCGCGGTTGACGTGGCATTGATGCCTGTTGGTGAGCGTGACCGCGCGATGTTGCTGCAACTGCAAATGATTGAGCAACACGGCGGGTGTTTTGTCGTAGAGCGCGCACTGGATACGGGCGCGGAACTCGCGTTGCCACTCGACTTTGCGCCGTGGCCAATCTGGGTGTTTGGCGCGGGCCACGTCGGACAGGCCATCGTGCAGGTGCTGGCCACTATGCCTTGTCAGGCGCGATGGATTGATGGTCGCGATGCTATCTTTCCAGGGCATTTGCCGCCTAATGTTCGCGTTGTCGACACGGACGATCCGGCAGGCAAGGTGCGCGCGATTCCAGCGAATGCTGACGTTCTGGTGCTGACCCATTCGCATGCGCTGGATCTCGATATTTGCCTTGAATTGATCAAGCGTGACGATCTGGCCTATATTGGCCTGATTGGCTCAGAGACGAAGGCGGCGGCATTCCGGAAACGATTCGAGCAGCGCGGATACGCAGGTGCTGCCATTGCTCGCATCAGCTGCCCGATTGGGCGGCCGCAGTTGAACACGGGGTTGGGTACGCAGTTGAGTAACAAGCATCCAGGGGTGATCGCAGTCGGGGTCGCGGCGGACTTGATAGAACGAAGACAAAAACTTCACGGGGAAATGAATGAGCGAGGCCGCATCAACGCTGCGACTTGAGGTGAAAAACGTCACCAAGCGCTACCCCAGTGTGGTGGCCAACAGTGATGTCAATCTTCGCGTAGCGCCGGGAGAAATTCACGCCGTGCTCGGTGAAAACGGCGCGGGTAAATCGACGTTGATGAAGATCATCTACGGTGCGGTCAAGCCCGATCTCGGCGAGGTGTTACTCGACGGCAAGCGGAGCTTGATTCGCAATCCGCAACAGGCGCGCGCGCTCGGCATCAGCATGGTGTTCCAGCACTTTTCGTTGTTCGAAACCGTGACGGTTGCGGAGAACATCTGGCTTGGGCTTGACAAGTCGCTGACGTTAGACGCCGTGCGCGAACAGACCGTGCGCAAGGCAAAAATTTATGGTCTCGATGTCGAGCCGGATCGTCCCGTGCATTCGCTCTCCGTGGGCGAACGTCAACGCGTCGAGATCGTGCGCGCACTGCTCACCGATCCCAAAGTTTTGATTCTGGACGAACCCACCTCGGTGTTAACGCCACAGGCAGTGCGCAAACTTTTTGTCACGTTACGCCAGCTCGCCGCTGATGGTTGTAGCGTCCTCTACATCAGTCACAAGCTTGATGAAATTCGCGAGCTGTGTACCCATTGCACGGTACTGCGCGGCGGCAAGGTGACGGGCCATGTTGACCCGAGGAACGAGAGCAACGCGTCCTTGTCGCGTTTGATGATTGGTGCCGAGCCGCCCAAGTTGCAGCATCGCGAAGTGAAGACCGGTTCAATTGGTTTGCAGGCGAAAGGCTTGTCGATCGTCGCCGACGACCCGTTTGGCGTCACGCTCGACAACATCAATTTTGAAGTCCGCACTGGCGAAATCGTTGGCGTTGCCGGTGTATCCGGGAACGGTCAACAGGAATTTCTCGCTGCGTTATCTGGCGAAAGCACCCGAGCGCCGAGCGGCAGCATCAGTCTGTTTGGCAACGACATCTCAAAGAGAAATCCGCGCGTTCGCCGCGCCGGTGGCCTGCACTTTGTGCCGGAAGAACGTTTGGGGCGCGGCGCTGTGCCGACGTTGTCACTTGCAGCGAATACGCTCCTGTCTAGGGCGTCAGAAGTCGTCGGCAAACCGCCGCTGTCATGGATTTCACCGAAGGCGACAGCTGCGCTGGCAGCAGACATCATCAAGCGCTTCAATGTGAAAGCGGGCGGGCCATCCGCCGAGGCCAAGAGCCTCTCTGGGGGCAACCTGCAAAAGTACATCGTCGGTCGCGAAATCAGCGCCAATCCGAAAGTGCTGATCGTGTCGCAACCCACCTGGGGCGTGGACGTGGGGGCGGCAGCGCAGATTCGCGGAGAACTGCTCAAGCTGCGTGATGAGGGATGCGCTTTGCTGGTTGTCAGTGAAGAGTTGGATGAGCTGTTCGAAGTGTGTGACCGCATGCATGTGATCGCCAAGGGGCGGTTGTCACCGTCGATCAACACGGCAGATGCGACGGTAGAAAAAATCGGTGAATGGATGAGCGGGTTGTGGGAGGTAAGTCATGTGTTGTAGGAGCGGCTTGCCGCGACCCAGACGTAGACAAAGTGCGGTCGCGGCAAGCCGCTCCTACAACGGTAGCTTTGGAGCGACGCCATGTTCAAACTAGAACCTCGCCCGCGAGCATCAAAGTTCTGGGGTATCGGTTCGCCGCTCCTCGCGCTAGTCATCACCGTCATCATCGGCATCGCAATCTTCATGTTGATGGGCAAAGACCCGGTCAAGGGGTTGCTGGTGTTTTTCTGGGAGCCGATCAAATCGGGCTATGCGCTCTCTGAGCTTGCGGTGAAAGCTACGCCTCTGCTGCTAATCGCGCTAGGGCTCGCCGTCTGCTTTCGCTCGAACGTGTGGAATATCGGTGCGGAAGGCCAGTTCGTGCTCGGTGCCGTGACCGCAGGTGGCGTTGCGTTGCTGGCGGACAAGTCGACCGGGCCGTGGATCATTCCGCTGATTTTGATCGCAGGTGTGCTCGGTGGCATGTTGTGGGCGGGGATCGTTGCGCTGTTGCGTGATCGCTTCAACGCGTCGGAAATTTTGGTCAGCCTGATGCTGGTTTATGTCGCGGAACTGGTGCTGTCGTACATGGTGTACGGCCCGTGGAAAGACCCGAACGGATTCAATTTTCCGCAGAGCAAAAACTTTGAGAAAGTCACGCAAATTCCGAAACTGTTCGACGGCACTCGCATGAACGTCGGCCTGCTGATCGCGCTATTCGGCGTGGTCGGCATGTGGATATTCATGTTTCGCACTTATGGTGGTTTTCAGTTGCAGGTCGGTGGACTCGCGCCTGCTGCAGCGAAGTACGCCGGGTTTTCGTCGCGCCGTACGTTGTGGACTGCGCTGCTGGTTTCCGGCGCAATGGCGGGTTTGGCGGGCGCGCTGGAAGTGGCGGGGCCGATCGGACAGCTCACGCCATACGTGCCTGCGGGGTATGGTTTCGCCGCGATCATCGTGGCGTTTGTCGGGCGACTTAATCCAGTAGGCATCGTGTTTTCGTCGATCCTCCTGAGCATGTTCTACATCGGTGGCGAACTCGCGCAGTCTCGTCTCGGACTCCCTAAATCCTTGACTGGCGTGTTTCAGGGTTTGCTCCTTTTCACGCTCTTGGCTTGTGACACGCTAATCGCCTACCGCATCAAATTTTCAAAGTCAGCGGAGAGTAAATAGTGGGCACGCCTAGAAATTCGAATTTTCGGGATGAAGTGCAAGGCGCGTGGCGCACAGCAACCGAAATGTACTTTTGGGTACATGAGGATTCTGTTGCGCGCGCAACGTCTTGGCACCACGCAACGCAGCAATTCGCCCGAAAAGCGGAT
>JANNYE010000013.1:0-1387 GCA_031409935.1 Burkholderiales bacterium | reverse complement strand
GTCGCGACGGCGGGCGAGGCCGCGGCTGACCGACCACAGGCCGCCACTCAACGGCCACAGGGCGCAGTGGGTCTGCAGGCGGCAGGCGCGGCCGTTGCCGTCGATGAAGGGGTGAATCCAGGCCATGCGCTGGTGGGCGGCAGCAGCGACGATGAGCTGGTCTTCGAGCAGATGCGGGCGGGCGTAGACCTGATCGAAGCGCCCGAGGAAGGCCGCCAGCGCATCGGGCGGGGGCGGCTCGTGGCGGCCGACGGCCACCTGTCGTGTGCGCCACTGACCGGGCTGGATGACTTCGCCCTCGGTGGTGAGACGGTCTGCCTCAATCAGGCGGCTGTAGAGCTCGCCATGCGCCTGCTGGATGAAGGCGCTGGAGAGGGCCGTGGCGCCGCCCTCAACGGCGGACTCCAGCGCCCGCTCGGCATCGATGTGGGCGAGCGCGACGCGCTGCAGACGGGCGACATCCGGCTTGTCCGAAAAGTCGCGCCGCAGGGCGCGGCCGATGTTGTGCGGATGCGTGCTCTGGCCCTCGATGCGGTTGGAGTAGTAGGAGTTCATCTCCCGCACCAGCTCGCGCAGGCTGGCGATAGTGTCGGGATGCACGGCGGCGGACAGGCGCAGGGATTGCTCAATGACTGCACGGGAGCGCTCGCGCAAAGCGCCCAGCCCCGTTTGCGGCAGCAGTGGCTCGAACTGATGCGGCTGGGTGTATTGCGCGATAGGGGTGCTTTTCATGGCAGTTCGGCTGGATTAATTGCCGGTTAGTGTGCCAGTCTTATTGCTGGTTGTATTTTTGTATTATTCCTTGATTTTATAAGGATACTTTGGCCATTTGTTGGATTTATTCTGGTTTTTATGAGTATGTTTTTCCGGTCATTTTGCCGATTCACGAGAGGGCCGATGCGTTGGTGGTGAACTAAAGGGGGCAGCGTCAATTTATCGTGTTGCGACCGGAATTCTTTGAATCACCTACTGGTCAGCGCCCCGCCGCAGCCTTGTAAACCGCATTCCGTTCCCGCTTGCCCACGGCCACGACAACCACAATCACTTCGCTGTCGCGGACTTCGTAGCCCAGTCGATAGCCCACGCTGCGCAGTTTGATCTTGTATCGATCTTTGTGGCCGCTGAGCTTCGATGCGGGAACGCACGGGTTGGTTAGCCGTTCGGCGAGCTTGGCTTTGAATTGCTCGCGCGTGTTGTTGTCGAGCTTGCCCCACTCTTTCAGGGCTTCTTCGAGGAAGCCGAGTTCGTACTTCAACGGCTACAGATCGGCGAGTTTGACTTTGACGACACGCTGGCCTTTGCGTGCGTCGGCGATGGCGTTGAGCTCCAGGTCTTCAAGCCTGTCCATCAGCGCGGCGTAGGCCTTGGCGGGCACGCAGTAGAACGC
>JANNYE010000012.1:0-8254 GCA_031409935.1 Burkholderiales bacterium | reverse complement strand
GTCGAGAATCTGCTTCTGAATGGTCACGTCAAGCGCAGTGGTCGGCTCATCCGCGATCAGCAGTTTCGGCTCGCAGGCGATGGCCATCGCGATCATCACGCGCTGCTGTTGCCCGCCCGACATCTGATGCGGGAAGCTGTCGATCTTGATCGCGGGCTCCGGGATGCCAACCTCAGCGAGCAACGCAATAGAGCGGTCACGTGCGGCCTTACCGGACAGGCCCATGTGCTCCTTGAGCACCTCTTCAATCTGAAAGCCGACGGTGAATACCGGGTTCAGCGAGCTCATAGGCTCCTGAAAAATCATCGAGATTTCACTGCCACGAATGGCGCGCTTTTGCGCGTTGGAGAAGGCCAGCAAATTCTTGCCTTCAAACTCGATGCTGCTCGCCTTGTCGACGGTCGCATTTTCTTTCGGCAACAAACCCAAAACTGCGAGCGACGCGACTGATTTGCCAGAGCCAGATTCACCGACCAACGCAACGGTTTGGTTGGGCATGACGTCAAACGAAATGCCCTTCAATGCCTCAAACGAATTGTGTTTGTCGAGACGGAAATTGACGCGAAGGTTTTTAATGGAAAGGAGAGGTGTGGTCATATTTTTTCGTCTTAAATTCTCTGCGCAGCATGCCGCAAAGCGCTGGGGCGTTTATCAATACTTGCGTTCATCGACGTGATCCTTCGCTTCGCTCAGGATGGCCGAACAGACCATGGAAATTAGAAATAAAGCGCCCATTACCCGCGCTGTCATCCTGAGCGCAGCGAAGGATCACATGACATAGCGCCGTCCCTTCGTGAAGCGAACCAAGGTGCCGAAAGGTCCTCCCAACCTAGGTTAGTCAATTCGATCAATTCAATTTTGCGCGCTCGCCGCCAGCCCTTTAATTGCTTTTCACGCTCGATGGCAGCGCGAATATCACTCGTCTGCTCAAAATAAACGAGCCGGTCAAGTCCGTATCGTTTGGTGAAGCCCTCATACGCGCCGCTTTGGTGTTCGTACATGCGTTGCTCCAGACTACTTGTTACTCCGATGTAGAGGGTCCGCGCGTCATTGGCGACGATGTACACAGCGGCGTTCATCAACGTGATCCTTCGCTTTGCTCAGGATGACAGCTACTTCAACTTCGGATCAAGCGCATCGCGCAGCGCATCGGTAAACAGGCTGAACGCCGTCACCAGCACCGCCATGAATGCGGTCGCAGCAGCGAGCTGCCACCAGTAGCCGAGGATCAACTCGTTCTGCGATTCGTTCAACATTGAGCCCCAACTCACCACGTCGACCGGTACGCCGAAACCGAGGAAAGACAGGATCACTTCGGACTTGATGAACAGCACCACATGCAACGAGAGTTGCACCAGCACCACATGCGAAATATTCGGGAAGATATGCACAAACATGCGACGCAAATTTGATGCGCCGATGGCGTTCGCGGCGCGCACGTAATCGCGCGCTTTGTGCTTCAAATACTCCGCGCGAACCAGCCGGAAAATACTCGTCCAACCGGTGAGCCCAAGAATGAGCACGACGGTGAGCACGCCCTTCTGTTTCAGTACCGCCGCGATGGCAAGCACTAGCAAGATGTAGGGAATCGAGCTGAAGATGGAGTAGAACCAGTTCAGCGCGTCGTCGGTTTTGCCGCCGCAATAGCCCGCGAATGCGCCAAGCACGGTGCCCATGATCGTGGCAACGATGGCGGCAGCAAAGCCCACCAAAATTGAGGTTTCGGAGCCTTGAATGACTTTTGCCAACACGTCACGGCCCCACTTGTCTGCCCCGAACGGCAAGTAGTCAAGGCGCTTGGCTTCGACGACATTCGCAGCACCGTCGCCGGTGCGTCCGAGTTGTTTGCGCAACTCGGTCAAAACATCGGCCAACGGATCAACGATTTTGATGCCCGAATCAACCGTTCCGGTCGATTGGCCTAGCTGTGCCTTCAACTCGTTAATTACCTCGCGCAGCGGATCGCGATCATTGATGAACTCGGGCTTTGCGGCAGCCCCGTCCACGGCAGGGCCAGCATCGGTCGCAGCGCCCACCTTCAAGTCAGCGGCTGGTTTGTGGCTGTCTTTGAATAGCGTTGGCGGCGCGTAGTTGATGGCGATTTCTTTGTTCCAGTCTTTCGCGATCAGGCCAAAAAAAGCGCCGAGTGAGAGCACCAGAAAGGCGATCACAATGACCATTGAGACGACGGCAATTCGGTCTGTCTTCAGTCGTTTCCAAGCGAGCGACCATAGGCCGGGGGAACGTTCGATGCCAATTTGATTGAGTGTTGCGGTAGCAGTTGTCATGATTCGGCAGCCCTACTTGAGTTCAACACGCGGATCGACTGCTTTGTAGAGCAAGTCCGCTGCGAGGTTGGCCAACATCGTGGCAAGGGCGACGTACACAGTGACCGCCTTGATCACCGGAAAATCCGAGCGCTCCACCGCGAGAATCACCTCGCGACCGATGCCCGGCACCGAGAAAAATCGCTCAATCAGGAACAGACCAACGAGCAGGCCAGGCAACTGGATCATCAGGTTGGTGATGATGGGAATGGACGCATTGCGCAGCACATGCACGAACATCACGCGGTTCTCTGACAAGCCCTTGGCGCGAGCGGTGCGCACGTAATCCTGATTCACTTCATCAAGCAAAAACGTGCGGTACAAACGAATGTTGGGTGCCAGCGAAACCACCAGCGCGATCAGTATTGGCAACGCAGCGAACTTAAACAAATTCTCGAGGAATCCATTGCCCCAGCCTTGCACCGGAAACCAGCCAAATTTGTAGGCCAGCACATACTGAAACACGATGATGTAAACCAAAATCGAAACCGATTGCGCCACAGTACACGTCACCATCGCCGCGCGATCCGTGAACGAGCCGCGCACGTAAGCCACCGCCAGCGCAATGCAAATGGCGATGATGGTTTCCAGAATCAGCAGCGGAATGCCGATCATCAGCGATGCGGGCAGTCTAGTCGCAAAGATCTGCGACACCACCTCGTTGGTGCTCCAGCTCGCGCCAAAGTCGAACGTCACCACCTGTTTGACGAAGATCAGCAACTGCATCCAGTACGGCTCATCAATCCCCAACTGCTTGCGAATATTGGCGATTTGTTCCGGGTTAGAAATTTTTCCTGCCAACAAATACGCAGGGTCACCGCCCACCACGTTGAACAAGAAAAAAATCAGCAGGATCACACCGGCCATGGTCGGCAGGATTTGCCATAAGCGGCGAACAATGTAGGCAAGCATGGCCTATTTCCCCTTGCCAGAACTGGCCATGTTGACGTCGTAATACAGCCAGTCGGCGAGCAGTACGGGATGTTTTTTATAGCCCACAACCCACGGATAAATCATCTGGTTGCGATAACGTGTCACTCCCAGTGTCCACGGGGTGTCCGCTTCAAACTGCTTCTGCATTTCCATATACACCTTGTCGCGCTCCGGCCCATCAGGTAGCAAGGCCGATTGCTCGTAGAGCTTGTCGTAGGCTTCGCTTTTGTAGCAGCCATTGTTCGATTCGCCGATGTTCTTGCTGTAAAGCAACTGCACGAAGTTATCGCCATCGGGATAGTCGGCGATCCACGCGGCCCCCCGGCTTGCAATCTGACAGCGCTTTTCGCGTTTCAGTGAATCGGCAAATTTTTCTTTGTCGGCTTCGTACTGAATACCTATCGCGTCCATGTTCTTTTTGTAAAGCTCATCGAACTCTCGTTCAATGGCGACCGGAGTAGAGGTGTACTTGAATGCAAACGGCTTGCCGTCAGGTGTTGTGCGAAAGCCGTCTGCAGCTTTTTTGTAGCCGAACTTGTCAAGCAAGGCGTTGGCTAGCGCGGGGTTGTAGCTAATGTTGGACGCGAAGTCGGGTTTGTTCCCGGCCACACCCGGTGGCACTAGGAACTCGGCGCGCACGGCATTGCCCTTACGGATGATTTCGATTTCTTCATCGCGATTGATGGCCAAGGCCACTGCTCGGCGCAATGCGATCTTGTGCTTTTCCGCGCCGCCCCACACTGGGTCATTCCACTGGAAATAGGTGTAGGTGTATTCCGGGTCGAGCTGGCGCTGAACGCGCACGCCCTGCGCAGCCAGGTCGGGAGCGACTTTGCCACCGGGCAGAGCCTGCTTGATGAACGATTGCGGCATATTCAATATGTCGAGCTGGACATTCTTGAACGCGAGCCAGCGCGTCTGTTCTTCTTCGATGGGATAAATCTCCACCCGATCAATGACGGCGATGGGTTTGCCCTGCATTGCTTTTACGATGACTTCATCGTAAGGATTTTTGCCCGAAGCCTTGAAGTCCCACGTGCCGCCGCGCCAATTCGGATTCTTCTCCAGCACCATGCGCTGACCGCGCACCCACTCTTTCAGGTAGTAAGCGCTGGAGCCTACCGGGTGACTTTGCACATCATTTGGATACTTCTCAACGACTTCACGGGCGACGATTGCGTTGCCGTTGTGAGCGAGCACGTAGCCAAAATTGAAGTCCGGCTTGGTGAGGCGAATTTTCAGCGTGTACGGATCAACGATCTCAAGGCCCGCGACCGGCGCGTCCCAATTGAGCTTGCCAGCCTTTTTGCCCGCTGCGTACCAAGCGTCAAGGCCGACGATTTTGTCGCTGACCAGAAAGCGCCAAACCGGCTTGATCGAGTCGTCAAAGTGACGCTTGAAGGTATAGGCGATGTCGGTGGCGGTCAGCTCTCGTTTTTTGCCGCCGAAAACTTCATGTGGCGCGAAGTAAACGCCCTTCTGCAATTTAATCGTGTAAAGCTTACCGCCGTCTTCGACGGTGGGCATCTCGGTCGTGATTTTAGGGATCAGCTTCGCCGGTTCAGCGAGGTAATCGTAGGTGAGTACGGTGTCGAAAATGCTGTCGACCACAATCGCAGAGTACAGGTCGGGCACCGTCTGCGGATCGAAACCCGACTCTGCGACCGGGAATGCTAGGCGAATGGTCTTCTTGCCGCCGGGGCTAGCCACGGGCGATGTCGTCGAACCCAACGTGTCAGCTGCCTTCGGCGATGAACTTTCCCCGCATCCAACCAAAACGCTCACACCCGCAAAGCTCGCTAGGCCGATCAGGCCAACGGCGAGCCCCCGCCTCAGCTCCCACTTGAGAGGCAAAGTTGCCATATTCTGTTCCGGTCTCGTGAACCGTTATTAATGTTAAGCGACGATTGTAAGGGGCATATGGTTTGCCCTCGGGGTGGTCTGTGCGCCCGCCTCGGTGGAGCAATGCGCACCGCCCTTACCGTTACCGCCTACCACCGCAACTACCGTGGCACACACATTTTCACACCCTCACCATCCCAACCGAGCGCCACAAACTGGTTGTACGTCGCCAGATCGGTGGTGAGCCGGTGATTAGGATCATCCGGGAATCGGTTCTGCCCGCGAAACGCCCGATACACAGGTATCAGCCCCGCAGCGCAACTGCCACCCGATCCTTCAACCAGCGGCGGGTACGCGTACGAATCGATGCCCTCATCGTACGGTTTGGTGGGGAGTTGTAGATTATTCGGGTTTTGCGCAGTCAGTGCGAGCTTCTCCGCCGCCACCAGCGTGTAGAAATGACTGCCTCGGGTCTGGCGTTGCGCCACTTTGTCGAAGTAGTATCGGGTGATGCCACGGGTACCTGGATCAGCGTCGGTCAGTGCCGTGAAGCTGAGCCCGGTGCGCCGCCACCCAGGGGCGCTGTCGAGCGCCGCCTTGTCGCTATCGCGCGAGGTTAAAAAGTAATAGTTGAGCGGCGTGTAGATGTACTCGGTCATGGTTTTGGTGGTGCTGGCGCTCACACCAATGGATCCGGCCACAGTAGAGACGAATTGCCGAAAACTGGCAGTCGCCCCTGACGCAAGCGCCAAGGGCGCGCTGTAGCCCCAGTAATACGCAATGGCGCTGTCGTCATCTTTCCCCAAGATGGCTCGATCCCACGCAACACCGTAGAAGTCTGACCAAGCCACATACGCTACGCGATCAGGCCGGGTGGGTGGCAGCGCGGTGGTGCCACCTTGCACGGTGCCGTAAATCGTGAACGTTGGATTGACCAGACTATCGGTTTGTTCGTAGGCGGTGAACGCAGGGTTGGGGTAAGCGGCGAAAGTGCTGGTGTAGTTGCCGTCAGGGTTGCGTGGCCGTGACAACGAGGCATCGTTACCCGCGATCTGCCAGTCCCACAGGAAGCGCACGCCATAGCTCAACGCCGTGCCGCTGGTGTTAACCACGCTGATCTCGTGGCGGACGTTGGTGTTTAACAGGGTAGCACCGGTAATCTCAACATCTTGAATCACGTTGAAATTGGGTAGCGTCCAAGTGGTGCGAATACCCGTGCCGCCCAGCACCTGGGTCACACCACTACCCATCGTCAGCACTGCAAACGAATCGTCGCCATCGCTAGGCGGTGGGCCAAACGAGCTTTCTCCAGTGTTAACGAAAACCTGCTTGCGCGCGACGTCTCGAACCGAAATATAGGACGTGCCAACCGGGAAAAACACGGTCTGATTGGGAGACGGATGGGTAGCCCCAGTCAACAAACTAAATTGCCCGGAGCCATCATAGTCAATGGTCAAAATGCCATTGGTGACGGTGGCTGCAACAGCAATCTGCGATAACGCCAAGGCTAGCGTGCACGCCAGCCGACGTATGATTTTTTCAAAATTTGGGGAGGCCATAATGAATTGAAAAAGAAAATGATCGACACCTCGTAAGACGCAATTCAAGCCGAAAACGCGACATCTGAAGCAAATTCCAAAATCGCAGGTTTCGGCAGCAGTGCGTCACCGGGCAAATCAACACCGGATTTAAATTTAAACCGTCCTATATCGTCTCGTCCGCGCTAATTTTTGAGCGGTGCTAGCCGAGCATGCCTTGATGTTTGATGAAGGCAACGATTTCGTCGACGCCTTTGCCCACTTTCAAATTCGAGAACACAAACGGTTTGATACCGCGCATATTTCTGGCATCACGATCCATCACCGCTAGCGAAGCGCCGACATAAGGCGCGAGGTCTATCTTATTGATCACTAGCAGGTCGCTTTTCATAATGCCGGGACCACCTTTGCGTGGGATTTTTTCGCCCGCTGCTACGTCGATCACATAAATGGTCAGGTCCGACAACTCTGGCGAAAACGTAGCCGCGAGATTGTCGCCACCGCTTTCAACGAAGATCATGTCAAGATTGGGGTGGCGCTTGTTGAGGCGATCCACCGCTTCAAGATTGATCGACGCGTCCTCGCGAATGGCCGTGTGAGGACAACCACCGGTTTCCACGCCAATGATCCGATCTGCCGCGAGTGCTGCGTGGTCAACAAGAAACTGCGCGTCTTCTTTGGTGTAAATGTCGTTGGTAACAACGGCGATGTTGTGCGTACCTCGAAAGCGCTGACAAAGTTCCAGCGTTAGTGCGGTCTTTCCGGAGCCGACCGGGCCACCAATGCCAACACGCAGGGGGCCGTGAGGGCTGCTCACGCGCGTCCTTCGTTCTTGTAGGAGCGGCTTGCCGCGACCAGCATTGCGTCCAATTTAGCGCGGTCGCGGCAAGCCGCTCCTACAAATGCTGCGTTCATCATGATCTGAAAAGCCTTGAATATTGTGTTTCGTGTTTCATCTGGGCGATGGCAAGCCACGGCGACGCGCTTGACCAGTTGGTCTCTTCAAGTTCGAGTGCCGCGTCAACCGTTTGAATGACGGCGTCGCCCAACGCAAAGAGCAGCTTTTGCGCCGCAATCTGGCCCATAGGCAACGCCTTGGCCAGCACCATCACCTGATTTTCAGTGAAGCCGAAGACATAGGCAGCGAGTCCATCACGAACCGCAAGGCCACTTGCCAGCGCGGCAAGGCTCGCAGCCACAGGCCCGCAGACGCGATCCATCGCTGCGAGCACTGCGCGTTGTGACCCTGTGAGAGGTGCTATTTCACGGCACCACGCAGAATAAGAAAAGCCCACTTGCAACGTCTCGGCACGAGGCTCTGCCGATTCGCGTGACGCGATGAACTCTGCGTTCAATCGCGCAACTTCGGCGGCGTCATCGCGCTGCCACGCTGCAAAACATGCGGCGTAATTCGGCGCTTCAAAGCGGGCAATGACCAGCGCCAGATGATCCTCAATCCAGCGCTGCGCCGCCTGCGAATCGGTGACGTCGCGCGTCTCTATCGCCCACTCCAAACCCTGCGAATAGCTGTACGCGCCGACCGGCAGTACGGGGGAGGCAAGTTGCAGCAAACGTGGCAGCGTGACCACGGTTAGCGATCCTCATTTCTAGGCA
>JANNYE010000011.1:0-9023 GCA_031409935.1 Burkholderiales bacterium | reverse complement strand
CCTTGGCCGCGATGGGCTTTTCGCAAGCCCCTTCGCGGCCAAGGCCGCTCCTACATAGAACAGCTACATCTTCTCTAAAACATATGTGCCGGGTGCCGCGCCGAGTTTCGATTTTGCCTGCTTCTTCGGTGCCGCTTTTTTGCCCGAACGCTGCGCTAGCCACGCATACCAATGCGGCCACCAGCTACCGGGCGTTTCTTTCGATTTTGTGTCCCACTCTTTGGGCGACGCTGCAGGCCAATCGCCTGTCCAGTAGCAACGTTTTTTCGGCCCCGGCGGATTGACCACGCCGGCAATGTGCCCCGACGCGCCAAGCACAAATTCAACGTCCCCGCCCCAAGATTGCGCAGAGGCAAACGCGCTGCCCCACGGCACGATGTGATCTTCTCGTGAGCAGTACACGTAGGTGGCAATGTCAACCGAGGACAGGTCAATCGGCTCGCCCAGCATTTCAAGCGCATCCGGCTCGATCAACTTGTTGTCGAGATAAAAATTGCGCATGTAATACAAATACATCGGGCCGGGCAGATTGGTTGAATCGCCGTTCCAGTACAGCAAATCAAACGCGGGTGGGTCTTGCCCTTTGAGGTAGTTGTTGACGACGTAATTCCAGATCAAATCGTTAGCGCGCAAGCTGGCAAACGACTGCGCCAATTCGGAGCCTTTCATCAAGCCCGGCTCGCCATCTTTGTTGAGCTGCTGCTCGCGCAGCTTGAACGTGCTCTCGCCGAGATACGCCTTGATGTCGCCGGGCTCGCTGAAGTCCAAGAGCGTGGTGAGATAGGTCGCACTCTCGACAAAATCGTCCAGCTCGCCGCGCGCGGCAAGCACCGCCAAAGCGCAAGACAAAATGGTGCCGCCAACGCAAAATCCGAGCGTGTTGATGGTGTCAACGCCAGCATGTTCGCGCACCTCATCGATGGCAGTGAGCACGCCCATTTCAAGATAGTCCTCCCACGTCAACGCCTTGAGCGCTTCGGGCACGTTGCGCCACGAAACTAAATAGACGTCAAAGCCCTCAGCGACCGCATGCCCAACGAATGAATTTTCGGGCTTGAGGTCGAGGATGTAGAACTTGTTGATGCAGGGCGGCACGATCAGCAGCGGGCGCGCATGCACCGTTTTTTGTGTCGGCGTGTAATGCAACAGCTCAATCAGCTCATTGCGAAACACCACCTCTCCCGGCGTTAACGCTAGGTTGCCGCCGACCTTGAACACGGATTCGTCGGTCATCGCAATGTGACCGGTTTCGATGTCATGTTGCAGGTTTTCCATGCCGTGCTTGAGGCTCTCGCCGTGCGTTTCAACGGCGCGCTCAATGGCCTCAGGATTGGTTAAAAAGAAGTTGCTGGGCGCCACAGCGTCCAGCATTTGCTCGAGAAAAAATTTGGCGCGATGCCGTTCGTTCTCATCCAAGTCAGCATGCACTACCAACTCGCGCCAGAAAGCTGCGGTGCGTAAGTATTGGTCACGTGTCGCCTGAAAATACGGTTGCGCCTGCCACGAAGCCGCGCGAAAGCGACGGTCAGCTGCTGCCAGCGCGGTCACATCCGTTTGCGGCGAAAACCATTTGCTCGCGGCGGTTTGCATCGCACTCGGATTGACCGACGGCAGCCACCACCAACCGGCCTCCGGCGCGGGCAACGCGGACATCATGGGTATGCCGGGCATTGCGGCCATCGACGGCATGGCTGGCGTCAAAGGCATGGCGGGCATTCCCGGAATGGTTGGGATGGTCGGCATGCCCGGAAAGGCTGGAAATGCCGGTAAGTTTGGAAACCCCGGAAACGCAGCCGCAGCTCCGGGCCCCCACATGCCCGCAAACAACGACTGCAAGCTGGGTGGAACTTGACCTTCTGTACTCATGAACTTTCCTCCGTCCTTCGTCCTCAACGCCAATGTAGTCGATTGCGCGAATTTGCGACGCCGCACACTGCCAAAAAACGAGCGCATTAGCGGCAAAGTATCATCTCGTGTTACACAAATACGGACACCCGAATGATCATCATACTGATAGGTTGGCTCTACGTCGTGATGATGATTGCAGCGGTCTCTGACACTCTACTGAAAGGCATCGTCCGACTATTGTTTTTAGGCGTTTTGCCTGTCGGGTTGCTGCTGTGGATCAAGCTCAGGCGGCATCAGTCACGCGTAGCGGCAGTCGACGAGCAGAACGCCGATAAGTAACATTGCAGCTCAGTGCCCATGCCCATCGTGCAGAAACGAATTCATTAGCACCACGGTGGCCACGCCCAAGCCAATCATCAGCATTTGCTGCAAGGTATCCTTGATCGAGAACTTGCGATGCAACGTGGGGATCAGATCAGCCACAGCCACGTACAGCATGGACGCTGCCGCGAACGCGAGCACCGGGGTGACATAAGCTTGCGCGCTGGCCAGAGAAAAATAGGCAATCACGCCGCCCACCACCATAGCGAGGCTCGACAGTATGTTGTAGATGAAGGCTTTTTTGCGTGAGTAGCCCGAGTGCAGCAACACAAAAAAGTCGCTCACCTCCTGCGGCACCTCGTGCGCGATGATGGCAAGAGAGGTCACCACGCCCAGATTAAAGTCCGCCAGAAACGCAGCGGCAATCACCACGCCGTCGGTCGCGTTATGCAACGAGTCACCAATCAGCACCATCAACCCCGAGCGGCCACCGTCGTGCCCATGATGATGGCCGTGATGGTGCCCGTGACTCGGTGGTGGCGCACCCTCCACATGCGGCTGCAAATCACCATGCGAATGCCGCCAGATCACCAGCTTTTCGAGGAAGAAGAAAAACAGCACGCCACCCAGCACCCAGCCCATTAGCGAACCCGGAGCCACCCCGTCCGACAGTGCATGTGGCAGGATGTCCAGAAACACCACCGCCAGCATCGCCCCAACAGCAAACGCCACCCAACGTTCAACCGACGAGAGCTTTGCATAAAGCGCAAACGCCGCAACAGCGCAAGAAGCAACTCCGCCCAAGAGGGTGGCAACAATGATGGCAAGTAGCGTCAAGTGAATCGGCTTCGCGGCTGAGGTGTGAACGGGCTAGTGCGTTATTTTGCAACAGAATTGCGTTTTAGCCGAATTAGCCCACTGCGAGCACGTGAGACACCGCACAGAAAGCTTTCAGCGCAGTTACGTTTCATCATCCGCCGCGTCGGCTTAACTTCATGACAGTTAGGTCAGAACTCTGGGAGCCCGCAAAGAGTCGCAGCGAAACCGGCTCCACGAAAAGCCGTAACTTGCGATGCGCCCTTAAATACTGTAAAAACATACAGTATGAATGCGCAGTTTTTCTCCAATCTTTCCGCAAGCCATCCGGTTCTGCGCGATCATGTGCGGCTGGGTGCGCACGATTCGGGCGAAAGCCACATTTCATTGAACGGTGAAACCCAACCCGGCGTGGCATCAAGCTTTGGCGTACTTGATGCTTTTTTGCCTTGGCGCGGCTGGCCGATGGGTGCGATGACCGAGATCATGACTGACTCCGTGGGCTGTGGCGAGCTTTCGCTAATGCTTCCGGCAATGGCGCGTTTGACTCAGGAAAAACGTCCAATCCTGTGTAACGGTGCGCCGCACACCCTGTTCGCCCCAGCGCTTGCTCAGGTCGGTATCGATCCGGCGCGCGTTACGCAAATAAACCCCTCCTCCACACACAAACACAGCAAAGAAAACCTATGGTCAGCCGAGCAAGCGTTGAAAACTGGACTCCCCGGCATGGTGGTGTTGTGGAGCCCCGGTCAGAGCTACAGTCACTGCCCACCAGAGACGCCGGAGGTTTTAAGGCGCTTGCATTTAGCCGTGATCGAGCGCGAGACGATGCTGATCCACTTTCGCAGCAAATCCTGTATGTCGCAGCCCTCGCCGGCCTGGTTGCGCTTTGGTTATGCGGCGGATGACACCCACATTCGCCTGCAAGTGCTCAAGTGCCGGGGGCGGCTACTCACGCGACCGCTCATCACGCTGGATCGCGCCTCCGTTCAGGCCAGATTGTATGGGCATTTTCTGGCGACAAGTGCGCTAAATCACTCCATCAACCACGGACGGATAGCGGTTCATTCCGGCCTGCAGACAGCCGCTCAACACAGCGCGGACGCTCATCAAAGTCACACTGCAAATTGCGACACTAGCAACGCTGGAACAGCTCGTGCACACGCCCAACTCACTGCGGCACAGTCGCCGCTACCCACCTCGCACTGATGCCATCCAGAGGTTAGCGTGTGGCTTGCAATGTACATTCCAGCGCTGCCACTTCAGGCGTTTTCACATGCGCTCGTTGAGTCCGGCCCGGTTGTTATTTATGAGCGTGACGCAAAACGTAACCGCATCGTCGCCAACAATAAAAAGGCAGCTCAACTTGGCATCAAGCGAGATTGCTCGCTCGCCGAGGCCAACGCGCTTTCTAATCAACTGATTGCCCTGCCGCGAGACCCGCAGCGCGAATTAGCACGTTTGCAGTCGCTGGCTGCTGCGGTCAGTCATTTAACGCCCAACATCCACATCAGCGAGTCATATGGACTGCTACTGGACGTTTCAGCCTCGCTCGCTCTTTTTGGTGGTGCGCAAACATTACTCAAAGAAGCCTTGGTCTCGGTGGACGCACAACAACTTCGCGCGCACAGCGTGATCGCACCCAGCGCGCGCGGGGCACGCTGGCTCGCTCGCGCGCATCGTGAGCTTGTAGTGACTGATCGGCTTGAAGAATGGCTCGACGATTTACCGCTTATTGCCACAGATTTGCCACTCGAAATGATTGGTGAATTGCAGGCGCTTAACCTGCACGATCTCGCCGCTGTCAGACGGCTACCATCAGATCAATTGGGCAAGCGTGTTGGGTCTGATCTGGCGCTCGCTTTGGCACAGGCCTATGGCCATGCACCGCAAGCGCTACCGTTCTGGAAGCCGCTCGCACACTTCAGGGAAAGCGTTGAATTTCTTGATCTCGCTCAAGAGCAGTCGCACTGGATGCCCGGCATCACTGTGCTGCTGCAGCAATTGCAAACCTATCTTAGGCAACGTGCTGCCGCAACAGCGACGATACAGTTCACTTTTTTTCACGGCACTCAACAACAAACCCATTTGTTGCTGAATGCGGCACAAGGCATTCAGACCACGCAGCAGTGGCAGCGCCTGTTTGACGCAAAACTTGAGCGCACGGCAATACCGCACGAAATTTCCAGCATCGTCTTGCTCTGCGAACACATCGAGCCCATGCAGTTTGCCGAGCTTGATTTTTTTGATCGTAGCCATGACAAAAATATTCAGTGGCAATCGCTGGTTGCGCTGATCACCACACGGGTCGGCCAGCAGTCGGTGCTTGCGTCTCCTCATTGCAATCACAACGCGCTACCGGAGTCGGCAACCGTAGCGATAGCGTCAGGAGATTCCCCTGCGGTGGGCAGCGCCGATCAGCTACGTCCGACCTGGCTGGTTGAGCCTCCACGCAGGCTCTACGGTGACACCCTGCGCAAGCTCTTCGCCTCGCTGCGAATTCAGCACCCCGAACGTATTCAGGAAAACTGGATAGCGAATGCTAATGATCGTCCGACTGAGCGCGACTACTACATCGCCACCACGCCCGAATATTGCGTGTGGTGGATATTCCGGGAACGCGCTGCGGGTTTCTGGTTTTTGCATGGCATCTTTGCCTAACAAATTGACATCCCATGCTGCCCGTTTACGCAGAGCTTTTTTGCCGCTCCAATTTCAGTTTTCAGCGCGGTGCATCGCATCCGAAAGAGCTGGTCAGTGCGGCTTATGCGCTGGGCTATCGCGCCCTCGCGATCACCGATGAATGCTCGCTGGCAGGCTCAGTGCGCGCGCATACCCATTACCGCGAATTATTGGCGGAGAAAAAACTGTCTCCTGATGCAAGCCCATTCCAGCTCATTGTCGGCGCCTCTTTCAGATCAGGAAAAAATACGCTCATCCTGCTCGCGCAGTCCCGAGCGGGCTACGGTGATTTGTGCGAACTCATTACCCAATGCCGAAAAAACATTACTAAAGGAACCTACCGGCTTGATATTCGCAACCTGAGCAGCGTCAGAGAGTGTTACGCGATCATTGTTCCGTCTGATCATTGTGAAGCGCTCATTGCCGCCACCGAAAAACTTGATCGCGCTATCGGTTTTACGCGCCTGCTAACTGCTTGTGATGCGCTGCGATTTCAGCAAGCAGAAGCCATCGCCAGCCCGCATAAACTGCCCCTTACGGCCTGTGGCGACGTGCTGGCGCATGACAAATCGCGTCAGCCGTTGCAAGACATTTTGACCGCTATTCATCACAAAACAACGGTTGATCAGCTGGGCCAATTAGCCGAGCAAAATGCGGAGCGTGTGCTCAGGCCCGTCGCAGCGTTGCGGCATCTATATCCAGCTGAATTACTGATCGAGAGCACGCAAATTGCAGCCACCTGCAAATTCACACTTGATGAGCTTCGCTATGAATACCCGGAAGAAATCGTTCCGCCCGGCTACACAAAAGAGCGCTACCTTCACGAGCAGACATGGCTGGGCGCAACGCTGCGGTACAACGGTCAGATCCCCGAAAAAATTGCAGCTCAGATTAAAAAAGAATTTGCCCTGATTGCCAAAAAAAAATATGAAGCGTATTTTTTGACGGTCTACGACATCGTGGGCAAGGCCAAAGAATTGGGCATTTTGTGTCAGGGGCGCGGATCAGCAGCCAACTCTGTGGTTTGCTATTGCCTTGGTATTACAGAGCTTGATCCAGAAAAAATTAATGTGCTGTTTGAGCGATTTATGTCGATAGATCGCAACGAACCGCCAGATATTGACGTCGACTTTGAGCACGACCGGCGTGAAGAAATCATTCAGTACATTTATCAAAAATATGGTCGTGATCGCGCAGCACTTTGCGCCACCGTTTCTTGCTACCACGCCAAAGGCGCGATTCGCGATGTGGGCAAGGCGCTGGGGTTTTCATTAGATCAAGTTGATCGCATCAGCAAAAATCTGTCGTGGTGGGATAGGCGCGACGGATTGTCTGAACGGCTCGCAGAAATGGGCTTTGACCCAGAGGTGACGCGCGTCAAGCAATTACTTAAATTCACCGATGCATTAGTCGGCTTTCCACGTCACCTGTCGCAGCATCCCTGTGGATTTGTGATTGCGCAGGGACGCCTTGACCGGCAAGTACCCATCGAAAATGCGGCTATGCCTGATCGCACGGTCATTCAGTGGGACAAAGACGATATTGATGCGCTGGGGCTGATGAAGGTGGACATGCTTGGGCTGGGTATGTTGTCCTGCCTGCGCCGCGCGCTGCAACTGGTGGGTGCAGAGCGCGGCCAGCCGCTCACCATGCACGAGATTCCTAAAGATGACAAAGCGGTTTATCAAATGCTCTGTCGGGGTGAAAGCACCGGTGTGTTTCAGGTGGAATCGCGTGCGCAGATGAACATGCTGCCCCGGCTCAAGCCCATGGAGTTTTTTGATCTCGTGGTGCAGATCGCCATCGTTCGCCCTGGTCCGATTCAGGGCGGCATGGTGCATCCGTATCTCAAGCGCAGACAGGCCATCGAGAAGGTGACCTACCCTTCAGAGGCCGTCAAGAGCGTGCTGGAACGAACGCTTGGCATTCCTATCTTTCAGGAGCAGGTGATGGAGCTGTCCATGAAAGCCGCAGGTTTTACACCGTCGGAAGCTGACAACCTGCGTCGCTCCATGGCGGCATGGAAACGCAATGGCGGGATGGGGCACCTCAGGGATAAGCTGCTCAATGGCATGCTGAGTCGTAGTTACACCGTCGAGTTTGCCGAATCGATTTACCGGCAAATTGAGGGCTTTGGCAGCTACGGATTTCCGGAGTCTCATGCCGCGAGTTTTGCGCTGCTTGCTTATTACTCGGCTTGGGTCAAGTGCCACCACCCTGCCGCTTTCTGCTGCGCTCTGCTCAATAGCCAGCCGATGGGCTTTTATTCGCCCTCGCAACTCACGCAGGACGCGCGCCGCAACGGCGTCACGGTGCTGCCCGTAAACATTAACGAAAGCGCCTTCGACTGCATACTGATTACCGACTCTGACACCCACCAAAGCGCCGCTGAACACAGCATCACTACTTCGCAGCATATGCGACTAGGCTTTCGCATGGTGAAGGGGCTGGCTGACGACGCTGCGATGAGGCTTGTTGCGCAACGCGAAAGCGGCCGATACCTCGATATACGCGACGTAGTCCAGCGCGCCAACCTTGACAGCAAAGCCGTCAAAGCGCTGACCGATGCAGATGCGTTCCGGTCGCTAACGGGCAACCGGTTGCAGTCGCGATGGCATGCTGCCGCCACACGCATGGCCGATCTGCCGCTCGCACCCAGCGCCGCCGAAGCACATCCTGCGTCACTCACGCCGTTTACGCTCGGGCAGGAGGTCATTGCCGACTTTCGCAGCACTGGGCTCTCGCTGCGTGCGCACCCGCTTAAGCTGTTGCGCGGCCAGCTTAAGGGCATCTACCGTGCAGAAGACTTAGCGCGTGTTACCTCGGGTCGCTCTATTCGCGTTGCAGGCCTCGTTACCTGCCGGCAACGCCCAGGCACCGCCAGCGGCGTCACCTTCGTCACGCTAGAAGACGAAACCGGCAACACCAACGTCATCGTGTGGCGCGATCTGGCCGAGAAAGAACGCCGCGCATTAATCGCGTCGCGCCTGATGATTGTGCATGGCAAGCTAGAGCATCAAGGCCCGATCTGCCATTTGATTGCCGAGCACATGGAGGACGCGTCAAACCTATTGGCCGATTTGACCGTGGTGTCACATGACTTTCATTGATCCGAGATTATTCACCACAAAATTTGTGCACTTCGTCGTTCCTGCGAAGGCAGGAACCCAGTGACTTTGGGTGTTTCATGGCGCGTTTGGCGAGCTCGAAAGACGCTAGTACATCGTTTCATTAAACAGTTTACTTAATGACCGCAATCTGCCATGATTCATCTCATCGTTTTTTGATGGGCGTCAATCATGGCAAGACCTTCGACACGAGCGGCGCTGTTGCTCAGCGATCAACAGCGTGGGGCG
>JANNYE010000010.1:0-5500 GCA_031409935.1 Burkholderiales bacterium | reverse complement strand
TTGCTTGCCGCGTTCCGTTTCCCCTTCCGCGCCCCGCAACAGGCATAGCGAGAAAATCACATGGCAAAACTCGCCACTATCAACCGCGAAAAGAAACGCGAAGGCCTCGTCGCCAAGTACGCAAAAAAGCGTGCAGCACTTCAGGCAATCATTTCTGACGGCAAAGCCGGTGAAGAAGCGCATGCTGACGCCCGTCTCAAGCTGCAAGCATTCCCGCGTAACGCCAACCCAACTCGCCTGCGTAACCGCTGCCAGTTGACCGGTCGTCCACGTGGCGTGTTCAGCAAATTCGGTCTCGCGCGCCACAAGGTTCGCGAGCTTGCATTCCGCGGTGAGATCCCCGGTCTCACCAAAGCTAGCTGGTAAGGAGATTCGGAAATGAGTATGTCCGATCCTATCGCAGATATGTTGACCCGTATCCGCAACGCACAGGCCATGGAAAAAACGTCGGTCAAAATGCCGATGTCCAAAGTTAAAGCCGCTATCGCCCGCGTCCTCAAAGACGAGGGGTACATCGAAGACTTTAAAGTTGCCGGTGACATTACCAAAGTAGCCGAACTCGAAATCGGTCTTAAATACTACGCAGGTCGTCCCGTTATCGAGACGATCAAGCGGATCAGCAAACCAGGTCTTCGTATCTATCGCGGCAAGGATGACTTGCCTAGCGTGATGAACGGCCTTGGTGTCGCCATTGTGTCTACGCCTCGGGGTGTGATGACTGATCGTAAAGCACGCAGCCTAGGCATGGGCGGCGAAGTGCTCTGCACGGTCGCTTAAGGGGAAACGCATGTCACGTATTGCTAAATACCCCGTAGATATTCCCGCCAAAGTTGAAGTGCATTTGGCCGGTGGTCGAGTGGACGTCAAAGGCCCGTTGGGCTCACTGACGCACGACTTCGGTGGCTCGGTCAAGATCGAGCGTAAAGATAATCAAATCACCTTCGCTGCTGCTAATGGTGATCAGCACAGCCGTGCGATGTCGGGCACCAGCCGTGCAATTGTGAACAACATGGTTCGCGGTGTTTCCGAAGGATTTTCGAAGAAGTTGAATCTGGTTGGTGTGGGCTATCGTGCTGCCGCTGCCGGCGACACGCTGAATCTGACTCTCGGTTTCTCGCATCCAGTAGCGCACAAAATGCCTGCCGGTGTGACGGTGACAACACCAACGCAGACCGAGATTCTGATCAAGGGTGCTGACCGTCAACAGGTCGGCCAAGTAGCCGCTGAAGTTCGCGCGTATCGTCCGCCAGAGCCCTACAAGGGCAAAGGCGTTCGCTACTCTGACGAGGTTGTGGCGCTCAAAGAAACCAAGAAGAAGTAAGGCAGGCAATCGCAATGACTAAAAGTAAACAAGTCGCTCGCATTCGCCGCGCCCGTCAAACGCGTGTGCGTTTGACTATTCAATTGGCCACTCGCCTCGCGGTGTTCCGCACCAACTCGCACATCTATGCGCAGGTCATCTCCGGTGACGGCAGTAAGGTGCTGGCCAGTGCCTCAACGGCGGAGGCTGAAGTGCGCGCGCTTGTCAAGAACGGTGGCGACAAAGCTGCTGCTGAGATCGTAGGTACCCGCATCGCTGAAAAGGCAAAAATTGCCGGCGTTGAAGTGGTTGCCTTTGACCGCTCAGGTTACCAATACCACGGTCGCGTCAAGGCTCTTGCCGAAGCAGCGCGTGCCGGTGGTCTTAAGTTCTAAAAAGTCTAAAGGAGTACTCAGATGGCACGCCCTCAAGTACAAAAAAGCGAAGAGCCGAGTGACGGCCTGCGCGAGAAGATGATCAGTGTGAACCGCGTCACCAAAGTGGTGAAGGGCGGTCGCATCATGGCGTTCGCAGCGCTGACCGTGGTTGGCGACGGCGACGGCCGCGTCGGCATGGGCAAAGGCAAATCGAAAGAGGTGCCGGTCGGTGTTCAAAAAGCGATGGAACAAGCTCGTCGCCAGATGATCAAAGTCAGCCTAAAATCAGGTTCTGTGCATCACGCGGTGATGGGTAAACACGGTGCAACCACCGTGTTGATTCAGCCCGCGTCTGAAGGTACTGGCGTGATCGCTGGCGGCGCGATGCGTGCGGTGTTTGAAGTCGTTGGCGTAACTAACGTGCTCGCCAAATGCTTCGGCCCAACCAATCCCTACAACGTGGTGCGTGCAACGCTTGACGCGCTGGAAAAAGTAAACACCCCCGGTGAGATCGCTGCGAAGCGCGGCCTCAGCGTTGAACAACTGTCGGAGGCTTAATCGTGGCTGACAAAATGTTTAAGGTGAAATTGTTCAAATCACCGATTGGTGCCAAGCACAACCACGTCGCTACCGTCAAAGGTCTAGGTCTTAAAAAGATCGGCCAAGTTCGCGAAATTATTGACACGCCTTCGTCGCGGGGCATGGTGAACACGGTTCGTCATCTCGTTGTCGCGGTTGCGTAGGTCGCAGAGGAAATCGATATGCAACTCAATACGATCAAGCCGGCTGAAGGCGCAAAGAAAAATCGTCGTCGCGTTGGTCGCGGCATGGGCAGCGGTTTGGGCAAAACTGCTGGTCGTGGTCACAACGGTCAAAAGTCACGTTCGGGCGCATCGCGCAAGATCGGTTTCGAGGGCGGTCAAATGCCTTTGCATCGTCGGCTACCAAAGCGTGGTTTCACCTCGCTCATGCGCGACTTCCGTTCGGAAATCACTCTGGGCGTTCTGGCTAAGCTCGGCCTAGCTGACGTTGATTTGTTGGCATTGAAAGCGGCTAAAGCAGTCGCAAATGATGCGAAGATGGTTAAAGTTATCGGCGGTGGAGAAATCAAAGTGGCTGTGACGCTCAACGGCGTTGAAGTTACTGCCAGCGCACGCAAGGCGATCATTGCCGCAGGCGGCACCATTGTTGACGCACCCGAAGCCCCTAAAGGCAAGCTGAAGGCCAAGCTCAAGACGGATTCGCCGTCGGCAGCTAAGTAACTGTCGTTTGTCTGAATTAATCAGGAACACCGTGTGGCGTTAAACCCAGCTCAAAAACCCGGCAACAAATATGGCGACCTTAAACGTCGCCTTTTGTTCTTGTTGGGGGCGTTGATTGTTTACAGGATTGGCACTCACGTACCGGTGCCAGGTATTAACGCATCGGTACTTGAAGAATTATTCAAGTCACAACAAAGCGGCATTCTCGGTCTGTTCAACGTGTTTTCGGGCGGCGCACTGGAACGCTTTTCGATTCTCGCGTTGGGCATCATGCCCTACATTTCTGCATCCATCATCATGCAACTCGCGTCGGTGGTGGTGCCAACGCTGGAGGCGTTGAAAAAAGAGGGTGAAGCCGGTCGCCGCAAGATTACGCAGTACACACGTTATGGCACATTGGTATTGGCGCTTTTTCAGGGGATCGGCATATCCATAGCGCTTGAAAGCCAGCCGGGACTAGTGCTTGATCCGGGGCTGACATTTCGCATGGTCACGACCATCACGTTAGTGACAGGAACATTGTTTTTGATGTGGCTCGGTGAGCAAATTACGGAGCGCGGCTTGGGCAACGGCATTTCGCTGCTGATATTCGCTGGCATTGCAGCTGGTTTGCCTGCCGCGTTGAAGAACACGCTCGATCTGCAGTCCTCCGGCAATCTGAGCATCCTTAAGTTGTTGTTCCTTCTTGCGCTAGTGGTTGTTGTGACTGCAGCTGTGGTGTTCTTCGAACGTGCATTGCGCAAGGTGCTTGTCAACTACGCCAAGCGTCAGGTGGGCAACAAGGTGTACGGCGGTCAAAGTTCGCATTTGCCGTTGAAGTTAAACATGGCGGGTGTGATTCCACCCATCTTTGCCTCAAGCTTGATTTTGTTTATTCCTACGATTCTGGGCTTTATTGGGCCCGGCGTGGGACCGTCGTGGTTGCGTGATGCAGCCAATGCGTTGGGCCCAGGTCAACCGATCCACATGATCGTGTACGCCGCGCTGATCGTGTTCTTCTGCTTCTTTTACACGGCGATTCAATACAACCCGAAAGAAACTGCTGAGAACCTGAAAAAGGGCGGTGCGTTTATTCCGGGCTATCGCCCGGGCGATCAAACAGCCAAGTACATCGAAAAGATCACCACCCGTCTGACGTTGATCGGCGCGATCTACATTACCGTGGTGTGCTTGATTCCAGAATTTTTGATCAGCGCGTGGAACGTCCAGTTCTACTTTGGCGGAACATCGCTGCTGATCGTGGTAGTCGTTACGATGGACTTCATGACGCAGGTGCAGGCTTACATGATGTCGCAACAATACGATTCGCTACTTAAAAAAGCTAACCTGAAGGGTGGATTAAAAGTCTAAACGCATGGCGAAAGAAGACACCATCCAGATGCAGGGCGAGATCCTTGAAATGTTGCCTAACGCAACATTTAGAGTGAAGTTAGAAAACGGGCACGTTGTCCTAGGGCACATCTCCGGCAAGATGCGCATGAACTATATAAAAATTTTGCCGGGTGACAAGGTAACGGTCGACATGACGCCGTATGACTTGACACGGGCGCGGATCACATTCCGTGCTAAATAATCCATAACAGGAATGACACATGAAAGTTAACGCTTCGGTAAAGAAAATTTGCCGCAATTGCAAAATCATCCGCCGTAAGGGCGTGGTGCGCGTGATCTGTACCGATCCGCGTCACAAGCAACGCCAAGGCTAGGGAAGGAGACCATCTATGGCACGTATCGCCGGGGTCAATATCCCCAACCACAAACACGCCTGGGTCGCTATGACCTCGATCTTCGGCATTGGCAACACACGCGCTCGTAAAGTGTGTGATGGCGCTGGTGTTCCGCAAGACAAAAAGGTCAAAGATTTGACCGACGCTGAGCTCGACAAACTGCGTGAGCAGGTGGGCAAGTACGCCGTTGAAGGCGACCTGCGTCGTGAAGTCACGATGAGCATCAAGCGCCTGATCGATCTCGGTTGCTATCGTGGCACCCGCCATCGCAAAGGCTTGCCCGCACGTGGCCAGCGCACCCGCACCAATGCGCGTACGCGTAAAGGTCCGCGCAAGGCAATCGCAGGCAAGAAAGGCTAAGCACGAATCATGGCTCAAGCAAACACCAAAAATGCGTCCGCTGCCCGCGCACGCAAAAAAGTCAAAAAGAACGTATCCGAGGCCATTTGCCACGTACACGCATCTTTCAATAACACCATCATCACCATCACCGACCGTCAGGGCAATGCTCTGTCGTGGGCGACCTCTGGCGGCGCAGGCTTCAAGGGCTCGCGCAAGTCAACCCCGTTCGCAGCACAGATCGCTGCCGAAGCGGCTGGCAAAGTCGCGGTTGAATGTGGTGTAAAGAACATCGAAGTGCAAATCAAGGGCCCGGGCCCAGGTCGTGAAAGTGCTGTTCGTGCGCTCAACGCGCTTGGCATCAAGGTCACCAGCATTTCGGACGTCACGCCGGTTCCGCATAACGGCTGCCGTCCTCCTAAACGTCGCCGCATGTAGGCCGGGAGAAAAAGAACATGGCACGCTATACAGGCCCCAAGTGCAAACTCTCGCGTC
>JANNYE010000009.1:0-55160 GCA_031409935.1 Burkholderiales bacterium | reverse complement strand
GCGGACTTGTTCGCATTGTGGGGCGGTACATCCGGGGCGGCTTGAATGAGCGCCTACATCCCGCTCATGCCGCGGGGGCAGTTACCTTTTTTGCTTCGCCAAAAAAGGTAACCCAAAAAAGGCGACCCCGACGATTGGCCTAATCCTGCGATGCTCAGAAAAAAGCGGAACGAAAAAAACTCGCTTCGCTCAAACAGTTTTTCGTTCTGATCGCTTTTTTCTTCCGCTTCTCGGGGCCAATCAACGGGGACCCGTCGAACCGATATTTGATCGCTTCGCGATCAGGGCTACCAGCACTCATATGCAAGCATGGAGTTGTTCTCGTAGGGTGGGTTAGCGGCACGTTCGCAGTGAACGTTGAGTAACAGCGATCTATGCGTGCCGCGTAACCCGCCGGTCGCGAGTGGTAGATGTACAACCTCAGTTGTGATGGGTATCGCTTTGCTCAACCCATCCTACTTACTCGGGACCAATCAACGGGGATCCGTCGAGCCGATATTTGATCGCTTCGCGATGAGGATTACGAGTAGCCTGTGACGTTCAGTCGGTCTGCGTCGTTAACGCAGAGTTGAAGGGCCACATTCATAAGGTTTATCCCGAGAATATGGCGGCTGTTCGGTCTTGGCATTGGGACTGACCCAGAACATAAAAGTGAAATGGTCTGGAGTGGTCACTGGTGCCGTGGTGAAACCGCCTCCCATTTCGCTTTCGATATTCAGGGGGCGGCGATTGGTACCCGAATAGACGATAAATTCGTCCTTGAGTTTTCCAGCCAAACCTTCGCTCGAAGTTTGAACCACTCCACTTTGATCAAACTTTACAAGTCGAAAGCCATCCTCTATCGGCAACGGAAATTTGCTTTCAGCCAAATAGGTGGTACAAAGCCAGCCGCGATAGCCCTCGGGTATCAGGTATCGATTTCTCTTCTGTGTATTCGCGTCGAGCAGCGAAAGAAGCGCGGCAAACGCAGTAGCGAGCGCCGCGATCAAAGTGAGCGACACCTTCAACCCTTTAGCCATTGCCACCGGCCACACCTAAAGGGTTTTATACGCGCTTCGCGTGTGTAACTTTTTGATAGTACAAATCATCATTTGTTGGTTTGCCTTGTAAGCTGCGGATTTTCAACGACATTCTTGTTGTAGCGTGATCGTGTCGATATAACAAGCTGCGCGGTCTCTGTTGGATGCGCGCATCCGGGTTCCCGTAGTCCTCATCGCGAAGCGATCAAGTATCCGTTCGACGGGTCCCCGTTGATTGGCCCCAAGAAGCGGAAGAAAAAAGCGATCAGAACGGAAAACTGTTTGAGCGTAGCGAGTTTTTTCCGTTCCGCTTTTTTCTGAGCATCGCAGGATTAGGCCAATCGTCGGGGTCGCCTTTCTTTGGTTACTTTCTTTGGCGAAGCAAAGAAAGTGACTGCCCGCGCGGCATGAGCGCAATGTCTGCGTTACAGTAACGCAATGACTTCCCCCTGCATCGATATCCACAGCCACTTCTTCCCAAAAAACGCGCCTGATTTCGCGCAGAAATTTGGTGAACAATCAGACCCGTGGGTCACGCTGCAAGACCACGGCGATGGCACCGGCATGATGATGCTGGGCGACAAGCCATTCCGTCCGGTTCATTCCGCGCTGTGGGACGCGCAAGCCCGCATCAAGGAACTCGACGCTAACCACGTCGAAACGCAAATCATCTGCGCGACGCCGGTGATGTTCGCCTACGACGCACCGGCGGAGCAGGCGGCGTACGTGGCGAGCGCCTACAACGATGCCGCGCTTGCGATGTGTGCCGACAGTGGCGGTCGCCTGCGTGCGCTGGCGCAGGTGCCTTTGCAGGACGCAGCGCTGGCGTGCCGCGAGCTGACGCGTGCGATGCGCGCTGGCTGCGTGGGCGTGCAGATTGGCAACCATGTGGGGCCGCGTGAAATGGATGACGAGGGCATCGTTACCTTCCTTCAGCATTGCGTGGACGAAAACGCTGCCGTGCTGGTGCACCCGTGGGACATGCTGGGCGGCGAGCGCCTGAAGCGCTGGATGAGCGCGTGGACGGTGGCGATGCCGGCGGAGACGCAGTTTGGGATCATGGCGATGATTCTGGGCGGCGCGTTTGATCGGTTGCCCGCCGAGCTGCGCATTTGCTTTGCGCATGGTGGCGGCAGCTTTCCGTACTTGCTCGGGCGGCTGGAAAACGCCTGGCACCGGCGCGACATTGTGCGCGGGATATCGCAGCATCCGCCAAGTCACTACCTGAATCGTTTCAGCGTCGACAGTGCCGTGTTTGACCCGCGTGCGCTGCGGCTTCTGGTCGATACGATGGGCGCGGATCACATCATGGTCGGTAGCGACGCGCCATTTCCGTTGGGCGAAGCACACATCGGCGATCTGGTGCGCAACCAGCCGGGGTTAACCGAGGTACACAGGCAGCTTGTTTTGACGGAAAATGCGCGAAGTTTCTTTCGGCTTTAAGGTGCAAAGCGTTCGGCGACGCACCGTTTAACCAAACCCAATAAATGCAACATATTGCATTTATTGGCAATTCAAACTACATTTCAATCATCAAAATTGATGAATTCATCAGCAAAACAACGTTTCGGAGGAAATATCATGCATAAATTGGTCATTGCACTTATTGCGGCGGGTTGCGTTTCAGGTGCCACGTTCGCACAGACCTCGCCGCTCAAAATCGGCTTCGTCGCTGAGCTCTCCGGGCCGCAAGCGCCGTTGGGGCAAGATCAATACGATGCATTGATGATGCTGATCGAACAAAACGGCGGTAAGCTCGGCGGCGTGCCAGTGCAAATCATCAAGGAAGATTCGCAGTTGAAGCCTGATGTCGCCAATCAGGTCGTCGACAAGCTGCTCGAAAAAGACAAGGTGCAGATCATCACCGGCGTTACCTTCTCGAACATCATGATGGCCGTACACAAGAAGATCACCGACAAGGGCGTGTTCCTGATCGGCTCTAACGCGGGCCCGTCGCCTATTGCCGGTGCGGCGTGCTCGCCGTACTTTTTCAGCACTTCATGGCAGAACGATAATCAGGCCGAAGTCGTCGGCAAATACGCGAGCGACAAGGGCTACAAGAACGTCATCGCGATGGCCCCGAACTATCAAGCGGGTAAAGATTTCGTGTCCGGCTTCAAGCGCACCTTCAAGGGCGGCACAGTGACCGACGAAATCTACACGCCGCTGAACCAACAGGATTTTTCCGCTGAACTCGCACAAGTCGCCAGCAAAAAGCCAGACGCGCTGTACATCTTTTATCCGGGCGGTCTCGGTGTGAATTTTGTGAAGCAGTTTCAGCAGGCTGGACTCAACAAGAGCATCACCGTGATGAGCACGTCAACGGTGGACGGCAGCACGCTGCCGGCCTTGCGCGATGCGGCGTTGGGCATGCTCTCCGGCACCTTCTGGGGGCCGGATTTCCCTAATGAAGCGAACCAAAAATTCGTTGCCGCCTTCGAGAAAAAATACAACCGAATTCCTTCGCAATATGCCGCGCAGAGCTATGACGCGGCGCAGTTGCTCGACAGCGCCATTCGCAAAGTCAAAGGCAAAGTGGATGACAAAAAAGCCTTCCACGCGGCACTCAAAGCCGCTGATTTCAAATCAATTCGTGGCAACTTCAAGTTCGGCACCAACCAGTTCCCGGTGCAGGATATGTACATGTTCGACGTAGCAAAAGACAGCAAAGGCCGCGTGAGCTTGCGCACGGTGTCCAAGCCGCTGGTCAATCACGTGGATGCGTATGCGGCGTCTTGCGTGATGAAGGCGCTGTAGGCGAGGCTGCGTAGTGGCATTAGTAGAGTGGGCACCCCGTGGCATTCGCAGGGTGGGCACTGCGACCCAGCGAAACGTGACGGCGCCAAACGGCTCCCCTCTCCCCCGGAGGGAGAGGGGCTGGGGGAGAGGGGGAGGATGGGGTGCAGTGCCAAATTTACTCTGACTGCCAGCTCCCCCCTCTCCCTAGCCCTCTCCCTCCTAGGTAGAGGGGACAGAACCCATGACCACCCAGCTCGCTCTCTCCCAACTCTTGAACGGACTCCAGCTCGGCGTCCTCTTGTTCCTGCTCGCAGCAGGACTCACGCTTGTCTTCGGCATCATGAGCTTCGTGAATCTGGCGCACGGTTCGCTGTACATGCTGGGTGCGTATTTCGGCGCGGCAGCTTTCACACACACTGATTCATTCCTTCTTGCGCTAGTCGCAGCGGTGGTTGGCGCGGGCCTCGTGGGTCTGCTGCTGGATCGATTCGCGCTGACCACGCTGTATCAACGTGACCATCTGGATCAGGTGCTAGCAACGTTCGGCTTGATCCTGTTCTTCAATGAGCTGATCCGCATTATCTGGGGGCCGTCGTCAGTGTTTATGCAGGTGCCGCAGGCGCTCTCATCCACGGTGGATATTTTTGGTTTCACGTATCCAAGTTATCGTCTAGCCATCATCGGTGCGGGCATTGCGGTGGCGTTGGGTTTGTACCTGCTGATTCAAAAAACACGCGTCGGCATGCTCATTCGCGCGGGTGCGACGAATGCCAACATGGTGGCCGCGCTCGGCATCAACATCAAGTGGTTGAACACCCTCGTCTTCGCGCTTGGCGCGGCACTGGCGGGGCTTGCGGGCGTGATGGCGGGCCCTATCGTTTCGGTGCAACCGGGCATGGGCGAACCAGTGTTGATCCTCACGTTGGTGGTGATCATCATTGGTGGGCTGGGCTCGATTCGTGGCGCGTTTCTGGCGGCGTTAATCGTGGGTGTAGTGGACACGTTGGGCCGCGCGTTTATGCCGACCGTTATGCGCACGTTGTTCGAACGCAGCACGGCAGATGCGGCGGGTCCTGCGCTGGCGTCGATGCTGATTTATCTGTTCATGGCGGCGGTTCTTGCGGTGAAACCACAGGGGTTGTTTCCAGCGAGCGCGAGTGTGACGCGATGAAGTTTTTTCCGCAGCCGATTGCCTGGTCGTCACCGCGCGCTGTCACCGCGATCCTCGTGCTGGCGTTGCTCGCCGTGCTGCCCATCATCGCCGCCGCAAGCGACGCCAGCTATTACGTCAGTCTCACCACGCGCATCCTCATCTACGCGCTCGCTGCGATTGGCTTGAATCTGATACTAGGCTTCGGTGGCATGGTGAGTTTGGGCCACGCGATGTATGTGCTGCTTGGCGCGTACGCAGTGGCCATTCCCGCGAGCCACGGCATCACGTCGGGGTTCACGCAACTGGCGATTGCTATCAGCAGCACTGCATTGGTTGCGGCAGGGGTGGGCGCGGTGTCGCTGCGCACCACCGGCATCGCGTTCATCATGATCACGTTAGCCTTCGCGCAGATGCTGTTTTTTGGTGCGGTGAGTCTCAAAGATTACGGCGGCGACGATGGCCTGACGGTCGCCGCGCGCAGCAGTTTCGGCCTGTTCGATTTGTCAAACAATGTGACGCTGTATTACGCCGCATTCATCGCTGTGCTGGTTGCGCTGTATCTGTCATGGCGCGCGGTGTTGAGTCCGTTTGGATTGGTGCTTCGCGGCAGCAAAGCCAACGCGCGGCGGGCCATTGCGCTCGGTCATCCGATCTTTCAGTATCAACTGGTGGCGTACATCGCATCAGCCGTTGTGTGCGCCGTGGCGGGTGTGTTGCTCGCGAACCTGACGCTGTTCGCGTCGCCGTCTTACGGCGCGTGGACGGTGTCCGGCGAGTTGATCGTGATCGTAATTTTGGGCGGACTGGGCACAGTGTTTGGCCCGGTGATCGGCGCAATCATTTTGCTGGCGCTTGAAGAGGCGCTTCCCACCTTGATTGAACATGTGTTGCCCGATTACAAGTCCAACTGGATGTTGCTGCTCGGCCTGTTCATTTTTGTAGTCGCGTTGGTGCTCAAGCGCGGTGTGTTCGGGTCACTCAAGCGATGAGCGCGCTCGTTACAAACTCACTCGTCAAGCGCTTCGGTGGCGTGCTCGCTACCGACCATGTTTCGCTCAGCGTTGAGGCGCATGAACTGCACGCCGTCATCGGTCCCAACGGCGCTGGCAAAAGCACACTTATCGGTCAACTTGCAGGCGAAATCGAATCCGACGAAGGCAGCGTGCATGTGCTCGGTCAGGATGTGACGCGGCTCAAGACCCATCAGCGTGCGCGGCTGGGTTTGGCGCGCACGTACCAGATCACGCAGCTCGCTAAAGAGTTCTCGGCCCTCGACAATGTGCTGCTCGCCGTCAATGCACGCGCGGGGTACAAAAAGCACAATTTTCAATTCTGGCAAAACGCGCACGACGATCAGGACGCCATTCTTCGGGCCGATGCAGCGTTGGCGACGGTTGGTCTAGCGAGCATGCGCAACACACTGGTCGCAACGATGGCGCATGGCGAACAGCGTCAGCTGGAGATTGCAATGGCACTGGCCACCGAGCCGCGTTTGTTACTGCTAGATGAGCCGCTCGCGGGCATGAGTCAGGGCGAATCAGCCGCGATGATTGCGCTGCTAAAGTCACTGAAAGGCCGCTACCCAATGCTGCTCGTTGAGCACGACATGGAGGCGGTGTTCGCGCTGGCAGATCGGGTGAGCGTGCTGGTGTATGGACGCATCATCGCCACCGACACACCGGACAATATTCGATCAAATCGCGAAGTGCGTGCAGCGTATTTGGGTGAGGAGGAAATCGTGTGACTCCGCTGCTTCAAGTCGAAAACCTAGCCGCCGGTTACGGCGCTAGTCGCGTTCTGTTCGACGTGAATCTCACGATTCGCGAAGGCGAAGTTGCGACGCTTTTGGGCCGCAACGGCATGGGCAAAAGCACACTTGTGAAATGCCTGTGCGGCTGGCTTACACCGTCCGCCGGCAGCATTGTGTTCAATGGCGAAGATGTGTCAAAAGCGCCACCGCACCGCATCGGCAAACTCGGTTTAGGTCTCGTACCGGAGGGGCGGCAAGTTTTCCCCACGCTCACTGTGCGCGAAAACCTGATCGCAACTGCAAGCACCGCGAACGGTCGCGCATGGAAAATGGATCGCGTCGTCGGCCTGTTCCCGCGTCTGGGCGAGCGCATGAGTCAACTCGGCGGCACGCTCTCCGGCGGCGAGCAACAGATGCTCGCCATTGGTCGCGCCCTGATGACCAATCCGCGTCTGCTGATTCTCGATGAGGCGACCGAGGGGCTGGCACCGCTAGTACGCGCCGACATCTGGCGCGCGCTCAGTTTGCTCAAAGCAGAAAAACTTGCGATGCTTGTGATCGACAAGGATTTGAAGGCGCTGATGCCACTCGCTGATCACCACAGCGGCCTGGAGAAAGGACGTGTCGTGTTGCGCGGCACGTCAGCCGAGTTGCAGGCTAAGCAAGCTGAACTGCATGCGCTGATCGGACTGTAGGAGCGGCCTTGGCCGCGAACCACGTTTGCAGCAGCGACACACTCATTCCACAGCGTGATCGCGGCCAAGGCCGCTCCTACAGTTCGTCGCTTCGGCGCAAGGCAACTTCTTCCGCCGTCGGCGTTAACCCATACGGCGCAACCAGTGGCCAGATGTGTTCAGGCACCATGTTCTTCATGCGCGCAGGCTTTTCGCGCCGTAGATGAAGCACCGTTTCAACCGCCTTCATCTCCACCCGAGCGCGCGCAAATTCCAAGCCTTTCGGTCCGACCTTGGGCATCAACCAACCCACGATTGGGCGCAGCCAATTGGGCATGCGGCGCAGAGGCAAACCGCCCGCAGCGCGCTCAACGTTCTTGAGAAAGCCTTTCACCGGGCCTTGCCGTTTGCCACCTGTACCGGGCGCAGTACTGCGCACTTCGTCACCCAGCAATCCGAGCAATTCTTCGCCACGTTCATTGCGAACGATGAGCCATTGCTCGCCCTGACCGCCCATGTAGCCGACCGTGATATCCGCGAGCACGTTGGTGTAGTCCACACAGGTTCGACAGGTGAGCGGAAAGAAGTCGTTAGGCAATTGCGATAGCGGCAACATCAGGAACGGAATCGCCTTCACGCGGCCATCGGTGTAGCGAATCTCAACGTGATAGTCCGCGCGAAATTCAAGGTACGTGATGGTGTCCGGTTCCTCGGAAATTAATTCGAGAAACTGATGGAAACGTGCAGTGGTGGTGTTGTCCGAGCACGGCGTGCCGATCACAAACAGCCGCTCGAAGCCGAGCGACTTTTCAAGGGCACGCAGCGCATAAACCTGACACGGAATGCCCACGACAGCGAGCCGCTTGTAGCCCAGCTCCCGTGCGGGCTCCAGCAACGCCAGCAGCGGCGCGTAGCCCATGCGCATGCCGCGACATTGCGCCATGCCTTCTGCCTTGGTGACGAGCACAGGCATCGGCTTCCACTTGTCGTCAGGATCGGGTGCCATCGTGAGTATGGCGTCCACCGCGCCCGTTTCGAGCAAGCGCTCGGCGATGCGCGTGGTGATGCCGGTCCACTGCGCGCCCACGCTTGGGACGGCAAGCGATGCGCGCAGCATGCGCCGAAATGGGCCAAAAAATTGCTCATCGGTGCGCGACGGATCGCGCGCGCGACCATGCACTTGAGTCTCCAAACCTGCATAGTCCGGCTTGATAAATTGACAGGCCGATCCGCACTGCTTGGGATCAGAAGAGCGCGAAATTCCGCAATCGGTACACAGGTCACGCTCTGCGGCTTCACGCACCGGTGCGGCCCACACGATGGGTCGCGGCTCGGAGAACGTGTGCGTGCTCAAAACAGCCCGACCACGCGCCCAGCCTCATCAATATCAATACGCTCTGCGCTCGGCACTGCTGGCAAGCCCGGCATCGTCATCACGTCGCCGCACACCATCACAATAAAGCCCGCACCGGCTGCGAGCCGCACTTCGCGAACGGTTAGTGTGTGACCCGTTGGGGCACCACGCAATGTCGGGTCGCTTGAAAAGGAATACTGCGTTTTTGCGATGCAAATCGGGAAGTTGCCGTAGCCCTCGGCTTGCAATTGATCGATGCGCGCTTTGACTGCGGCATCAGCACGAACGTCAGCCGCGCCATAAATTTTCATCGCAACTGCACGAAGCTTCTCCCACAGTGTCACTGCGTCTTCATACGCAAATGTCATCGTCGTTTTGCTTTCGCACAACGCGATCACTTCGCGCGCCACATCGGCCGCGCCCTTGCCGCCGTCCGCCCAATGCGTCGCCAGATAAATCGGCACGCCCATCGCGCGCACGCGCTGCGTCAGCAACTCAATTTCTGCGGCCGTGTCAGCATCAAAGCGATTGATCGACACCACGCAAGGCAAACCAAACACATTGCGCAGATTCGCAACGTGTCGATTCAAGTTAGAAAGGCCCGCTTCCAGCGCTGCCAAATTCTCGTGCGACAAATCCGCTCGTTCCACACCACCGTGATATTTGAGCGCACGAATCGTCGCCACGATCACCACCGCATCGGGCCGCAAACCGCTCTTTCGACACTTGATGTCGATGAATTTTTCTGCACCTAGATCTGCGCCGAAACCGGCCTCGGTCACCACGTAATCGCCGAGCTTCAGCGCGGTTTGCGTGGCGATCACCGTGTTGCAACCGTGCGCAATATTGGCGAACGGTCCGCCGTGAACGAACGCGGGCGTGCCTTCCAGCGTCTGCACTAGATTCGGCTTTATCGCGTCTTTCAGCAACACCGTCATCGCACCGTGCGCCTTCAAATCACGCGCGGTGACCGGAGCCTTTTCTAGCGTATACGCCACCACAATATCGCCGAGCCGTTCCCGTAGCTCTTGAAGCGTTGTGGCCAAACAAAAAATGGCCATCACTTCCGACGCGACCACAATGTCAAAACTGCTCTCACGCGGATAGCCGTTGGCGGGCCCTCCCAGCGCCACCGTGATTTGTCGCAGTGCGCGATCGTTCATGTCGAGCACTCGCTTCCATGTCACGCGGCGCACGTCGATGCCAAGCGCATTGCCGTGATGAATATGATTGTCGAGCAACGCGGCCAGCAGGTTATGCGCGAGCGCGATAGCGCTGAAGTCACCGGTGAAGTGCAGGTTGATGTCCTCCATCGGCACGATCTGCGCGTAGCCACCGCCCGCAGCACCGCCCTTCATGCCAAACACGGGGCCGAGGCTCGGTTCGCGCAGGCACACAATCGCCTGCTTGCCCGTGCCCTGCAACACCTGATTCAGCGCATCGCCGAGGCCCACGGTCGTCGTGGTCTTGCCCTCACCTGCGGGCGTGGGGCTGATCGCCGTCACCAGAATCAGCTTACCGTTGGCGCGGTCTTTGATTGAGGCGAGGAACTCAGAGGAAAGCTTCGCCTTCGTGCGGCCATACGGTTCGAGATGCTGATCGGGTATGCCCAGTTGGAGCGCGATGTCGCAGATCGGTTGCAGTTTGGCGCGTTGCGCAATTTCAATGTCTGAAAGCATGTTGAAATAGGATGAAGCGACACTGCATTATTCACCAGTCATTGCTCGACGCTTCCGGGGTATTCCACCACAAACACCATGTCTCGTATCGAAATTCCACTGGCCGAAATCGAGTTCACAGCGATCCGCGCACAAGGTGCGGGTGGACAAAACGTGAACAAAGTTTCATCTGCGGTGCAATTGCGCTTTGACATAGCGGCGTCGAGCTTGCCGTTTGGCGTGAAATCTCGACTGGCGACACTGGCCGATTCGCGTATCACCACCGAGGGCGTGCTGGTGATCAAAGCGCAGACGCAGCGCACCCAAGAGGCGAACAAACGCGAGGCTATTGCTCGTTTGCTAGAACTGGTGCAAAGCGTCGCTAAACCACCGTTGATTCGTCATGCGACTAAGCCGACATTGGGCTCGAAGAAACGGCGGCTGGAAGGCAAAACGCAACGCGGACAGATCAAAACACTGCGCGGCAAAGTCGACGAATCTTGATGTCATCGCCACCTACACGAAGTTCATCGACATAAAAATAATGGCAACAACCAATCTATCGGACGGTGACATCTCCCGCATCGTCGAAATGGCGTGGGAAGACCGCACGCCGTTCGAGGCGATTCAGACGCAATTTGGCTTGAACGAATCAGCGGTGATCGAACTCATGCGCGCGCATATGAAAGCGAGCTCGTTCAAGCTGTGGCGCGAGCGCATGAAGGGTCGCGTGACCAAGCATGCCGCGCTGCGGTCAGACGACATGAACGACGGCAGCCGTCATGTGGCGCGGCATCGGATTGCGCAGCGTTAATGTGCGCGGTGTTACAAGCTACCGAACCCATGCCTCACTGCGTCGCCACAGCTCAGCCGCGAGCATTACGTCTTGGCCAACTTTGCTTGGTGCTTTGACCCGACATTTATCGTAGTGCAGCCCGGTTTCGTTGTTCACATCGGGAGATGTTGCGCAGTGCAGCGTCGTCGCAGCGCCCTCGTCGGTTGAGATCATCATCAGCTTGATTAGTGGGCGAATAAAGGCGGGCACTTCGCGCCAGACATCAGTCGCAACCACGCCGGGATGCAGCGAATACGTGGTGACGCCCGTGCCCGCGAGCCTACGGCCCAGCTCCGCGCTGAACAGCACGTTAGCGAGTTTCGAGATGCCGTATTCCGGCAAACCCGCCTTACCTTTGGTGGGCTGACCGACGTCGTCCCAATTGATGCTCGGCACGCGAGTATGCGCACGGCTGGCAACCGTCACGATACGCGCCGGGGCAGATTGTTTGATGCGACTCAGCAGCAGTTGCGTAAGCAGAAACGGCCCGATGTGATTGGTGCCAAAAGCCAGTTCGAAACCCGATTTGGTCAAACCCTTCGTCCCCGCGAGTCCAGCGTTGTTGATAAACAGATGCAGCGGCAAATCACGCGCGAGAAACGCGGCCGCGCAGGCTCGAATCGAATCGAAATCGCCCAAATCAAGCGTGAGCAGCTCAACCTTGTTGTTGCCAGTCAACCTGCAAATTTCATTGGCGGCGATCTGACCTTTATCGAGAGATCGGCAGGCGATGAACACGTGCGCGCCGCGTGACGCGAGTTCGCGCGCGGTGACGAAGCCGATTCCGGTATTAGCACCGGTAACAAGCGCTACGTGCCCGGATAAGGTGGTGGGGTTGATTTCATTCATCGCGCGAGCTTAGGGAGGCAGAAATTGCAAACCTATCGATTTTGACAGCACTGGCGGGCGCATTGCGTCGTTACTCCTCGCTTGCGTGGCCAGCCAAACGGCTCTCGTCGGGCCTAGCACTGCATCCCGCCAGTACCGTCAAAAAGGGTACGTTGCAAATTCTCGCCTCCCTAAACGCTAAATTCCGCGCAGCCGCTTGCCGCTCGCCATGCTGCGAAAATAGCGTGATGCACCACGCCACAAATTCATTCAAACCAAGCCCATGGCGACTCACCACCGCCCCGATGATGGACTGGTCAGATCGTCACTGCCGCGTGTTGTTTCGGCTGCTCGCGCCGGACGCGCGGCTATACACCGAAATGGTCACCACCGGGCCGCTGATTTTTGGTGGTGAGGAGCAACATCGGCGTCACCTACGTTTCTCGGAGGTTGAGCATCCGGTCGCGCTGCAACTCGGCGGGAGCGAACGCGATGATCTTGCGCGCGCGGCAAAAATTGGCGTGCAATGGGGTTACGACGAGATCAACCTCAACTGCGGCTGCCCCAGCGAGCGGGTGCAGCGCGGTGCGTTTGGTGCCTGTTTGATGGCGGAGCCCACGCTTGTCGCCGATTGCGTCAAGGCTATGGTCGATGCCGTCCCGTCGCATGTGCCGATCACCGTTAAACACCGTATCGGGCTTGACTATGCTGATAGCTACGACTTCGTCCGCGATTTCGTGGGAACGGTCGCTGACGCAGGTTGCAACGTTTTTGTCGTACACGCAAGAAACGCTGTGCTCAAGGGCCTGAGCCCGAAAGCAAACCGTGAAATTCCGCCGCTGCGCTATGACATAGTGGCGAAACTGCGCAAAGATTTTCCGGCATTGACGTTTGTCTTGAACGGCGGCATCACGACGGTTGCGCAAAGCATCGATTTGCTCGATGAATCTGTAGGAGCGGCGTTGCCGCGACCCAATGAGCAGCAACAACCACCGCCGCCAATCGTGGCAGAGTCGCTCCTACAAGAGCGCAGCCCACTGCAATTTCAGGGCATCATGCTCGGCCGCACCGCGTATCACGACAGCTACGTGCTTGCGCAAACGCAATGTGCAATCTTCAACACGCCCCTGCCAACTCGCGCTGAAATCGTCGAACAAATGCTCGCCTATACCGAACGCGAAATCGCCGCAACACGCGGGCAAGCGCACCCCACTCGCGTTCGCGATGTTGCCCGGCACATGTTGGGCCTGTTCACCGGGCAAGTCGGTGGCAAGTCATGGCGACGCGTTCTGTCCGACGCAACGCTGCTCAACGAAAACGATCCAAAATTGTTCCTGCGCGCGCTGCCCTATCACAGCGACTATGACGATCACCGACAACCCGTGCTCGACGCGATGACCGGCTGATTCGGTTGACGTCGAAATGCAACGTCAACACCCTGCCGCGCAATCGTGCGTGAAGTGGGCATCATGTGCGATTTGCCGTCAAAGGTGGTGTAGCTGTGAGAACAACGGAACAATGGGTTCAGACACGAAACCTGCACCGCCAGTATTGCGCTTCATTTTCGACTTCAACTTTTGCGTTTTCAGCAGCTCGCTGCGCCCGAACGCCGGTCGCTCAACGCGTCGACCAATTGACGCAATGGCTACTGCGGTTTCGCAAGCGCCGCGCGAACACGATCCTCGATCGCGGTCGCGCTCGAAATGGTTGCGTTGGCTCCGAGTGCGTTGGCGATCAATGCCGCGCCGCGCAGGCCCAGTTGATAGCGAGTGAATATCAGCAGATCTGAGAGCGGCAAGATGCGGTCGTCTAAATCAACATCCATCGAAAACGCGATGCCGCCGCTCTGCACGCGGTAGAGTTCCAAGACTTCATCGGCATCCTTGTCGGCGCGGAACACCACGCGGGCGCTGTCGGGGCTGAGTTGGAAGTCAGACACGTCACCGCCCGCCACCAACAGCCCGGAAATCTTCACCGGGCCCGCGCTCGCAATCGGCGTGCTGTAGAGCTCGAATGAGCTAAAGGTGTCCTTGTCGGCGCGAAACACCACGCGGGCGCTGTCGGGGCTGATTTGGAATTCAAACACGTCACCGGCCGCCACCAACAGCCCGGAAATCTTCACCGAGCCCGCGCTCGCAATCGGCGTGCTGTAGAGCTCGGATACGTTATCAGTGTCCTTGTCGGCGCGGAACACCACGCGGGCGCTGTCGGGGCTGATTTGGAAGCTAGAGAACACGCTACCGCCCGCCACCAGCGACCCGGAAATCTTCACCAGGCTCGCGCTTGCAATCGGCGTGCTGTAGAGCTCGGCGACACCATCGGTGTCTTTGTCGGCGACGAACACCACGCGGGCGCTGTCGGGGCTGATTTGGAAGCCAGAGAACACGTTACCGCCCGCCACCAGCAGCCCGGAAATATTCGCCGGGCTCGCGCTCGCAATCGGCGTGCTATAGAGCTCTAATACGCTAGCGGTGTCCTTGTTAGCGAGGAACACCACGCGGGCGCTTTCGGGGCTGATTTGGAAGCTAGAGAACACGCTACCGCCCGCCACCAGCGACCCGGAAATCTTCACCGGGCTCGGGCTCGCAATCGGCGTGCTGTAGAGCTCGATTACGTCATTGGTGTCCTTGTCGGCGACGAACACCACGCGGGCGCTGTCGGGGCTGATTTGGAAGTCAGACGCGTTACCGCCCGCCACCAGCAGCCCGGAAATCTTGACCGGGCTCGCGCTTGCAATCGGCGTGCTGTAGAGTTCTAATACGTTATCAGTGTCCTTGTCGGCGCTGAATACCACGCGGGCGCTGTCGGGGCTGATTTGGAAGACAGACGCGTTACCGCCCGCCACCAGCAACCCGGAAATATTCGCCGCGCTCGCGCTTGCAATCGGCGTGCTGTAGAGCTCGGCGACACCATCGGTGTCTTTGTCGGCGACGAACACCACGCGGGCGCTGTCGGGGCTGATTTGGAAGCCAGAGAACACGTCACCGCCCGCCACCAGCAGCCCGGAAATATTCGCCGGGCTCGCGCTCGCAATCGGCGTGCTATAGAGCTCGAATACGCCAGCGGTGTCCTTGGTAGCGCGGAACACCACGCGGGTGCTGTCGGGGCTGATTTGGAAGTTAGACACGTTACCGCCTGCCGCTAAACCGCCGGAAATATTGGCGATGCCCCCCGTAGACAGGCGAACCGAATACAACTCGTTGCGCCCGTCGATATCTTTATCGGCAATAAACACCGCAAAAAGGCCATCGGGACTGAATCGGTAACCAGAGATCACGTCGCCATTGGCGACCAACCCACCGGAGATTTTTACGGGCTGCGCGTGGGCGCAGGCCATGATGAGAAAAAATGTGGCCAATGCATTGATGAAAAACGCGTTAACACGCAAAAGCAAGGTGATGGGTCGTGTCATGATGTCTACCGAATTCCCTTAAGTGAGCGGATCGCGACTTGATACGCCGTTATCCCGCCAAGTTTGATTCAGCTCACGAATTAAGCTTACTGCAAAAGACGTCGCGCAGCGCGTTGTTGCGACACTCAGGGGGCGCAAACATCGACACCGCGCGCGAACGGGAACAATGGGCTCAGACACGATAGATAGCCGAGTGTTGCGTCACGCCTCCAACGACGCCATGCACAGCGACGGCAAGCGAGATGCGTCATTTCAGGCGTGACGCGACACTGGTAGCCGATGCCAAAATTTGCCAGAATGGCGGTTATGTCAGCCTCGCAATTCCCGCCCCTCCCGAGCACAGCATCGACCAAGCGCTGCACCAATTGCAGTTCGCTGATGTCACTTTATTCGTTGGCTGGCTACTACGGGCGAGCCGTTGAGATCGACGTGTGCCACGATTGCAATGCCATCTGGTTTGATCACGGCGAGAGCACGCAGTTGTCACCGGACGGTACCGTGGCGCTGTTCCAGCTCATCAACGAGCGCGGCGGCACGTCCCATAACGCGGCCAGCAAGTTCGGCGAAGGGCTGCGCTGCGTTATCGGCGGCACCGGCACGCGGCAGACCTTAGATCGCGTCAAGAAAACTCGCTTTGCGTACCAGGCCTGCTCAAACGGCCACGGTCGGCTCACCACGTTCTACAACTTCCTCGCTGCGAAGCAGTTCGTACGCGAACTCACACAGGCGGAGCGTGCCAAGCTTGCCGTCAGTGTGCAGCAAAAAACCTCTTTGCGTTGGGGCGTGCCGCCACACGCGGCATCGGTGGCGCGGGCAGCCGTGCCATTCCGGCGGCTGTCGGGGTAGGGGCGGGCAGCGCGCTGGGCGGCACGGGGTCAAGCGCGACGGGCGGCCTGCTGGAATCAATCGGCTCTGGCCTCGGGGTAGGTGGCACTAGCAGTGGCGCTGCAGCGAGCGCCATACCGACGGCGACGGACGCGCTGTTTGGTTCCGTTCTCGCTAATAGCAATGCGGCAGACGTCGCAATGGGTGGCGCGGCGGGCGTGGTGTCATCCTTTGGTGGCGGCGTGGGCGCTGCGCTGCCGAGCGCCACTGACGTGCTGTTCGGATCGACAGCGAAAGTAGCCGGCACCTCCGTCGACAGCGGGGGTGGGCTTTTTAGCGAGATCAGCAATTTATTTTCAGGCGACGCTTCATCGGGCGTGGCTGATGCTGTGGCGGACGCAGGTGGCAGCGCGATTGACGACGTTGGCAGCTCGTTGCTAGGTGCCGGCGGCGACGTCGCGTCGTCCGGCGGCGAGCTGGTCGATCTCGTCAGCGACGGGCTGGGCAGCTTGCTAGGATCGTTGTTCGACTAGTGTCTCGAATCGCAAATTTCGGTACAAGAAAAGTGCCGAATTTTCGTGTCAGGCTAGGCGCGAAGCGGAACAATAGCGAGCTATTGTGAGCATTTGCAACGACGCATGGCGCGAAAAGGCGGTGCTTTTATGTATCGAAATTTATGAGGCGAGACACTAGGCCCCTGCCTTCGCAGGGGCGACGAGAAAAAAGGCCCGATGGAGAAAATGGAGAGTCTAGGTTGATGGGCTGCCCCCCCAACTACGTTCGATTCAAACGCGTCAATTGCGGCGAAAGCCCGATGATTGCCATGCCAACCAAGGTAGTGGCGTCCGGCACAGCATCAAACACCAGCCAGCCAATCGCGATGGATAGCAGCAACTGCATATACGTCCACGGCGCAATCACCGGGGCGGCGGCAAGGCTATACGCCCGGATGAGCAGCAAGTGCCCCATAGCCCCCAAAACACCGGTCGCAGCGAACACCAGCCACGTTAGCGGAGCAACCGTGGCGACCCATCCATCCGTCCACCAAAGCGGTGCGCTGACTGTCATCACCAGTGCGCCCACCATCCCCGCAAACAGTAGCTGGGTGCTGGTGCGCTCTGGGCGAGTGGTTGATGACGAGGCAGCACGGGTGAGAGTTTGATAGCAGGCATTACAAGCCGCAGCCGCGATCACCAGCGCCATGCCAATCAGCGGCAAATTGCCACCCGGCCGCACTACCACCAGCACACCAACAAAACCCAACACCACGGCAATCAAAGCCCAACGGGTAGGCCTCTCTTGCAGAAACCATGCCGAGAGCCCGGTGGTGGCCAGTGGCGTCAAAAAGAACAGTGCGGTTGCCTCAGCCAATGGCATGAACTTGAGTGCAGCGAAATAAAGCAAGGTAACGGTCACCATAAATAAACCCCGAGCCCATTGGAAGCTGGGTCGCACCGCGCGAAACAGTTGCCAGCCGTCACGCGGAAAAAACAAAAAAAGCACCACCAACAGATGCCCAAAGTAGCGCGACCACGTCGTGGCAGCTACCGGAACACCTCGACCACCAAGGAACTTGCCACAAGCATCGAGGCAGATCAGGAGCGAGAGGGCGCACATCATCAAAATGATCGCGCGACGGTGGGCGGATTTATGCGGCATTAAACCGAGATTATTCATTAGGACGCGCGGTGATGTCGCGGCGAGTTGCGAGTCAGTTTGGACGGTCGCGAGGAGTCCATAGCGAGCTATGGACGACGAGTGAGCGTTCAAAATGGCCGCAAACCGCCCGACAGCATCCGCGTAGGGGCGTAGCCCCGCCTAATGAATAATCTCGGTTAAAGGTTTGCGTAAACTTGCGCATATCGACAAGTTTAAGAGTAGCCACCCCGGCGAAGCTTGGGTTCACGCCCGAGGTATCAATTTGACGAGTGCAGCAGGCGTGGAAACCGGCATCCACCGGTGTAGCTTAAATTTTGAAACGCGCAGCAACGCTCAACTACTACTAATACCAGCATGCTTGTTCCTGTAATTCTCTGTGGCGGCAGTGGCACCCGTTTGTGGCCACTCTCGCGCTCGCACATGCCCAAGCAACTGCAAGCGCTTTATGAAGATTGCACGATGCTGCAGTCGACTGCACTGCGGCTGCGCAATTTCCGCGATGAAAATACGAGTGCACCGATTGTGGTGTGCAACGATTCACATCGATTTGTTACGCGTCGTCAATTGCAGGAAATTGGTATCGCCGATGCTCAGCTCATAGCGGAGCCGGTCGGGCGCAACACGGCACCCGCGCTCACTTTGGCCGCGTTGCTAGCGGCCGAGCGCTCGACGTCGGTTGATCCTGTGTTGCTGGTTATGCCAGCGGATCATGCAATTGCTGACCTGGACAGCTTTCACGCCGCCGTATCAATTGCGCTTCGTGCCACGCAGTCGCGGTCACAGTCGAGCGGCGCGACAGCGGGCGACGCCATCGTCACGTTCGGCATCGTGCCGGATGGGCCAGCCACCGGGTATGGATATCTTCGCATTGGTGGCACCAGCGCTTTTGACCCGAGCGCGTTTGCGCTGGATCGTTTTGTTGAGAAGCCCACGCTAGAAGTGGCACGCGACTATGTAGCCAGCAAAGAATACCTTTGGAACAGCGGCTTGTTTGTAGTCAGAGCGAGCGTGTGGCTGCACGCGATGGCGAACTTTGAACCCGCCATGCTCACGGCCTGCAAAGCGTCGCTAACGAGCGCTAACAAAGTCGGAGACGACCTCTTGCCAGACGCTGCTGTATTTGCGGCCTGCCCGTCCAATTCCATCGACTACGCGGTCATGGAAAAACTCGCAGCACATCCCGAAACAGGCATTCACGGTGCCGTCGTGCCGCTCAGCGCCGGATGGAGCGACATCGGCTCGTGGGATAGCGCATGGGCCATCGCCGCCAAAGATGAAAACGGAAACGCGGCACTTGGCGATGCAATTTTTGAAAACTCGCACAACACCTATGTGCGAACCACCGGCCCCAACGCGCCGATGGTGGCCTGCGTAGGCATTGATGACGCGATCATCGTACACACGCCAGACGCCATCTTGGTGGCGAGCAAATCGCACGCACAAGACGTCAAAAAAATCGCAACCCTGCTGACCGCTGCCGCCGACAGCCGCGCCGACCTGCATCGCAAAGTTCACCGCCCGTGGGGCTGGTACGACTCGCTGGGCTCGGGGTCAGACGCTGAAACAGGCGCTAGCTTTCAGGTCAAACATATTCGCGTATATCCGGGGCAATCCTTAAGCCTTCAGCTTCACCACAAACGTGCCGAGCATTGGGTGGTGATCAAAGGTACGGCCACCATTACAGTGGGTGAAAGTGTGCGCGACTATGTGCCGAACGAGCATGTGTTCATTCCGCTCGGCGATGTGCATAGGCTTGAGAACAAGACCGAGGCTGCCGTTGAGATCGTGGAGGTGCAGTTGGGCGCATATCTTGGAGAGGATGACATTGTGCGGTTGCAGGACAACTACGCGCGATGTTGATATGTTGATCGACGCTTAGCGGTGCGTGGGGTCAAAATAAAGATCGGTAAACGTCAACGGTTTGTGCCGCATTGCGCGCCCACGTAAAGTTGGACGCATGCGCCATTCGGCGTGCCTCCGCAACGGCACACCACGGGGACTCCAATTCAGCAAGAATCGCGTTCCTCATTTCGTCAACGTTCGCGACATCTGCCAGCAGGCAGGCGTGACCTCCGGAGATCTCAGGGATCGACGAATGGTTGCCTGCGATGACAGGCACGCCCGCAGCCATCGCCTCCAAGACCGGCAGGCCAAAACCTTCGTGAAATGACGGATACACGCAGAGACGTGATGCGGCGTATTCGCGCACTAGCGCCTCATCAGAAATGTGCCCGACGTAGCGCAACCAGCCGCGCTTCAGGTTTTCGGTAATCGTTCGATGCAGCGACGCGCTTCGCCACCCGTACTCACCGACCAGCAGCAACGGGTGCTCGCGAAGCACTCGCGCAGGCAGCGTTGCGTATGCGCGAAGCAACGTGTCGACATTTTTTCGCGGCTCAATAGTACCGACGCAAATGACTTGTCGGCGAGCGGCAGTGTCAGCAACACGTGACGCAACAGAGAACATAGGAGAAACACCGTTATGCACCACATGCACAGCATTGGCCGCGGCCAAATTTTGTGCCACGAGCATCTCCGCAGTTGATCGCGACACGGCGATCACTGCATCGGCTTGCGCGAGCGTGCCGAGCGCAGCCTCAAGTCGCGTAAACCGCGCCGCTGGATGCCACGCAATGTCAACTCGGTGCGAAAGATCGTGAACCGTAACGACCGTCCTCAGGCCTTGGCGTTTGGGCACGACCTGCAACGTTGGCGCGTGCAGTAGGCTGCTCTGCAGGGAGGCATCAATCCTCATGCCCTGTACCATCGAGAGCGCGGAGTAGCCCGCCGAGCCTAAGCGCGAGTTCACCGCGCGTGAACGGAGCTGCGCCCACGACCACGCCCCGGAGCGCGGCGCGGGAAGTGACGCACTAAGGCGTTGCTCAATCTGATCCCACGTTTCGCGCCCCCTGTAGCTCATAAACGACAATGATGCCAAACTTTTGTGGTGCGAAAGCTGCCTTGCCAACTCATAGCCGTATCGCCCCACACCAGACAAAGGGGGAAGCAATAGGTCAGAGACTAAAGTGACATTCACCCGTCAAACCTCAGTCGGCAGCTGCGTTCGTCGGTACAGGAGACGCAGAAGGCATGCGCTCAACCCGACCTGCGAACACGTGGCACCAATGGATATTCCGACCGCGCCAATCGCTGGGAAAAGCGAAACCGAAACGATCACAAAAACCGCCGCGCAGCCAACCACTGAAATCGCCAACGTGCGCATGGATGATACTGCGATGGCCGCCTGCAATAACAACACATTGGCAAGAAGCCACGGCAGTGAGAGGCTCGCCCACTTAAGCCACGACGCGCCGTCGACAAACGCGGCGCCGAACACGACGCTGAAAACAGATGCGGTCCAGATCGCCCCGACTCCCCACAGCGCGCACCCCACCAACCAAAATGCAAATGCCGCTGCAACTACCAACCGGCGCGAGTGGACCGATGCAACGACAGAGTCACCCCGCATGTACGCAATCACGACGTTTGCGAGCGGCGCCACCACCAACAGCACCGCCTCAACCAATCGAGCGGACGCCGCATAGCCTGCCAACGTGGTCGCATCGCCAGTGGCGGCGCGTGTTTGTGTCAACTGCGAAAGCAGCAGTAAGTCGCCGCGAATCATCGCAACAATGGCCAAATCAACCAGCAACATAGAAATTGCGAGCGGAAACAACGCGCGCATCGCCACCCAATCGGGAACACACCACCAGCTACTCGCACTGCAAACAAGGCAAATTGCCAAACCGACCGCCCAAGCCAAAAACACCCAAGCTGAAGGAAAAATGTCACTTTGAAAACAACACACTATGAACGACACCGTGCCCAATATTGCGACCGCCGAGCTCGCGCGCCCCGCAACCTGCCAAAGCGCCTCGCCAGAGAAGTCGAGCGCTGCCCGCATCCGCGCTGAACGCTGATTCATCAGCGCCACGGCAAACATGCACGTCGCGGCAGCAACCGCAACCGCTGAGGATGGGGTGACGATAGCCACCGCGATCGTGCAGGGAATAAACACCACCAAGACGTGAGCAAACGCCGCACCGGGCAGCGAATCCGCGTGCCGCGACCGTGGCTGACGCGAAATCTCACGGTACATCAGCACACTCCACCCGCCCTCCATGACGACCAGCGCGATGAGCGCAGCGTTCAGAGTCGTCCCCAAAAGCGCAAATTCACCCGGACCCAGCTTCCGCGCCAGCCAAGCCATCAACGCAAGGCTAATCGCACCACACAGCAACGCGCCGAGCCATTGTGCCGCCACGGCGTTAGGGAGCTTAAGCGTGCTTTGCAAACGCAGAATCCTTTATATAAAAACACCAGTCAGCAACCGCAGAACCAGCCAAAGTCAGATGTAGGAGCGGCGAAAGCCGCGATCACGTCATTCTTGATCCATCGATCCGCGCGGCTTGCGCCACCCCTACAAGCACGACAGACAATTTCTGATCGCAATTTGTCACGGGCGGATGGTGCAAGTCGCTACGCCCTATTATTGCGCGACACCCACATTGACGACCTACAACGTCGCCCGTCGGCATGATCTTCGTTCCTAATATTGATTTGACGCACACATTGATGAGTCAACAACATACGTCCGATCGTCGGAGGTTTGACACCTTCTCCCTTGGGGAGAGAGTGGAGGTGAGGGTGATCGCTATGCAAGCCATATTCGCATGCAAAGCCCCTCTCCCCAACCCTCTCCCCCGTGGCGAGTGGGCCGGCCGAACCGGTCATATCTCGTTGACTACGTAATATGTGGGCATTCCTGAAAGTTCTCGCCGAAATCCTGATGCCACCCAGCGGGCTGGTTTTGCTCGCGTCCCTAGGTATTGCGCTGCGTCGTCGCTTTCCGACATTCGGCGTAGTCTGCGGCTTGACGGCCGTCCTCTTGACCGTGTTATTCTCGATTCCGGCGTTGGGATGGTGGCTAGATCGTCACCAGGCGCACCTGACCTACGCCCCGCCGCCTTGGCCCGCGGCGGACGCCATCGTCGTGCTGGGAGGCGGTCGCCGGAGCTTTGCCCCTGAATTTGGGCAAGAGCTGACAGCGGGTGTCAGCACGTTGGAGCGCGTGCGCTATGCGGCAAAAATAGCGCGCGACCTAAATAAACCCATTCTGGTTTCAGGTGGTGCGCCGCTTTGGGGTGAAGCGCAACCCGAATCCGACATCATGCGGGACATCCTCATCGAAGAGTACGGCCTGACCGTCCGTTGGATCGAGCGAACCTCAAAAGACACCCTAGAAAATGCAACAAACAGTGCCGACCTGCTCAAGGCAGCAGGCATTCAGCGTATCTACTTGGTGACCCACGCGAACCACATGGCCCGCGCGCGAGCGAACTTCGAGGCACAGGGACTTGTCGTCGTGCCCCTCGCCACCGGATTTACGCCGAAAACTTCGCTGTCAAGCTGGTATTTCATTCCTTCATTCGAGGGACTTGCAGGAAATCGGTGGCGATTGAGTAGCCTCCTCTCCTGGTTACGGGGTTGAAGCTGGGCTTACCGATTTAACGATCTGCTCTTTGTTTGCAGCAAACCAGCGACGCACAAATAGCCATCCGGCCATACCGACTAAACCCACAAGTCCGCCCAAAATCAAAGCCACCAACGGCATCTTTAAGCTGCGCTCAGGCAGCGACGGCCCCGCCGCGAATCTTGACCGGTTATAGAAAGCATCCTCCAACGTGAGGATTTCAAGCTGCGTTGCATTCGATACCTGCTTGATTTTCTCGTCTGTCAAGTCGCGCCCCTTGTCCGCCGCCGCCTTCGCTGCAGGCATCGATTTGAGAATCGATTCCGCTGTTTTCGCGCCAACTACCGCCTTCTGAAGCGCATCAAAATAAGCGATGGTGTATTCGGTTTGCTCGCGCGAGCGCTTCGCCGCTTCAATTGCGAGGCCAAGCTCCATCAAGCTCACATCAGCTGCCATCATCTGCGTCGACAGCGGCAAAAATCTAGTCGTAGACTCTGTCAAGCTAAGCACGCTGCGCCCGTCCGATCGAGCTGCATCCGGGTTACGCTGCGCCACCGTTTTAAGCTCGCGCAACCGGTCACCAGCGACTTTGGACTGATACCGATTGCCGATCACAGCGTTTTCGTAGGACAGCGCGGATCGCTTTAACTCATTGTCGCGAACACGAATGTAGTCAGTCATGGCTTGCAAAAACACAGTGTCTCGCACGTACTCCGCAAGCACCTTGCCACGTTTTTGAGCCACCTCAGCTGATCGCGCCGTGGTGGTAACTCGCAAGCCAACCACTTGACCCGCCGCTTCCTTCGCTGTCGGGTTGTCGGCGAACTCTTTAGCGTCTGCTTTGGTATATGCGTAAACAGGCGACAACAACTGTCGTTGCGTAGCGGGTTCTTGCAGGTCGCGTGGAAGGCGAGCGAGATCGTCATCCGTGCCCAAACCCTTGGCAGCAAGGTATTCGCGCATTCGTTCAGGCTCAGAAAGTAGCGAGGTTATCAGCTTGAATTCGCTAAAGCTTGGCTGAGCGACGCCGAGGCCGCTACCGGATTCCGCCACCTTAAGCGACGGCACATGAAGTTGATATAGCCCGTCGCTTTCAAATTTACCGCGAGCAAACGTCAACAGCGCAGCGACGGCACCGATCACACCGGCTGCTGCAAGCAGCTTTAGTTTGCCATCCCAAAGCTCGCGCAAAAGAGGCACCCAATCGATGACGGGTTGATTAAGTTCATCGCTAAACGGCTGTGGGGGTGCGGGTGAGTTCATGGTTGCAAAGTGTTGCTATGGGAATAAATAGAAAAATGGCCGCTTCACGACGCAAGCGGGTTACAAATTTGTTGCGCTGTTCGTGCGTGAATGTAATTCCAATGCGCATTAGGAGCGACAGAAGTTACTGTTTTGTAGGAGCGGCGGGAGCCGCGATTGGCGGTTATTCGCGGCTTTCGCCGCTCCTACAATAACCGCTGTTTTTATCCGAGACTTCTAATTGGACAATTTAGGTACTTTGTCGTTCCTGCGTAGGCAGGAACCCAGCGACTTTGGCGGTTTCGAGGCACTTTTGATTAGCTCGAAAGACGCTAGGCCCCTGCCTTCGCAGGGGCGACGAGTAAAAAATATCTGATGAAAAATCTCGGTTTATTGGCAATTGGAAAAACGGGGCGCTAACTGTAGTTGGGGCGGGCTCAGTCGAACTGGCACCTACACGCGTGCAAAGAGAACCCTATCGGATAGCGACCGGCGCGAACCGCATCAACGATTATCTGCCGGTAACCAGTCGTCTGCTAACACGTCACCAAGCGTGTAGGGGTTGATTTTGGGGAATCGATTGTTTTCCAGCCCCGTTTCTTTTGCCGCAAAACGCACAGCTAGCGGGTAGGCATCGGCAAAGCAACCCGACAACGATGAGCGCAGGCTCGGACTATCGGCAAGCACACCATGAATGGCCGTGCGCTGCTCAAGCATAGTCGCCTCCCAACTGCGTGAACGATGGTTGGGCTGAAATTGCCATTTGAGCAAATGCTGCAGCAGCACTGCAAAACGATTTTTTAGCTCGCGCTTCTCAGATGCGCTCATCGTCTCGATTTCTTCGGCAAGGTGTTCAAGATCAAGCGCGTCAACGCGCCCCTCGCGAAGCAATTTGGCTTGCTGATTAGCCCAGCCCACAATATCTTGTTCGTATTGAATTCGCATGAAACTCTTCCCAATTTAGCGTGCGGAAATTCTCAGGCACCCGCATCGCCTCAATTGCCTGAAGGCATTGCCTCACTGAAGCTCTAATCGTCGCTCCACGCGCTCTAGCCGTCCAGCGATTCGATCTAGGCGCACCGACAAATCGGCGCTGTTTTCTTCTGTGTGCGCGATGTCACGCTTGACGGCTCCCATTGCCACCTCTAGATGGCCCACACGCACAATGAGGTCGTCGACCTTGTTCTCGACACGCTCGAGCGTCGCTTCGAAGCGCTTCAAGTGCTCAAGCATCAAATTTTCGATATTTTCCATTCCTCCATCCTATCAAACTTTGCCGATCAGGCCGATGACGCTGTACTTGTGTCACTTCGCCCGACGATCCGCCCGACGCAGCCACCGAGGCGTGCGGAACCGCACCAAGCGCGAGTACAGCCACACATAGGTCACGCAAAACAAACAGGTCAAAAAAATCAACCAGCCCGGGCGCCGCCAGAGCAAGGTAGCCGGAAAAACCGCGCAGGCTGAAAGCAGCCACAAATACGGCGAGCTCATTGAATTGCTATGCGACAGCACCCGCGCCTCACGCGAGCCAATCGCCCAGCGGCTGATGCGGCGCAGCACCAGCTGATGCAAATGCACTCCGTCCGGCAAGCCGGGGCTGGCTTTGCGAATGAACTTGCGCCTATAAATCGAAAATATCGTCTCCCAGACCGGATAGCACAAAAGTAGTGCACCGTACCAAGCAGACACCTCCGGATTTCGCGCAACTAACAGCACCACGCATTCGGCGAGCATGAAGCCCACGAAATACGCCCCCCCGTCGCCCAAAAATATCAGGCCTGCCGGAAAGTTAAACAGAAAAAAACCAGCAATCGCCCCGACCATTGCGAGCGACAGCGCAAGCACTGCCGCATCGTTGACCCGAAACGCTACGTAGGCAATGGAGGTGAACATCATGATGCACACCATCGATGCCAAGCCGTTGAGCCCATCAATAATGTTCACCGCATTGGCCACGCCCGCCACCACCACCACCGTGAAGCCAAGCGCGATAGGCGCTGCCGCAGCGGGCGATGCACCCAGCAGGCTTAGCGTGTGAACGCCAAACTGCCAAGCGATAAGCTCATCAACATGCGGAATATCAAGCCGTTTCACCAAAGCACCCAAAATGAACGCAGCAGCCAGCGCGGCCAGCATGGTCGCCAATAAGCGCACCATCGGCCCCACACGCTTGGTGACGTCCTCAACCACGCCCGCCGCAAACGCGGGCATCGCGCAAGCGGTTAGCGTGAGCAACAGCACGCTCGACTCATCGCCGTAGCGAAACCAAGCCGCAGCCAAACCCAAGCAAAGCCCCACAACAATGCCGATCCCGCCAACGCGGGGCACCGCATTTGCATGTGAGCTTTGCGGTTTGCTCAAATCAGTGTCAGCCGTGAAGCCGCCATGCAAATGCGCACTGCGCACAACAAGCAGCGTGATGATAGCGGATAGTATGAAGGCGAGAATTGCGGCGAACACTGACACGTTTCAAAACGGAATGACCCTAAGTTTACGGCCTATATTTGCTTTGACACGGGAGCTAAGCTGGATAGGTCGAGTATCAATCCAAAGTGCGGCGACCTGATTGCCAGGAGCTAGGCAAACGTTTGACAAAAATTCTCGAAAGACAGCTGTTAGGTTGCCACCGCCCTCCGTTGTCAGGAATAAATCAGCGCGCTGTTTCTCAACAACAGCGTTGACCGACGGGCGAAGAATTTGCTGCGAAAATCAACGTGGTAGCCGCCAAAAATCTACCTGTCACCACCAACTGGCCCCCTCTACCCCGGAGAGCGAGGAAGAACGCGGGAAACGCCAACAGACCCGCGACTCTTCCCGGCTCCGCCGCTCCCTCTTCGCACTGCGGCGATAATTAAGTAATCAATATTGCAGCGATAAAAATCGAAATGATGCTTGTTACCAACGATTGCGAGGTTCTCGCGTGAAGATTGCCGTAGTCGGGCTAGGCTATGTGGGTCTGCCGCTCGCCGTCGAGTTTGGCAAACAGTTTGAAACTATCGGTTTCGACGTTTCGGCACCGAAGATTGATGCCTATCGTGCAGGCAACGACCCCACGGGGGAGCTTTCTCGCGACGCGCTGCCTGCTGCAACAAAACTGATCTATCACACCGATCCGGCAGCGCTCTCCGACGCAGATTTTGTGGTGATCGCGGTGCCGACGCCCGTGGATGCCGCCCACCAGCCCGACTTTACCCCGTTGGTTAAAAGCCCGAGCACCGTGGGGTGCCACCTAAAACTCGGCGCAACGGTTGTTCACGAATCCACCCTGTACCCCGGCGCAACCGAAGAGGTGTGCATCCCAATTTTTGATCCCAGAATTTCTTTAGTAAGAATTTCTGATGACCGCCATTAGCGCAAGTGTCTGATTTAATTGAGCTTCAGGGCTGGAATGGGGAACGGATTCGCAGCAAGGTTTGAGTGTAGCGTTGGTAGCGAAATTCGAGGGGGATTGATGCGCGACCTTGAGCTTCACCTTAGCGACAAACTCATCACGCCGTGGGGTGGCATGCCGTTGATCAAACGCATGCTCGACCACTTGGGCTTTGAACAAGAATTGGCGGACGCAAGCCTGCCGCAGCCGTGCAGCAATCGCGGGTATCGGCCCGAGTAGCTGATTGTGCAGATGATGCTCTCGGCGTGGCGTGGCGGTAACCGGTTTGAGCACGCCGAGGTGAACCGGTTTGATCGGGTGCTGGGCTCGATCTTTGGCATTGATCGCATGGCCAACTTCAAGGCCATCACGCGCTTGTTTGGCTGCTGCACGCAAGCGCTCAATGATGGGGGGTTTGGTTCGCGCTACCGCTGGTTGTTTGAGCAGATACAGATCGAGCGAGTCACGTGGATCTCGACTCCACCGTGATCACCCGCTTCGGCGAACAACAGCAGGGCGGCGCGCGCGGCTACAACCCAAGTAAACCGGGTTGCCGCTCGCATCATCCGCAAATGGCCTTTGTTGCTGAGCTTCGCATGGTGACCAACGTCTGGCTGCGACCGCGTAACACCGGAGGTGCCAACTAAAGTGCAACTCGGGTCGGCTCACCCAACGTCCGAGGTTAGCCCAAGCGACCAAGAGCTGAAACGTGAGGGAGCGGGTCGCTTGCTGTCAAGTAAGTAAGCTACCTTCCGACTAAAAAAGATAGCATCACGTCGTTCAATGCGCGCAGTCAGCCCCATAGATGACCTTTGACTCCCTAGCCTTCGCGGTGTTTTTAGCGATTGTTTTCCCGTTTTACGTCGCGCTGCGCTCTTGGACAGCTAAAAAAAACGTGTTGCTGCTCGCTAGCTGCGTTTTTTACGCGGCTTGGAATCCAATATTTTTATTGTTGTTAGCGGCAACGACTATTTTCGATTGGTGGGCCGCCAAACGCATTCACACTACCGTTTTAGCAGGGGCGCGTCGCCGCTGGATGTGGGCGTCGATACTTATCAGTCTTGCGGTTCTCGGATACTTTAAGTACGCCCAATTTTTTGCAGACACCGCTATTGCCGGGTTCGCTGCCGTCGGTGTTACATACAAACCGCTCGACCTAGGCATCGTCTTGCCACTGGGAATATCGTTCTACACCTTCGAGTCCATTTCTTACATCGTCGACGTGTATAAAAAACGGGTGGCCCCAACGAAGAGCTTGCGTGACTACGGGCTCTTTATGACTTTCTTCCCGCACCTGGTAGCGGGCCCGATCATGCGATTCGCAGACTTTAACTCCCAAGTCGCCGCACCTCGTGTGGTCACCCTGAAATCGGTAACGCACGGTGCCGAGCTCCTCGCGGGCGGATTGTTTTTAAAGATCGTTTGCGCCGACCAAATCTTTTCGCCCTTGTCAGACACTGTTTTTTCGCCAACATACACGGCGGGATTCATAGCCGCGTGGATCGGCGCGTTTTCATTTTCGATGCAGGTTTACTGCGATTTTGCGGGCTACTCGCTTGCTGCAATCGGAATAGCGATGATGTTTGGTTTTCAACTCCCGGCGAATTTTGAATCGCCGTTTGCATCCGTCGGCATCGCCGAATTATGGACGCGCTGGCATATTTCGTTGTCAAACTGGCTGCGCGACTACGTGTTTCAGCCCCTCGGGCATTACCGTCGCGGGCGTGTTCGCGGCTACTTGAATCTCATCATCACCTTTGTCGCTTGCGGTCTTTGGCATGGTGCAGCGTGGCATTTCGTGATCTGGGGTGCCATTCACGGCATATTTTTGGTCACCGAACGGCTGCTGAAAGATAGCCTAGGACATTTCACCATTTGGTCGCAACGGCCCGTGCGATGTGCGCTCGCACTACTGACTTTTGTTTTGTTCTCGCTTGCGGTTGTGTTTTTTCGCGCGCCTTCACTCGCGGTAGCGTGGCAGCGTGTCACTGCGATGTTTGGTGGCGCCGCCGCGAACGCGTCCACAATTTCATGGAACAGCGAAACCATAATTTTTGTAGTTGGTCTGGGGGTTGGCCTCGCGACGCAGGCATGGCTGAAGTCGCGCAGGGGTTGGGACTGGGTTCTCACCGTTAGTTTGCGGTGGAGGATCACGATATTCGTTTTATTAGCACTTTGCATCTGTTTCACCCCAAGTAAATCTAGCACTTTCATATATTTTCAGTTTTAGTTCATGCACACCACCACGATCTCAAACGTTAGCCACGCCGTTGCTCTGTCAACACGCAGGTGGTCTATCTTAAGCATCCTCACCGCTCTTTTAACAACGTACGCGTCAATCTCAGCCGCAGCGAACGCGCAGCGGATCGACGTCGAGCTCAAGCGTGCGTATGCCGATATCTGCCCGCCTCAGGCCGCATCTGCACCAAGTTCACTTTCAGCGCTGCTGCCGACAGCTGCGGCATGGCCGTACGAGAAGTACGCTGACATTTACCTGCGCCAGCGACTCGCAAAGTCGCTGCATTTTTTGGACAAACCCGATCGCGTTGTTTTTTTAGGTAGCAGCACGGTCTATCGCGGAATGAACCCCGACTGCCTCGTGACGGAGTTTGCAGGCTACAACCTAGGCATTTCCTCGCTCCGTATGAAAGAGGCAGCCGCGTTCGCGCAGCATTACACGAGGTGGAAGTCGCCCCGGATCGCTGTTGTAGGACTTGAGCTGTTTCAGTTCGATGGCGCGCGGCAGTCCGAAACCGGCTTCGACCCGACCATTGAGCGTGCTTGGTACACGCACTCCACGATATTGGCGGAACAACTTCGAAGCGATGCTGAGCGAAGGCAACCTGCGGACACTACAGGTGAATATTTTCTGGCAAACGGCTTTTGCGTCACGACCCCGCGATCCGAGATGCAACTCTCCCGCATAGACACAGAAAATAGGGCGGTTTACGATCGATTTGAGCACGCCGAAGAACCCTACAGAGACCTAACTCGGCTTGTGCGGCAGTTTGCGCAGAAGGGCACCCGTGTGATTCTGTATTTTTCTCCGTTTCATGATCGTTTGCTTCGAACTTTTGTGGAACTAGGACTAACAATGAAGTTTGAGGACTTCAAACGGCGAGTCACTCAAATCGCAACGGACGAAAACGTTGAACTGTTCGATTTCTCCTCGAATCTGACCCGCGCAAGTGAACCGCTGACGAGCAGCAACATCACGTTCATTGACCAAAGCCATTTCTCTCCCATCCTAGGCGCGCGCTTGATGAACGAGATCGGTTTGCCACTCGCGCCCGGTGTCAGAGCACGCGTGGCCAATCAGCCCAAATTGGGTCTGCGACTTCGATAACTGCAACGTGCAGGGATAGGTAAGGACGCGCAGCTCTCGTGTTCGCCGAATGGCCCAAGACAAGGAGCTGGTATGATTGTTCAAGGTTGTACAAACTGCGAATGCGTGAGTTTGCAGCTGCGTAACAATGATTGAGCACGTCAGTGACAAGTCGTCAAACAAGAATTCAAGAGGACACCGTTTTTCGTACGATGCGAATTCTTCACCAAACACCCGATCTCACTCAGCGCGAACTTGCTGAACTGTTGGGTATGAGCGTAGGTGGGATTAACTATTGCCTCAAAGCCCTGATGAACAAAGGCTGGGTAAAAATGCAGAATTTCACTCATAGCAAGAACAAGTTTGGATACGTTTACCTGCTGACGCCAAGCGGGATGACGGAAAAAGCGCTACTGGCAAGTGGTTTTCTGAAACGCAAAATGGATGAGTACGACGCACTAAAGGCCGAAATCGAGGCGCTTACTGCGGAGCGTGAGACACAAGCGGACGTGACTGTTCTCAGCGAAACTCGTTGATTTCGCCCGCTAAAAGAACATGCTTTCACCATCCGTCACTGCCTGTAGCGCCCGAGCCCAGTAAAAGAGTCGCAATGATTGACATCAATACCGCAAATTTAGCCGTCATCGGATTGGGTTACGTGGGCCTTCCCTTGGCCATTGAATTTGGAAGGCGGCGTCCGGTCGTCGGTTTCGATATTAGCGTTGACCGGATCACGGAGCTTCGTTCCGGACTCGACCGTACGCTAGAAGTTAATCGTACCGACCTGCAAGCGGCGAACGGCCTTCAGTACACAAGCGATGTCGAAGTACTGCGCGACTGCAATGTTTTCATCGTCACCGTGCCGACACCGATCGACAAGGCCAATCGACCTGACTTGAGCCCACTTGTAAGCGCCAGCGCTACAGTCGCCGCCGTGCTGAAGCGCGGCGACATCGTGATTTATGAGTCGACGGTTTACCCCGGGGCTACCGAGGAAATTTGCGTGCCAACGCTCGAAGCTCACTCAGGCTTGAAATTCAATCAGGATTTTTTTTGCGGCTACAGCCCCGAGCGCATCAATCCCGGAGACAAAGTCTACACGCTGACGAAGATAAAAAAAATCACTAGCGGCAGCACACCTGAAATTGCTGATTTCGTAGATCAGATGTATGCAAATATTATTGTCGCAGGCACTTGGAAGGCCAGCAGCATCAAGGTAGCAGAGGCTGCGAAGGTTATCGAGAACAGCCAACGCGATCTCAACATCGCATTTGTCAACGAACTATCCGTCATATTTGACCGGATGGGCATTGACACTTTGGAGGTTTTAGAAGCCGCCGGAAGCAAATGGAATTTTTTGCCGTTCCGGCCCGGCATGGTCGGCGGGCATTGCATTGGCGTAGATCCTTACTACTTAACGCACAAAGCCGAAGAGCTGGGCTATAACCCGCAGGTGATTCTGGCCGGCCGCAGGATAAACGACAACATGGCACGCTATGCGGCCCGTAGCGTAATTCGCCGAATGGTGAAAAATGGTATTGATGTTGCGCGCAGCACCGTTGGCGTTATGGGCATTACGTTCAAAGAAAACTGCCCCGACATTCGCAACAGTAAGGTAGCGGACATGATCAGCGAATTCCTGTCATGGGGGATCAATGTCGTTGTTACCGATCCGTGGGCGGACGCTGCAGATGTGCGACGCGAATACGGCATCGAGCTGAGCACTATCAGCGCGGCGCAGCCCGTAGACAGCCTTGTTGTGGCGGTGGGTCACCGGGAATTTCGGGATCTCGACGCGACGGCACTCAAAAGCTTTTGTCGACTCAATCACCAACCGGTACTTGCAGATTTAAAAAGCTTGTACGACCGTCATCAGCTGGCTGCGGTCGGCTTTTCTGTATTTCGCTTTTAGCAGCCAAAGAAAAATGAAGCAATTTGCATTGATTGGCGCATCCGGCTACATCGCCCCTCGCCATATGCACGCCATAAAAGACACGGGTAACAAGTTAGTCCTGTCCTACGACATTAACGACTCAGTCGGCATCATCGATAGCATTTCGCCTCACAGCGAATTCTTCTCCGACTTTGAGCGTTTTTATGAACGTGCGCATCAGCTCCGGCGCGCCCCAGCCACGGCACTAGACTACGTCGCTATCTGCAGCCCCAATCATCTGCACCACGCCCACGCGGCAGCTGGATTGCGCCTTGGCTGTGATGTGATTTGCGAAAAGCCGCTGGTACCCACTCCTGACCTACTCGACGAACTAGCTGCTGTAGAGAAAGAAACTGGTAAGCGCGTTCGCAACATTCTGCAGCTGCGTCACCACGATGCGATTCTTAAGCTTCGGGAGAAAGTCGCGCTCACCCGCGCTGACACCAAGTTCGACGTCGAGCTGACGTACATTACCTCGCGCGGCAAGTGGTACGCCGAAAGCTGGAAAGGCGATCCGCGGAAGTCGTTTGGCATAGCGACAAACATTGGGGTGCACTTTTTTGACATGCTTCACTTCATTTTCGGAAAACTACAGGCGAACGTTGTGCATCACTCGGGCGAGGCGAAAGCTGCGGGTTATCTGGAATATGAACGAGCCCGCGTGCGGTGGTTTTTGTCGATCGACGCAAACGATTTGCCTGCCGAGGTCAAAGGTAAAAAGTCAACATTTCGTAACATCGACATCAGTGGTGAAAAGCTCGAGTTTTCGGAAGGTTTTACCGATCTGCACACCATCAGCTACAAAGAAATATTAGCGGGCCGTGGGTACGGATTGGAGGATGCCCGCCACTGCGTTGAGACCGTAAACGCGATTCGTTCCGCAAAACTAGTGCCGCCGAACGCTGATGCACATCCTTACTTGCGATCGCTACACGCATGAACTACACCGCGCACCCAACAGCCATAATTGACCAAGGCGCGCAGATCGGGCGCGATTCAAGGATCTGGCACTGGGTTCACGTAAGTGCCAACGCCAGAATAGGCGAACGCTGTTCGCTGGGACAAAACGTCTATGTTGGTAACGACGTCGTTATCGGCAACAACGTCAAAATCCAAAACAACGTCAGCGTCTACGATGCTGTGACGCTGGAAGACGACGTTTTTTGCGGCCCAAGCATGGTATTCACCAACGTGTACAACCCGCGTTCTTCGGTGACTCGCAAAGACGAGTACCGACACACGACCGTCAAACGCGGGGCGACATTGGGCGCCAATTGCACTATTGTCTGTGGCGTTTGTATAGGCGAATACGCATTTGTAGCCGCGGGCGCCGTGGTCAATCGAGACGTGAAAGCCTTTTCGCTTATGGCAGGTGTTCCCGCAAAACAAATCGGATGGATGAGTCAACACGGTGAACGCCTGTCGCTGCCGCTAAACGGCTCGGCCAGCGCGACTTGTCCGACGACAGGCCGGGTTTACCGTTTAAACAACGACACATTGTGTGCCGTGGAGGAATGAACCCCATGAAAATTGAAGCCACACTCAGCCAAGGGCGACTAGAGTTTTCACGGCCGATTCAGCTAAAGCATGATCTGGTACGCCTGTTGGTTGATGTGCCCGACGACGAGATAGTCGAGTCGACAGCTGCCTACAACGTGGCCCCGGAAGTATTGATGATGGCGGCTTCGATGCGCAGCCGACTTGACGCCGTGCGAAGCGCTCCGCTAGCCTCCGACGAGACATTGCCGCCCCTTTCGGCAAAGACGCTGGAGCGTATCGAAGCGTTCGTGCGGCGCGAAGAACGTTGACCCATATGGATCTGCTTTTAGACGTCGACGTTGCCGTTGACATCTGCACCAAACGCACCCCGTTTTTCGGCGAGGCCGATCTGTGTGTTGCGCAATGTCTGCATGGTGGAGGTCGGGTGTGGCTTTATGCTGGCAGTGTCCAAACGCTTGAATACGTTACCCGCGGCGAACTTTTGCGAAACGCTACACCGGTTGAAGCCAGCCGCACAGCCCGTCAGCTTCAACGGCAAACACGCGATTTACTTGCAGAATTCACGAAGGGCAAACACTGGCTGGCCGCGCTCGCTGGCGAAGGCGACGTGTTCAGCAGTCCCGACCCCGAAGATGAACAGTTGATGCGAGCATTGGGGCGCTTCGCACCGGGCACCATCAAATTGCTCACCCGAGATGCCCTGCTGTGTGCTCGCTACCGCAGCCTAACGCTTACACCAGAAGAGTATTTGCAAGCGCCGCCGCGGTCGCAACCCATTCCCTTCATCGATTTGGCAACGCAGCAGGACAGCATTCGCCCGCAACTTGAGTTAAATCTTCACCGTGTGTTGCACCATGGTCAGTACATCATGGGCAGCGAGATTGAAACGCTGGAACAAAAATTAGCGGCGTTCACTGGATCGAAGCACTGCATTACCTGTGCGTCGGGTACAGAAGCGCTGTTGATGAGCCTGATGGCGCTAGGAATCGGTGCCGGCGACGAAGTCATCACCACGCCGTTTACATTCGCGGCTACCGCCGAGATGATTGTGCTCGCCGGGGCCACGCCCGTCTTCGTGGACATCGAGGCTGATACGTGCTTGATGAACGCCGCGCTTATTGAGGCCAAAATAACCCCACGCACCAAAGCCATCATGCCGGTTAGCCTGTATGGTCAAGTCTGTGACATGGACGCGATCAATGCGATTGCCGCCGCTCATGGAAATATTCCAGTGATGGAGGATGCCGCGCAGAGCTTTGGCGCAACCTACGCCGGCACTGACACCGTGGTGCGCAAAAGTTGCAATCTATCCACCGTCGGATGCACCAGTTTTTTCCCCAGCAAACCACTGGGATGCTACGGCGACGGTGGCGCAATTTTCACCAACGATGACGCGCTGGCCAAAGTGATGCGCGAGATACGCGTGCATGGGCAAGAGCGCCGCTATGTACACACCCGGGTCGGCGTGGGCGGCCGTATGGACACCATGCAATGCGCCGTTGTTTTGGCAAAATTTGAAAGGTTTGAGTGGGAGCTGCAGCAGCGCATGATGATCGGGGCGCGATACAACGAGCACCTCCAACGCCACGTGCGCACTGTTACACAGCGCATCGGTCGAACCAATCCGTTCGCGCAGTTCACAATATTGATAGACAATCGCGACGCTGTGAGGAATGCGCTGCTGGCGGCAGGAATACCCACCGCCGTGCACTACCCTATCCCTCTTAACCAGCAACCGGCTTACCGACACCACTGCTGCGAAGAGTGCTTGCCGATTTCAAATGACGTAGCGCAGCGCGTGATGAGTTTGCCGATGAGTGCCGACTTGTCAGTAACGCAGCAAGACGCCGTCGTCGCCGCACTGTGTGCAACGCTCGCGTCACCTTGATTTAGGGAGCATTTTTCTGCCCACAACAAAGCTCGGTCGCTTTTGGCGGACACAGATGGATGATGGATTTGTTCGCGCAGTGCTCCTGCTCGCAAGTGGCAGCGTATTCGCACACGGCATCACAGCACTAGCGCTGCCTATCCTGACACGTTTGTATACCCCCTCAGATTTTGGCGTGTTGGCAATCTTCGCATCAATCGTGTCAGTCTTGTCGGTTGCTGCATGCCTACGGTTGGACGTAGCTATTGCGCTGCCCGAACAAGACGTCGACGCTCAAAGGCTCTTGTACCTTGCGCTAATATGTGCATTTTCGTCAAGCTTGCTAGTTGGCGCAGTAGTTTGGAGCATGCCCGCATGGCTAGGCGCAAAGATCGGGCACCCGGAGTTGACGCCGTATTTTTGGCTAGTTCCTTGCGGAGTGGCGGCGGCAAGCGCGTTCAGTGTTTTGCAAGCGTGGCTTGTCCGTCGCAAAGCGTTCTCGCTAATTGCACGAACCCGTGTTGCGCAGGCTGCGCTAATGGCCGGCACGCAGATCAGTTGGGTGATGCTGGGCTTCGCTGGTGCAGCGGGACTCCTTGTAGGCTACGTCGCAAACACTTTGGTAGCCTGCATAGTTATGGCATGCGTGTTGCTCTCCTTCAAGCGTACGAACTACGTTGCGTGCCTCAACGCCGAATGGTCGCCGTCAGCGAAGCTCTGGCCGCTGCTTGTCGAGTACCGTCGATTTCCAATGTACTCAACGGGCGAAGCCTTGTGTAACGTCGCTGCAATACAGATACCGATTCTGATGATCGGCGCGCTTGCTACCACCGCAGAGGCTGGGCAGGTGTTGCTTGCGATGGCGGTTATCCAGGCGCCGCTCTCATTGCTGGGCAACGCAATCGGGCAAGTATTTCTATCCAGCGCACCACAGGAATTTCGTGCGGGCAAGCTCCGAGCGTTCACCGCAACCACACTACTCAGGCTCGCTAAGGCAGGTGTCGCTCCGTTGGCGCTCATCGGCATCATCGCACCATTTGTGTTTGGGGCACTATTTGGCCCTAGTTGGGATCGTGCGGGACAGATCGTTGCATGGATGACACCGTGGTTCATTTTGCAGTTCTTGGTTTCGCCTATTTCGATGGCTCTGCACATCACTGGACGCCAAGTTGAAGCGTTTGCGTTGCAAGCCTTAGGCTTGGGGCTGAGGACCGGCGCTGTATTTGTCGCAGCGCAACTGCCCGGCCAACCTGTTGTTGAAGCCTATGCCGTGTCAGGCGCGGTGTTTTACGCGGTCTACTTGATGCTGGTGCGCATTTGCGTCCAGCCCCGGCCCCTTAAAGCCGTTACTAAATAGGCAATGGCGCACCATACTTTTCGGCGTTTTGTGCCCCACGATAAGCGCCTGCCGTCGGGTATTCAGCACACATGACGCGCGCAAATCTAAAGCGCGGCGAGCGGCTATTCCGACGCCTAGCATTGCTGTGTATGTGCACGCTCTACGCTTTTTCGCTGAAGCTTGTGCTATCCGACTATGCCGCTACCACTTGGCCGCAATTTGGATTTTCATTCCGCGAACCAGATGGTGCCGACTATTTTCTGCTGCTAACCACCTTTGTTCTTTGGGCAGTGGCGGTACCGCGCAGGATTGACTCTGCATCTTCTTTAATTATCGTCATCGTCTATCTATTGGTGTGCATTCCCGCAGCAGTTGTCCTGATGTGCTCAGCGCAGAATCACGACGGTCGGTACTACGGACTACTGGTTTCAGTAGCGATTGGATTATTTTTCACTTGCATGGTGACGCGGCACTCACGTCCGCTGCCAGAACGCTGCGTTCGTGAAGTATCGCAAAAATTCGTTGTATCCATTGGTGTGGCATGGATCGTTACGCTCCTTTTTCTCTCCCTAGCGTTTGGGTCAGTAATGGAATTATCATCACTCGACGGCATATACGCGCAACGAGAGAGAGGAGCAGCTAGCAATTTACTTGAAGGTTACGCTCAAACATACTTTGGCTACGTGCTGTCACCTGCGCTTTTAGTTTTTGGCCTCATCAATCGGAACAAGTCGCTGATCGCCTGCGGCTTCCTGGGTGCGCTTTTGTTGTACGCGATCACCGCAGAAAAGGCTGCTTTTACTTACCCATTCTTGGTTTCATTTTTGTATTTTCTGATCACGCGACGAGCTCACTTTCTGGTTTCCACACCTTCAATCGCATTCGGGTTCAGCCTCCTCCTTCTCATCTCAATGTACTTTCGGGAAACGAGCCAGTTCGCCGATGCAATAGTCTGGTATGTGGGAACTCGTTCGATGCTCACGCCGGGCGCCATGGTTGCCTCGTACTATGAATATTTCAGCGATGTCGGATACACTTTTTTGAGCCACGTAAGCGGGTTTCGCTTCATGATTGATGCCCCTGCTGCGCTAGTGAACGACGCGCGTTGGCCATCGATTGGACACTTGGTAGGCGAAAATTATCTTGACGTACCGACGCTTAACGCTAACGCAAATTTTGTAGCATCAGACGGGATCGCCGCGTTTGGAGCGCTAGGGGCGTTTTTTTCCTTCATTCCGCTGACAGCGGTGTTGGTTGCGTTGGATCGATGTGCCGACGGGATAGATGTTCGTTTTTCTATTCCGGTCATGCTGCCGGTTGCGCTAACGCTAACCAACGGGTCTTTATTTACGACTCTGGTGTCGTTTGGCGGTTTATTTTGGTTGGTATGTATGATGTTTTTCTGGCGCCATCGTCAAGTACTCTCTGTTTCGACACTACGAAGCAAGCTGCCGCCGTTCTGATTTTTTGATTTCTGATTTTCCGTAGCGCAGCCGCAAAATTGCTCCCTGAGTATGACCGTGACCGACTCATTCAATTCACATTTATTCGCTCCTATGAACGACGCCCCGATGACTTCGCAACTTGAAAATGTCGATTGCCCATTGTGCCTGAGCAGTCGCCAAAGTTTTTGGTGCGAGGAAGGTAATTTTAATGTTGTCCGATGCGTCGATTGTCGGCTGCTCTACGTGTCCCCCCGCCCCGGCATCGCGCAGATTGAGGCCGCGGTGGACACGGGAGAACACTACCTCACCCACAGGCGTTTAAATGTCCGGAGCCGACATCTTCCCCGTAAGGCTAAGCAGTACGAACGAATACTTCGCGTGATGTTTCGAGACTTATGGATTAGCCGCAAGGCGATACTGTGGGTTGACATCGGCTGCGGGTATGGCGAAACGATTGAAGCGCTGTCTAAACTTGCGCCAACTGGCAGTCGAATCAAAGGCATTGAACCCATGGAGTACAAGGCGCGACACGCGCAAAAGCGGGGCTTAGATGTCGTTAACTCGTATTTAGACCCATCAACATTCGAAGCTGACGTGATTTCGTGTGTTGACATATTCAGCCACATTCCTGACTTCCGATCGTTTCTGATTGTTGTAGCGTCGAATCTAAAATCGGGAGGCGAACTGTTTATCGAAACTGGCAACCTTGCGGATCTGAAATCTAGACATGAATTTACCAACGAACTCGGCTTACCAGACCATTTGGTGTTCGCCGGGCAAGAACAGCTGGTTCGCTACTTACGCGAGGCTGGATTTGAAGTCGTAGAGGTACAGCGGCACCGAACAGACGGTCTGGTCGATTTTGTTAAAAACGTCGTGAAAAAACTTATTGGGCGACACGTAAGGCTCGCGCTCCCGTACACATCGGCTTATCGACAATTGCGTGTGAGAGCGAGGCGGCAAGCCCTGTAGCAATGCGTGCTCCAGCACGATGTGTTGCCACTATTGACCTATCTGCCTCCGCCCTATGAAAATCGTTCACTGCTGTTTGTCAAACTTTTATATCGATGACTTTGCGTACCAAGAAAATGAACTGGTAGCGCACCATGTAGCAGACGGCCATCAAGTACTCGTCATAGCTTCTACCGAATCCCTCGATAAAGCTGGCCGGCCGACTTACCTACCAGCGGGCGAATACTTCGGTTCCGACGGCGCAAGAGTTGTACGTTTGCCGTATCGCAGATGGTTGCCACACATCGTAATGAAAAAACTGAGAATCCATACCGGTGTATTGACTCAACTCAACACGTTTAGACCCGATGTAATCATGTTTCACGGCACCTGTGGATGGGAATTGCGCACTGCGGTCGCCTACAAGAAGGTCAATCCCGATGTCGAACTGTACGTCGATAGTCACGAGGACTTTAACAACAGCGCCCGGACTTGGGCATCAAAGTGGCTACTTCATTACTGTTACTACCGACTGATACTGCGGTCAAGTCTGGCGTGGATAGAAAAAGTCCTTTGCGTCAATATTGCCGCAATGCGTTTCATGTCAGAGTTCTATGGCGTCCCCGAGGTCATAACCGAGTTTTATCCGCTCGGGGGGAGAGTCGTGGGCGACGACGAATACGAACACAAAAGAACGTTAGTCAGAGAGCGGTACGCTGTAGGAGCGAATGAAGTACTTTTTGTGCAGTCGGGAAAAATTGACCGAGCAAAAATGCTGCACGTATCGTTAGCTGCCTTTTCGACGTTGCAGGACACCCGCTTCAAATTCATTGTGGCAGGGCATTTACAAAGCGACGTTGCTGCGGATAGCGAACCTCGCATGGCGCAGGATTCGAGAATCCGTTTTGTTGGATGGCTGACGCCCGACGATTTGCGAGACTTGCTTTGCGCCGCTGATGTGTACCTCCAACCAGGCAGCCAGTCCGCCACTATGCAAATGAGCCTGTGCTGCAGGTGCGCGGTAATCATCGACGACGTTGCTAGCCATGAACCCTTCGTTGAGGGAAACGGTTGGCTGGTCGGAAAGCAACTTACGCTGGAGGATGCAATTCGTGACGCGGCAAATCCGCACACCGACAGAGCCACGATGTCGCAACGCTCTCATGCAATCGCTCGCCGTCTTCTAGATTACAAAACACTGGCAGCTAGGCTTTATCGCTAGCATAAGGTGCAGATGATTCACGTTTCTTGATTGCTCTATGACTTCCGACAGCCCAGCTAATAACAAAATTTGCACCCAGTGCGTTATGGACGCCGGTGATCCCGGTATCCGTTTTAACGATCAAGGGGTTTGTGACTATTGCACTAATTTTTCGACGCACATCAAACCGAATTGGCATACCGGGGCGCGGGGCGAGTATCAGCTAACGGCCCTTGCCAACAAAATTAAGTCGGCTGGAAAAGGAAAGGACTTCGACTGCATCATAGGCCTTAGCGGCGGACTCGATAGCTCGTACACCGCCTATGTCGCCAAAGAGAAAATGGGCTTACGCCCCCTGCTCTTTCACGTTGACGCGGGCTGGAACACGGATCAGGCGGTTGGAAACATCGAAAAGCTGGTCGATGGGCTCGGGCTCGACCTGTATACCGAGGTGATCAACTGGGAGGAAATGAAAGGCCTGCAGGTCGCGTTTTTGAAATCACAAATCGCCGATCAAGATCTGCCGCAGGATGCGGCTTTTTTCTCGGGACTTTACAAATTTGCGAGAAAAAATCGGATTAAATATGTCTTGACCGGTGCAAATTATTCAACCGAGTGTTGTCGCGAGCCGGAGGAGTGGGGCGGTTATCCCGGTCTCGACATCACGCTGTTTAGGGACATTCACACAAAGTTCGGTAACGGAACGCTGTCGACGTTTCCGCTGGTTGACATATTCATTTACAAGGTGGTGTACCAGAAACTTTTTGGAATGGAGATCGTCAAGCCGCTCAACTTGGTGCCGTACATCAAAAAAGATGCGGAGGATGAACTTGCAGCGCGCTTTGGCTGGAAGAAGTTTCAGCACAAACATCACGAATCTCGATTCACTCGATTCTATGAAGACTATTGGTTACCGAGGAAGTTTGGCTATCACAAGCGTAAAGCGCACTTTTCTAGCTTGATTCTCACAGGGCAGATGACCCGTGAAGAGGCACTGAAGCGTTTGGCCAAACCGGAAATGGATGAGCATTTTTTGACGCAAGAGTTTGAGTATGTCGCAAGCAAGTTAGGCTTAACAGTGGCCGAGCTTCAGGCGATTTTTGATGGCGAGAATAAGACCTACCGCGACTACAAAAATAAGCGCTGGGCAATTGGACTTGGGGCTGACCTGATGCGTTTATTCGGCATGGAACGAAGGTTGTTTCGGTGATCCACATCATCGACTACGGGTTGGGCAACGTGCAGGCGTTCCTCACGGTGTTCAAGCGGTTGGGCATCGCTACTGTGCGCGCTAAAACCAAGGACGACTTGCAAAACTGCACGAAAATGATTCTTCCTGGGGTGGGTGCGTTTGACCACGCCATGAATTTGCTCGACGCGTCGGGTATGCGCGCGACAATTGAACAATTGGTTTCACAACAGACAGTGCCAGTCCTCGGCGTTTGCGTTGGCATGCAAATTCTCGCGGAACGAAGCGATGAGGGCGTTAAAGATGGATTGGGCTGGGTGAGTGGCACTGTGCGAAGCCTTGCGATGGTGCCTGCCGCCGAGGCACTACCGATGCCGCATATGGGGTGGAACGACGTGAACGTTACGCATGCTTGCCCCTTGTTCAGTGGTTTCAATGACGACGCACGATTCTATTTTTTACATTCATTTTATTTTGACACAGCAAAAGCTGCGGACTCCGCTGCCACTGCGGAGTACGGGTTCAAATTCGATTGTGCTGTGCAAAACAAAAACGTATTTGGGGTGCAGTTTCATCCAGAAAAAAGCCACCATTGGGGCGCTGCGCTCCTGAAAAACTTTGCCGAACTGTGATGAATTGAAGCATGCTTAGACCACGAATCATCCCTTGTTTACTGGTGCATAAAGGGGGTCTTGTTAAAACGGTGGGGTTCAAGAACCCCAAATACGTTGGCGATCCGATCAATGCGGTAAAGATATTTAATGAGAAGGAAGCCGACGAACTGGTGGTCTTCGATATCGACGCGACAGCCAATGGCGTTGAGCCGAACTACGCGCTGATCTCCAATCTGGCGGCTGAGTGCAGGATGCCCTTGTGCTACGGGGGAGGCGTGACATCGCCCGAGCAAGCCAAGCGGATCATAGGACTGGGCGTGGAAAAGGTGGCAATGAGTGCGGCTGCCGTGGCCGATGCCTCGCTGGTCACACGCACCGCGGACGCGGTGGGTCGACAGAGCGTAGTTGTGGTGCTTGACGTTCGAAAACGAACGGGGCTCTTTGGCTCCGGCTACACCGTTCACACGCGAAACGGCGGCGTGGCGCACAACCTAGATTTGATTGAAATGGCGCACGTTATGCAGGCGGCCGGAGCGGGCGAAATTGTCATTAATTCAATTGATCGCGATGGGCAGATGAAAGGCTACGATATGGAACTCGCGCAAACAATGCGCCGCGAGCTCAACGTGCCGCTGTCTTTTTTGGGTGGAGCCGGGTCGCACAGGGACTTAGCATCGCTCGTCGGCGCATGCGGTGTTGTGGGTGCCGCTGCAGGTAGCTTGTTTGTGTTCAAAGGCGCGTACCGGGCCGTGCTCATTAATTATCCCAATCCAGCGCAAAAAGATGAAATCTGCGAGGCAGGTTTACAGTCACACTCATCAAAACACTAAATAATGTTTAACGACAAAACACTACTCATCACAGGTGGCACCGGCTCGTTTGGCAACGCGGTTCTCCGCCGTTTTTTGCACTCCGATCTGCGTGAGATTCGCATACTCAGCCGCGATGAAAAAAAGCAAGATGACATGCGCAAGCGATACGCCAGCGCAAAGCTTAAGTTCTACATCGGGGATGTGCGCGACTATGCGTCTGTGCTCAACGCGATGCGAGGGGTTGACTACGTTTATCATGCCGCCGCTTTAAAGCAAGTGCCCTCTTGTGAGTTCTACCCGTTGGAGGCGGTAAAAACTAACGTGCTTGGCACCGAGAATGTGTTGGAGGCAGCAATTAGCTGCGGAGTGGCTCGCGTGGTGTGCCTAAGCACTGACAAAGCGGTGTATCCAATCAACGCGATGGGAATCTCTAAGGCGATGATGGAAAAAGTGGTGGTGGCTAAGGCTCGCAACAGCGGCGATACAGTAATTTGTGCCACTCGATACGGCAACGTGATGGCCTCGCGCGGCTCGGTAATTCCGTTGTTTGCTCAGCAGATCCGCAGCGGGCACCCCATCACGGTGACTGATCCGGAGATGACGCGGTTCATGATGACGCTAGACGATGCGGTTGACTTGGTTTTATTCGCGTTCGAGCACGGCCACGCTGGTGAAATCATCGTGCAAAAGTCCCCAGCGGCCACCATCGCGACTCTCAGTCAAGCGCTGGTGGCAATACTTAACACGCCGAATCATCCGATACACACTATTGGCACGCGGCATGGCGAAAAGCTGTACGAAGTATTACTGAGCCGAGAGGAAATGGCATGCGCCGAAGATTTGGGCGGCTATTACCGTGTTTCACCCGATATGCGCGATCTCAACTACGACAAATACTTCGAGCAGGGCGAGCCGAAGATTTCTGGGGCTACAGAGTACAACTCGCACAACACAACCCGACTGGACATGGGCAGCATGACTGCGATGTTGCTAAAGCTGCGGTTCATTCAGGCGACATTGAGCGGCGAACACGCTGCGGCCGAGGAATAAGCTATGCCAATTTTGGCCATGTTCTATGGCGTGGGCGTGTACATGTATTTTTATGACACGCAAAAGCACCGCTTGCCACAATTTCACGTGGAATACGCCGAGTTTTCTGCGGTTGTGGCCGTAACCGACGGTGACGTGTTGCAGGGATTTTTGCCGAGCAATAAAATGAAACTCGTGCAAGCTGGGCTCGAAATTAATCGCGCGGACATCATGGCAGACTGGTCTCTGGCGGTGCGCGGCTTGCCTTTGCAAAAAATCCGACCGCTGGAGTGACGATGAACAAGATAGTAAAAGTGGTAGCCCTCTGCGACGGTTTGCTCTACGTTGAGTTCTCCGACGGTCGGGTAGGTGAATTCGACACAACGCCTTTTTTGACCTCTGATTTTTTTTCTGTACTTAAGAACCCAACCTATTTTCTGCAAGTCGGCTTGTTTTTTTCGGGCGTGGGTTGGCCCGACGGGCAAGACTTGAGCCCAGACACGATTGCGAGTGCTCTCGTCACACACGAAACGCTTGCTTGAAAGCGCTGCGATGAAGGTTCTCATCACAGGCGCAGACGGTTTCCTAGGCAGCAATTTGCGGCTGAGACTTGGTGAGCGGGAAGATATTGAGACGGTGAGCTTTGTGCGCGCTGATAGCACCTCTGCATTACCGGACTTATTGCGCGGCGTTGATTTCGTGTTTCATCTGGCGGGCGTCAATCGCCCTAATGGCCCCAATGAATTTGTGACGGGCAATACCGAACTGACTCTGAGCCTCTGTAATGCGGTGGCTGAGGCCTCCCGACACGGTCAAAAAATGCGCCTCATTTTCACGTCGTCCTCACAAGCGGCATTGGATAACCCGTACGGACAAAGTAAACGTACCGCTGAAAAAGCACTTTTGGACTTGAGCAGAGCGACTGGCGTGGCAGTACATGTGTTTCGTTTACCGAATGTATTTGGGAAGTGGTGCAAGCCACATTACAACTCGGCTGTTGCTACCTTTTGCCACAACGTAGCGCGCGACAAGCCGATTCAGATCAACGACCCCAGCGCGCCGCTCTCACTCGTCCACGTAGATGACGTGGTGAGCCGGTTCATTGATTTGCTAGATGGCGCGGTCGACACAACCGATGACGCTGGCTTTTCAACTGTTGCCCCCATTTATTCCGCAACGGTGGGTGAGGTTGCGGCACAAATTGTGGCGTTCAAGGCTGGCCGCGCGAGCTTGATGACTCAACGCGTTGGTGCGGGATTGTCGCGGGCGCTGCACTCGACCTACATCAGCCACCTGCCTGCGGAGCGCTTTGCCTACACAGTCCCAAAGTACAGCGATGCGCGCGGCATATTCGTTGAGATGCTCAAAACACCCGATTGCGGCCAGTTTTCATACTTTACCGCGCATCCTGGCATCACCCGCGGTGGGCACTACCACCATTCAAAGACAGAAAAATTTTTGGTGATGCGCGGTCGCGCGCGATTCAAATTTAGACATGTTTTGACCGGCGAAACGCACGAGCTTATGACCTCCGGCGAAACACCCGAAATTGTGGAAACCGTTCCTGGTTGGGCGCACGACATTACCAACGTGGGAGACGACGAAATGCTGGTGATGCTTTGGGCTAACGAGGTCTTTGATCGTGACCAGCCCGACACTATCGCGGCGAAGGTGTAGCGCGTGAAGAAACTCAAGTTAATGACCGTTGTCGGCACGCGCCCAGAAATAATTAGGTTGTCACGAGTGCTCGCAAAGTGCGACGAGCACTTTGACCATAAGTTGGTGCATACTGGTCAAAACTACGATTACGAGTTAAACCAAATTTTTTTTGATGATCTTGGCCTTCGAAAGCCGGACTACTTTTTGGATGCGGTCGGCGCTAACGCGGCGCAAACTATTGGCAACATCATCGCAAAGATGGACGATGCACTCAACAAAGTTTACCCAGATGCGCTGTTGATTCTTGGTGATACGAACAGCTGCCTATCTGTGATACCCGCGAAACGCAGAAAAGTACCTATCTTTCACATGGAAGCTGGCAATCGCTGCTTTGACATGCGCGTGCCGGAGGAAATCAATCGCCGAATTGTTGACCACACCGCCGATATCAATTTGACGTACAGCTCGATTGCGCGCGAATATCTGCTGCGAGAAGGGCTGCCACCGGAGCAGGTAATAAAGACGGGTAGCCCAATGTTTGAGGTGCTTGCCCATTATCTGCCGCAGATACTCAAGTCGACCGTGCTTGATAAGCTCAATCTCCCGCCCGAACAGTATTTTTTGGTCAGCGCGCACCGCGAAGAAAACATCGATGCTCCTGCCGCATTCTCCGGGCTCGTAAAAATCTTGAATGCGGTGGCCGAACGCTACAGTCAACCCGTTATTGTTTCGACGCACCCTAGAACGCAAAAACGCATCGATGAGACACATACCTTGTTTCACGAGAACGTTCGGCTTTTGAAGCCGTTGGGATTCTTCGATTACATCCACTTGCAAATGAACGCGAAGGCGGTGCTTTCTGATAGTGGCACCATTACCGAGGAGTCGTCGATCCTGAATTTCCCGGCGTTGAATTTGCGCGAAGCCCATGAACGGCCCGAAGGCATGGAGGAAGCCGCTGTGATGATGGTTGGGTTGCGGACAGACCGAGTTCTGCAGGGGCTGTCGATCCTTGAGAGACAACCGCGCGGTGCGGGCAATCGGCTCATTCGCCAAGTGGCCGACTACAGCATGCCAAACGTTGCGGACAAGGTAGTTCGAATTATTATGAGCTACACGGACTACGTGAACCATGTGGTGTGGAGACGAACAACGCCAGCGTCGTATTCGTAGTGCGGATATTGCTTGTGACACAGTGGTTTGATCCGGAGCCGACGTTCAAAGGAATTGCTTTCGCACGGGAGTTAGTCGCGCAGGGTTTTGAGGTAGAGGTTCTAACGGGATTCCCCAACTATCCGGGTGGAGTTCTATACCCCGGTTACAAAATGCGTCCGCTAAGGCGTGAAATAGTAGATGGCGTAGTAGTTACACGCGTGGCGCTCTACCCCAATCACGGTCAATCTGGTATCAAACGAGCGCTCAATTACATGACATTTGCGGCATCGAGTCTCGTCTACGGCCTTTGTATTGCGCGCCGCCCAGATTTGATTTACGCATATCTTCCGCCCATCACTGTCGGCGTCTCTGCGGCCGTCATGGCGCGGATAAGACGAGTGCCGTTTGTATGCGACGTGCAAGATCTTTGGCCTGACACTCTTGCAGCTACGGGTATGGTTAAGTCGGGCTATGCGTTGCGCCTCGTCGGGTTGGCTTGTGAATTCGTGTATCGCAGCGTGACGCATTTAGTTGTCCTGTCGCCGGGTTTCAAACGAACGCTCATTGAGCGCGGCGTCAAACCCAACAAAGTTACGACGATCTACAACTGGGCAGATGAAAATTCATTGAGCTACCCGAAGGGCGTTCTTCACGAGGGTTTTCCTCGCGATAGCAGTATTTTTACAGTGCTTTTCGCAGGCAATGTCGGAAAGGCTCAAGCGCTAGATGCTCCGCTGCGAGCGATGCTACGTTTGCAACAACGCGGCGCACGCGCACAGTTGGTGATACTTGGCAAGGGCGTCGACCTTGATCGCCTTAAAGTGCTGGTGGCAACGCTTGGAATCTCCAACGTCATCTTCCTACCTCCAGTACCGATGAACGAGGTGGGAAGCTATCTGGCTGCGGCCGATGCGCTGTTGGTTCATCTCTGCAGAAACCCGCTGTTTGAGATTACGATTCCATCAAAAACGCAAGCCTATATGGCGATGGGTAAACCATTGTTGATGGCGGTTAGTGGAGATGCTGCTGCTCTCGTTCGGGATGCCCAATGTGGACTAGTGGCAGCCGCCGACGATCCGGACGACATCGCAGACAAAATTCAAGCGCTTCAAGAGATGCCAGCCGAGGCGCGCAATGTTATGGGTCTGCGCGGAAAGCAGTACTATCAAAGCCATTTAGCGCTAAAAATCGGGGTGAGTCAGTTCGGCTCATTGTTTAAGTCAATAGCACCAAAATAAACGACCGCGCCGACACAACCATCGGTTCTGGCACCACGCGGAGCGACAAGTGATGAAGAGAGTTTATGAAGAAAAGCGACATTGAGGCTCTCGTTCAGTTCGTCCGCTCAACTTATGGTGATGACTATATTCCGTTGCATCAGCCGGTATTTGTCGGCAACGAAAAACAGTACCTTGTTGACTGCATCGATTCAAACTTTGTCTCCTCCGTCGGCGCAAAGGTTACCGAATTTGAGCAACAGTGTGCATCCTTTACTGGCACGAAGTTCGCCATCGCCACGGTGAACGGCACGGCTGCCCTGCACATTGCGTTGCAACTCGCAGGCGTGGCGCGAGGCGATGAGGTCATTACGCAGGCGCTTAGTTTTATTGCTACGTGCAACGCGGTGACATACGCCGGGGCGACACCGGTGTTTGTGGACGTTGACGAGGACACGATGGGGCTAAGCCCTGCCGCGCTCTCAGCCTTTTTAAACGCGCATGCTGAGAAAACAGCAGACGGTTGCTTCAATCGCAAGACTGGCAAGCGATTTGCTGCATGTGTGCCGATGCATACTTTTGGGTTTCCGTGCCGAATTGCCGAGATCGACGCGGTATGTGCCGCGTGGGGCATTCCACTAATTGAAGATGCCGCCGAATCTCTCGGCAGCTATGTGGGCAGCGCACACACTGGCACCTTTGGTTTACTAGCAACGTTGAGCTTCAATGGCAACAAGGTGATCACCACCGGTGGCGGCGGTATGATTCTGACCAACGATGCGGCTATTGCCAAGCGCGCAAAGCACCTCACCACCACCGCGAAGGTGCCGCACCCTTATGAGTTCGTGCATGACGAGGTGGGCTACAACTACCGCCTACCCAACTTGAACGCCGCGCTCGGTTGCGCCCAGATGGAACAGCTGCCGGGATTTCTGACCGTAAAGCGGGATATTGCAGCGCGCTATCACGCTTTCTTTGCAGCGCACGGCGTGCGCGCGGTTAGCGAGCGTGACGGGACGCGTGCTAACTACTGGTTGAACGCAATCGTGCTGAACTCACTAGGTGAGCGCGACGATTTCTTGCGTGAAACCAACGCAGCGGGCGTGATGACCCGACCCATTTGGCGGTTGATGAGTCACCTCGATCTTTTCAGAGATTGCCAGAACGACGGCCTGCCCGTTTCGCAATGGCTGGAGCAACGCGTGGTGAATGTGCCGTCAAGCGTGCCAGCGCCTCTATGACCACTCAGGTGGCGCTTTCACTGGAGGACTTGCATGCAATCGCACGATTGCATACGTCCGGCATCAGCACCGGCTTTCTGCCGCAGCTTGGTGAAAAGTTTCTAGTGATGATGTACGAGGCGATTGCGGCCGACCAACGATGTGTGCTCGAAGTTCATCGCGCTGAGGGCAAGGTCGTGGGGTTTGTTGCGGGTAGCGTTGGACTTAAGGAGGTGCGTGCTGCGCTTGTCGGTCAACCGCTACGGCTCGCAACGGCACTGTTGCCCGCGTTAAATTCGTTCGACCGGATAAAGAAATTAGCCCAAACCGTGTTGCACGTAAGGAGAAAAAAACCGGTGGCAAATTGTCCAGATGCCGAGTTGCTGAGCATCGTTGTGTCTGACCAGCACCAGCGGCAGGGCATTGCGAAATTGTTGTACGTGCAGCTTGCCGAAAAATTTCGTGAGCGCGGCGAACGAGAGTTTTGTATCGTCGTAGGTGGGCAGCTCGCTGCGGCACATAACTTTTATTTGGCGATGGGCGCTACGGTGCTCAGCGAAATACAAATTCACGACGCAATGCCGTCGACGATTTACGTTCATCATCTTGATCCCTTGAATCTAGGATCGACGGTAAATTGAACACACTTCATCTGATTGGGCGCACCGAGGCGCTGTTCGATATCGATGTTTCTGCGTTTGAGGCGACGATAGGCACGGCGTTGCAAGGTGCAAGAGTGTTGGTCATCGGCGGCGCAGGCTCGATTGGGCAAGCCGTTACGCGCGAGCTATTCAAGCGCAATCCAAAAGCTCTGCACGTGGTCGACATCAGCGAGAACAACATGGTCGAACTGGTGCGCGACCTTCGCAGCACGATCGGCTATAACGCTAGCGATTTCAAGACGTTCGCAGTCGACTGCGGCAGCGACGAATTCGATGCGCTTTGGAGTGCGGAGGGGCCCTACGACTACGTTTTTAATTTGTCGGCCCTCAAGCACGTGCGCAGCGAAAAAGACCCCTTCACGCTGATGCGAATGGTCACGGTCAATGTTTTTAACACCTTGAAAACGGTGCGATTAGCGCGCGCGGGCGGGGCAAAAAAATATTTTTGCGTGTCGACCGATAAAGCCGCCAACCCAGTGAACATGATGGGCGCAAGCAAGCGCATCATGGAGTTGTTTTTAATGCGCGAGAGCTTGACTCAGCCAATCTCTATGGCGAGGTTTGCAAACGTTGCGTTTTCGGACGGCTCGTTGCTGCACGGGTTTAACCAACGATTTGCAAAGCGGCAGCCGATCTCTGCGCCCAACGACGTTCGGCGATATTTTGTGACACCGCAAGAGTCGGGGGAGCTGTGTTTGTTCTCAGGCGTGCTGGGCGAAAACCGCGACATCCTGTTCCCAAAGCTCAGTGAGCACCTTCATCTGATTACGTTCGCGGATATCGCGCGGCGATTTTTGACCGAACTGGGTTATGAGCCGTTTGAATGCGACAGTGAAGATGAGGCGCGGTCACGCGCAGCCGAGCTGATCGCGTTGAAAAAATGGCCCTGTTTCTTTTTTCAAAGCGACACGACGGGAGAGAAAGACTTTGAAGAGTTCTACACCGGTTCCGAGACGCTGGATATGGCGCGCTTCAACGCAATCGGTGTCATTAAAAATCGCCCCGCGTTTGACGCTGCTGCACTCGAGGCCTTCGAGCGAGAAGTATTCCGCATGCGAGCCGCCAAGCGCTGGGACAAAAGCGAATTGGTCAATGCCTTCTTTGCCTTGTTGCCGGATTTTGCGCACAAAGAAACCGGCAAGTATCTCGACCAAAGAATGTGACTACAACGATGCAACGATTCTTTGATATTTTTTTCTCGGGCGTGGCGATTGTTGTTTTGTCACCGCTTTTGATTCCCATCATCGTGATTTTGAAGTTCACAGGCGAGGGAAAGGTGTTTTTTTCGCAGTCGCGTGTGGGCAAAGGCGGGAAGCCGTTCAGCCTGCTTAAATTTGCGACCATGCTCGAAAACAGCCCCAATATTGGAACTGGCACAGTCACGTTAAAAGACGATCCCCGCGTGCTTCCGTTTGGCAAGTTTTTGAGGAAATCGAAACTTAACGAACTGCCGCAGCTCATCAATATCTTGCTTGGAGACATGAGTGTTGTGGGGCCGCGGCCGCAGACGCAGCGCTGCTTTGATGCATTCCTGCCAGCGGCACAAGCAGCAATCGTCTCAGTTCGACCAGGCTTGACCGGCATCGGCTCAATTGTGTTCCGTGACGAAGAGAGCATTATTGGCCAGCGCAACGACTCCACCGCTTTTTACGACTCAGTACTAATGCCGTACAAAGGACAGCTTGAGCAATGGTACGTGGCACACGAGAACGTGACTAACTATTTATTGTTAATAGCGTGTACAGCGTGGGTGGTTATTTTTCCGCGCTCGGGCGTAGTTTGGAAAATTTTTAAGTATCTGCCGCCGCCGCCAGACGGGTTGAACGGGATGCTTTAACCGTATCGCCTGCGGTGGTATCTTTAAAGCGAGCGGCATTCAGTAAATATGTTTCAGGTGACACTCATTGGCACGGTAGTGCTGTCATCACTTTGCGTTGCGGCTGTCACGCGGCCACTTCTCTATTTATGTTTGTTACCAACTATCGCCCTAATGCAAACCTTTGCACTCATTACGGTGAGCGGCGGCAGCAGCAATATCGGCGTTGGACTTTTTGTCGCTGTAGCACTCGTTTCGTTCACTCAATTACTTTTGCTGTGCTGCAGCCATGGTGGGCGTAAGACGCTTCTAAAAGTCGCAAACGCCGACGCCTCACTTGCTGCGTGGTTCGCATATACCGCCGTGAGCGTGGTATGTGCGGCGTTACTCCCCATCGTTTTCGCTGGTGTCGAGGTAACAGCGATGCACGGACACAGCGCAGGCGCGCCACCAACAGGCCTAACGCACAACTTGAATCACCTCGCGCAGTCGCTTAACGTGATGGGGATGTTTGTAATCGTGTTTCACGTTCGCATATTGTCCATCGCATGTGGGCAACGTCAGGCCGCGGTAGCGCTTGCTACTGGATTGATTGTCGCCATAGCGGCGTCGGTCTTATGCGGCGGCTATCAGCGCGCGGTCTACCTTGGCTTCGCAACTGTTGATTGGTCGCTCTGGGCAACTAATCCTTCCGTCATCCAGTCGTTTGACAGTGACTACGGTGCGTTCAAGGGCATTCGGCGGGGCGCTCTGCCATTTATTGAGCCTTCTTACGCTGGTGCGTGGTTCGCGGCGACAGCGACGGGTTCGTTCGCCTTGTTTTGCTTTGGACGCGTTTGGTGGAAGTCATTCGGCGTGGTGTTCGGGCTGTGTACAGTTGCACTTGTGAACACCCTGTCCGCAACAGGCATTATTGCTTTTGGCGCTTGGATGGCTGGCTTTAGCCTGCTGACCTATACGTTGGTGCTGTTTCGATTGGCAAATGCTTGGAAGCACAAATTGCCCACCTCGCTGGTGCGCGCGGCGTTAATACAAGCGGTAACGGTTTTCGTCATTGCGGCGTCTGCATATTGCTTCCCTGACATTCGTGATGCGCTATATCAAGCGGTCTCCAAATTAACGCAGATAACGGACGCCCCGCCACCAGACACTTCGACTCGCGGAACTCTCAACACGCAAGCGATAGCCGCGTTCGTTGAGTCGAGGGGGCTCGGTCTCGGAATGGGCAGCGTCAAAGCATCAGGCTTTTTTCATGGATTGCTGGCTAACGTGGGCGTAGCGGGAACGTTACTTTTTGTCACTGCATTAGCGTTGCAGACGAAGCGCACTTTCCGTGTGCTGGCCCACACGGGCGGCTTGCGGGATGTGTCCATCGCATATCTAGCAGGGATGTCCTGCTTGCTGATTTCACTTGCAGGCGGCATATCCGACCAGAATTGGCCGGTGCTTTGGGTGATGATATTTTTAGGTTACGCGGTCTCGTTATGCGACGGCGTCGATACAGGTTTGACCAGCCCTACGCGTCGCGATTCACGCGAGTCGGTGTCGATTCTGCATCCATCAGCGCCACCCGCTGATTCAACCGCCGAACCTCTCGCCGCAACTGCGTTTGCGCCACATCCGCCAGCAGCGCCTTCACCGTCAAAACCGCGCACACCAACGCCAGGATGAGTGCGGGTGGATAGGCTACACCGGCCAGTCCGCCGAGCCAGTCGACAGTTGATGGCATGACGGCGAACAGCACGGACACGGCGGCAGTGGCTAGCCAAAACATGGCTTCGCGTAGATACAGCTGGTCTCGCCGCAGCAGAATCACGATAAAAACCGCGAGAGAGAGGCCGAGCATTGCGGCGGTAAATGCGTAGCTCATCCGCGCTACAAGGCAAACCGACTGACGAGTTTGCTGCGTTCGGCTGGTTGGCCTGCGGCGTAGAACGTGACGGCACGCTTGAGCGACACTACCCAAACCTCACTCGCGCCTTGAGCGAAATAAAGCTGAACTTTGTGTGCAATTGCAGCTTTACTGTTGCTAGGGCTCACAATCTCTATGCACAGCTCTGGTGCGAATGGAAATGGGGTGGCGTTGGCATGCGCAGCGACAAACGTGTCTGACGCCCATGCAACGTCTGCCACGCGCACACCATCTTGCGTTTGTATTGAGCATTCTGAGTACACGCGCCCGCGCTGCTTAAATTTGCCTTTCAACACAGCGGCTAGATCGGCCTGAATCGC
>JANNYE010000008.1:0-25559 GCA_031409935.1 Burkholderiales bacterium | reverse complement strand
GATCGCCGCGTTGTAGAACTTGCCCTTGTCCTCAAGCGGAACGCCGATGATGAGGTTGGCGTTTTTACTGTTGGCAATGCCGCGCAGCCGTTCGATGTATCCCGGCGGGATACGCGACAGCGGCGCAGGCAGCGCGGTCTCGGGCAGGATGATGAGTTCGCCTTTGGCTTGGGTGATGAGCTTTTCGTAGAGCTGCAATGTCTTGTTGAAAACTTCGGGCTCCCACTTCATGGATTGGGCTACGTTGCCTTGAAGGAGGGAGATGTTGACCGCCTTTGCCTCTGACTTGCTGAATGCAATGTCTCCAATCCAATAGGTGACCGTGATTACCACCAACGCAACGATCAACGCCAGCGACGAGCGCAGGTCGAGGTTGACGAGACGCCACCACACGCCTGTGTGCGTCGTGCCCGCTGGGCGAAATACCCATGGCAACGCAACAAGCAGAATCGATGACAACAACAGCACAAAAAAGGTGACGCCGAACACACCAAACACCGGTGCCATTCCGGCAAACACGCCCAGCGGTGCCTGACTCACCCCCACACTCAACCACTCAAACCCAGTAAACAAATGCGCCCGCAAATACTCGGCGAACGTCCACGCTGAGGCAAACACAAACGCAAAGAACCACGGATTTTTTGGCTTCGCCCACGCGGTGAACGCGCCAGCGAGCATCGGGTACAAGGCAAGGAATGCGCAAAACAAAAACGCCGAGAACCATGCCAGCAGCAGCGGCATGCCGCCAAACTCGTTCATGCTCACACGCACCCACGATACTCCCGCGAGGAAGTAGGCGAGGCCGAAGACGAAGCCGATCAAAGCACCCCGCTTGACCGTGGATGCGTTCGTGATGAGAGCAGCGAGCAGCGCAAAGCCGAAGTACGGCACCCACCACCAGCCTATGGGGGCGAAGGATAGGTAGGCGGTTAGGCTGCCTGCGAGGGCGGCATACAAACGCTGGGTCATAGTTCCCCTCCCCCTGGGGGGGATGGGTTCGGGGAGAGGGCGTGTGCGTTCCATCCAAACTTGGTTCTGCCGCGAAGTCCCTCTCCCCAACCCTCTCCCCCGGGGAGAGGGGGCAGAACCGCGCAGCCCACTACCCTCACCCCACCCCTCTCCCCAAGGGACAGGGGGCAAAACTGCCGCATCAAACCCGCTCCACCGTCATCAACCAAACGCGCCGTCCATCGGCCCGCAGCACGATGAACTTAAACCCGCCCAGCACCACCGACTCGCCGCGATGCGGAACACGTGCGAGGTGATGCGTGATGAGGCCGCCGACCGTGTCAGACTCGTCATCGCTGAACGCCGTGCCAAATTTCTCGTTGAACGCGCTGACTTCAACCGACGCTTTCACACGCCATTTGGTCGCCGTTTCAGCCACGATGTTATCGGCCACCTCATCGTCATCGTACTCATCCACAATCTCGCCGACGATTTGTTCAAGCACGTCTTCTAACGTGACCAATCCGGCCACCGAGCCGTGCTCGTCAATCACAATGGCCATGTGATTTCGCATCGAACGAAACTCGCGCAGCAGCACATTTAAGCGCTTGGTTTCCGGCACGAACACCGGTGGGCGCAGCACCGCCTGCAGCGAAAACGCGTCCGCGTTCACGAGGTACGCGAGCAAATCCTTAGCGAGCAAAATGCCGACCACTTCGTCGCGGTTTTCGCCGATCACCGGATAGCGCGAGTGCCGGGTGTTGACCATTTCGGCAATCACCTCGGCGGGCTTGCTGTCGGACAACTCAATCACGTCCATCTGCGAGCGCGGCACCATAACGTCCGACACCGTCATGTCGGCGACCTCTAACGCGCCTTCAAAAATGGACAGCGCATCGGCGTCGAGGAGCTTTCGTTCGTGCGCATCACGCAGCATTTCCAGCAGGTCGTCGCGATCCTCTGGCGCGCCGGACAGCATGGTGGACAGGCGCTCGAATAGTGACGGTTTCTGCCGTGGCTCAGACTCGCTCATGGCTTGGATTTCTGGTAGCAGCTTTGAGCTGAAATGCTTATTTCATAGGGGTTAAAAGCACGAAAAGCTACAAGTCGACTGTAGCCTTTTTTGCAGTCTATGCCCAGTGCATACGGGTGTTTACAAAAAAGCTGTAGGTAAAAACTACTCGATCTCATACGGGTTTTTTATACGAAAACGTTTCAGCAGCGCAATCTCGGTCGCTTCCATAGCAGCGGCGTCGGCTTCAACCTCATGATCAAAGCCCTGAGCATGCAACATGCCATGCATCACCATGTGCCCGTGGTGAGCGGCAACGGGCTTCTTCTGCTCGCGGGCTTCGCGGGCGATGACGGGAGCGCAGATGACGATGTCGGCGCTGTAATTTTTCATAGGGTGCACTCCGCGCACCATCGCGTTGTTCTTGCCTGACGGTGGCGCTGCCGAAGGATTGGTGCGCGGAGCGCACCCTATGTCCAGCGTTTCATCATGCACAAACGTCAACACGTTCGTCGCGTAATCCTTCTGCCGAAACGCCAGATTCAGCGAGCGCCCTTCCCTCTCGTCCACATAGCGAATCGTCACCACGGCGTCTCCGTTCGCGCCATGCGCGGCCAACGCCCACCGGCGAACCTGTGCGCGATCCGGCAAATGTTTCGCCTTCGACACGAATTGCACCGACAAAGACAGTGTCACAAGCCAACCCTGTGGGAGCAATCCATCTTGCGGCGGTTCTTGTGGGAGCGGTTCCACCGCGAAAATACTTGCGTGACATCAGATGCCGGGAATACCGAACTGACCGTCGGGGTAGAACCCCTCCCACAACGGCAAAACCCGCTCACGAATTGTCCACCGCGCTCTGCCGCTCATACGCCTGCACAATCTTTTGCACCAGTGGATGCCGCACCACGTCCACCGCCGTGAAGCGCGTGAAAGCAATGCCCGACACACCATGCAGCACATGCTGCGCATCATGCAAACCGCTCTTCTGGTTCTTGTGCAAATCGTTCTGCGTCGGGTCCCCGGTCACCACCGTCTTGGTGCCGAAACCGATGCGCGTCAAAAACATTTTCATCTGCTCAGGCGTCGTGTTTTGCGCCTCGTCCAAAATGATAAAAGCGCCGTTCAAAGTGCGCCCACGCATGAACGCGAGTGGCGCCACCTCGATCGAGCCGCGCTCCATGAGCTTGGTAGTTTTCTCCATGCCCATTAGCTCAAACAACGCGTCATACAAGGGCCGCAAATACGGGTCCACCTTTTGAATCAAATCTCCGGGCAAAAAACCCAGCCGCTCGCCCGCCTCAACCGCTGGCCGCACCAGCACAATGCGCTTGATCAGGTCACGCTCAAACGCATCCACCGCACAGGCCACCGCGAGATACGTTTTGCCAGTGCCCGCCGGGCCGATGCCGAAGGTGATGTCGTGGTTTTGAATGTTTTGCAGATAGGTCGCCTGCATGTGCGTGCGCGCCGCGAGGTCAATACGCTTGACCTTGAGCGCGATGGCCGCAATCGGTACTTCGGGCTCGCCGCTGCCCTTGCCACCAGCCGGCGTCGGCATCTTAAGCTCGGCCAGCGTCAGCTCAATATCCTCATCGCTCAAATCCCGCTTGCCCTGCACAGCGATGTAGCGGAAGCGCTCAATCACCTTTTTGGCCGCCTGTGCCAACGCCGCCTCGCCCTCAATGCGCAGCAACGCCATGCGCCGTTTGATGGTTACCGCAAAGGCCGCTTCAACGCGACGAATGTTGCCATCCATCGCGCCACACACAGCAGCCAAAGTCACGTTGTCGATAGGCTCAAGCGAAAGCTCAAGCGAAGTGGTGTTCAAATTATTTATTGGGTATTGCAGCGAGCCCTTATTTTCGGGCTTTTGTGGAGTGGTGGCAAACGGGGCATCTGGTTCTGTCCCCTCTCCCGCAGCGCGGGAGAGGGTTAGGGTGAGGGGGCTCGTTGAACGGGGGTGTCCGTTTGCCACGATCCCGCTCATGCCGCGGGGCAGTCACTTTTCTTGCTTCGCCAAGAAAAGTAACCAAAAGAAGGCGACCCCGACGATTGGCCTATTCCTGCGATGCTCAGAAAAAAGCGGAACGGAAAAAACTCGCTACGCTCAAACAGTTTTCCGTTCAGATCGCTTTTTTCCTCCGCTTCTCGGGGCCAATCAACGGGGGCCATCGAGCCGATATTTGATCGCTTCGCGATGGGTACGACGAGAACCTAGACGCGAGCATCAGGGTCATGCAGCGCGTGTGAAACTACTCCCTCGTGGCACTGCCCGTTCGAGTCGTACCCAGGGCAACTACACTCCCCCTTCAAGCCTCAACATTTTCGGTACGGATACTCATGGCGATTCCTGACTTTCAAACTGTGATGCTCCCGCTGCTTCACCTCGCCAGAGACGGACAAGAACGCTCAATGCGATCTGCCATCGAAACTCTTGGGCGTGAATTTGCGCTGTCCGACGACGAGCTCGGCCAATTGTTACCCAGCGGTTCAACTTCGATCTTTGGCAGTCGCGTCGCATGGGCTCGCACCTATTTGAAGCAAAGTGGCTTGTTGGAATCGCCAAAGCGGGGGCTGTTTCGTATTTCGCCCGCTGGAATTGCCTTGTTGCTCGAAAAGCCGCAAAAAATCAACATGAAGCTGTTGGAACGCTATGAGCCATACCGAGCATTTAAGGCGCGAAGCCGAGCGTCGCAAGAAGGTGCGTCGCAGCCTCTGGAACTGCCTGAAGATTCGCAAAAAACTCCCGAAGACGCGCTGGCGGCTGCATATCAGACTCTGCGTGAAAATCTTGAGTCTGATCTGCTTGAGCAAATCAAATCGTCGTCGCCAGCGTTTTTTGAGCGCCTCGTCATTGATCTGCTTGTCGCGATGGGATACGGTGGTTCACGGCAAGATGCGGGGCGTGCGATTGGGCGCAGCGGCGACGGTGGCATTGACGGCATCATCAAAGAAGACAAGCTTGGTCTTGACGTAATTTACGTACAAGCCAAAAAATGGGAAGGCTCAGTTGGTCGGCCGGAAATCCAGAAATTTGCTGGTGCACTGCAAGGTCAACGTGCCAACAAAGGCGTAGTGATTACAACCTCTTCATTTACGCGTGACGCAGTTGAATACGCAAATCTGATCAACACAAAAATAATCCTCATTGATGGTGCCCAGCTAACAAGTTTGATGGTTGATCACAACGTTGCGGTGGCACCGATGGGTGTGTACGAAATCAAGAAAATTGATTTGGATTATTTTGAGTCGGCGTAACAGCTAGCGTAGCGCGGATGCTTGCATCCGGGCTCTCGTAGTCCTAATAGCGAAGCGATCAAATATCGGCTCGATGGGTCCCAGTTGATTAGCCCCGAGAAGCGGAAGAAAAAAGCGATTAGAACGGAAAACTGTTTGAGCGTAGCGAGTTTTTTCCGTTCCGCTTTTTTCTGAGCATCGCAGGATCAGGCCAATCGTCGGGGTCGCCTTCTTCTGGTTACTTTTCTTGGCGAAGCAAGAAAAGTGACTGCCCCGCAGCATGAGCGGGATCGTGACAAACATCAAAGCTCATTCCATCAGACCCTTCGCTGCGCGCTGGGTGAACGGGGGTCGACGAACCGCTTCGTTTCACGCTTCCCCCTCTCCCTAACCCTCTCCCGCAGGGGGCGAGGGGACAGAACCACCGGCAGAGGGCAAACCGTCGCCTCATAGAATAGCCCCATGGCCATTCACGATGATTCCCTGACGACTGCTCGCGTGCGTGCGGGGGCGGATGTGTCCGACCGCATCATCGCGCCCAAAAGCGAGGGCGTGCAGGAAGAAGCGCTTGAGCGTGCGTTGCGCCCAAAGCAGCTTGACGAATACATCGGTCAGGAAAAAATTCGCGGGCAGCTTTCGATCTTTATCGAGGCCGCGCGCACGCGAAAGGAGCCGCTCGATCACGTGCTGCTGTTTGGCCCGCCTGGGTTGGGCAAGACGACGTTGTCGCACATCATTTCGCGCGAGATGCACGTCAACATGCATCAGACCTCCGGCCCGGTGCTGGAGAAAAAGGGCGATCTGGCGGCACTGCTGACCAATCTTGAGCCGAACGATGTGTTGTTCATCGACGAGATTCATCGTATCAGCGCGGTGCTGGAGGAGACGCTGTACAGCGCGATGGAGGACTACGCCATCGACATCATGATCGGCGAAGGGCCGGGCGCGCGCTCGGTGAAGCTGGATCTGCCGCCGTTCACGTTGATTGGCGCAACGACGCGGGCGGGCATGCTGACCAATCCGCTGCGCGACCGCTTTGGCATCGTGGCGCGGCTGGAGTTTTATAGCGACGAAGAGCTGTCACGCATCGTCACGCGGTCGTCGAATTTGCTGAATGTGAACATGGAGCCTGCGGGTGCCACCGAGATTGCCAAGCGCTCCCGTGGTACGCCGCGCATCGCCAATCGCCTGCTGCGCCGCGTGCGCGATTACGCGGAGGTGCGGGCGAATGGACGGGTGACGCACGAGGTGGCGGACAAGGCGCTGGCGATGCTTGATGTCGACGCGAGCGGGCTCGATGTGATGGATCGCAAATTGCTGTCGACCATTGTTGAAAAGTTTGCGGGCGGGCCGGTCGGCGTGGACAACTTGGCCGCCGCAATCAGCGAAGAGCGCGAGACTATTGAAGACGTGATTGAGCCCTTTTTGATTCAGCAAGGCTACATCCAGCGCACCAGTCGCGGGCGCATCGCCACGGCGCGAGCGTATCGCCATTTTGGCTTGGTGCCGCCTGCGGCCATGGGCTCGGGGGAGTTGTTTGGCAACGATGGTTAGTGCGCAGGCACCTTCTCCCCAACCCTCCCCCCCGGGGGGAGGAAGCTTCAGTATTCCCGTCCGCATTTATTACGAAGACACCGACGTGGGCGGCGTCGTTTATTACGCCAACTACCTCCGCTTCATCGAGCGCGCACGCACCGAATGGTTACGCGCTGCGGGCTTTGAATTGGACGATATTCAGAGCGAGATGAAGGCCGTATTCGTCGTGCGACGCGTCGAGGCGGATTACCACTCGCCGGCATTGCTCGGCAATCTAATTAACGTCTCTGCCGAGCCTACGGAAGTCGGCGCAAGCCGCCTGATCATCCGACAGCGCATTACGCGTGGCGATGAACTGTTGTTCGCAGCGATTGTCACACTGGCATTTATCGCCAGCGATTTGTCCGGCCCCATTCGTATGCCGCCCGCGATGCGTGCGGCGATGAAATCCACCCTCTCACTGGCTGCTGAATGAAACCCACTGCTGATCTTTCTTTGATGCATCTGATCTCCGGTGCCAGCATCCCGGTGCAACTGGTGATGTTGTTGCTGGTGCTGCTCTCGTTGTGGTCGTGGTGGCTGATTTTTTATAAGGGTGGCACGCTCAAGCGCGCGGCAAAAAGAAACGCCACCTTCGATGATTCGTTTTGGCAAGGCTCAGACCTCAATCAGCTCTATCAGCGCATCAGCGAGGGGCGCGATAAACAAGGCCCGCAGGCCGATGTGTTTGCGGCTGGTTTTCGTGAATTCATCAAACAAAAACGACAAGCGACGACGTCACGCGAGGCGGTGGTTGATGGCACCAGGCGCGCGCTGAAGGCGGCGACGCAGCGTGAAATGGACGCGCTCGAGCATCAGCTGCCGGGGCTCGCCACGGTCGCCAGCGTCAGCCCGTACATCGGACTGCTCGGCACGGTGTGGGGCATCATGAATTCGTTTCGTGGGCTCGCGAGCGTAGGGCAGGCGACGCTCGCGCAAGTCGCGCCGGGCATTGCTGAGGCGCTGATTGCGACGGCCATTGGCCTGTTCGCCGCTATCCCGGCGGTCGTGGCGTACAACCGTTTTCAGGCGCAACTGGATCGTATCAACGTGCAGCTTGAAACGTTCGCCGAAGAGTTCCTGAACATCCTGCAACGGCAGGCGTAGGGCAGCCTCATGCGCCGCCGCAAACTCATGGCTCAGATCAACGTCGTGCCGTTTATCGACGTAATTTTGGTGCTGCTGATTGTGTTCATGATCGCCACGCCCGCGCTGCGCACGGGTGAGATCGATTTACCGAGTGTGGGCCAGCCGCTGTCGAGCACTCAGGGAGATCCGATTGAGGTGACGATCAAGGCTGACGGCACGCTGTCAATGCGCGACGGCGGTACCACCAGTCGCGACAAATTCACGCGCGCAAGCCTCGTGTCCCGCGTTGTCGACATGCAGCAAGGCAAAGAGCGTCCCGTGGTCATCGCCGCTGATAAGAGCGTGAAATACGACGAAGTGGTGAGCCTGCTCGCAGCCCTGCACGCGCAGGGCGTCAAGCGCGTCGGTCTGGTCGCCAAAGAGGGCGGCTAGCCGCTGCCCCACGACACGATGGACGGCTCGAAAACCACGGCCTGGATCGGCGCGATACTGGTTCATATTGCGCTGGTCGCCGTGCTTTTTTTTAGCGTACGCTGGAAGCAGGTTGCGCCCGCTACGGAGGAGCCGATGGCAGTAGAGCTGGTGTCGACTGTCGCGCCACCGCCGGTTGCTCCGGAGCCCGCGCCGCCACCGCCTCCCGTGCAGCCGCCACCTCCCGCACCCGCGCCGAAACCTGCGCCTCCGCCACCTCCAGTCGTGAAAACGCCCGCACCGCCGCCCGCGCCATCACCCGCTGATATTGCGCGAGAAAAAGTGCAGAAAGACGTAGAGAAAAAAGCTCAAATCGCGAAGCTTGCCGCTGAGGAGGCGAAAGAAAAAGCGAAGCTCAAAACCAACGAGGATGCGGCGAAAAAAGAACTCACTCGCAAGCTTGATGAGGTGCGCGCGAAAGAGCTGAAACTCTCTCAAGACAAGGCCAATCAGGAGCAGCAAGCGGTGAAAGCCGCAGCTGCGGCCACAGCAGCTGCGGCCAATGCAGCCGCAGTCGCCGCAGAAAAGCAGGCGCGCGAATTATTGGAACGACAAGCGGCGGAACGCGCAGCAAAAGCCGCCACTGACGCGGCGACCGCACGCGCTCGGGCTAAAGCTGAGGGCGATTACGTCGGCAAAATCCGCGCAAAAGTGAAGGGCAACATCATCCTCGCGAGCGACGTCACCGGTAACCCGGAAGCGGTGTTTGACGTGGTGCAATTGCCGACCGGTGAGGTGCTGAGCGTGACGCTTAAAAAATCGAGCGGTAATCGCGCCTATGATGAAGCGGTCGAGCGCGCGATCAATAAATCGTCCCCGCTGCCCAAACCCGATCAGGCTGACATTTTTCAGCGGCAACTGTCGTTGAAATTTCGTCCGCTGGAATAAGCCGAGGCGAGTAACAGCTTTGCGTCGAAACGTCCATTCCGTCGGGCATAGCGCGCGATATAGCTATTTCTTGATTTTCGCCATTTATTTGCTCTATGCCTCATTCAGACGTAGTTTTGGCAAAAAGCTGATCCTCTATTACGATTCTCGGTATCGTTCGCATCGCTTTGGTCAACAAGCCAACAACAGGAGGACACGTTTATGGCTGATGCCGCCGTTCAAAAATTCACCAGTTTCGCCGATTTTTTTCCGTTTTATCTGGGTGAGCATCGCAATTCAACGTGCCGAATTCTGCATTTCATCGGCACCTCCATTGCGCTGTCGCTGACGATTTATGCGATTGCGACTGGTTTTTACGCGCTGATCGTTTTGGCCGTCGTTCAGGGCTACGCATGGGCCTGGGTTGGGCATTTCGGGTTCGAGAAAAACAAACCTGCCAGCTTCAAGCAGCCGCTGTATTCGTTCATCGGCGACTGGGTGATGTGGTGGCAACTGCTCACCGGCAAGATCAAGTTTTCTTCCCCTTGAGCGGCGCTGGGTGGACTCACCCAGCGCGATGTGGCGAGTGCCGCGCATCGATGCGCAGCACCCGATTCTTCAGTTCAAATCACGGCGTAATCGGCGGTATGCCCAGCGCATTGAACAATGCGTTGGTGGCCTCCAGATTCGGCCGCGCCGTTACCGAGTCGACCGATAGGGTGGTGACGTAGCCGTGGTAGACCTTACCGCCGCGCTCAACGAAAATTCGACGGTAGCCGAGCGGGTCAACGTCAGGCTGTCCGACCAGGCTCAAAATTCGCGAATCGCCTTGCGTGCTGATGCTGTAGGTGCCAACGCCTGCGCTGTCGCAATTGCGCACGCTCGAGTCACTCATGCGTTGCTGGCACCGGTAGTAGCGCACGCCGTTGCCCACGGCATCAAAGGCCACGCGAACCGCCACGTTGCCGCTGTAGAACGCGGTGATGTTGGCGGTGCCGACGTTGCTGCTGTTGCTGCCCGTGGTGCCAATTGACAACGTGCTGTTGGTCCACCACTCATTGCGTAACCCGGAGCTAAATACTGTGCCAGTCGCGTTGGTTTGCGTGCCAGCGCCGAATAGGCAAGGCGTGCCCGCGTAGGTTGCCGTAAAGTCTTCCAGACGAGCGACGGTGGCCGTGGTCACGTTGCCTGCGCAGGCGGGTGTGCCGCCGCTACGAGCGTCTCCGCCAGCAGCGATGGCCGCCGGGTAAACGGTCACCTGATTGGAGCTGCGGCTATCGTATCCGGTAGTGGGCACTGTGCTGTTGACGGTCGCGAAATAAACCAGCGCACCGGCAGGCAGCAGTGTGCTGTCGCTCACGGCGGAAGGATCAGGCCCCCATCCTGCATAGCTCAGGCTGCCGTACGCCAGCGGCAGACTGCGCATCCAATTGACCAACCAGCGCAGGCTGCGACCCGATACATCGACGGCAACGAGTTGCGATTTGCCCGCATCGCCCTCGCAGTTGAGGTAGGTGTTGTAGCCATCGGCGTCAACCACCGAATTGAAGCGTTGATCGGCGGGCGTACACGTGTGCCAGCGCGCGGGGCTGGGGTCAAAAAACGCCTCATTTAGTCGCGCATAGTTGTCGCTACCGCTCCACTCGCGCACCAACCCGGCCACGCGTTCGCGACGAAATCCGCGACCTTTGGTCACACCGGCGCTATCGGGCGCGTTTTCCGCTGCGCTAGCAACATTGACTCGATAGAACCAATCGCGGGCCTCACCGGCCCCTGAGGTGCCGGCCATTGACAGCCAACGCAAGGAGGCCGTTGGCGTGGTGCGCGCTCCCACCACGTTCGGGCCGGGCGCGTCGCTGGCTTGTGCCACACAGAAGGTGACGCCCTCGCCCACGTAGCCCGCCGCCGCTGCGACAGCATAGCGGGCGCTGCTCACGGTGTAGCGGTGATTCGAGGTTTTCACTTTGCCGTCCACCGTGGCGAGGCTGCGAAAGCTTCGTGACACGGCTGTGCTGCCGCTGCCGCAACTGCCGCTCACCGGCGCGCTGACCGCAAAATCGTAGCCCTCCCAGTTGAATCCTGCAGGCGGGTTGGCGCGAAAGTATTCACAGTCGAAGGGTTGCGTGGTGGCGGTTTGGGCACCGTAATAGTGCGATTTGACGCCCGCTGCGGGCAAGTTGATGTAGAGCCGACAGACGCGAATTTGTCCGGCCGTCGCGCTCGCAGCGGCCGTTGCGGTGAAGCTCATGCCAGTGCGGCGAAACGAGGCCACCCGGTCCAGTGCGGCCTGTTCACCGGCTTGGCTGGTGACAAAGTAGGCGTCGAGATCGGTGTTGTGATATTCAACCACGGTGACGGTGTTGGGGATTTGCGCTGCGGCGAGGCCTGCCATACAGGTCGTGGCGAGCGAGGCTAGCAGCGCTTTTCGGGAGGATGTGACAAACATGACGGGGCTCCGGTGTGGGGGTGAGGCGCCGCCTGATGTCGACCGGCGCAGCACGGCTGCGTCGGTTATCCGCATGAAAAAAGGCAGCGAAAGTGCGGCCTTGAATGTTGGCAAGCCTTAGCCGGTTTGGGTACTACCTACGTAGGTAGGGTTTGCGTCCCGGTCGACGGCGCATCGGCCATCAGCGCGTCAATTTCGGCCTGTTCAAACCCCGCCGCAAGGCGCGCCTCACGATTGAACGGGCCACGCAATCGCGGCGCGTCATATTGCGCGGCGAGTGTGGCGTAGGTCGCGATTGGATCAAGGTTGCGTTCGCTGCATATGTGGCGATACCAAAAATTGCCGACGGCCACATGGCGAATTTCGTCACGCAAAATGATGTCAATAATCGCTGCGGCGGCGGTGTCGCCGACGGCGAGCAGTTTGTCGCGCATCGGTGGGGAGGCGTCGAGGCCGCGAGCTTCCAGCGTGCGCGGCACTAGGGCCAGCCGCGCCAGCACATCTGTTTTGGTCTTCTCTGCCATCTCCCACAAACCGTTGTGCGCCGGAAAATCACCGTAGTCGAATCCGAGCGTTTTCAGATGCGCTTGCAGCAGTGAGAAGTGCAGCGCTTCTTCGCGCGCTACCTGCATCCATTCACGATAAAAATTCGGTGGCATGTTGGCAAATCGCCAGACGACGTCGAGCGCCAGATTGATCGCGTTGAATTCGATGTGGGCGAGCGCATGGATCAGCGCAGCACGGCCTTCGCGGCTACCGATGCCGCGTCGAGGCACGCTGGTGGCGGCAATCAGGTTGGGCCGCGTTGGACGCCCCGGTAGGCCGTCTGGCGTGCCGATGTTGGCAGCAGCGTCCACCGCTGTGCCCACCCCGATGGCAGCGACTGCGCAAAGCTTGGCAACGACGTCGGCGGTTGCGAGCGCGTTGAGTGCCAGTTGGCGAAGCTCTATCATGTACAGCTTTTCGTTAAAAGCGCCATTATATATGGGCATAAGTGCAATTTATAGGTTAAGTCGACTTTATGCAAAATTCGGTTCTTGCCCATATAAAACAATACTTTCAGATAAAAGCCGTAATTCATTTCGACCCCACGAAAGCGCTGCAGCACTGACCGCAGCAGCCTTGCGCAAAACAGCCACTCGCCGATAATCGAGGGTACAAATTTATCCGCTGCCCATCGAGGCGTCAGCCTCCCCGTATGCACATTCACATTCTCGGTATTTGCGGCACCTTTATGGGGGGTGTTGCCGCGTTGGCTCGCGAGGCGGGCTTTCGCGTCACCGGCACCGATGCCAACGTTTACCCGCCGATGTCAGACCTTCTGCGCGCGCTTGGCATTGATCTGATCGAGGGCTATTCGGCGGATCAACTGGCGCTCAAACCCGATTGCTTCGTAATCGGCAACGTGGTGACGCGCGGCAATCCGTTGGCCGAAGCGATTCTGGACGCGGGTGCGGCGTACACGTCCGGGCCGCAATGGCTGGCTGATAACGTGTTGCGGGATCGTTGGGTTCTGGCGGTTGCGGGCACGCACGGAAAAACCACGACCACATCGATGCTGGCATGGATTCTTGAGCACGCGGGCTTGACGCCGGGTTTTTTGATTGGCGGCGTGGCGACCGATTTCGGCGTGTCGGCACGACTCGGCAAGCCCCACCATGGACGCTCGCATTTCGTGATCGAAGCCGACGAGTACGACACCGCTTTTTTCGATAAGCGCAGCAAGTTTGTTCACTACCGCCCACGCACCGTCGTGCTCAACAATCTTGAATACGATCACGCCGACATCTTCCCGGACGTGGCCTCGATCCGAAAACAATTTCATCATCTGGTACGCACCGTGCCATCGACCGGACGCATCATCACCAACGCGCTCGATGCGGAGCTGACGCAAACGCTAGCCATGGGCTGCTGGAGCGAGCGCGAGGCGTTCGCGTCCGATCAAGGCTGGCATTTTGTCGGCGAAGATCAGGTTGATTTCGGTGGGCAGCGGTTCGGCGAACTGAAGCTCGACATGCCCGGTTTGCACAACCGCCTGAATGCGCTGGCTGCAATTGCCGCTGCGCGTCACGTCGGCGTCGCGCCGGAAAAAGCAATTGAAGCGCTCGCGGTATTTCAAGGCGTTAAGCGTCGTCTTGAATTGCGCGGCGAGGCGGGCGGCATCAAGGTCTATGACGATTTTGCGCATCATCCCACCGCGATTGCAGCCACGGTCAGCGCGTTAAAGTTTCGCATTGCCAAGGGCGAGCGCGTAATCGCCGTGTTCGAACCGCGCTCGAACACCATGAAGCTCGGCGCAATGCGGGCGCGGCTCGCCGAGAGCGTCGCCGCAGCGGATCACGTGTACTCATATTCGGGGGGGCTGGGTTGGGATGTTGCCGAGGCGCTACAGCCGCTCTCCAACCGCGCTGCTGATTTCAAGGACGTCGATGAATTGATCGCAGCCATTGCAGCCGGTGCTCGCGCGGGGGATCATGTGCTGATTATGAGTAACGGCGGGTTTGCCAATATTCACGCCCGGTTGCTTGACGCGCTGCGCGAAAAAGCGCGGGCGCGGGCGTAAGGATGCCCCCCGATATACTCCCCCGTCCTGAGTCGCCGCGCAATAATAAGTTGAACATTTGCCATCTTGCATACGAGCGCCATGCTTCGTCACAAAACGCTTGTGTGGCTTGCCACACGGCGCGTTTTGCTCCTCGCCTAGCATCTCGTCTGCAAGCGTCAAATTGTTCAACTTATTGTTGCGCGGCTCCTAAACATCGGATATTGCACTGTGGCGAATGATTTCATCGGGGCTCAGCTAGGCAACGTGGGCCAGCAAATTGAACGCGGCGAGCTTCGCGCCGCCGCCACCCTGCTCAACGCATTGGTGAAGAGCGCACCGGGCGATCCACGCATTCATTTTTTGGCGGCATCCATGGCACAAAAGGCGAGCAACTTGCCTGCTTGCATTCAGTCGCTGGAGCGCTCGCTTGATCTGGCCCCGGAATGGGTGGATGCACACGTGGCGCGCATTCGCGCCATGAGCCAATTGGGTGAACATCAACTCGCCCTTGATGCCAGCACCGAGGCGCTTGAACTCTGTGGCGAACACCTCGCTTTGCTCGAAATGGCCTCGGCCGTCGCTGATCGAGCGGACGATATCGACGCCCAAGAAAAATTTCTGGAGCGAGCCGCTGTACTGGCACCGCAGCGGGTAGACATTCTCAATGCACTGGCGGTGTGCTCACAGCGACTCAACCATCTGGACAACGCTGAAAAAACGTACCAACGGGCACGCGATTTGGCACCGGGAAACGTGATTGCCATCTCCGGCATGGCGGCCATCGCCGAGATGCGCGGCGATGTTGAAGCCGCCACGCGCGACATGACGCTAGCAAGCAAGCTCGCCCCGAATGATCCGATCATTGCCTTCAATCTGGCCGCCGCAACCGGCGAGGTGCCTGCGACCATGCCTGAGCAGATGGTCACGTCGTTGTTTGACAATTACGCCCCGCGTTTTGACACCGAACTGGTTGGTGATTTGCGCTACGGCGTGCCGCGCAGGTTTGCTGAAATCATCGTTGAGCGGCATCCGGATCGGCGGGTGGACGTGCTCGATTTGGGCTCCGGCACCGGGCTGGTGGGGGCTTACCTCGCGCCGTTTGAAGGGGCGCTGGTCGGCGTTGAACTTTCAGGAAAAATGATTGAGGAAGCCGCTAAACACGGCCTGTATCACCGATTTCATCAGGTCAACTTGCTCGATGCGTTGGCAGACACACCCGCCGCGCAGTATGACGTGATTACGGCGGCTGACGTGTTCATCTACGTCGGCGATTTGACGCAGGCAATACCGAACGCCTACAACGTATTGCGTCCAGGCGGGATGCTGCTATTTTCTTGCGAAAATACGGTCGAGGACGAACCCGATTTGCTGCTGCGCCCTACCAATCGCTTTGCCCACAGTGAGGCCTCAATACGCGGCCTGTGCGAGGCCGCAGGATTCAGCACTATCAGCATCGAGGCCGCGACGTTGCGCAATGAAGGTGACGAGCCGCTAGTTGGGTTTATCTGCCGAGCTGAGCGCGCCTGAGGGCTCTATGCCTTCTCTCATCGATAATCGGCTTATTGTGGCGATTTCGTCACGGGCGCTGTTTGATCTCTCGGAGAGTCACGCGGTGTACGAGGCAGGTGGCGTGCAGGCCTATCAGCAGCATCAGGTCGCTCATGAAAATGAGCTGTTGCAACCGGGCGTTGCCTTCGAACTCACGCGAAAATTGCTGCGCCTTAATAACCACCACGGCGAGGCTGGCCACCAGCACGTTGAGGTGGTGTTGCTGTCGCGTAACAGCGCGGACACGGGCTTGCGGGTGTTCAACGCAATCAGTCATTACAAGCTCGGCATCACCCGCGCCGTATTCACCAGCGGTCGCGACACCTCGCGCTACGTACCCGCTTTAGGCACCCACCTATTTTTGTCGGCCGACCCGCAAGACGTTCGCCATGCGCTTGAATCCGGTTATGCTGCGGCCACCATTGTTCCGCGGCTAGGCTACGCGGATGCGGTCGGCATGCGTGCCGCGCTGGACAATGATGACGAGCTGCGCATCGCCTTTGACGGCGACGCCGTGCTGTTCTCCGACGAGGCGGAGCGGGTGTATCAGGCGCAAGGGCTCGATGCATTCAGCGCCTCGGAGGCGAAGGCCGCTGACACACCCCTGGCGGGTGGCCCATTCAAAAATTTTCTCGCGGCGCTGCATCGCATTCAGACCGACTTTCCGCGCGATCAACAACCCATCAGAACGGCGCTGGTCACTGCACGCTCGGCCCCCGCGCACGAACGTGTAATACGCACCCTGCGTGCATGGGGCGTGCGCATCGACGAAGCGCTGTTTCTCGGCGGGCTGGACAAAGCAGAATTTTTACGCGCATTTGGCGCGGACATTTTTTTTGACGATCAACGGCGACATGTCGAGTCTGCCAGCAGGGTAGTTCCCTCCGGCCACGTTCCCCATGGAATCACGAACACCTGAATAATGGGCGCTCCTATAAATTCATTGTTCGGGCGAACTGCGGCGTTGCTCGGTGCTCGCAATCCTCATGTACCAAGGCGTACATTCCGGTTGCTGTGCGCCGCGCGCCTTGCATTTCATCCCGAAAAATGAATTTCTAGAAGTGCCCTAATGAACTTACTTTTTGAAGACGACGGCCACATCAAGGCCGCATTGATCATGTCGGAGTCGGACGCCTCAGCGCAAGTGGAGCTGCCCGGCGGTCGCCGTATCAAGGTGAAATCGTCCAGCGTGTTGATGCACTTTGCGCAGCCGGATGCTGCCGCGTTGATGACCAGTGCGCAGGCCCAGTTGGCCGATATCGACATGTCGTTGCTGTGGCAAAGCGCGGAAGGACGTGACGAATTTTCGTTTGCTGAATTGGCGCAGGAATACTTCGGCGCAGGCGCGTCGGCGGAGCAAATGGCCGCCACGCTGCTGGCATTGCAACAAGCGCCAATGTATTTTTACAAGCGCGGAAAAGGCCGCTACAAGCGGGCTCCAGAAGAGGCGTTGAAAGCGGCGCTGGCGAGCATCGAGCGCAAAGCCCGCGAAGCCGAGCAGATGGAATCCTGGGTGGCCGAGTTGGTAGCCGGTCGAGCGCCGGTTGAAATTGCCAGTCAATGGGCGCAACTGCTGCACGCGCCTGATAAGCAAAGTCTCGCCTACAAAGCACTGGTGGCTGCCGCTGATCGCGCCCGCATGGCGCCGGTGCATCTGCTGGCGAAGGCCGGTGCTATCCCGTCGACCCACGCGTTGCATTTTCAACGCTTTTTGCGTGCCACCTTTCCCAAAGGAACCGGTTTTCCGCCGAATCTATCGGTGCAGACTGACGCTGAATTGCCAGTGGCCAAGGTTCGCGCGTTCAGTATTGACGACGCCACCACCACCGAAATTGACGACGCTTTTTCATGGCAAGTCCTGCCTGAGGGCAGCTTCAAGTTGGGCGTGCATATCGCTGCGCCTGCGCTTGCGTTTGCGCCGGGTAGCGAGGTTGATCGCGTGGCGCGTGATCGGCTGTCAACGGTGTACATGCCCGGCAACAAAATCACCATGCTGCCAGAGCGTTTGATCGCCGATTTTTCGCTGGATGAAGGCAAATCACCGCCTGCGCTGTCGCTCTATGCAACACTCGACGCTGATCTCAATGTGTTGTCGACCGAGACGCGCATTGAGCAGGTGCCGATGGCCAAAAACCTGCGCATCAACGATCTGGATCGTCTGGAATGGCAAGACCCAACGCTTGACGCGACTGCCGCTGGCGGGCACGCTAGTGAGCTGCGCTCGCTTTATCGGCTGGCGCAGAAACTCGAGACGGCACGCGTCGGCACCACCGCACCGATCAACAATCGGGTTGATTACAACTTCGCAATTCAAGGCGACCCGGACGCGAGCGATGCGGTGGTGGACATCCACATTCGCCAACGTGGCGCGCCGGTGGACACGCTGGTTTCCGAGCTGATGATTTTTGCCAACGTGTCGTGGGCAAAACTGCTTGCGGAAAAAGGCTGGACGGGCATGTTCCGGGTGCAGGCCGCAGGCAAAACCAAAATGAGTTCGCTGGCCGCGCCACACGAGGGGCTAAACGTGCCGCATTACGTGTGGGCCACCTCTCCGCTGCGCCGCTATGCCGACCTGGTCAATCAGCGTCAACTGCTCGCGCTGGTCGCGGATCAGCCAGCCGCCTATCCGCGCGGCAGCGCCGAGCTGCTTGGTGCCGTCGCAGACTTTGACGCAACCTACGCCGGTTATGCTGAATTCCAGCAGCAGATGGAGTTTTATTGGTGCCTGCGGTTCATTCAACAGGAGCACATCGAAAAACTCACGGCACGAGTCATCCGCGAAAATCTGGTGCGCTTTGATCGTTTGCCGATAGTGCAGCGGATCAACGACATGCCGCACCAAGCGCCGGGTACGCAGGTGATTTTGGCAGTGGCCGAGATTGATTTGTTTGAGCCCGCGTTGCATTTACGCTTCATTGAAGCCGTGCCGGGCACGGCCAACGCTGCTGCTGCTGCCGCCACGACTGCCGCCGCCTAAAATCAAGGCGTGAAACGCGCACCCCAAGTTGTTCAGGCGCCCGCCGCACCGCTCTTGATTGGCGGGATGAGCGCGTTGCTTAAATGGACGCTGGCCGCCTCGCTTGGGGTACATATTATCTTGCTGTCGGTGCATTTTGAATTACCCCGACTGTTTAAGCAGTCGATGTTGTCGCCTCCGCTGGAGGTATCGCTGGTCAACGCGAAAACGCTGTCAAAGCCATCGCAGGCCGATTTTTTGGCGCAGGCGAATCTGGATGGCGGTGGCAACACCGACGCCAAGCGCCGCTTAAGTTCGCCCTTGCCGCGAGCGGCGATTGATGCACAAAACACCCAACTCTCCGCCGCGCGCGAACAGGTAGAAACGCTAGAGCGACAAACGCGCGAGCTGCTGCAACAGCTTAACGCCAAAAGCAAATTGACGACTGACCGCGACGCCAAAGAGTCGCCGCGAGCGGATGCGGCCAATAGTTACCGCGAGTTATCAGCCAAGGCGCTGGAATTGCAGCGCCTTGAAGCGCAGATCGCGCGCGAATTTGACTCGTATCAGCAGCGCCCGAAGAAAAAGCACATCGGCGCGCGCGCCATGGAATATCGCTTTGCGCGCTACGTTGAAGACTGGCGGCAAAAGGTGGAGCGGGTGGGCAATGCCAATTATCCGGAAATTGCTCGGGCACAAAAACTGTACGGTTCGCTGGTTCTCACCGTGGCGATCAAGGCCGACGGACGCATAGAAACCATCGAAGTTGATCGCGGTTCCGGCAAAAAAATTCTCGATGCATCTGCCGTGAAAATCGTCGAAATGGCGGGCCCCTACGCACCGTTCCCGCCGGACATTCGTAACGACACCGACATCCTCTACATCACCCGCACCTGGAACTTCACCCGCGCAGGCGAATTGGAAAGCTCGTCCGCCGCCACAGCCCCCGCGACTACTAGGGGAGTCGGAAATTAGCAAAGTACCGTTTTTGGCGGGGCTGGCGGGAGGCAGTGCTAGGCGTGACGAGCGCCGTGTGGCTAGCCACACAAGCGAGGAGCAACGACGCAATGCACCCGCCAGTGCTGCAAAAAAACGGTATGTTTGCGATTTTCGACTCCCTAGAGCCCCATGAGCACTGCTCCGACTGGCACCCCGCTTTATGCCGTGTTCGGCCACCCGATTGCCCACAGCAAGAGTCCGCGCATTCACGCGCTGTTCGCCGAAAGCCTGGGCCAGCAGATTGACTACGGCAAGCGGTTGGCGCCAATCGATGATTTTGCGGGCGAGCTAGCCCGCTTTCGCAACGACGGCGGCGTCGGTGCCAACGTCACCGTGCCGTTCAAGCAGCAGGCGTTTGCGCTCGCGCGTGAGGCCAGTTTGCGTGCACAGCAGGCAGGAGCGGCGAATTTTTTGATGTGGCGTGGCGACCACTGGTTCTGTGACAACACCGATGGCGCGGGTCTGGTGCGCGACATCGAAGTCAATTTGCAGCTGCCTTTCACCGGCAAGTCGGTGCTGCTGATCGGTGCGGGCGGGGCAGCGCGCGGCGTGCTCGGCCCGCTGCTGCTGCGCACGCCGTCGCGCGTGGTGGTGGTCAATCGAACCGCTTCGCGGGCCACTGAACTGGTGGCGCCGTATGTCGCTGACTACGCGGTTAGCGCAGAAACGGCGGGTGCTTTGCAAGCTGGCAACACTCGCTTCGACATCGTCATCAACGCAACATCTTCCAGTCTGAGCGACGCCTTGCCGTTGCCATCCAATGCAGATATTTTCGCTGGTGACGCGCTCGCCTACGACATGATGTACGGCAAGCAGCCCACACCCTTTATGCGATGGGCAAGTCGTCAGGGAGCAGCGCGTGTCGCTGATGGACTGGGCATGCTGGTTGAACAAGCCGCAGAGAGCTATGTGCAGTGGCGCGGTTCGCTTCCGCACGCTGGGCCGATCATCGCGTTGTTGCGCGCCGAGCTTGCCGCTAGCGTTTAGTCAAGCGATGACCAAACTCATCGGGCGCATGGCCGCTGCCGTGCTGCTCTCCGCTGTATTGCTGTTCATCGCAGCGCAAATTATGTTCGCCGGGCTGATCTGGTGGTACGGCTCAAACGCGCCCGGTAGCACGTCATTCATGTCGTACCGGATGGGCGAATTGCATGAAAAAAAACCGGATCTGCAAATCCGATACACGTGGGTGCCTTACGAAAAAATCTCGCGCAATTTGAAGCGTGCGCTGATCGCGTCGGAGGACTCCACGTTCGTTGACCACGAAGGTTTTGACTGGGACGGCATTCAGCTTGCCATAGAAAAAAATCGCGCCAAGGGCAAAACGGTGGCGGGCGGATCAACCATCACCCAGCAACTCGCAAAAAATCTTTTTCTGTCACCGGAAAAAAGCTATTTACGCAAAGGGCAGGAGGCAATCATCACGCTGATGCTGGAGAGCATGCTCGACAAGGAGCGCATCCTTGAGCTGTATCTGAACGTCATTGAATGGGGCAACGGCATCTTCGGTGCCGAGGCTGCGGCACGGCGCTACTACGGAATTTCTGCTGCGAATTTGTCAGCCGAACAAGCTGCAAAACTCGCCGCGATGGCACCCAACCCACGCTTTTACGAACGCAACTTGAACGCGCCCGGTTTGCGAAAAAAGACCGGCATTATTATGGCGCGCATGCCGCAGGTGGAATTGCCGGATTGATGTTGACGTTATCGCCGCACTTCACGGTGTTGCATCAGTCACGGCAGTTGCACAAAATACAACGCCTTCATTGACCCATCCCGTGCGTTGCATTTTCAAGCGCGTAGCGTCACTCACCACATAGCGATGATTGCCTTCGTTGGTCGCTGCGCGGTTGTTAAACAGACGATGGACTGGGTTGGGTGCGGTGGTAGGGCACGATCCGTTGGTCGGCTTGATTGCCGCAAAATCTAAGCCCTCAAAGCGCAGCGGACGCGCCGTGTTCAGTGCCGGGCAATCGTCGCCGGTGCCGTAAAAGTGCGTGTTGCTGCCACCACTTTCCGGCGCAGCGTAGAACCGGCAAACCGGAACCTCCGCCACATCGCGATACTCGCTGCTTTTCGCCGAAAAGCGCATGCCGGTTCGTTGAAATGAGGCAGGTAGCGCGCCGAGCGTCGCCTGCTCGGATGCTCGCCCGGTGATGAAGTAACGACCGAGGTCGCGATTGAAATATTCGATGTCCGATTTGTCGCTGGCGGGGTTGGTGCGGGTGGTGGCCCATACGTGGGCTGCGCCGTAACGTTCAGTGGATTGCTTGACACGTGCATAAGCGCGCATATATGCTTGCATAATGAAATCTATTAAAAGTCGAAATGCCGCTGCAAATGCCTGCTCAACAGTTCTTGACACAGATTTTTTTCGCGCTTTGTGCGAGCCCGCGCGTATCGAAATCTTTCGCCAATTAATATTAAAAGGTCGCTCAGACATAGCCACGATTGCCGAATCTCTACCACAGGATCGCTCAGTGATAGCCCGTCATCTGCAACTCATGCAGCGCGCGGGCTTAGTGCTCGCGCAAACCGAGGGTCGACACACCTTTTATGAAATCGACGGGCCGGCAATCGCCACGCGCGTGGGGCAGCTTTCGACGCTGATCGATGCGCTCGTGCCGTTTTGTTGCCCCACCACCAAAAAAGCTGCTGCCTAAACGCACTTTTTATTTGAAGCTTGCATGCATATCTGCACCTATGTGCTCAATACAACACTTCTGTCTGCAACCTCTCTGACCACTTTTTTCACTTCGAAAGCTCAAAATGAAAACCGAAGAATTACTTGCCGCGCTGATCCCTGCGCTGTTTCTCGTGTTGCTTTTTGTTGAATCGCGATATCGTGCGCGCACTTACGGCACGATGCCGCGCTGGCCACTGATCGGCGGGCTTTTCTTTGTGCTGACACTGGTGATCGGAGCGCTCACGCCATTGCTACTGCCCGTTGATATCCTCTCTCGCTTCGCGGTGCTTGACCTTAGCTCGCTAGGCTTATTGGGCATACCCGTCGGTGTGTTGACGGTCACCTTTTTCGGGTACTGGTTGCACCGCGCGGAACATCAATTTGGGTGGCTGTGGCGAGCAACGCACCAGCTGCATCACAGTGCGGTGAGTGTGGATCTGCTGGGTGCGTTTTATGCGCATCCTCTGGAAGTTGCGATCAAGGTCTCGCTGGGCACAGTCGTCGGCACATTTTTGCTGGGTCTATCCCCCACTGCCGCCGCTGTGGTCGGGTTAACAACGGCGACGTTGAGTATGTTTCAACACCTGAATATCCGCACGCCACGATCGCTTGGCTATTTTTTGCAACGCCCAGAGTCGCACGCTTTGCATCATGAGCGAGGTATTTACGCGCGCAATTTTGGCGATTTACCGTTGTGGGACATTTTGTTCGGGACGTTCGCCAATCCGTCGCAGTTTCACGGCGCGGTGGGCTTCGAGTTGGCATCGAGTCAACGAATCAGCGACATGCTGCTGATGCGCGACGTTAACCGTTGAGGCGGTGTGCAATGAATGCGCTCGAACTAAATCGAGCGCTGATTCACCCGCTTCGACAATTCCGCAGCGTTCTCTTTGCGTTCGCTGTAGCGATCCACCAGATGCGGTGACGCGTCGCGCGTGAGCAGCGTGAACTTCACCAGCTCTTCCATCACATCGACCACGCGGTCGTAGTACGCCGAGGGCTTCATGCGGCCTGCTTCGTCGAATTCGGCAAACGCTTTGGCGACCGACGATTGATTGGGGATGGTCAGCATGCGCATCCATCGGCCCAGCACGCGCAGTTGGTTGACGGCATTGAACGACTGCGAGCCGCCGCTGACCTGCATCACGGCCAGCGTTTTGCCCTGCGTCGGTCGTGTCGCGCCTGCGGTCAGTGGAATCCAGTCAATCTGTGTTTTCATCACACCGGTCATCGCGCCGTGGCGCTCGGGCGACGACCAGACCATACCCTCGGCCCACATCGCGAGCTGGCGCAGCTCCTGTACTTTTTCGTGCGTGTCGGGCACCGAGTCGACCAACGGCAGGCCGTGCGGATTGAAGGTTCGCGTTTCAGCACCCATCGCTTGCAACAGTCGGGCGGCCTCCTCAGAAAGCAAACGGCTGAATGAGCGTTCACGCAGCGACCCATACAGCAGCAGGATGCGCGGCGCGTGGGTGGAGGGCGCGCGGTTTTGCAGCGCAACTTGATTGGGCACGACGAATAACTCGCGGCTGATGTTTGGCAAATCGCGGGCCGAGATGGACGTCGTTGCGCTCGGGGTCAATAGCGGCGTTGTCGTGGCGGGCAGCGATACGCTTTGCCTTGAGCAGCAGGAGGTCGTTGGCGTTGACGTGTCCATACGTGTTGTCATCGCTTTGCAATAATTCGATGATTCAATCATAATCGAAACATGGAACCAAATACCACCGCCTCGACCACCGACCTGACGGAAGACCTCGCCGTGCGCTCGCTCGCTGCGATTGCGCAGCCGCACCGATTGCGCGTGTTTCGCGCGTTGGTGGTGGCCGGCGAGAGCGGGCTCACACCGGGCGCGCTTGCCGAGCAATTGAGCGTGGCCCCGAGTTCGCTGTCGTTTCATTTGAAAGAGCTGACGTACTCGGGCCTCGCCAGCAGTGAGGCGCGCGGTCGTAACCTGATTTATCGGGCTAATTTTGCGCAGATGAATGGGCTGCTGGCGTACCTGACGCAGCACTGTTGTCAGGGCGCGGCGTGTGAGGTAACGGAGGCGTGTGTTGCGTGTTGAACCCTCGCGTCGTCGTTGCTGCGGAGGCAGGAACCCAGTGACTTCCGATTTCCGCGCAATGCTTTGAGCGCAGACGAAAGCCACTGGGCCCCTGCCTTCGCAGGGGCGACGACATTAATAAGTAACAACCTGAGTCAATCAATCATGCCCAACTCACCCCTCAACATCCTCTTCCTCTGCACCCACAATTCCGCGCGCAGCATATTGGCCGAGGCGCTGCTCAACGATATGGGTGGCGACAAATTCCGTGCGTTTTCTGCGGGCAGCAGTCCGCGTGAAAACCAGCGGCCGAATCCGCTGGCGTTGCAGACGCTGCAAAGCGCTGGCATCAACACGGCGGGCCTGAGCAGCAAAAGCTGGGACGTCTTCGCGACACCCGACGCGCCGAAAATGGACTTGGTCATCACCGTCTGCGATAACGCGGCGGGCGAGGTCTGCCCGTTCTGGCCGGGGCAACCGGCGACCGCGCATTGGGGCTACGCCGACCCATCAGAAACGCCAGGCACCGACGCGGAAAAGCTCGCCGCTTTTCGGCAAACGATGCTGATGATTCAGAAGCGGTTGCAACTGTTGGTCAGTCTGCCGCTGGCCGGTGTCAACACGTTGATGCTGCAGAACGAAGCGCGCAATTTGTCGAAAGCATGACTGCCGCGCACGTTGCGGAGGCGAGCCTCGGGCAAAAGCTCTTCGCTGAATTTGCGGGTACCGCGATGCTGCTCTGCACGGTCATCGGCTCCGGCATCATGGCCGACAAACTGAGCGGCGGCAACGTGGCCATCGCGCTGCTGGCCAACACACTGGCGACCGTGTTCGCGCTCTACGTGTTGATCGAAGCGCTCGGACCGATCAGCGGCGCGCACTTCAATCCGGTGGTGACGGTGATGGTGGCCATTCGCGGCGGGCTGGTTGGCGGCAACCCGGCAGCGACCGCCGCGCTGTTCATCGTCGTTCAATTGCTCGGCGCAGTCGCTGGCGCGTGGCTCGCGCATGCGATGTTCGACCTGCCGATCCTGCAAACCAGCAGCAAAATCCGCGCAGGCTGGGGCCAGTGGATTGCCGAGGCAGTAGCCACCGGCGGGCTGATTTTCGTGATCCTGCGCGCGCCCGTCGGCAGG
>JANNYE010000007.1:0-107972 GCA_031409935.1 Burkholderiales bacterium | reverse complement strand
GGTTCTTCCGAAATTTCTTTCATCGAGAGAATCGGGCCGCACGGAATGTCGTATTTGTTGAGGATGTCCATCGCCTCAAACTTGGTCTTGGTCATCGTCCATTGTTCGATGCGCGCAAAGATCGGCTTGAGATGCAACAAGCGCGCACCCGGTGTGGCATAGGCCTCATCGGTGATCCATTCTTCCTCGCCAATCACCTTGCACACGGCGGGCCACACCGCACCTTGTGTGATGAAATAAATGTAGGCGTTGGGGTCAGTCTCCCAGCCTTTGCACTTGAGGATCGAACCCGGTTGGCCGCCGCCGGATGCATTGCCTGCACGAGGTACTGCCGAACCGAATTTGCCATCGGGATACTGCGGATATTCGTGCATCGTGTGCGTCCGATCAAGGCGTTGCTGATCTCGCAGCTTTACGCGACACAAATTCAACACTGCGTCTTGCATCGGTGCCAACACTTTTTGTCCACGACCCGTGGTGTTGCGTTGATAAAGCGCGGCAACGATCCCGAGCGCGAGATGCAAACCCGTGCCGCTATCGCCGATCTGCGCGCCAGTCACCACCGGAGGGCCGTCGTCAAAGCCGGTGGTTGACGCCGCTCCGCCCGCGCACTGCGCAACGTTTTCGTAGACTTTGCAATCTTCATACGGGCCGGGACCAAAGCCCTTAACTGAGGCGACAATCATGCGAGGATTGAGGCTCTGAATGTGCTCCCAGGTGATGCCCATGCGATCCAGTGCGCCGGGTGCAAAGTTCTCGACTAGCACGTCGCAACTCTTGATCAGCGTGTCGAGCACCTCTTTGCCTTTGGGCTTTTTAGTATCGAGTGTGATCGAGCGCTTGTTGTGGTTGAGCATCGTGAAATACAGACTGTCCACACCGGGAATATCGCGCAACTGACCGCGTGTCGCATCCCCCTCGCCAGCGCGTTCCACTTTGATTACATCGGCACCGAACCAAGCCAGCAATTGGGTACACGTTGGGCCGGACTGAACGTGGGTGAAATCAAGAATGCGAACGCCGTCTAACGCTTTGCTCATAAAAAATCCTAAGTCCTGAACGGTGGGTGATGAATTGCGGGTGCGTAGCGAGGCCACGACATCGGGAGGCTGACCGCCCGACCTAACCCTCAATGTTAATCACCGTGCCGCATCCGGCCCCGCTGTTGCGTGTGCCGCCACTTGCGTTTCAAGCTCCATGATCCGCTTTTTAAGGCTCCGTTCCTCCGCAAAACGTGCGGTTTCATCGCGAATGACCGCGACGATAGTCGACACTTTTTCATCTGGCGTGAACAGCATCGCCACCGTGAAAGCGATGGACAGCGTTCGCCCGTCCTTGTGCGTGGCGGGTACTTTTAGTAGATCGTTGCCGTACTTGGTCTTCCCCGTCTCCATGGTCTTGTAGTAACCGTCCCAATGCCGCTGCTGATGGCGATGCGGGGTGATGATGTCGAGCGACTTGCCCAACGCCTCACTTTCCTCATAACCGAACATGCGCACGGCTGCTGGGTTCCACAACGTGATGGCACCCTTTGCGTCCGCCGCTATGACGGCGTCACCCACGGCGGAAACCAGTTGCTGGAAATCAACGCTTGATTGCACGACTGATGCTACGCTGCAATGACCGACGCTACACCGCTGCCGCAGCGCGGAACGCCACGATCTGCGCTGCGCTGTAGCCCAAGCCAGCCAACACTTCATCGGTGTGTTCACCCAACAGTGGTGATGCTGTGACTTCCGGCTTGGTGTCCGAGAATTTGATCGGGCTGCCCACCGTCCAGTAGCTGCCGCGCACTTTGTGGGGCACCTCAACGATGGAACCGCTGGCGCGCAGTGACTTGTCATGCAGCAGCTCTTTCATCGACAGCACGGGCGCGCAAGGTATGTCGAATTTGCGGAAGATGTCGACCGCTTCGAACTTAGTCTTGTCAGCAATAAAGGCCTCAATGGTGGCGAAGATATCCATGATGTGCGGCTGACGACCGCGTGGCGTGTTGTAGGCGGGGTCGTCCTTCCATTCCGGCTTGCCCAGCGCGTCGCAAATGGGTGCCCACGCGTGGCCTTGGACGGTGAAGTAGATGTAGGCGTTGGGATCGGTTTCCCAGCCCTTGCACTTCAGAATCCAGCCCGGCTGGCCACCGCCGCCAGCGTTCGCGCCGCGCGGTACTACACCGTCCTTGAACGCGTCCATTTCGTGTGGGTACTGTGGATACTCTTCGAGATGACCTACCACGTCCAAACGAAGTTGGTCGCGCATCTTCACGCGGCACAGGTTAAGCACGGCATCTTGCATCGCCACGGCGACCTTCTGGCCCTTACCGGTTTTTTGACGACCGATGTAAGCGGTGAGAATGCCGATGGCCAGATGCATGCCGGTGTTGCTGTCGCCCAGCGCGGCAGACGAAATCGTTGGGCCGGAGTTCTCGCCCTTCCAGTAGCCTGTGGTGGATGCCGCACCGCCTGCGCATTGCGCAACGTTTTCGTAGACCTTCAGGTCTTCGTAGTGATGGCCGTCACTGAAGCCTTTGACCGACGCCAAGATCATGGCGGGGTTGAGACTTTGGATGTGCTCCCACGTAAAGCCCATGCGATCCAGCGCGCCGGGGCCGAAGTTCTCAACCATGACGTCGGATTCCTTGATCATCTTCTCAAGGATGGCCTTGCCTTCAGGCTTTTTTGTGTCGAGCGTCAACGAGCGCTTATTGCTGTTGAGCATAGTGAAGTACAGTGCGTCGGCACCAGGAATATCGCGCAGTTGCGAACGGGTCACATCGCCCGAACCGGGACGCTCGACCTTGATCACGTCCGCGCCGAACCACGCCAGCATTTGCGTGCAAGCCGGGCCCGCTTGCACGTGCGTGAAGTCGATGATCTTGATGCCTTCGAGGGGTTTGTTGCTCATTTGATTTCTCCTAAGTGACTGGAATTATTTTTTCTTGGCGGCAGTCGGGTTAAGACTGGTGATGCGACCGCTCTCGGTGCCCGCCGTCTCATCGATGATGGCGTTGATAAGCGTCGGCTTGCGGGACTTGACGGCCGCAATCATTGCGGCGCGCAGTTCGGTGGGCGTTGCAGCCTGTACGCCAACACCGCCGAAGGCTTGCATCATCATCTCGTAGCGCGCGCCTTTTACGAACACGGTCGGTGCGACGTCTGCGCCGCCTGACTGATTTACGTCCGTGCCGCGATACACGCCGTTGTTGTTCATTACCACCACACACACCGGCAGGTTGTAGCGGCAGATGGTTTCGACCTCCATGCCGCTGAATCCGAAGGCGCTATCCCCCTCGACGGCGAAGACCTGGTTGCCGGTGACCACGGCGGCGGCGATGGAGAAGCCCATGCCGATGCCCATGATGCCCCAGGTGCCCACGTCTAGACGCTTGCGCGGCAGGTACATATCGACAATCGAGCGCGTGAAATCCAGCGCGTTGGCCCCTTCGTTGACCAGTATTGCCTCTGGGTTGTCCTTGATGATGTCGCGCACCACAGCCAGCGCGCTGTGGAAGTTCATGGGCGATGGATCTTTGGCCAAGGTCTCGGCCATCTTCGCTATGTTTTTGTTCCTGCGCTCGGCGATGCCGCCCGTCCACTCGACCGGTGGTTTGGCCCAATCAGAGCTGATGCCGGAGAGGAGTGCTGCTACGCAGGAGCCAATATCGCCCACCAATGGCGCATCGGTCGCCACGTTGCTATCGGCTTCTTGCGGTGAAATATCGATTTGAATGTATTTCTGGCCACCCCATGTTTTGTGATCCGTGCCACCCCAGGTTTTGCCTTTGCCATGCGAAAGCAGCCAGTTCAGGCGCGCACCAATAAGCACCACCACATCGGCCTCGGGCAGCACGTAAGAACGCGCGGCTGCGGCCGATTGCTCGTGCGTGTCAGGCAATATGCCCTTGGCCATTGACATCGGCAAGTAGGGGATGCCAGTCTTCTCGATCAAGGTGCGAATGTCCGCATCAGCCTGCGCGTAAGCCGCGCCTTTGCCCAACAAGATCAACGGCTTTTTCGCGCCTTTAAGCAGATCAAGCGCACGTTGGACGGCGTGTGGCGCAGGGATTTGGCGCGGGGCTGCATCAACGACCTTGATCAACGATCTTTTGCCAGCTGCAGCGTCCATGGTCTGCGCAAAAAGCTTGGCAGGCAGATCGAGATACACGCCACCCGGACGACCCGACAACGCGGCGCGGATTGCCCGTGCGACGCCCACGCCGATGTCTTCTGCGTTGAGTACACGAAACGCCGCTTTGCATAACGGCTTGGCGATGGCCAGTTGATCCATCTCTTCGTAATCGCCTTGCTGCAGGTCAACGATTTCACGCTCGCTGGAGCCGCTGATCAGGATCATCGGGAAGCAGTTCACTGTCGCGTTCGAAAGCGCAGTCAGGCCATTCAAGAACCCCGGTGCCGATACGGTCAGGCAGATACCCGGTTTTTGCGTCAGGAAACCGGCGGCAGCCGCAGCGTTACCCGCGTGCTGCTCGTGGCGGAACGAGATGACGCGCATGCCTTCGGCCTGCGCCATGCGCGTAAGATCGGTGATCGGAATGCCCGGCAGGCCAAAGATGGTGTCGATACCATTAAGTTTCAGTGCGTCAATGACCAGATGAAACCCGTCAATTTGCGGCGCTGAATCGGATGTTTGCGTGTCGTTTGTCATGGTGAGTGATCTCTCCGCCTTGCCTTCTGTTGTTTGAAGTTGAAACTGGGCCTCTTCTTCCCGGTTTCGAGACTCCTGCGACGCACCGGAATGCGTCTGTGATGAAGTCAGAAGTATCATAGGATCCGCACGCTGCTTGTGCTCTTGACCCCGGTCAATATTCGCCACAAGCTGGCTCAAACTTCTTGAAGATTTATACGTACTATCGCGATGTCGTCCATTGAAAATCATCCCGAAAAAAACATCATTCGCGCGCAGTTGCGTCAGAACGTTGTGCTTAAGGGAATGAGCCCGAGTGAGATCGCGGAACTTGAGCCGTTTCTATCGGTGGTGGATTGCCAAAAAGGGGATTCGCTGCTGCATCAGGGCGTGCATGACATGGAGCAATACTTCATTCTGCAAGGCATCCTTAAGCGGGTCGTGAGCGATCAGGATGCGAAGGAGATGATCCTTCGTTTTGCCGATGAGCAGGACATGGAAACGAGCTACGCCGCTTGGCGATTAAAAACGCCCACCCCTTACAGCATCGTTTGCGTGACTAAAGCGCGAGTGGCCAAACTATCGATGCCGCAATGGGTGGCGTTTATTAACCGCCACGCGGAAGTTAAGGAGGCGTTTGAGTATTACGTGATGCAGCTGATGAGTGAAATCATGGGGCACACCATCACGTTGCATTTGCTGGATGCGCCCGGTCGAGTGCATCGCTTTTTGCGAAAACACCCCGAGCTGTTTGATCGTATTCCGAAGAAGGAATTAGCAGCGTACTTGAATCTGTCGGCAGAGACGTTGAGTCGACTCAAGCAGAGCGGCAAAATCTAGCCGTGTGGTCAATCGCGCCGACGCGAATTCCTGATTCCTTTCCGACCGAGCACCCTAACAAAAAAGCGGCGCATTGCGCCGCTTTTTTCACCACAAGACTGCTAAGAATCAATCCACCGGACGCTCAGCAGGCAAGTTGCTCTGACGTTTCGGCATCACGATTGCCAGCACTTTTGAGATGATTGGCCAGAGGAGCAGCACGAACGCGAGCGAGGTGGTCGAACCGACCAGCGGGTTAGCCCACATGATCGATAGTTCACCTTGTGACACAAGCATGGCTTGACGGAACGAATCCTCCGCTTTGTCGCCAAGCACCAGTGCAAGAACTAGAGGCGCCAACGGATAGTCGAGCTTCTTGAAGATGTAACCCACGACGCCGAACCCCAGCATGAACCACACGTCAAGCATGGCCCCGTGAACGGTGTACGCACCGATGGCGCAAATCACGATGATGACTGGGGCGATGATCGAGAACGGGATGCGCAGGATGGACGCAAATAATGGAACGGTGGTCAAAACGACAATCAGCCCGACGATATTGCCAAGGTACATGCTGGCGATCAAGCCCCAGACGAAGTCTTTTTGCTCAACGAAGAGAAGAGGGCCTGGTTGTAAACCCCAGATCAACAGACCACCCAGCAATACAGCAGCAGTCGGTGAACCGGGAATGCCAAGCGCGAGCATCGGCAGTAGCGCGCTGGTGCCCGCAGCATGCGCGGCAGTCTCGGGCGCGATCACGCCTTCCATCTGGCCGCTGCCGAACTTCGCGCCGTCTTTGGACATTTTCTTGGCGATACCGTAGCTCATGAATGACGCCGGAGTTGCGCCACCGGGCGTGATGCCCATCCAAATGCCGATCAGTGAGCTGCGAATGGACGTTGCCCAATACTTCGGCAATTTTTTCCATGTCTCAAGCACCACTTTTGCGTCGATCTTCGCGCTCTTGCCAGAGAAGGCAAGGCCTTCTTCCATCGAGATCAAAATTTCGCCGATGCCGAACAAGCCGATCACCGCGATCAGGAAGTCAAAGCCGCGCATTAGCTCAGTGCTGCCAAACGTGAGGCGCAATTGACCTGTCACCGTATCCATGCCAACGGCGGCGAGCGCAAAGCCCAATGCCATCGAAGCCAGTATCTTGAACGGTGAGCCTTTGCCCATGCCGATGAAGCTACAGAAGGTGAGCAAGTACACGGCGAAGTATTCGGGCGGGCCAAATTTGAGCGCGAATTTCGCCACCATCGGTGCCAAGAATGTGATCATCACCACGGCTACAAATGCACCGACAAATGACGAGGTGAACGCTGCGGTCAGCGCTTCACCGGCTCGACTGTTTTGCGCCATCGGATAACCGTCGAACGTGGTCGCTACTGACCAAGGCTCACCTGGAATATTGAACAGAATGGACGTAATCGCCCCGCCGAACAGCGCGCCCCAGTAGATACACGACAGCATGATGATCGCCGAGGTCGGCGACATCGTAAAGGTGAGCGGCAGCAAGATCGCCACGCCGTTGGCTCCACCTAGCCCGGGCAGTACGCCGATGAGTACGCCAAGTATGATTCCCACGAACATGAGCACCATGTTCATTGGGGTCAGGATGACCGAGAACCCGTGTAGAAGCGCGCTGATTTCTTCCATGTTGAATCAACCTCCCTATTTATTCTGTGTGAATCGAACGCGTCTAGAAGCGCTTAGCTTTTACATGGAGCGGCATGAGGATTTAGTACCCCAAGAAGCTCAAAAGATTGATGCTGCCCTTGTACAGCGGCACCTTGAACCACACCTCAAACATGAGGAAGAACAGCACGATAACGGCAAGCGAAATGATCGAGCTTTTAAGCCATGTGTACTTGCCAAGAATCACCATGAACAGCGCGATGTAAACGATCGAGGCAAGGTAGAGCCCAAAGATCTGCACGGCACCGACGTATACGAGTGCTGGGATCAAAACCGAGAGGACGCGACGCAACTGTTCGCGATCAACAAACGCATCATCTTTGTTGTCTTTATTCAGGATCGTTTGCACCGTCACTCCCACACCCGCAATGCAGATGAGTAACCCGACATAGAACGGGAAGTACCCCGCCCCCGGCCCATCTGTCGTCCAACCCGCACCCAATTGGTAGCTGGTGTACGCAACGACGCCGCCGAAAATTGTCAGCACTACGGCTACGATAATTTCGATAGTTTTGGTGGAAACAACCGATTCGTTGGCACTGTGTGATGTCTCGCTAGGGTTCATCTGGAACTCCGTTCAATCTGTCGTTGACGCGTTTGCAATGACGTGTGTCATCTAGCAGTCGCAATTTACACTGCGCCTGCGACATTTAAGATGTCGAGGTGGCCTGTCAGGCAGTGAACCTGCCCGAGTAGTTATTTAGCGAGGAAGCCCGCCTCAGCCATAAGGGTACGATGCTGTTTTTCTGCGCCGTCAAGCCACTTGGTGAAGTCGGTACCCGTCATGAACGTCTGGTTAAAAGCACCTTTCTCCATGTAGTCTTTCCACTCAGGCGTCTCACGAACCTTCTTCAGCATGTCCACGTAAAAAGCCGTCTGAGCAGCGGTGACGCCGGGTGCCATGAAAATGCCGCGAAGCATCACGTAATCCGTTAGAACGCCCGCTTCCTTACAGGTTGGAATGTCATTCCACGATTCTGCTGCTGTCACCTTGGCTTTGTACGGCATACGCTCATCATCAAATACGCACAGCGGACGCAGTTGACCCGCGCGCCATTGGGCGACCGCTTCAATCGGATTGTTCACGGTGGAGTCGATGTGCTTGCCAACAAGCTGAACGGCCACCTCGCCACCGCCTTTAAACGGTACGTAGATGAACTTGGTACCCGTGGCTTTTTCTAGGCCCACCGTGAGGATCTGGTCTTCTTGCTTGGAGCCGGTGCCGCCCATCTTCATTTTTAGCGGCCCTGCTGCTTTGACCGCGGCGAGATACTCTTTGCCGGTTTTGTAGGGCGTTTCTGCGTTGACCCACAAAACGAACTGATCCAGCGCCATCATGGCAACCGGCGTCATGTCTTTCCAGTTAAATGGCACACCTGTCGCCATCGGCGTGGTGAACAGGTTAGATAGCGTGACGATGATCTTGTGCGGATCAGCTTTTGCGCCCTTGATCTCAAGAAATCCTTCGGCACCCGCACCGGCTGACTTGTTGACCACAATCATCGGCTCTTTCATCAGCTTGTGCTTGATGATGATGCCTTGCATCAGGCGAGCCATTTGATCGGCGCCACCTCCCGTGCCGGCCGGGACGACAAACTCTACCGGCTTGGTCGGCTCCCATGCCCAGGCGGGGCTCATGGCTGAAACTGCCACTGCCACGCAGGCGGCGATGATGCTGCGGCTCTTGCGACCGTTGCGGGCCGACCGGATCGATTGCTTGGTCATGTTGCTCTCCTTTTTGGTTTGTAACTGTTGTGGTCGGACAATTTCATGATCGATTTTGTGCGCCGCTACTTATGGGTGAATGCTTGCGCTATCCCGAGAAAAAACTCTTGACCGTAGTCAATTTTTTGAAATGAGTTTCAACGTTGGTGCTGTGCAATAAGTCTAACGTCTCACTACGCGATTTGTGTACCTGCACAGAGCCTCAAATCGCTGAGTGGCATGGGTACAAACCCGCAGACATGAGCGTTTATACGACGGTTCAGCCAATCGTCTGCATGCGAACGTGACCGTGCTCCTGCTCCATGCCGTGTGCGAGTAATTTGACTAGCGCATACACGGTGTCGATGTGCGGCGTCGGAAGTTGAACCAAGCGCGCCAGCTCCACAACTGAGCCCACAAGTGCGTCGATCTCTGGCGCTCGACCCGCTTCAATATCTTGCAACATCGAGGTCTTGTGTTTGCCCACTTTTTCAGCGCCTGCAATGCGTTTGTCGAGCGATACCCGGAAGGTGATGCCAAGTTTTTCGCCGACCGCTTGCGCCTCGCTCATCATGCTCGCAGCGAGCGCGCGTGAAAGAGGAAATTGGCAAATATCAACGAGCGTCGCATGCGACAACGAACTGATCGGATTGAACGTCAAGTTGCCCCATAACTTCAACCAGATTTCCGAACGGATGTTGTCAAGTATCGGTGCTTTGAAACCTGCCTTTACGAAGCATTCCGACACGCGCGTGACTCGTTCACTTATCGTGCCATCCAGCTCCCCGACCGGGAAACGATCACCCTCGATGTGTTGGATCACGCCTGGTGCAATCAGCTCGGACGCGGGATACACCACGCAGCCGATAATTTGCGCAGCGGGAATTTTTTCGAGCAATACACCCGTTGGATCAACTGAGGTCACACGCGCACCGTCAAGCGGCCCGCCGTGTTTGCTGAAGTACCAAAACGGAACGCCGTTTTGCATGGTCACCACCATCGTCTCCGGCCCGAGAAGTTTTGGTAGATCGTTCGCCACGGCTTCCAATTGATGTGCTTTCATGGCGAGAATCACCATGTCTTGCACGCCGATGGCGGCGTAATCATTGCTGGCTTTCACGTGGGGCGCGACCTGTTCGACGCCATCATGTGAGATTAGTTTGATGCCGTTTTTGCTGATCGCATCAAGGTTCGCACCGCGTACGACAAACGTGACATCTTCACCGGTCAACGCGAGCTTTGCGCCGACCAATCCGCCAATGGCACCGGCTCCAATAATTGCGATTTTCATTTCGTTGTTGCTTTGTTGATGTGAGTTTGAATCGCGCTTTGCTTGTGCGTGATTCGCTGAAAATAATTGCGTCCGAGCGTTAGTTGAATGTGTTGCAGAGCGTGCCGATACCGTCGATCTCTACTTCGACCGTGCTGCCCGGCTTCATCGAGCCGACGCCGACCGAGGTGCCACACAGGATCACGTCCCCAGCAAACAGCGTCATATCGTGCGAAAGGCTGCTGACTAATCGTGCTACCGAAAAACGCATGTCGCTGATCGGGAAATCCTGCCGCACCTGCCCATTAAGCGTGGTTCTGACGCGCAGTGTTGTCGCATCAAGGCCGGTGGTGATGGTCGGCCCGAGCGGGCAGAAGGTGTCGAAGCCTTTGGCGCGCACCCACTGTGCAAACGTCGGGTCGAGGTTGAGAACGTTGGCGGCGGTGACGTCGTTCGCACAGGTGTAGCCAAACACGTAGCCCGCAGCATCGGCCTCGCTAACGGCCTTGCAGGTCTTGCCGATCACGACGCCCAACTCACCTTCAAACACAATTTTGTGTTTGCCCGAAGGCGCACAAATTTGCTCGCCGGGATTCAGGTATGAGTTGGGAGATTTAAGGAAATACAGCGGCTCCAGCGGCGTTTGCAATCCCAGCTTAGCGGCCAGCGCCATGAAGTTATTCCACAGCGCGACGACCTTGCTCGGCACGGTGGGCGCGAGCAGTTTTACGTCGGCCAATGCATGCTCAAGCCCGGTTGCGCGGGCGTCGCCGAACATGTCGCCGCTGAAAACCTGAATGATTTGTTCGTCGTTCAGCGTGCCAAAACCAATCTCGTTGGCAACGCTGAAACGCACCCATCTTTGCATCATGTCGCGCTCTCGATTCATAAAAAAACAACACAAAATCCACCCGTCGCGGCGGGAAGCCTGCGAAATGCACCGTGCGACTAATTGGAGGTTTTGCCGAACCGTTCCCCGTTCACCCGGGTAGGGAGAGGGGCTGCTCCGCGCGTTTCAACGTAAAAAAGAAACTCTCCCGATTATTCCAGAAGTGCGGCGAAAGCCGTAGGCCGATCAGCTAACTCGCGGCGGGCTGCTTGCAAGCTATGCCGTTGCGACTCTGCGCACAAGATTGGTGGTGACTTCCAGATTGTGGAAATAGTGGTTCTTCGCGTCGCGAACCGCGTCGACAAAAAAATCAACGTCGGATGCGCTGAGCAGGTGCGGCTGCTGTGCGGCCAGATAAGCCTGCATCCGCGAGCGCTCATCAGCATGATGCTGAAGTTCACGAAATTGCGACACGCCCCAATGCCAGCCGAGCTCAAGTTCGTCGAATGCAGCGTTGTAGGCATTACGCAGCGTTTCGCAGGCGTCGATACCGTTGTGGAGGTTGTGATTTTGTGCGGCGCTGGTCTGGGATTGCATGGCTGATGGCTTTCATAAAATCCGGCGCACATTCGTTAAAGCAGAACTGCCTTGGCACCGACAGAAGAAATCATAGGGACGCAATTACATTTAGGATAGTTAAAGTTTATTGTGTAAACCATTAGCAATAAATTATGATAAGTGCAGTGCCTGAAAACCACCGTCGTCATCCTCGCCTGAGGCGGGGATCCAGAATGCCGAGTAGAGTGGGTGCGTTTGAGTGATCTGCGCGTGCCTACTTTCTGGATTCCCGGCTGCGCCGAGAATGACGACGGGTGGTTGGTAAATCTCTTCAAGTTGACCGATGAAAAACGCCACACTCCGTCAGTTAAAAGTCTTTGAAACCGTCGCGCGTCGGTTGAGTTTTTCGCGTGCGGCGGAAGAGCTGTATCTCACGCAGCCCGCTGTTTCCACGCAGGTAAAAACGCTCGAACAACACGCCGGTGTGGCGTTGTTTGAGCAGCTCGGCAAGAAAATTTTTCTCACACCCGCCGGCGCCGAACTGTTGCTGTTCAGCCGCTCAATCCTCTGCCAGTTTCAGGAGGTGGAGGAGGTGATGTCGCAGTTTAAGGGCGTTGCTGGAGGCAAATTGAATGTCGCCGTGATCAGTGCTGGCGACTATTTCTTTCCGCGATTGCTGGTGGAGTTTGCGCATCGCCACGTCAATGTCACCTTCAATTTTGGCGTTCACAATCGCGAAGAATTGCTCGCAGAACTAGCCGAAAACCGTACTGATCTGGCGATCATGGTTCGCCCGCCGGACGCTGCTGACGCGGACACCGTCAACGTGCCCTTTGCGCCGCATCCGTATGTGATCGTGGCTGCGTCAAACCATCCGCTCGCGCGTGAAGCAGACATCACGCAAGCCACCGTGTTGCGCGAACCATTCATCGTGCGCGAGAAAGGCTCGGATACGTGGAAGTCAATGGAGGAGGGCTTTGGCAGCCATCTGCGCGACGTAAAAATAGCGATGGAAATCAAGAGTACGGAGACGATCAAGCAGGCTGTGATCGCGGGCATGGGCATCAGTTTTCTATCAGCGCACACCATCGGGCGCGAGATTCAGGTGGGAAGTCTTGCCGTGCTCAACGTGCGGGGTTTTCCGTTGATGTTGAGCTGGTATGTCGTGCATCGCAAAGAGAAGCGCTTGCCGCCTGTGGCCGACGCGTTCAAGCAATTTTTGATTGCCGACGGCGCGGCGCTGATCGAGCAAATTGTGGGCTTTAGTCCAACGCCAGCAAGGCGTGCGCGAAAACGCTAACGTATCGGCCAGAATGAACTGAAACAGCAGAACAGAACCATGAAAATTGCCATCATCGGCCAGCAGGATTTCGGCAAGGCCGCGCTCGAAGCGTTTGTCGCGCGAGGCGACCAGGTCGCAGCCATTTTTTGCGCGCCCGACAAGCCCGGCGCTCGCCCCGATGCGCTGCACGTGGCGGCCAAATCGATGGGCCTGCCTGTGCTCCAGTTTGCGAGTTTGCGTAGCGCTGATGCAGCAGCGGCATTGCGCGCGCTGGACGTTGATCTCGGGGTCATGGCGTACGTGTTGCAATTTGCGCCGCAAGCGTTGTTGAACATTCCGAAGCACGGCACCATTCAGTATCACCCGTCGTTGCTGCCGAAGCATCGCGGCCCGTCGTCGATTAATTGGCCGATTGCAATGGGCGCGACGGAGACTGGGCTCACGATTTTTCGCCCCACCGACGGGCTCGACGAGGGCCCGGTCATCCTACAAAAAAAGTGCGCGATTGGCCCGGATGACACGCTGGGTGATGTGTACTTCAATCATCTGTTTCCGAGCGGCGTCAGCGCACTGCTGGAAGCGGCGGACTTGGTCGTTTCGGGCAAGCACCAGCAGACCGAGCAGGACGAGTCAAACGCCAGCTACGAAGGCTGGTTTCGCGAGGCAGAATCGAAAATCAACTGGGCCAATCCCGTCGATCATGTCTACAACTTGATCCGTGCGGCAAACCCGGCGCCGGGCGCGTGGTGCGAACTCGGCGGCGTGAAAGTGCGACTGTTTGACAGCCGCAAACACGTCCTGCGAACCTTCAGCGCGGCGCGTGGGCAACCCGGGGAAATTTCGCATTTGACCGACCAATCCATCTTCATCAACGCGCAAGGCGGGCAGGTTGAAGTGCTGCGACTTAAACCCGACGGCGGGCAAAAAATGAACGCGGCGGAGTTCGCTCGCAGTCACAAGTTGGGCGGCGTTGTCTAAGCATCAGCTTTTACTTGAAAACCTTATTTCATATGGGCATAGAGCCATATTCTGCCTAATATCGATAATTGCCATTTATTTACTCTGTGCCCAATAAGAACGGGCGTTACAACAAAAAGCTATTATGAAAATTGCATTCATTTTTCCTGGTCAAGGCTCGCAGTCGGTGGGCATGATGGCGGGTTACGCCGGGCTTGCGCAAATCGATGAAACCCTAGCTGCGGCTGACTTGACACTCGGTGCGCCGATCACGGCAATGATGAATGACGGCCCTGCCGAAGCGCTGAATATCACCACCAACACCCAGCCCGCGATGCTCGCCGCAGACGTTGCGGTGTGGAACGCGTGGCTCGCGGCGGGTGGCCCGAAACCTGCGCTTTTGGCGGGTCACAGCCTTGGCGAATATGCGGCATTGGTCGCGTCGGGTTCGCTAGATTTCGCCTCGGCGATGAAACTTGTCAAAGCCCGCTCGCAGGCGATGCAGGACGCGGTGCCTGCAGGCATCGGCGGCATGGCCGCTGTACTCGGTATCGAAGCCGATTTGCTCACACAAGTCTGCGAGCAGGCGAGCGAAGGCGAAGTCGTGTCCTGCTGCAATCTGAACGCGCCGGGGCAGATCGTGATCGGTGGTCATAAGACCGCCGTCGAGCGCGCCATCGTGCTCGCCAAAGCGGCAGGTGCTAAGCGGGCGCTGATGTTGCCGATGAGCGTACCGAGCCACTGCGAGCTGATGCGCCCCGCCGCGGAAGCGATGGCTGCGGCGTTAAACAAAGCTAACTTTCAGCCGCCAAAAATCGCCGTGCTGCACAACGCCAACGTCGATGTCGCAGGAGATGCAGCAGCGATCCGCCTTGTGCTCGCCGAGCAACTGTTCAAGCCCGTGCGTTGGATCGAAACCATTGAAAAAATGGCGATGCAAGGCGTAACCCACATTGTCGAATGCGGCCCCGGCAAAGTGCTCGCGGGCATGGTGAAGCGCATCGCGCCAGAGGTGAAATGCGTCTCGCTTTCAGACAAGGCAAGTTTTGACGCTGCGATTATTGAGCTGCGTGGGTAATGGTCTGACCTGCAGGTAGGACAGGAACTACGACGCATTACGCCCGCGTCCGATGTCGCGTAAGCGTTGCGATTTTCATAATTTAGTATCGGTGGGGTTCCACCTTACCTCTTGAAAGGGAACTAAATTATGACCACTACCCAGCGCTGTAAAACTGCCCTCGCCGTGGCTCTCGTTTGTCTGTCGTCGAGCGCGTTCGCCACAAATATGACCAAGGCTGATTATTCAGTCAGCAAGGATCGTATCAAGGCGGAATTCAAGGCCGAAAAGGTAGTTTGCGCCAAGTCAACGTCTAACGCAAAAGACATTTGCTTGGCTCAGGCTAAGGGCAAAGAAAAAGTTGCATTGGCTGAGTTGCAGTTCAGCTACAGCGGCAAGGCGAAAGACGGCAACAAAGTTGCTGTTGCGGCAGCGGATTCGACTTACTCCGTGGCGAAAGAAATGTGCGATGACAAAGCAGGGCAAGCAAAGACGCTATGCCGCACCGAGGCAAAAGCGACGCTCAACAAATCTTTGGCCGACGCGAAGCTCACCAAAAAAGTAGCTGCTGCTCGGACAGAGGCCATTGAGGACAAGTCGGACGCTAATTACAAAGTTGCAGTCGAAAAGTGCGATGCGATGTCCGGCGACCCAAAGAACTCTTGCGTGAATGCAGCCAAGGCTCGTTACAACAAGACTTAACACGATCACATTTGCTGCCTAGCGAGTCTTGCTCCTGTCGGCTGCGTGCGCGACCCGGCTGGGTTGGCGTGCCTGTTTCGCAGTTGGCTCGCATTCAAGCAGGAGCGTACCCACAGATCAATAGGGCGCACGCCGATGGTGCAGTGGCGACGCTGCGGCGACCATAGGGCGTCACCCAACCCGAGAACCAGAGATGAAAATAGAACCGCAACAAAGCAACGAGTTGGCGCAGTTGAGCAAACTGGTCGAGGGCATATCAGTGGTCATGATGACGACCGTTGATGACCTTGATGCACTGGTAAGCCGTCCGATGTCACCGATTGAAATGGATGGGCAAGGCGCGATCTGGTTTTTCAGCGACCTCCGGTCGGAAAAAATCGAGCATTTGCGCGTAGTCAATCTCGCCTTCACTGATCCGGATAAATCGATTTATGTGTCGATATCGGGGCGCGGTGAGGTGCACGCGGAGCAGGCTCGTATCGACGAACTGTGGACGGCGTTCGCCCGCCCGTGGTTCCCCGACGGCAAAGAATCGACCAACATTGCGCTGCTGAAATTTGTGCCAGATTCGGCGGAATACTGGGACGCACCGCACAGCAAGATGGTGCGCATGTTTGCCATGGCCGCTTCGATGGTCGCAAGCAAGCCGATCGGAATGGGCGAGCACGACACCTTGACCCAATTGTCGGGCGCACAGCGATAGCACGTCGCTGATCGCACCGCCCCGTGCCAGCTTTCAAAAACAAACCAATGTCGCGGATGATCCGCGACGCCACACTCAAAGGATACTTTATGAAAAACGCTATCACCCGTTCAATGGCGCTCACCGCATTTGCGCTCACGCTGACACTTGGCCTCGCTGCCTGCGACCGACCGACCGTCGTCACGGTGCCAGGCCCAACCGTTGCCGTGCCAGGGCCCGCTGGCCCCACTGGTGCAACGGGCAACAGCGGCGCACAAGGCGCACAAGGCGCGCCAGGCTATCAAGGCGCAGAGGGTCAAAAGGGCGATGCCGGTAAAGCGGGTGGCAACACCACCGTCATCGTCACCCCGCCCGCACCTGCAGAGACCCCGAAGTAAACCGCTACGCTCGTTCGGGCCCTAGTGTCGTGTCATGCCTGAAATAACGCATCTCGCTTTGGGCATGCAGTAAGCGCAGTTCACCCATCCACTTTTTTTTGAGTCAATCATCATGAGCATCGGTACCATTCTTCTAATCATTCTTGTTTTGCTGCTAGTTGGCGCATTGCCCAGCTGGGGGCATAGCAAAAGCTGGGGCTACGCACCCAGCGGTGGCCTCGGGCTACTCGTATTAGTGTTAGTCATATTGCTGGTCATGGGCAAAATCTAATGCAGCGCCGCGATGGGCGCGCGCATCTCAGTGCGCCTCATCGTCCGGATTGACTTGTTGAACTGGCGACGACAAGGCCGTCAGGGTTGGCTTTGTTGACAGCCGTGAGAGAGGCAATGATTATGAATGCGCGAATGCAAACGATCAATGGCACTATGCCGAGCTTTGGCACTAGCGCCTTAATGGGTGCATCGTGCCATCAACTGACCGCGCTACCTTAATGTGTCCAGAAACTCAAGCGAGCGAGATGCGGCCTGCCTGCGCTGAGGCGGTGGTTGAGATACAGCCGACAGAGCCTGCTGCTCATCCACCGGCGGCCTCTCCGCTTGCCGCTGAGGAAATTGCCCGCACGATTCGCGCCGACTATCCGCGCTGGCCAGCCTACGTGCTTGCGCTGACGGCCATACTGACTCTTATGAAGCTTGGGCAACCGTTTTTGGTTCCGGTCATTGTTGCTGTGCTTCTTTTCTATGCGCTCGTTTTGCCAGTGGATGCGTTGGAACGACTGCGTATCCCGCGCGCGCTCGGTGCCGCAGTGGTCGTGTTGGCTCTCATCGCCGCGACTTCGCTGACGATGTATGCCGTGTGGTCGCAACTTGACCGCATTGCAGACGCTGTGCCGCGTGCCGTCGCGGAATTAAAAAGCCGCTGGGGCCAGATGAAAACGGATCGCGACAGCACCTTGTCCAAAATTCAAGGCAGCGCGGCTGCGCTGCAGCGCGCTATCAGCGAAGAGGCACCACCAGCCGCGCCCGCATCGGCTCAACCCGCAGCTCAAACTGCGACTACAAAAGGCCGCGTCATAGCCACCGCGCCTGCGGCAACATCGAGCAGCAGTGGCACGGTTGAGCGAATGTTCTGGAGCGGCACGGCGACGGCACTTGAGCTGTTGTCCACGCTCGCCGCCACTTATTTGCTTGCGTATTTTTTGTTGGTTGACGGGGATCATTTTCGTCGCCGCTGGGTGAGTTTTGTCGGCACGGCGTTGTCTACGAAGCGGGTCACGGTGCATGCGCTCAATGTGATCGATGTTTCGATTCGACGCTACTTGGCGATGCTGGTGGTCACCAATATCGCGCTTGGCGTATTGACTTTTGTTGCGTTGCGGATTGTCGGGGTGGATGATGCCGCCGGTTGGGGCGTGCTCGCTGCATTGCTGCACGTGATTCCGTATTTCGGGCCGATTCTGGTTGCCGGTGGCGTGTTCGTCACGGCGCTGCATCAACTGGGCGATTTGCAGTCTGCGCTCTACGCTGCGCTGTCTACGGTGGTTGTGTCGATTGTGATTGGAACCTTCGTGCAAACGTGGATGACGGCGCGTGTGGTGCGCATGAACGCGTCGGTGGTGTTCGTTGCGATCCTGCTTTTTGGCTCGATGTGGGGCGGCGTTGGCTTGCTGCTCGCAGTGCCGATTGCGGTGATTATCAAAGTGGTGTTTGGCGCGGTGCCGTCACTCAATCCAATTGCCCGGTTGCTAGGAAATGGACAGTCCGAAAAATAGCCTTCTACCCGCTCGTGCGACTACGCATGCGGCTGGATTGATCGCAAGCTCTCTCGCGATGCCAGTGTTGGTCGTGCGGCATGCAGTCGAAGGCTGGTTCAATGATCGCTGCGGTTCGCAGGCTGCTGCACTTGCATTTTTTGCACTCTTTTCATTAGCGCCGATGTTGGTTCTGGCCGTGGCGGTTGCGGGCTATGTGGTCGACGCGTCTGCGCTACCGGATCGCATTTTCGCCGAGCTGCGCTATGTGGTGGGATTGAACGCGGCAGAGGCGATTCGCGCGACCGTGGCTCAGGCGCGCTTGTCGGAATGGACTAGTGAAGCCACCATCGCATCGATCATCGTCACCGTCATCGGCGCGACGGCAACCTTTGCCGAATTGAAGTCCGCGTTGAACGCTATTCTTGGCACCGAGGTCGCGCCCACACCGGCGTTTTCTAAGTTGACTTGGACCTTTGTTAAGGCGCGGTTGCTGTCCGCCGCGCTGGTTGTAGGCATTGGCTTTATGTTGATTGTGACGCTTGCATTTGATGCGGTTATAGCTTTGCTAGGCGCCCGTTTTTCATCCGCCTTGACATGGTTGCGGATAGATTTGGTAGCGAGCGCCGCATTTCTGGCGCTGGCCTTCACGGTGCTGCTGGCAATCTTGCCGGACGTCAAGGTGCGCTGGCGAGATGCGGCTTGGGGCGGCGTGGTCGCGGCAGCCATGTTCACGCTCGGAAAATTTGGTTTTGCTTATTATCTGGCGGCCGCTGGCACTGCCAACGCATTTGGTGCCGCCGGCAGCGTGGCGGTGACATTGATGTGGCTTTTCTATTCCGCAGCGGTGTTTTTTTTCGGCGCTGAAATTGTTAGGGCACGGCAGCTGATTGACCGTGACCGACGCCGACACAGCAGCTAACACGCTGCTTCGAGATGGACACGCAACTGCGCGAACGCTCGGTGCATAAGTGTTTTTACAGAGCCGAGAGGCATCTGCCAATGCTCGGCAATTTCTTGGTGCGTGAGACCGCGAAAAAACGAAAGACTAATTGCATGGCGCTGATTGGCCGGTAGCTGTAGCAGCGCCTCGCGCACCGCAGCAGCGGTCTGAAATTGCGCGATGAGTAGCGCTGGATCGGCCATAACGCTCGCTTCGTGTGAACGCAATTGGTCAGCATCTTCCACGCATTCTGCAGCGTCGACGCGTCGTAACGCATCTAGCGCGCGCGAACGACAAATGGTGAGCAGCCAAGTAATCACTTTGCCCCGATTTAAATCAAAGCGATGCGCTTCACGCCACGCCTGAAAAAGCGTGTCTTCCGTGACCTCTTCGGCGAGTCCCGTGTCACGTACGATACCGAACGCAAATCCGTGAAGCCGTGTCACGGTCATGCTGAAAAGTTCGCTCAAGGCTTGCTCGTCCTTGCTTGCCATGCGGGCGACCAGCGCTGCTAACCGTCGATCACGCTCGCGATTCAACGGGCTCGGCGGTTCAGCTTCGAAGCGCTTTCGATTGGCAGGCGACGACTGTAGCGTAGGACGTGGTGCGTACGGTTGATGCAAGGGACGCGCGGAGAAAAGCACTGATTGCCCAACAGTCGATTCAATGAAGTGAATCGTCAATGTTGAGGATACACAAGCCTTTTATGCCGCCCTGTGCGATACCGTACACGGCGCAAAAAATCGGGCCGTCACACCGCGCGACCCGCAGCGCATGCGACTCGCGGCTTGGGTGATATCGCCGCAGACGCCTTGGTCACACGAGAGCTCCGTCACTGCGTGGCGCCGCCATTAACCGACATTGTTCATTAGAAATTTTTTGACGCAGATTGCGCCGATTACGCTGATTTACGCAGATTTTTCGTACTGGGGCCTTCAAAAAATCTGCGCTCATCTGCGAAATCGGCGCAAGCTGCGTCAAAACAAAGCGCCACCTCAATCGTTGTGGGTCGCGTTTCGACTCTCGATGGCTAATGGCGAATCTCGGTTTAATCTGAAATGGCGGTCGCGCCTTTAGGTGTCAGCCACCTTTAGTCGTGCCAGTTTTCCTGCCCGACGAATCACGATGCGTGGTCGTGTTGCCGCTAGTGGTGGACTTGCCGATCGCCTTGCCTTGTGCGTTGTAGTTCCGGGTGGTGTTGCCAGTCGTGACTGATTTGCCCACTGATTTGCCTGATGCATTAACGTGGCGCGTGGTGTTGCCACTGCTGGTTGATTTGCCGAGCGAGCGACCAGTGGTGGAGGTGTGGCGTGTGGTGTTGCCGCTGGTGGATGATTTGGCCACCTGCTTGCCGGAGCTGCTGTAACTTTTGCTGGAGCTGGAACTTGAGCTGCTGCCTTTAGATGCGCTAGCGCTTTTGCTGGTGGCAGCAACGCTGCCGTTGATGGCCAGCGCGCAAGACACGGCAATGGCGACGGCGGGGGCGATAAATGTGTTCATGGTGACGTAGATTCCCTCGAAAACGAAAAAATTGGGATGAGCGGCATTAGGCTTAACGTAAACCGCCGCGAAGTTCAGACATTGATGAAGCACGCGCCGCTCGGCATCGCCTGAGCGGCGATAGTAGGCTCGCCATACACGGTTGTGTAAGTCATTTGTAACCGATCGTTTCCGCAGCCCAACCATCAGGCCTTAGGACGAAAGCGGAAATCGTGTGTGAGCAAGGCAGCCGCCAGCACCAGCAAAGCCGCGAACCAGAGGCGATAGCTTCGATTGCTCAATGTGAAACGCATTGACGGTTGCTCGGGCGACGCGATGAACGTGTTGATCTGCTGAGCGCGTTGTCGGATGTCTTTTGCGTCACCATCCTGCGTGGAGATGTCGCCCTTGAGCAGCACCAGTTTGAGGTAATGGCGCTGATCCACCGTGCCGTCGGTGTGCACCGTCTGCCCAATGTCGAGCTTCGCGCTGCGCAGCATGGTGTGATCGATTTTGTACACGCGGGTGCGGCCGCGTTTAGAGCTTTCAACCACGCAATCGAAGCGCTCAGCGTTGCCCCGTCGGCAATCCATATGGAACGACTCGGCAAGCCAGAGCGACAGCGGAAACACGACTGCTGCCGTGGTGGCGATCAATGCGAGGCGAGGCAGTAAGTTCAAGATTTTTGCGCATTGAGATGGTCGAAAACATGCGCCATATTTCGCAGCGGCGAATACCAGCCCGGATTGCCGAAGTTGAATCGCAATGTGTCAAACGGCTGCTCACGCGGGTCAAGCCTTGACGACTCAACCAGCGACAGTGGCGAGATTGGCATGAGCAGATAGCTGCCGTCATCGGCCCGAAGTTCTGGCAAGGCAATGCTGCGCGCGGGTCGTGTCTCATCGGTAAATAAGTACGCCGTGACCACGCCTCGCTCTAGCCGCACATAAGGCGTGGGCTGCGCAGCATCGCGTGGATGCACCAGCGCGTGCCATGCATCAAGCGAAAACGCAGGCGCCCAGAGCAGATCAAGGTCGGGTCGAGCACCAAGGCGACTGCGCGGAAATGCGTTTGCCGCCATCGTGTCAAAGTCAATCTGCATCGCGCTCGTAGGTGGCGCATCGCGCTGCGGATCGTCCATGTGTTCAAGCACCCGCACGATCATGCGCGGCACGAAAGCGATGGAATCCTGCGGACCGCGACAATTGAAAACGACGCCCTCAGGATTGGCCGTCGCTATTTTCGGGAACAGCGTGCGCCCTTCAATTTTTTCGATATCCACCGCATCGGCCTCGATGCCGCCGTCGATCAAAAATTCGTTGCACGAGTCAACTGAGGTGAACACGGCAATGAGGAAACGGTTCTTGTCATCTGGCGCGGGTGCCAGCCGACCGCGCTGGGTCACCACGTAATAGTCACGGTACTGGGCGACATAGCGCAGCAACGTCTGCGGCTCGAAATCAGCCGCTCGCCAGCGCAGATGGGCGAGTGTGGTGTCGATATTGACCTGAGGAAAGGCTTGCATGCTGCAAGTCTGATCGTGGGATTTTGCCGAACGTCCTAAGGAATCATCAATCGCTGCCCTGGCTTGATGAGGTCGGGGTTAGGCCCGATCACCTTCAAATTGGCTTGGTGGATCACGGTGTACTTTTTCGCGTCCCCGTAGTATTTCAATGCGATCTTTGACAGCCAGTCCCCGGAGACGACCACATGCACCCGGTACTTGCCACCGATGTGCGGTGCGTTGGATTGATCCGGGAGCTGGAAATCGGGCGCGCCCGCGACGCCCCCATTGAGCCGATCCATGCACTGTTGATAGGCGAAGGCAATATGGTTTCTTGCCCAGCCCCACACCTGCTGCGACCCGGCTGCGTCTGCTGCGGGCGTGACCCACGTGGAGGCTAGCTCGCCCGGCTCGAAGATGCAGCCGGTAGGATTGGGAATATTGGTTCCGGGCAGAACCGCCACGGGCCATGGCACGCCGCCAATTCCGCTATGGGTCGCGAAAAATTTTTGGTGGAAAAAATCGGTGCCGGCGTTGTACGTAAATCCGCAGTTGCCAAATGACAATCGGGAGTGGGTACGCCACACGTCGCGCTGGGCGTAGATCACTCGCTTCACGCTGCGGGCGATGGGAGTATTCCAGACATTGCCGCCGACCGTGGTGGTGCGATCGACGGCATCAAACAGGATCATGCATTCAACCGGAATGTTCTCCTCAGCAAGCCACTTGGCAACCTCGATGACCGCCGCACCGCCGCGGCTGTGCCCGCTCAGAAAAATGGCTTTTGCCTTGCCGCTTTTGTACAAGTCGCGGACATGATCTTTGCAAGCGCGAGCGCGGACATCGGTGTCCATGCCGTCAAGGTAGGGGCCGCGCAGATACCAAGGCTCGGTGAACTGCACCAGCTCGTTGCGATGCAAGCGATTGACGAAGCTGTTGTAGTAGGTCTTGCCGTATGTTTCCTCCTCCGTCGAGGTTCCGTCGATTCCGCCAAAAGTAATCATTTGAGCGCTCGCCTATGAGAGTGGGTCTTACCCAAGCTTTACGCAAACGTGCGCTCAACTCAGACATGGCGCAAGGATTTAACGTCAGCAACTATCGGCGATGGCGCGAATCGGTGTCTGGCTTCGTCTTTACCAAGGACGCTCCAACCGGGCGCGGCGTAAACTAGCTTCGCGCTCAGATTCTCGAATCATTGATCGGGGGATTTTGCTGGTGGAACTCACACTTCAGGCCATGAAAACGCTCTCCGAGTTGATGGATCGCGCGCTTGATCTTGACGGCGAAACACGTACGCGTTGGGTAGCTGATGTTTCCACCGGGCCACACGCCGCGCTGCAACCGTTTCTGGCCGAGATGCTGGCGAAGCAAGCCGACATGGAAACCGCGTTCCTGGTGCGACCCATTACGTTGCCAGAAGCGCCACTGCGGGTCGAATCGGCAGCGATGGGAGAGCTAAGAACAGGTGCCCGCATCGGCCCCTACGTGCTGCAGCGCGAAGTTGGGCACGGCGGCATGGGGGCTGTATGGTTGGCTGATCGTGTCGATGGCGCGCTGACGCGGCAAGTTGCGCTCAAACTGCCTACGATCCATTTGACCGACGCGCTCGCAGAACGATTTGCCCGAGAGCGCGACATCTTGGCGCAGTTGACCCACCCGAACATCGCCCGGCTCTACGATGCGGGTGTATCTGAGGCCGGACGTCCGTATCTCGCGCTGGAGTACGTCGAAGGCAAGCCAATCACCGAGCATTGCGACGCGATCAATCTGCCGATCAACGAGCGTTTGCGACGATTCTTGCAAGTAGCCAGCGCCGTGCAGTACGCGCATGCCAATCTGGTGATTCACCGCGACCTAAAGCCCAGCAACATTCTCGTGAGCGAGGACGGACAGGTGCATCTGCTTGATTTCGGCATCGCCAAACTGCTTGACGATCCGAAGGGGCAGGCGGCAGAGTCGGAGCTGACGATAATCGCCGGTCGTGCGCTGACACTCGACTACGCGAGCCCGGAGCAGGTAATTGGTGGCGCGATTAGCACCGGGAGTGATTTGTATTCGATGGGCGTCGTGCTCTATCAGTTGTTGACGGGGCAAAAACCGTATCAGCTGAAACGTGGCAGTCGAGCTGAATTGGAAGAGGCGATTCTCACGACGGATGCGGCGCTGATGAGTGACGCTGCTCGACGCGGTGACGAGGCGACCGCGATGCAACGCGACCTCAGCCAAGAGCGACTGGCACGCGCGCTCTCGGGCGATCTTGACACCATCGTTGGCAAGGCGATTAAGAAAGATGCGGCGCAGCGCTACGCCACGGTCGCCGCGTTTGCCGAGGACATTCAGCGGCATCTCGACGGATTGCCGGTTGAGGCGCAACCGGACTCGTGGCAGTATCGTACGGGCAAGTTTGTTGCACGCAATCGACGCCGCGTCGCCGCGTCTCTTGCCGTGGTGGCAGCCCTTTCTGCAGGGCTGGGTGCTGCGCTTTGGCAGGCAAACGTCGCTACGCATCAGGCGCAGCGAGCCGATGCGGCCGCTGCGACGGCGCGCGGGGAAAAGTTGCGCGCTGACGGGCAGGCGCTGGCCGCTTTAGTCTCGGCGTCACGCGCCGACGTGGAGGCGGAGGCGGCGCGGAAAGAGGCTGGTCGTGCCGATGCGCAGTCGGATATCGCGTTGCGTGAAGCCGGTCGCGCGGATCGTGAAGCCGGTGCTGCTATCGAGGCCGCGAAGCGGGCAGTCGAGGCCTCCATTGCGGCGCAACGGGAGGCCAAGCGTTCCACAGCGGTACAAGGCTTTGTCGTCGACCTCTTCAGCGCCAACAGCAACGACCAAAAGAACGCGATTGAATTGCGAAAGCTGAACGCCAAACAGCTGCTGGATCGCGGTGTTGAACGGCTGGCGCAGGCCAAAGACGTGGGCGACGAGTTAAACGCCGAGCTGTATCGGCTGTTCGGTAATCTCTATGAAAACGTGCAGGAGTGGGAGGCGGCCAAACGTATGCATGTGCAGAGCGTTGTGTATGCCGCCCGCGCCTATGGCAAGGAATCGAAGCATTACGCGATGGCGGTGCTAGAGCGCGCCGTTACGGAGGGGCGCCTTTGGGATTTTCCAAAGGCATTGTTTGATGAAGCGCATGGCATTCTCTCGCGGGTCGCGCCTGAGAGTGTTGAAATGGCTCAGCTGCTTTACCGCTATGCGGAAGGGCTGGACAACAACGAGCCATCGAAGTCGCTCGCCTATGCACAACAGTCCAGTGCGATGCTTGAGCGGTTGGGCGCATCGGCCAGACACCGTGCGCTAGCGGAGGGCGCGCTTGCAGTGGCGTTTCGTCGGATCGGCGCGCACGATCGAGCGTTGCCCGCCTATCAGCGATCATCCAAGTTCTATGCGGAGGCCAACGGGCGCGATAGCGTTGAATACGGCGAATCGCTCATTGGCATTGTGGTCAGCCTGCGGGAGCTGCTCCGGCTACGCGAGGCGCATGCCGTTGCCGTCGAGATGAGCACGGTGCTGCGCCCGTTTCGCGGTGAAAGCTTTGACGCGACGCCACAAGGCCGCTGGACGGCCACCACCATTGCCGAGCTTGGTAACGTTGACGAAGCGACGAATCGACTGAGTGCGGTTCACGCATCGCTCAAGGACGTTGACGGGCAACCGCACCCATTCAAATCTAGTGTCAGTAACGCGTTGTCAGGATACGCCGCAGGCCGCGACGACACTAAGCGTGCTTTGGAATTGGCACTGCGTGCACGCTCCGAATTAGGCAACAAAGGCTCCATGTTTATCGCCAATTCCCACGCATATGTCGCCAGTGCGGCGTTGGCGTCAGGCGAAGTCGAGACGGCGGAGGCCGCCGTGCGCGAAGCCAGAGCGCTTGAGAAGGTTCACGGATTATCTGCGGGTTTGAAGGCAAGTTTCGCGCAGTACGAGCGACGTATCGCGTCCATGCGCGGCGCGGCAAATGTTGATGCGCCTGTGCCAGCTGCGGCGGTCACCGGTCGTCCGTTCGAAACATGGAGCCCGCATGAACGCTTGTTGTTCGCGCTGAATCGTGCCAGCGCGGCCATTGAAGAAAAGCGATGGGACGAGGTGTTACGACAGGTGGAGCCGTGGCTCAAGGCAGATTCCCCCTATGAGCTGTCTGCGCGACACCGTGCCAATGCGCTGGATTTGGCGGCTCATGCCGCAGCGGCGCTGAAACAACCGGACGCGGCGTTGCTTATTGACCGCGCCGAAGCTGCGCTTTCACCACAGGTGATACCGACAAGCCCGAGACTTGCGAATTTGCGCGCGTTGCGATTGACCGTTGCTGCGAACTGAAACGTGGTGGATGTAACGCTTCTCCTGAGCAACGCACGCAGCGGCGACGCAGCCGCTGCGAGTGCCGTCTACGCGACGCTCTACCCCGAGCTGCGTCGCATCGCGCACAGTCGTCTGCGGCAGGGCAGCGGTCGCGTGTCGCTGGACACGACGGCGTTGGTTCATGACAGTTATCTGAGGTTCGTACAAGCGCGTGCGCTGAAGGTGGCGGATCGCAATCACTTTCTTGCGTACGCATCGACCGTGATGCGATCAGTGATCGTTGACCTCATTCGGGAATCGCAGGCTGAGCGGCGCGGAGGAGGACAGATTGATTTCACGCTGAACACGCAAATTGCAGACTCGTCGACTGACACCTCATCCGACGAAGCGTTGGATGTGCACGACGCGCTGGCGCAGCTCGAAGCCATCGATGCGCGCATGGCGCGCGTGGTTGAGATGCGCTATTTCGCGGGGCTCAACGATGCGGAAATTGCCGAGTGTCTGGGCGTCACGGCACGCACCGTTGGCCGCGATTGGGAGAAGGCGCGGGTGTTTCTTTACACGATTTTGAAAGCGTAAGGCGCTGACGCCGCACGCCCGTTTTCTGTCGCGGCGGCTCTGCCGCTATCCCGTTGTGAACTCTCTTCGGCGTCAGGTCGCGGCTGAGCCCCTTCTGCAAGCCCCGCTCCGCAGCATCGGCGCGATCCGTGCGTCGCGTCTGTCCGAATCGCGCCCGCCATTGCGTTAACCCGTTCACAAGAACAGGTCTCATCAATGTCTCTTTCCCCACACAACGCTTTGCACACCGCGCACGAATGGCGGCTGCTGCTCGGTTTGCTCGAATATTTCGAAGGCTTGCCGTCAAACGTACTACGAGCGCTTTGGCTTGATTGCCTGCAGGCGTTTCGTCCAGCGCTGTTTGAGGCGTTGCTGCAACTATTGGAAATGCGAGCGCGCGCCGATGCGTGCGGATTCATGCGCGTCTCGCCGATTACGCCTGCTCTGCTGCGGATGCCGATGCGCATTGACAGTTTGGCGTGCGAGTTTCATCAAGATGTCTGAGTTGCGCGCGGCTTTACGTGAACCCATGCAAAGCCACTACGGCCTGCCGTTTTCAAAAAAATTCAGCATCAACTTTTCATCGAAAGCCATATTTGACATGGGCAAACGAGCGGTTTAGGCAATTATCGATAAAAGACAATTGTGCCGGTTTTGTCCATATCGAATGGCGGTTGTAGCAAAAAGCTGATGCCAAATAAATTGCAAATTTTTAATCGGAGACGCACCATGAAACAGCCACCTTTCTCACCCATTCGCAGCGCAGTGTTTGCGTGCTTCTGCGCATGGCTCTCGGTCACCGCTCACGCTCAAACCTGCCCGTTCGACGACGGCAATTCGTCGCTCACGGTTGAAGGTGTGATCCTCACTCGCTACGCGCTCGGTATCACCGGCGCGCCGCTGGTGGCCAGCACCGGCATCAACGCGGCGGATGCGACCACCGTCGAGGCCGCGATTACCTGTCCGTCGTGCGGGCTCAACATCACTGGCAATCCAACGTTGACGGTGGCCGACGCCACGATCATTTCGCGCAAACTCGCCGGATTCAGCGGCGCGCAGCTCACCAACGGGCTTGCGCTCGGCAGCGGCACTCGCAACACGCCGTCGGCCGTGCAGAGCTTCCTGCTTGCCGGTTGCGGCGCAACGGGTGGCACCGTCACCAGCATCACGGCGGGCACCGGGCTCACCGGCGGCACCATCACCGCTAGCGGCACCCTTGCTGTAAATACCGCCGTCATTCAGAGCCGCGTCAGCGGCACCTGCTCCGTGGGTGCCAGCATCCGTGCGATTGCCGCAGATGGCACCGTCACCTGCCAGACGAGCGCGGCCGGAGGGGGCGGCACTGTCACCACCGTCGCCACCGGCTCTGGATTAACCGGTGGCCCGGTGACCGGCATCGGCACCATTGGTCTGGCAGCAACGCAGCTTTTGCCAACCACCGCCTGCGCCAACAACCAAATTCCGAAGTGGAACGGCTCGGCCTGGACGTGTGCAACCGAGGCGGTGGGCGGCCTCGGCACTGTGACGGCCGTACTCACCGGCATCGGACTCTCCGGCGGCCCGATCACCACCGCGGGCACGGTGAACATTCACGGCTCATTCCGTCTGCCACAGAGCTGCACGGCGGATCAAATGACTCGCTGGAACGGCACGGCGTGGGTGTGCGCCAGCATGCCCTCGTTGCCAGCGCCGTGCAGCGTCGGGCAATCATTGACCCTGACCAGCAGTGGCGAATTGCAGTGCGTCGGAGGGCCGACGACGGCCATTCGCGTGGACAGTGTCGATGCGGTGGGCCAGGCATCGCGCATCGCGATTGGCACCGATGGATTTCCGTCCATCAGCTATTACGACCAGACTAACTCCGCGATCAAAATGGCCAAATGCGGCAGCGCAGGCTGTAGCGGTGCTAATTCAATTGTCAGCATTGCGCCAACCGGCGGCAACCTGAGCCAGGTCTATTCGTCCATCGCAGTCCCCGCCGATGGCCGTCCGGTGATGAGCTACCACAATGTCACCACTACCGCGCTGATGTTTGTGCGCTGTGCCAACGCCGCCTGCACGGGGGTGAACACGCCGGTGACGCTGGACAACGCGGGTTTTTCCAGCGGATCCGTGAACTCAATTGCCATATCAAGCGCTGACGGCTTTCCGGTGGTGAGCTACATGGCGCTGCCAGCGCACGCCGGCAGTCCCTCCGTGCTGCGGGTCTACAAATGCAGCAATGCAGACTGCAGCGCTGGCACTGCTACCGATGTCGACGCACCCGTTGGCGTGAGCGTCGGGCTTCAAAACAACATTGCTGTCCCCGCAGATGGTTTGCCGGTGATCAGTTACTGGGAGGTGGTCGCGAGGAACCTGCGGGTCGCCAAGTGCAGCACCGCATCGTGCGCTGGCGTGGCAACCATAACCCTACACGACGTGGGCGAAGAGAGCGGTGGCAATTCATCCATTGCGATCGGCATTGATGGGCTGCCGGTAGTCGCCTACACGGGGGGTGTGATCGCTGCACCAACCATCAAAGTGCTCAAGTGCGCCACGGCCACCTGCGCCAGCGGCACCATTGCCCTGGTCGACAGTTCAGTCAACGCGAGTGCGCCCTCCATCGCCGTACCCGCCGACGGCTTGCCGGTCATCAGCTATTACGACCAGACCAATACCCGCCTAATGACGGTGAAATGCGGCAACGCGTCGTGCAGCGCGAGCAACACCTTCACCGTCGTCGATGCGGCAGGCTCCATCGGCCGGTACAACTCGATTGCTATCGCCGCCGATGGATTGCCGTTGATGGCCTACAACGACGAAACGGCTGGCGACTTGAAGGTCTACAAATGCGCGAATGCGTTTTGTCGGGCACCGTGATCAGCCGGTACGACCGTCCGCAAGCGGCTATGCGCGTGGCCGCCGCGGCGCAACGCCCACCAATGCCAGCATCGCCATCAGCATCAATGCCAGCAACACCAGCGCCCAGCCTGCAAGCGTGGGCACTGGCGCAGCAACGGCCTCCAGTGCAATGGTTGCGAAGTTGTTGCTGGTGACTGCTTCACCGCCGCCGGCGACCACGGCGTCAATCCGTGTCGCACCTGGCAACACAAATGAAATTGCAACCGGGATTCGCACTGTGGCTCCGGGTGCGATCACATCATTGGTGGTCAGGGTAAGCACGCTGCCCACCAGATTCGCCGTCCAGCCGGGTGGCAGCGTGACCACCGGTACGGCGCCCTGCGGCAGGGTAATGGCGAGCGTGATCGGTCCGTTGCTGTTGGCGCCGCCGCTATTGGTGACGGTGAATTCAAACGGCACAGCCTGGCCTGGCGTGACGCTTGCGGGGCCGGTAATGCTCGTTGTCATGTCGGCAATAGGCGCTACCGTGAGTGTCGCGTCGCTCGCGTTGTTTGCGCTGTTGGGATCCGCCACCGCGCTGCTCACGGTGGCGCGATTGGTCACTGTTGTGCCCGCAACCAAGGTGGGCGAAAGCCTTACCATCACGGTCAAGGTGACACTGCCGTTGGCGGCTAACGTGCTCAATGTGCAGGGCAGGGCAGTGCATGCGCCGGCTGCGCCAGAAACGCTCACCACGGTGAGCCCTGTGCCTGGCAGATCGTTGATGACCACCGCGCTCGCGTCAGCAGGCCCCGCATTGCCCACCGTGATGGTGTAGGTGACTAAATCACCGGGCTTGCCGTTGAGCGGGCCCGTCTTCACCACGCTCAAGTCAGCCAGCAGGTTGCCTACAACGCCGCTGGCAGTCGCCGAATTATTGCCGAGGTTGGGGTCAGAGGCGGTGGTACTGACCGCGGCGGTGTTGCTGACTGTTTGCCCGCTGGTCGCGGTTGCACTCACTTTCGCCGTAACGGTGAGCACCACACTGCCACCGGGCAGCAGCGTGCCCAGCGAACACGGGAAAGCGACGCAACCGGCACCGCTGACTGACAGCAGCGTCAAACCTGCACCCGGCGTGTCGGTAACCACCACAGCGGCCGCAGCGGATGGCCCATCGTTGCTGACGGTAATGCTGTAGGTGGTGGTGTTGCCCGCACCCACGGCGCTGGATCCGGCCTTTGCAATGCGTAAGTCCGCACTTTGCGCCGCAACTGTGGAAACGGCTGTGGCTGCGTTGTCGAAAAGGTTGGGGTCTGGCGTGGTGGAGCTCACCGTTGCCGTGTTGCGCACCGTGCTGCCAACAGCGGCCGCCGCATCTAGTCTGGCTGTCACCGTCACGGTAACCGATGCACCCGGAGCCATCGTGCCGATGATGCAGGGCATTGTCGTGCAGCCCCCACCGGAGACCGATACGAGTGTCAGTCCGCTTTGCGCTGGATCCTCAATAACGACGTCTCCAGCGCTCGCAGGCCCGCGGTTGGTGACAACCAAGCTGTAGACCGCATTGGTTCCCGGAACGATGGTCACGGGCCCGGTTTTAGCCAGATTCAAATCGGCGCGCGCGTTTACCGCCGCGCCTACGCGGTCGGCGTTGTTGCTCAGATCAGGGTCAAACGTCGCACTCGTGGCGGTTGCTACGTTGGTCACCGGGTCGCCGCCGCTGTACGGAAAGGGCACGGCATAGACGACGGTGATGATGCGATCCTCACCCGGTGCAAGGCTGCCCAGTGCGCAAGGCAGGCTGCCGCAGGACGACGACTTGAGTGCCAATCCGGGTGGGCCGGGATCGGCAAGGTTCACTGCGCTGGCAATACTCGGCCCGAGATTGCGCACGATAATTTTGTAGGTAGCGTCGGTGCCGGGAATGAGCGCAGCAGGTGCCACTTTTGCAACCGTGACATCAGCCACCGGCACCGGGTTGATGGTGACCGATGCGTCATCGTCCTCACCCACGCGTTGATTGTTGGGCGTTGAGTTCGCGTCGAATTGATCGCTGGCAGAAATCTCGGCACGATTGACAATCGGAGCGTTGCTAATTTGCATCACGCGCGCCGATATTGCTAGGGTCACCGGCGTGCCCACATTGGCGCGTCCGACACTCCATTCACCAGTGACAGGATCGTAGCTGCCTGCACTGGCAAGCACATTGGTCAGCAGCAGTCCCTGCGGCAGCAAATCAGACACGCTGACGCCGGTGGCCGCATCGGGGCCGGCGTTGTTGATGGTGACCAGATAAGTGACGGTCGCGCCGACTCTCGGGGTCGCATCGGTGACCGTTTTGGTGAGACTCAGGTTGGCGCTTTGCCCTTGCACCGTGCTTGAGGCCTGCTCGAAGGGGGTCGGATCGGGTAGGCCCGAGGCGGTGATCTGGGCGGTGTTGGTGAGGGGGCGCGTGAAGTCAGTGACGACGCCATTTAAGGTGAGTGTTGCCCGTGCGTTAACTGTCAGCGCCGGTATCGTCCAGTCACCGGTTGCTGCGTTATAGCTGCCTACCGAGGGCGTGTTGCTGGTTAGGTTAATGCCACCGGGCATCACGTCTTTAACGGTCACGTTGCTGGTCACGTCGGGTCCGGCATTGAATAGCTCGACGGTAAACGCGACGTTGGGATTGCTCACGGTCGGGCTGACTTGATTGACCTTCTTCGATAGTCGCAGATCGGCAGACTTGGGGGTAACCAGCACCATCGCCTGATCGTCCTCGGTGCTGTCGTTATTGCCGGGCACGCTGTTCGGATCGTATTGATTGCTCGCAGTGACCGCAGCAACGTTGGCGATTGGGGTGAAGGCGTCAACCCTTGCCGTAATGGCGAGTGTTGCACTCACTGCGGCATTGATGCGACCAATCGTCCACACGCCGCTGGTGGGAACGTAGCTGCCCACGGTCGGTGCCGCTGAAATGAAGCTCAGCCCCGGTGGCAGCAGATCGGTTACCGCCACGCCAGTGGCAGCGTCCGGGCCGGCATTGGTGGCCGTTAAATTGAATATCACCACACTGCCCTGCACCGGGTTGGCAAGGTTGACCGTTTTGTTCAAACTCACGTTCGCAATCTGGCTCGGTATGGTGACGCTCACCAGCGGATTCGGGGTCGGGTCAAATTGGTCAAGCTTGGTGATAAGGGAGGTGTTGGTCTGCGCGTTCGGGCCTCTAAAAATGCCCGAAATAGTCAGCGTGGCGCTGGTGTTTGCCGTGAGCGTTGACAGGGTCCACAGCCCAGTGCCGGGATCAAATGCGCCGGACGACGGAACAAACGACGTGTAGTCGACGCCAGTCGGAAGAAGCTCAGTGATCTCAATACCGGTGGCCACCGATGGCCCCAAGTTGCTGACATCAATGGTGTAGATCACCACCTCGCCGCGAACGGGGTTGGGGTTGTTCACGCTCTTGGCCAAACGAAGGTCGCTTTGCTGCGGAGTGAGAGTGACGCTTGCGGTGTCGTCTTCACCGGCGGCAGCATTGCCAGGTGTTGAATTGGGGTCAAATTGATCGCTCTTGCTGATTTCGGCGAGATTGACGATAGCCGCCGCATTGACGACTTTTGCCACCAGGGTGAGTATTGCGCTTGATCCGGAGGCGACGCTGCCGACGCTCCACAGACCGGTGGTTGCGTCGTAGGCGGCAGTGGGGGTTGCCGAAACAAACTGGAGCCCTGCCGGAAGCAGATCGCTCACCTGCACGCCGGTGGCCGCATCAGGCCCTGCGTTGTTGACGGTTAACGTGAAGCTGACGTCGCTTTGTACGTTCGGCGACGCAACGTTCACTGATTTGCCGAGAGACAGGTTGGCCACTTGCCCCTGAATGGTGACGCGCGCTTGGTTGTTGTTGCCGTTGGGATCTGGGGTGCCTGCGGCGACGGTGGCGATATTGGTAATCGGCGCGGCAAAGTTGGTGACATTAGCGCGAATTTGCAATATGGCACGGGTGCCCGGCAGCAGGCTGCCGAGGCTCCACAGCCCCGTCGTGCTGTCGTAGTTGCCAAGGTTTGGTGTGGCGGACACAAACGCCACGCCAGCGGGCAAAAGGTCGGTGACGGTAACGCTGCTGGCGCTGCTTGGCCCCAAGTTGTCGAGCGTTAGCGTGTAGGTAACCATAGGCGCGGCGAGGGTTGGGTTGACGCGATCCACGCCTTTGCTTAATGCGAGATCGGCGCTTGACGCAACCGGTGTGGTGACCGAGCCGGTGGCGGCACTGCTCGCTCCGCCTCCGCTAGCGGAGGCGGTGTTGGTCACGGTGTCGTCGGCTGCCAGACCCACGGTAACGTTTACGGTGATCGCTGGTGCGGCGGCGGCTGCTGCGATTACGTCATTGCGCGTGCATGCAAATGCTGTGGTTGACGAATTGCTACATGTCCAGCCCGTGCCCGACGGTGTCCCGAGCAAAGCGAGTCCATCAGGCAGGGTGTCGCTGACGGTCAGCGCAGCGCCCGTGGTTGGCCCGCCGAGCGCACTTGCCGTGACCACGATACTGTAGCTACCCGTGCTGCCTCGCGCAAAGGATGCGCTGCCGGTTTTGCTCAATTGCAGCATCGGCGGCGGAGTAATCGCCTGCGTGGTCGCGCTCGACACATTGTCGGCGGGATTCACATCGCGGCTATCGCTGGCCACACTCGCGGTGTTGACGATGGCCGCAGGATTGGTAGTACCGCCGTAATTGAGCGGCACCTGATATGTCACGCGAACGGTGATGCGGTCGCCCACCACAAGATTGGCGATGGTGCAGGGCAGGAAGGCGCAGTCACCGCTGACCAGCAGCAGCGTGAGCCCCGCCGGGGTGGCATCGGTAATGACGACGTTGGCAGCGTCAGATGGCCCCGCGTTGTTGACGGTAAGCGTGTAGCTCACCGTTTCGCCCTTGAGCACGCTCGCGGGCCCAACCTTGCTGATCGCCAGATCACTTTTGGGTGACTCGACGGTGGTGCTTGCGGTGGCCGCACTGTTGCTCGGATCGGGATCGGTGGCCGATGACGACGCAGTCGCTGTATTTTGAATCGGCGCGCCCGGCACCAAACTAGCAGGCACTTTGTAGCGCGAAGTGATGGTCACTACGGCGCCAATCGCCATGTCTCCCAATGCGCACGGAAATCCTCCGGTACAGGGTGCTGATGCTGAAACAAATTGCAGGCCCGTTGGCGTGGGATCGGTGAGCGTTGCACCGGCTGCTATCGACGGGCCTAGATTGGTGACAACGACGGTGTAGTCAACGTTTTCGCCCAGTGTGACCGATACAGGCCCGGTTTTTTGCACTTTGAGATCAGCCTCAAGCACGACCGGTGTGCTGCTGGTGGCGCTGTTATTGGTGGGTGCAGGGTCGGCTGTGCTGCTTGCCACGCTTACCGTGTTGCTTATGCTCGATGCGAGTGCTGGAAAATCGACCCGATAGGTGACTGTGATGGTGCGACTGTCGCCGGGGCCGAGGGTGCCCACCGTACACGGCAGCGCACTGCATCCACCACCGGCCACCGTCAGCAGCGTCAGACCGGCAGGCGTCAAGTCGGTCAGCACCACGGCCTGAGCTGATGAAGGCCCGAGGTTGCGCACGATGAGCGAATAGGTTGCGTTGGCACCCGGATTGAGTTTTGACGGCGCGGCTTTGGCCACCGTCACATCCGCTTGTGGCACCGGCGTGAGGGTGACGCTGGCCTCATCGTCCTCACTCCCAGACGCATTGTTGGGCGTGGAATCGGGGTCGAATTGATCGCTGCCTGCCACCTCTGCGCGATTGATTATCGGCACCGCCGTGGTTTGCGTGACACGGGCAACAAGCGTTAACGACTCACTGCTGCCGCTGGCAAGGCCACCCACACTCCACAATCCGTTTGCCGGATCGTAGGCACCGCGCGTTGCAGTCACAGAAACAAACGCGAGCCCGGTCGGCAAAACATCGCGCACCAAAACGCCGGTGGCAGTGTCAAACCCGGCGGCGTTCGTCACGGTAATGGTGAAGCTCACCGACCCACCCACTAAGGGGGTGACCGTATTGGCGACTTTAGTCAACGACAGGTCGGCCTTTTGCCCCAGCACTGTGGCGGTCGCCGCAGGCTCAGGCGTTGGATCGGGCTGGTCGCTGCCGGTGATCTGTGCCGAGTTGGTGAGCGCCTTGGTGAAATCGGTTACCGTGGCGTTTAACGTGAGCACGGCTGACGTTCCGCTCGCGAGTGTAGGCACGGTCCATACGCCAGTGCCTGCTGCAAAACTGCCGATACTGGGCGAATTTGATATCAAGTTGACACCCACCGGCAGTGCCTCTGCCACCGTGACATTAGTGGCGGTGGACGGCCCTAAATTGGTTAACTTGATGGTGTAGGTGACGTTCGGGGACGCAACCGTGGGGTTGCTCGGCGTGACTGTTTTTGCCAGCCGCAGATCAACGCTCTGCGGCGTGATCGTGACGCTAGCCTGATCGTTCTCACTGGCAACCTGATTGTTCGCCGTCGAATTCGGATCAAACTGGCGCGAGGCCTTCACCTCTGCGCTGTTGGTAATCGCGCTCAAGCCCACTACTCTGGCGGTGATCGCGAGCGTGGCGCTGGCGCCATTGGCCACGCTGCCGACCGACCAATCGCCGCTGGCTGCGTCATAGCTGCCCTGCGACGGTGCCGCGCTGACAAACGACAATCCAGCGGGCAATTTATCGCCAACGACCACACCGGTTGCTGCATCGGGGCCAGCGTTGTTCACCGTCACAGCAAAGATCACGTTGGTGCCGACGTTAGGCGTGGCGGCGTTCACCGTTTTGCTGAGCGACAGGTCGGCAATTTGGGAGGGTACGGTGGCTGTCACCGGGCTGTTCGGCGTCGGATCGGGCTGATCGCTCGAGGTGATGCTGGCGGTGTTGGTCACCCGACCTGGCCCGTCGTATCGGGCAGCAATCGTCAATGCCGCGCGGCTACCAGCGGCAATGCTGCCCACCGTCCACACCGGTGCCGCAAAACTGCCTTGACTCGGAGTGACAGAAATCACCGTGAGCCCCGCGGGGATGTCCTCGTTCACCAATACGTTGGTCGCGGTGGACGGCCCGGCATTATTCACGGCAATCACGTACACCACGGTCTCACCAATCAAAGGCGACGGATTGTCCACCGCTTTGGAAATGGACAAGTCGGCCCGCTGCGCAACGATCGTCACTTGCGCCTGATCGTCTTCACCGGCTACGTTATTGCCGGGTGTGGAGTTGGGGTCGAACTGATCACTCTTGCTGATCTCCGCCTTGTTGATGATCGCTCCCGCCACCAACGGACGAGCCGTGATGGTGAGCGTTGCCGAACTCGGGGCACCGCTGGCCGTGAGGCTGCCCACGGTCCATTTTCCGGTCGCAGCGACATAGCTGCCGAGCGTTGCCGATGCTGACACGAACGCAAGCGTTGCGGGCAGTAAATCGGTCACCTCAACGTTGCTTGCCGCATCCGGCCCAGCGTTGTTGACGGTTAACGTGAACACCACGTTGGCCCCAACATTAGGGGTAGTCGTATTCGCGGTTTTGGTCAGGCTCAAATTGGACTTTGCGCCTTGGAGCGTGATGCTAGCCGTATTGTTGGATGACACCGGGTCGGCCTCAACGCCCGTAACGTTGGCCGTATTGGTGATGGTGCCGGCAAAGTTGGTCACGGTTGCGCGCAGCTTCAGCGTGGCGCTGGCACCGGGCACCAGCATGCCCACGATCCAAGTGGGCGCGGTAAACGCGCCCTGATTCGGCACGGCGGCGATAAACGTAAGTCCTGCTGGCAATACATCGGTGACGACGACGCCAGTTGCCGTGGACGGGCCGTCATTGGTCACGCGTAATGTGAACTCAACAATGGGGCTGGCCGGGGTGGGTGCATTGTTGTCCACTGATTTGGCCAGCTTGAGATCGGTGCTGGCGGTAATCGGGGTGGTCACCGTCGCCGATGTCGGAGCCGTTGCGCCACCGCCGGTAACACTTACTGTGTTGTCGACCGATGCGGGCGCGGCGTTGCTGATCGCCACCGTCACAGTCACCGCTGGAAAGTTTGCCCCAGCCGCCAATGCGCCAACGCGCGAGCAACTGAATGCGCTGTCACCAACTGCACCGGTACACGCCCAGCCGGTGCCAGAAGGCAACGGCGCGACTAGGCTCAAGCCGCTCGGCAGGGTGTCGGTAAACACCACCGGATCGGTGCCGTTGACCGCGCCCGCCGACGCCGATGCGCCGATGGTGATGCTGTAGCTGGATGTGTTGCCACGAACAAAGGCAGCACCGGCCACCTTCGATGCGGTGAGTATGGGCGCTTTGTTGATCGGCGTGGAATCGCTGCCGGTATTGTTTGCCGCCGCAGCGCTCGACTCACACGCGCAGCTAACGTTTGCGTTGTTGGTCACACTGCTCGGCGCATCGCTGGCGACGGCCACGGTCACGTTGATGGTTGGATACGACGAGCCGCTGGTCAACACGTCGCTTCGGGTGCAACTCAACGTGGCCAGCGCGCACGCCCAGCCTGTGCCGCCCAGCGCGGTTACGGTCAGCCCGGTGGGTGGCGATTCGGTTACGGTCACCGTGCCGAAGCTGGGTGCTGGGCCATTCGGTGACGGCAATGCGTTGTTGGTTACGGTCAGCGTGTAGCTGCCGATTTTGCCCTGCGTGAAGCTGGCACCGCCATCGCTTTTGAGCAGCACCAAATCTGGGCCTGCCACGATGCTACGAGCCGGTTGATCGCCCGCCGTGCCGGGGTCAGAATCCGACAAATCGGTAATCGCGCTGCCCAACGTTTGCTGCACCGAATCGACCCGCGCCGTGTTGTCGATAAAGGCTCCGCCCGGGGTCGCAACATTGACTTTGACTCTGAATTTCACGTTATACGACGGCAAATTACTACCGTTGGCGGGGATTACCTGCCCCCCAGTGGTGGCGTTCGCGCCGAGGCCCACTCGCGCCACGATGCGATTGTTGGCCGCGTCAAACTCGCCAATATCGTCGCCGGCCGCATCGGTGGCGGTGACCAGCACGGCGGCGCCGCTGATTGATGTGGAGAGCGTTGATAACGACCCAGGCACGTAGGCCGTTCGCGCCGGAATAGTGTCGGTGACGACTGTCTTTAGCGCTCCGTCCTGCCCTGCATTGTAGAAGCTGATCGAGTATTCGAGCGTATCGCCGGGGATGATCGCGGCACCGGGCGCGCCAGCCACTTTGGACACTGTCTTGGTCAGTGTGTCCTTGATATTTGGCACGAAAATGTCGGTGGCTAAGGTGACGATGCCAAGATCAATGGTTTCGCTACTGCTGCTCACGCGAACGACGGCTGTGGTGGCGTTGTTCGGAAGCGGCACGTTGGGTCTGGCGAGATCGATGTCAAAGCCAAAATTGTTGTCGTAGGCTGGCGATTGACCTGCGGTACGTTTCACGCCAAAGTCGCTGATCGTGCTGTTGAAATAGTCGTTCTGTGGATTCGCGGCATTGAATACCGGCGACAAAGTGGTCGCGGTCTGCCCGAACCGCAGCCCGGCCGTGCCTTCGAGCGAGGTGCGATCACCATCGTAGGCCACCGTGCCAATGGTGGTGTTGACCGGACCGAATGGCGGCGTAAGAAACCCGGACAGGGAAATATTAATACCGCCCCCAGTAGTGGCGCTGTTAACACGCTGATAGCCGTCATACACCGAGAGGTTTCGCGTTGGCAGGGCAGCGCTGGAAAACACCACCACCAGAGACCAGCCACCGTACTGGTTGCCGCCAGTCGTAGTCAGCACGTTGGCGGCGGTATAGATACCGTTTCCCGCCGCGGCTACTAGTGCTGTCACGTCGGCATAAGCTTGGTACGCTGTGCCCACATTATCGAGTTGGGTCGCGGTAATGTTGCTGTAGCTTACAGCCCCCGGCGCTTTGAATTTAACGGTATTTCGGGTGGCAGCCCCGGAATCAGCAGCCCAGTACAAACCGGCAAACAACACAGAGGCACCCACCGGCATAGCCAACGTAGAGGACGTCGAGTTAACCGTTGTTGCGTCGCTGTCCCTGTCCACGTTGATCATGGAGAAGTTGTTGTTGGTAGGTGATGTAGACGTGGATACTCCCGCCAGTGCATTGGTGCAATTGGCTGCGTTGCTTGCGCCCGCAAGCGCGCTGCAGCTCATCACCGTGTTACCAACAATGGCGATGTCGCCCTTGGCGTTGGTCGTAAACCGTGGGGCAAAAGTGCGTTGCGCGTGCACATCCCCCAATATGACGAGACCCAACAAAACACAAGTCAGTCGCCAGACGATCAAGCGATTCATTCCTAACACCATTTTTGCAACCCCGAGTACCGACCAAGAAGAGGTCACCTTAGCGAAAGACTATATGTTGAATCGAGGCAGGTAAGCAACAACATTCATCGGTTGCAATGACCGTCCGTCGAGGCAGGATTCTTCCTAGAACTCTGGTCGGTCGGCGATGATTGTTGGCGTCGTTAGTTGCCTTCCGGTGCGGTCAGGCCAACTCAATGCTGCCGCCTACCCGCGACCGTCGCGCGGGGCGATTCACAGTGCGCAGCTTACCTTTCACCGTCTGGCCGGTCTCCGATGTCGGTGTACTCCCACCTATCGTGCGAGATCGGGTGCTTCTTGAAGCCCATAAACCATGGCTGTTCGAGGATGTATTGAATGTCGTTCCACGGCGCGATCCACGGTGCGTAGAACTTCACGATGTCTTCCATTTCCGTGATGATTTGCGCACGGGCAGGGCCGTTGGGCATGGCGCGAATTTTGTCGTAGCGAACGTCAAAGTCCTTGAGCTGAAAGCGCGCATAGTTTTCGCCGCCAGATTGGGCGTTGCTACTGATGAGCGACTGCAAAAAATTCTCGGCATCGGGGTAGTCGGCGTTCCAGCCTTCGAGCGTCATCTTGCCCCTACCTTCACGGGCGGCTTTGCGCATGTCGGGCGTTTTCATGGTCTCAATATTGATCCTGATGCCGATGCCATCCATCGATTTTTTCCACAGCTCCGCGAGTTGGCGCTGAATCAGAGAAGTGCGCGCAACGTATGGCACAACCAGCTGTGATCCGTCAGGCGTTTCGCGATAGCCGTCGCCGTCGCGATCCTTGTAGCCAAAGCGATCCAAAAGCGCGCGTGCCAGCTCGGGGTCGTACTGGTGCGAGCGGGATCGCCGTGCCTGGTGGCCCACCACGTTGGGCGGGGTAATGCCATTGGCTGCTACGCCATCACCGCGATAAATCACGCGAATTTGTTCGTCGAGCGGATAGCCCATTGAGATGGCGCGACGCAGCGCGATCTTGTCAAGCGTGTAGCCGCCGACGGTCGGATCGGTCATGTTGAACATGGTGTACCAAACGTTCGGTGTTTGCCGCTTGACCATGCGGATGCCTTTGGTTGCAAACTCTGGCCTCAGCGTGTCGCCGTCTTTTGCGACGTTGGTCATAGCTGCAGGCAACTGCGTCAAATAGTCGTGTTGGCCGGAAATAAACGAGAGCCATGCGGCCTGGCCCTCCTCGATAGTGTTTATTTCAATGCGGCTTACCGCGGGCACCGGCTTGCCGGTCATGGCTTTGATAATCGCCTGATCTTCCGGCGCGGTGGAGGTCCAGTCCCAGGTGCGTTTGCGGTAGGTTGGGTTTGCCACCAGCACAGTGCTGCTCGCGCGCTTGTACTCGTCGCGCTTTAACTGAAAGGGGCCAGTGCCAACCGGGTGGCTGCCGATGTCGAGGCCATACATTTCCACCACCTCGCGCGCTGTTGCACCGGTGCTGGGCATGGCGAGGATGTAGGTAAAGTTGTAGTCGGTGGCGGTGAGTTTGATGCGCAAGGTGTAGCGGTCAACCACCTCAAGCCCCGGCAGCGGCGTATCGTAGTCAAACTTGCCCGATGCGACCGCGGCAGCCCGCGCTGCGTCACCGCCAACGAGCTTGCCTTCGATCAAAAATTGCCAAGGTGATTTCACTTTTGGATCGAGCAAACGCTTGATCGAAAAGGCGTAATCCGCTGCGGTCAATTCGCGCGACTTGCCTTTAAACGCGACATCATCCGTGAAGAAAATGCCCGGCTTGATTTTGCATAAAAACGTTGCGCCGTTGTCGCTTACCAATGGCATGGCTTGGAGAGTACGTGGCACCAGCTTCACCGGGCGAGCGAGGTAGTGATAGTCAAGCATCGGTTCGATAATGCGTTCGCCAATACTCTGCGAAATCTCATCGGACGCGAAGGCGTTGTCGTAGCTCGTCTCGGCGGTGGTGAACGAAAGGCGCAGCGTTTTGTTGGCTTCAGCAGCGGCCGCAGCCGTTGATATTAGCGCGACAAACGCGGCAATCAGCGTCGCCAGCATCAGCGGTTGGTTCAAAAATTTCATCATCACAGCAAAAAAATTTCAGGGCTACGGTGGCAGTCTATTTGAACGGGAGCGAGGCCTGTAGGAGCGGCTCTGCTGCGACCCGCGCCACGGTGTCTAGGAGTCTGTCGAACCTGAAAGGCATCGGCTGCAAATTCGCCGGCCCGGTTCATATTTCGCCTGTTTTTTGGGCAATATCTCGATATTGCCGCTGCAAAACAGTCAAAATCTGCCCTCGGGCGGGCGAATTTTCGATACGATGTTTCAAGTCCGACAGACTCCTAGGCTGCGCCGCCGCTACCCATGCCGATGCGATTGGCACTTGCCCGTACTGCGCTCTGAGCGTTGTGTGTAGGCTATCAGCTTTTTGCAAAAAGCACCGTATTTATTGGGTGTAGGCACATAATTTAAGTTAAGTCGACTTTAAGCGAATAGTTCGCTTCGCCCAAGTACAACAGCCGTTTCATGCAAAAGTTGATGACCTGTGGTGACGGATCAGAGCCGCACAGGTGGCATCGATCACGGCCTGCGGCTGATCGCGATGCGGCGAATGTCCGCAGTGTTCAAGCTTGATGAGTTGCGTGTGTGGCACAGCGCGACTGATGCCTTCGATTTGCGCCATGGTGCCGTATTCGTCGTCGATGCCCTGTATGGCGATCAGCGGGCAGAGGATTTGTGGCAACAGCGCTTCAATATTCCAAGCGCAAAACGCCGGATCGAGCCAGATGTCATTCCAGCCCCAGAACGCAGAATCCGGATCGTCGTGGTAGCGCGCGAGTTTGTTGCGAAAGTCCGTTTGCAGGTAGGTTTCGCGCGTTTGCGAGATGCTAGCCACTGAAACGTCCTCAACAAAAATGTGCGGTGCCGCAACGATCACGCCAGCGACTTTTTCTGGAAAGAGCGCCGCGTAAATCAAGGCGATGGAGCCACCATCGCTGTGGCCGAACAGCCATGGCCGGGCGTTCGGTGCAATGGCGCAGAGTAGCGCTGGCAGCACGTCGCGCGCTTGAATATGCATGAAATCCACCCCCCATTTTTCGTCGTGACGACGTGCCGTAGACCGCCCGTACCCAGGCCGTGAGTACACCAAGCCACGCGCGCCTGCTGCCGCGCAAAGTTGCGCTGGGAAGTCACGCCACATGGCCGTCGAGCCGAGGCCTTCGTGCAGGAAAACAATGAGCGGCGCAGCGCCGTTAGTTGCTTCGACGAATGTGTATTCGATGGCAAAGTCTCGACCGCCTGCGCTGAGTTGGACGATCGAAGTCATCAGCGCTTGTAGCTCCGGTAGGGTGGGCACCCCGTGCCCACCGTCCCCCAGCTGAACGGGATCGTTGGTTTGCCGGCGCTTGGTGGGCACGGGGTGCCGACCCTACCTACAGCCATTGCACTAATCACGATGACTCCGCGTTTTTTCTAAATCTCGCAGTTTGAAGCGCTGAATCTTGCCGGTTGCGGTCTTTGGCAACTCCGAAACAAACTCAAGCTGGCGCGGGTATTTGTAAGGTGCAAGTTTGCTTTTCACAAACGCCTTCAGTTCTTCAATGAGCGCGTCGTTGCCAAGCGTTGCATCTTTCAACACGACGAACGCTTTGCCACGCGTCAAACCGTCGGCGTCGTCCACGCCGATCAGCGCTGATTCAAGCACCAGCGGATGTTGCATCAGCGTTGATTCCACCTCGAACGGCGAAACGTATTGGCCGCTCACCTTGAGCATGTCATCAGAGCGCCCGGCGTACACGTAATAACCATCGGCGTCGCGAAAATATTTGTCGCCGCTCTTAGTCCACGCGCCGCGAAACGTCTCGTTAGTTTTCTCGCGATTAGCCCAGTACATTAATGCAGACGATGGGCCGCTGATGTAGAGATCCCCGACCTCGTCGCTGCCCTTGAGCGTCTGCCCTGCATCGTCACGAATTTCAACCGCGTAGCCGGGTACGGGTTTGCCGGTGGTGCCGTAGCGAACGTCGCCCGGACGGTTGGACAGGAACACGTGCAGCATTTCGGTGGAGCCGATGCCGTCGACAATTTCGCAACCAAAATGGGCCGTGAATTTTTCGCCGATTTCACGCGGTAACGCCTCTCCTGCTGATGAACACATGCGCAACGCAACTTGCGAGCGCTCAAGCAAGTGGGGTGAGGCAAGCATGCCTGCGTAGCCCGTGGGTGCGCCGAAGAACACGGTGGGTTGTTGCTCGATGAGCCGCTTGAAGCAGGCGTCGGGCGTCGGTCTTTCAGCCATCAAAACCGTCGTTGCACCCACCGAAAGCGGAAAACTCAGCGCGTTGCCGAGACCATACGCAAAGAACAGTTTGGCAGCAGAAAAGCAGACATCGCTTTCGCTCAGTCCGAGCACAGGTTGCGCATAAAGTGCGGCGGTCCAGTAAAGATTGCCGTGGGTGTGGACGGTGCCCTTGGGGCGGCCCGTCGAGCCGGACGAATACAACCAGAAACCGGGTTCGTCTGCGCCTGTGTTGGCGGGCGTTGTAGCAGGTGTTTGCGCGGCGATCAATTCGTTGAAATGAAGCGCGTTGACGGCGGCCGCAGGTTCTGCTCCTTCCCCCAGCGGGGGGAGGTTGGGAGGGGGGAAGGTTGCGTTAGGCAAACAGTTATTGCTTGCCGCCTGCCCCCACCCTAGCCCTCCCCCGCTGGGGGAGGGGACAGCGGCACGAGATACGACAACCGTGTTTATTTCGTGTCCGCCTCTATTCATAGCCACCTGCAACACGGGCAACAATGCCGCTGACACAACCGCTACCTGCGCCCGACTGTGCGCGAGCATGTAGGCATAGTCGTCTTCGGTGAGTAGCGTATTGACTGCAACCGGCACCACGCCCGCATAGAGCGCGCCGAGAAATGCCACCGGCCAGTCGTTGCAATCCTGCATCAGCAGCAATACGCGCTCATCGCGATGCACATTCAGTGCAACAAGACCGGCCGCAAAGCGCTTGACGCGGGTGGCAAGTTCGCCGTAACTGAGCTCGCCCTGATCGTCGATGTAGGCGAGCTTGGCGGGTCGCAGCGCATTAAGTTCCATCACGTACGCTGCAAAATTCAGGCGCTCGGGCGGCGGCGTGACTCGATCGTTGCTTTTGAATAGGGATGCCATGACGCTGTCCTCCTCGACCTGCACATTGAAATTTGCCAACGAATACGTGAAAATGCTGGATAACGCATTTTCAAATGCGCAATATAATGCATTTTTTTATCGATGTCCTTTTTTTCTTCTCCCCCATGATCTTTCAGACAACCGATGCGACGCGCTGAACCCGAGAAAGACGCTGCGGCACAACCGCGCGATCCGTTTCTCGCGGCTCTGGGCGACAGGGTCCGGGCTTTGCGCGCCCGCAAGGGCATGACCCGGCGCGATTTGGCGTCCGCGTCGGATGTGTCAGAGCGTCATTTGGCAAGTCTTGAAGGCGGCGTTGGCAATGCCTCGGTGCTGATCCTGCGCCAGATTGCACAGTCACTCGATTGCGAGATTGCTGAGTTGCTGGGTGATGAGACGACCGTGTCGCCTGAATGGTTGCTGATACGTGATTTGCTGCGCAACCGCAGCGATCACGAGTTGCGGCGGGGGCGGTTGGCGCTCGCTGAAACTTATGGCGAGGCGGGTACCCAAGCGGCTCGTTCGCGACGAATTGCGCTGATCGGTTTACGCGGTGCCGGAAAGTCTACGCTCGGGCAGAGGCTGGCCGATGCGCTTGATGTGCCGTTTGTTGAACTCAATCGCGAGGTTGAACGGGTGTCCGGTTGCGGGCTTGCCGAGATACACAACCTGCTCGGGCCGACTGCCTATCGACGCTATGAGCGGCGCGCTCTGGAGGAGACGATTCAGCTCTATCCGGACGCCGTCATCGCCACCCCCGGTGGCATCGTGTCCGATGCGTCAACCTTTAATTTGCTGCTGGCAAATTGCCTTACCGTGTGGCTTAAGGCGTCGCCCGAAGAACACATGAATCGGGTGATAGCGCAAGGCGACCTGCGACCGATGTCGGGTAATGTGGGCAATAGCGAGGCGATGGACGATCTCAAACGAATTCTTGCGGGCCGTGCGGCTTTTTACGGAAAGGCGGACGTATCGTTTGACACCAGCGGCAAGTCGACAGACGCGGCTGTGGATGCGCTGCAAAAGCTGGTTCTGCAAAAAATCGCAAAAACGCATTAAAATGCATTTATTGTTTGACACGGTCAATAAAATGCACAATAATGCGTAATCAGGAAGGTTTTGCACCGTGTGCGTCACCCTCCCAACCCAATCCAAGGACACCTCCGTGAGCGCATCTGCATTCCCTGACACGAATTCTGAAACTCACATCGACTACCGAACCGAGCCGTCAAAGTATCACCATTGGTCACTCTCATTCGACGGCGCGGTGGCCACGCTCGCGATCAACATCGACGAAAACGCAGGCCTCAAACCGGGCTACAAATTAAAGCTCAACAGCTATGACCTGGGGGTCGATATTGAGCTGCATGACGCCGTCAATCGCATCCGCTTTGAGCACCCGGAGGTGCGCACCGTGGTGATCACGAGCCTTAAGGATCGCATTTTTTGCTCGGGTGCCAACATCTTCATGCTCGGCGTTTCGAGTCACGGATGGAAGGTAAATTTTTGCAAATTCACCAACGAAACGAGGAATGGTCTGGAAGATTCCAGTGAGCATTCGGGCCTGAAATTTCTGGCTGCCGTGAACGGCGCTTGCGCCGGTGGTGGCTACGAGCTGGCATTGGCGTGTGACGAGATTTTGTTGATTGATGATCGCTCGTCTGCGGTGTCGTTGCCTGAGGTGCCGCTGCTTGGGGTGCTACCCGGCACCGGCGGCTTGACCCGCGTGACCGATAAGCGCCATGTGCGCCATGATCTGGCGGATATTTTTTGCACTACTACCGAAGGTGTGCGGGGTCAGAAGGCGAAGGATTGGCGCTTGGTCGATGAGTTAGCCAAGCCCGCTGTGTTCGCACAAAAAGTGCAGGAACGAGCACTGCAATTGGCGGCGAAAAGTGACCGTCCGGCTGATGGAAAGGGCATTGCGTTGACGCGGGTCGAACGTAGCGTCGAGCCAGATGCATTGCGTTATTCGCATGTCACAGTGGAGATCGACCGTGCGCGACGCAGTGCCGTTTTCACCGTAAAAGCACCCACCAGCCCGCAGCCTGAAACGATTGCAGCGATTGAGGCCGCTGGCGCGAATTGGTGGCCACTGGCGATGGCACGCGATCTGGATGATGCGATTCTGTCGATGCGTACCAACGAGTTGGATATCGGCACCTGGATATGGAAAACCGAAGGTAATGCGGATGCCGTTTTGGCAAGCGACGCTACGTTGATTAAACACAAAAATCATTGGCTGGTGCGCGAAACCATTGGCTTGATTCGCCGCACCTTGTCGCGCATTGATGTGTCGTCGCGCACTCTGTTTGCGCTGATCGAATCGGGCTCCTGCTTCGCTGGAACCTTTCTTGAAATCGCGCTCGCTTGCGACCGCATTTACATGCTCGCGCTGCCCGATGATCCAGCGCGCGCGCCGAAGATTACGGTGGCGGAGGCAAACTTTGGAATGTTTCCGATGGCCACCAATCAATCGCGATTGGCACGTCGCTTTTACGAGGAAACCGCGCCACTTGAAGCCGTGCGCGGCAACGCAGGCGTTGCTCTAGATGCGGATAGCGCGCTTGCGCTCGGTCTGGTGACCTTTGCTCCCGATGACATCGACTGGGCCGACGAAGTGCGCATCGCGCTTGAGGAGCGCGCCGCGATGTCCCCCGATGCGCTGACCGGCATGGAGGCGAACCTGCGTTTCAACGGTAAGGAAAACATGGCAACGCGCATTTTCGGACGCTTGACCGCTTGGCAGAACTGGATATTTCAGCGTCCAAACGCGGTCGGAGAAAAGGGCGCGCTGAAGCTCTATGGTAAGGGCGAAAAAGTTCAGTTTGATTTCAATCGGGTGTAGTCACACGTTGTCGGTAGGGTGGGCAGCCGCTGCCCACCAAACGGCTTAGTCCTGCAACGATTGGTGGGCACGGGGTGCCCACCCTACGATAACTAAACGATATCTGTTGTTGTGCAACGTGGTTCTCGGTGGAGCGCGTTGCAACCGAAATTGCGCTCCCCGACCTTTGTTTTTTTATTGGAAATGAATCATGCAATCCGGCATCAATTACAGCGAAAAAATCCCTAATAATGTCAATCTGTCTGAGGACAAAACGTTGCAACGCGCGCTGGAGCATTGGCAGCCTAACTACCTCAACTGGTGGAACGATATGGGGCCCGAAGGCGCGATGCAGAACGACGTGTATTTGCGCACGGCGGTGAGCGTTGATCCCTCGGGCTGGGCGCAGTTTGAACATGTGAAGATGCCCGACTATCGCTGGGGCATTTTCATGAATCCTCGCGATGAATCGCGCAAGGTTCACTTTGGCGAACACATGGGCGAGGCCGCATGGCAGGACGTGCCTGGCGAGCATCGCGCAAACCTGCGCCGCATCATCGTGACCCAAGGCGACACCGAACCTGCATCAGTTGAGCAGCAGCGCCATCTCGGTCTCACCGCACCGTCGATGTACGACTTGCGCAACCTGTTTCAGATCAATGTGGAAGAGGGCCGTCATCTGTGGGCGATGGTGTACCTGCTGCACAAACATTTCGGTCGCGATGGTCGCGAAGAAGCCGATGCGCTGCTGCAACGCAATTCGGGCGATGCCGACAATCCGCGCATCCTCGGGGCGTTTAATGAAAAAACACCCGATTGGCTGGCGTTTTTTATGTTCACCTACTTTACTGATCGCGACGGCAAATTTCAGCTTTGTGCATTGGCCGAAAGTGCATTCGATCCGCTTGCGAGAACCACCAAATTCATGCTCACCGAAGAGGCGCATCACATGTTCGTCGGTGAGAGCGGTATCTCGCGCGTGCTGTCGCGTACGGCCGCGGTCATGAATGAATTGAAGACCGACGACCCTGCCAAAATTCGTGCTGTAGGCGCGATTGATCTGGGAACCGTGCAACGCTATTTGAACTTCCACTACAGCGTCACCATCGATCTGTTCGGCGCTGACGAATCGAGCAATGCCGCGATCTTCTATAACGCTGGTCTCAAGGGGCGCTTCGAGGAAAGCAAGCGCGGCGACGATCATCGCTTGCAGAACCAGACGTATGGCGTGTTGAGCGTGGTGGACGGCAAGCTCGTTGAGCGTCAGGTGCCGATGCTCAATGGGTTAAATGAAGTGCTTCGCGACGATTACATTAAGGACTCCGTTGGCGGCGTCGGTCGCTGGAATAAAGTGCTGGAAAAGGCGGGCATCGCGTTCCGTTTGTCGGTGCCACATAAGGCGTTTAATCGAAAAATTGGCGCACTCGCCGGTGCGAAAATTAGCCCGGAAGGCTGCGTGGTGTCTGAGGTGGAATGGGCAGCGAACGAAAAAAACTGGCTGCCATCGGCAGAAGATCGCGGCTTTGTTGCGTCGCTCATGGGACGTGTGATTGAGCCGGGCAAGTTTGCTGGCTGGATAGCGCCACCGGTGATGGGCATCAATCGACAGCCTGTGGATTTTGAGTACGTTCGGTTTAACTGAGCGCCTCCGTACACTTAGCAATCTGTAGGAGCGGCTTGCCGCGACCACTCTTGAGTCACATTCACTGGTCGCGGCAAGCCGCTCCTACAAGGAAATACGCTGACCGCGCCACATCTTTTTTATTGATAGACCGGAATGACCGAAGTCCTGAAACAGCACCTCATTGACCCGGAAATTTGCATTCGCTGCAACACCTGCGAAGACACCTGTCCGGTGGGCGCGATCACCCATGATTCGCGCAATTACGTGGTCGACGCCGACAAGTGCAATCACTGTATGGCCTGCATTTCGCCTTGCCCTACCGGCTCAATAGACAACTGGCGCGCGGTGTTGCGCTCGGCTGCGTTTTCCACGACGGAGCAGCTGACCTGGGACGAATTACCACTGGTGGTGGAACTTGACGAGAGCTCGGTGAGCGCGTCGGTCGCGGAGTCGGCGGACGACGGCGAATCAATACAAAGCAACGCGGCAGATGCGGGCCTTGGCGCTGTCGTTGCGCCACGCTCGGCGGCAACGCCCGCCGTCAATCTGTATGGCCCCAAAAGCGCCATGATCGCCACGGTCAGCGGCAACTATCGGGTCACCGCACTGGGCACCGAGAGCGACACTCATCACGTCGTGCTCGACTTCGGCAGCGGCAATTTCCCGGTGCTTGAAGGGCAATCGCTCGGCATTGTTCCGCCCGGTGTTGACGCCAATGGCCGACCGCATCATGCGCGGCAATATTCGATTGCCAACCCGCGCGACGGCGAGCGACCCGGCTACAACAACGTTTCGTTGACGGTAAAACGGGTGACGGTTGACTATGACGGCAACCCCGTGCGCGGCGTGGCGTCAAACTATGTTTGCGACCTGAAGAAGGGCGACACGGTGCAGGTGATTGGCCCGTTCGGCGCCAGCTTCTTGATGCCGAACCATGTGGGCAGCCATTTGCTCATGATCTGCACCGGCACCGGCAGCGCACCTATGCGCGCGATGACCGAGCGGAGGCGACGCTTGCGTGCGGTCGGGGACGCTAGCGCGAGCGGCAAACTGATGCTGTTCTTCGGCGCGAGATCGCAAAAAGAGCTGCCATATTTCGGCCCATTGATGAACTTGCCGAGAGATTTCATCGACATCAATTTCGCGTTTTCGCGCACCCCAAATGAGCCCAAGCGCTACGTGCAGGACCTCATGCGCGAGCGCGCTGCGGACATTGCAGCGTTACTCAAAGACGGTAACAGCTACATCTACGTCTGCGGTCTGAAAGGCATGGAAGCAGGCGTGCTTGAAGTGCTGCGCGACACCGTGATCGCGCATGGTATGGACTGGCAGGCGTTGCATGGCGAACTCAAGCGCGATGGGCGGTTGCATCTGGAGACTTACTGAGCGCACCCTGTAAATATGTTCTTGTAGGAGCGGCTCGCCGCTCCTAGCAGCCTGTCGGACTTGAAACATCGTGGCAAAATTCGCCCACCCGAGCGCAAGTTTTGACTGTTTTGCAGTGGCGATGTCGAGATATTGCCCAAAAAACAGGCGGAATATGCGCCGGGTCGGTGAATTTGCAGCCGATGCCTTTCAAGTCCGACAGCCTGCTAGCGGCGCACCACCTGCGAGCTGACGCTATCCGGACTTGGTCGGCGACCAGCGCATTGGCCAATGCGACCCGACGTCCCCGCTCACGGCGAACCCGAGACGCGAATAGAGATTCACTGCCCGGTCGTTGAACTTGTTCGCATGGAACAGCACGCCGCACCGCGTGTCGGCGGCTTTCGCGAGCGTGTGTTCGATCAAGGCCGCGCCAATACCTTGCCGGTAATACGCAGGCGCGAGCGCAATATCGACGACATGGAAGCTGTCGCCGCGAGCGACGTAGTAGCGACCGATCGGATGCCCGTCACAATGCCTGATCGCGAGAAAATCTGCCTCGCTGTAGTAGCGAACAAAATGGTCGTGCTGTAGGGCGAATTGCTGATCGAGGAACTGCCGATTTTGCGCGGCTGACCAAGGCAACGTCGCCATTTCATCGGCCCGGGTAGTCGCGTAGAGATCGCGCAACCACGGCAAATTGCCGCCGCGCACCCAGCGCAACACCAGCCCACGCTCACGGAGCGCGGCGGGGGCCTGCATGTGATCGTGGCGCGCGGGTGGGAACGGTAGCGGTGACTGTGACGGGGCGTTAGTCACGTCACGGGAACGACGGAAAGATCCCCTGCAACGCGATGCAGAAATTCACACCGAGACAAGGTTGCTGGTTCTCGTGCGGCAATCCCCCCCGTGGCTCGGGGCAAGCATATTGGACGCGAATGAGGTGTTGATCGGCGTCGCGATATAGGGTTTTGGCGTACCCACTGAGAGCGAGGCAAGCGCGGAATTGGCGCTGGGTGTGCCGCTCTGTTTGGTTGCCTCGGGCTGCAATAACGAGTTCACGCCGTGATTGTGCTGCGGTATCTGGTTGCTGGTTAGCGTGACCGTATTCACCCCGAAAGTCTGGCCTAACGATCGTGGCGACAGGCCAAGCCCATTGCCTTGCTCGCACCCGCCTCGACCGGCGAAATTCGGCAGATGAAATGTTGTCTGTCCATTGCCGCCGTAGGTCACACCCAGCAGCGAGAACAGTGCGGTGTTCTGTTGAATCGGCAGGGTGGCACCGTTAGCGAATGCCCAGCCACGCGGGTTGAAATTGAATCCAAACGTCTGGATTTCGCCGATGAAAGGTTGTGTCGTGACTTGGTTTCTCCGGTGCGATATTTCGCGGACTTGTGAAAATGCAACGCGACCACTGCCGCCTGTTGCCGGAAATGTGGGTTTATGTTCGAGTCGTCGTTTTAGGCTTGCGGCGGGAAAATGCCCTCTGTCGCGATGCAGTGCTGCACCGTAAGCGTTGGCATGCAGTTTTCGTGCGGCTGGCTGCCACCTGCCAATGAGGTTGACTCCGCCGACATGGCGATTGCTGTAGCCCCTGTGAGATCGGTTGCATAGAAAGAGTCGCCATTCACCGAGTGGGTGTGACTCGGCAGGTTGGTGCTCAAAAGCGTGACGTTTTCGACGCCGGACACCTGACCGATCTGAACGGACGGCGGCTGCCAGCTGGGGTCGACCGACGATGCGTAGCCAATCGGCGTGCGGCTTCGCAAATCGGGCAGCGCGAAATTGGTAGTGCCATTGCCGCCGTACTGCGTGCCCAGCAGCGAGAACAGCGCCTGATTCTGGTTGATCGGCAGCAGCTGTCCATTACATAGCGCCCAAGATTTCGGCGCAAAGTTAAAGCCTGTCATCATGATCTGGCCAATGAAAAACTCGCTCATCGAATCTCGCCTCTTGGTATTGAACGCGGCGCACTATTGCTCCGGTCTATGCCGATGATTCCGCCCGCCATTGGTCGTGATTACAAGGGCCAATTAAAGATAAATCTGAAAATTTTTCTCTGCGGGTCTTCCGCTGCGTCGGCGATCCTGCTTTAATGCCGAGAGCACAAAGAGGATTTGTCTGATTTGGCTAGCAGCGCTTTGTGTGTCACGACGTAATTGAATTGAAGCGCCGCGCTTCGTAGTTTCAACAGGCGACCTCCGACGGACGGTCAGCAACCAGGGGACAGGAATAATGGATTACGGTTTGCAGCAACTATCGCGCAGTTGCGCCCACACCGTTCGTCTGGCGTTGCGGCTCATCGCCGCAATGTGGTCGCCCCAAGCAGCCGCCGCTGTTTCGCCGTTTTGCCCGACAAAGACGTTGAAAAGTTTCTTTGCCAGGTGCGTGTTTGTGTGGGTCGCCATCGCTACGATGGTTGGCTTGGGTTTAACCTTCTCAACGGCGGTATCGGCGACGCACATTCCGGTGGGGCACCCTTCGGTGACGTGCACGCCGCGCAGTGCCACTGTGGCCAATGGCGGTTCGGTGACCATCGACCTCACAACCTGCGATCCGTACAAGGGCCCCCCCTTTAACGGTTTAGGATTTGGCACTGGCCTTCCGTCTTACTCTGGTCTCAACCGTACGGTTGCAAATGAGGTGCGTCCGGCACACGCGCCGTCAGGAACGCCCTTGTTGGCGCAAACTGTTGTTAGCTCCACCACTTTTTCATCGATAACCTACACCCACAACGGCGATTCGGCCACCAGCGATTTTTTTGAAATTGAGGATGCGGACAACCTCTACATCCGCATCATCATCACCATCACCGCGCCGACCTCGTCGATCGTAGTGTCACCCGCATCCATCAGCCCAACCGTCGGCGTGGCGTTCTCGCAAACACTGTCGTCAACGGGTGGTACCGGGTCGTACACCTATTCGCTAAGCTCAGGCACGCTGCCTGCGGGTCTAACCTTGACGTCGGGCGGTTCGATCTCTGGCACGCCAACCCAGCGTACCGCGTTCAACTTCACGATTCGCTCGCAGGACAGCCTAGGCGCATTCGTTGTCAAATCCTACTCCGGCACGGTAACCGCGCCTACCATTGCGCTCCAGACGGTCGCGTTCACCGTCGCGCAAAACGCTACGCCAACGGCTCAGTTGGTCGGCACCGGCGGCATCGCTCCTTACACGTTCTCGCTAAATTCCGGAACCTTGCCGACGGGCACGACGATGTCGCCTACCGGCCTACTGACCGGCACACCCACCACGCTGGGCACGTTTACACCCACTATTCTCGTTGACGACAGCACCACCGATCCGGCGTGCCCAGGCTGCAATTTTTTTGTGGCGCCTACGGTGACATACACCGTCGTTGCCGCCACAGTCCCCGGCGCACCGACCATCGGAGCGGCTACGCCCAGTAGCGGCGCGGCCAGCATCGCCTTCACCGCACCAGGCTCAAACGGCGGCAGCGTCGTCATCGACTACACCGTTACCTGCAACGTGGGTGGTATCACCGCCACTGGCACAGCATCGCCGATCAACGTCACCAGCCTGACCAACGGCACCAGTTACACCTGCTCCGTCAAGGCCCGCAACGCGGTGGGATTAAGCGCCGCATCTGGCACCGTATCGGTTACACCGCAGGGCACGCAAACCATCACGTTCGCACAGCCATCGGCGCAGAGCTTCGGCACCACCCCGACGCTGGCGGCTACATCCACCTCGGGTTTGACGCCCACGTTTACTTCCACGACCACGGGTGTCTGCAACATCTCCAGCGGCGGCGCGTTGACCTTCGTAAGCACGGGCTCGTGCACCATCAGTGCAGCTCAAGTAGGCAACGCCGCCTTCCTCCCAGCCGCTACGTTAACTCAGACCTTCGCCGTGAACCCGGCCAACCAAACCGTGACCTTCGCGCCCTCAACACCGGTTGTCTTCGGTGTCGCATCGAGCACGCTGACGGCGACAGCCACCAGCGGTTTGACGGCGTTCACATTTGCGACGACCTCGGCACCGACCATCTGTACGGTGAGTGGTGCAACGCTCACCATCACCGGTGGCGGCAGCTGTGCGCTCACAGCGACGCAAGCAGGCAACGCGAACTTCAATAGCGCCTCGGCTAGTGCGACGGTTGTCGTGAGCGCGGCCAACCAAACCGTGACCTTCGCAGCCGCAACACCGGTTGTCTTCGGTGTCGCATCGAGCACGCTGACGGCCACCGCCACCAGCGGTTTGACAGCGTTCACCTTCGCCAGCACCACGCCATTGGTGTGTACGGTGGCAGGCAGCACATTGACCATCGTGGGTTCTGGTAGCTGCGCGCTCACCGCTACGCAAGCGGGCAACGCGAACTTCAACAGCGCGTCGGCTAATGCGACGGTGGTGGTGAGTGCCGCCAACCAAACCGTGACCTTCGCAGCCGCAACACCGGTTGTCTTCGGTGTCGCATCGAGCACGCTGACGGCCACCGCCACCAGCGGTTTGACGGCGTTCACGTATGCCAGCACCACGCCATTGGTGTGTACGGTCAACGTCGCCACCTTGACCATCGTGGGCACCGGCAGCTGTGCGCTCACAGCGACGCAAGCCGGTAACGCAAACTTCAACAGCGCCTCGGCTAGTGCGACGGTTGTCGTGAGCGCAGCGAGCCAAACGGTGACGTTTGCACCCGCAACACCGGTTGTCTTCGGTGTCACGCCAATCACGTTGACGGCCACCGCCAGCAGCGGTTTGACGGCGTTCACGTTTGCGACGACGTCGGCACCGACCATCTGTACCGTGGCGGGCAACCTGCTCACCATCGTGGGTTCAGGTAGCTGCGCGTTGACAGCCACTCAAGCCGGTAACGCGAATTTCAACACGGCGTCGGCTAATGCGACCGTCGTGGTGAATGCGGCCACGCAGACGGTGACGTTTGCGCCAGCCACACCGGTTGTCTTCGGTGTCACGCCAATCACGTTGGCGGCCACCGCCACCAGCGGTTTGACAGCGTTCACGTTTGCGACGACCTCGGCGGCGACCATCTGTACCGTGGCGGGCAATACGCTCACCATCGTGGGTTCAGGTAGCTGCACACTCTCCGCGACACAGGCAGGCAATGCGAACTTCAACAGCGCGTCGGCCAATGCGACGGTGGTGGTGAGTGCGGCTGCGCAGACGGTGACGTTTGCGCCAGCAACACCGGTTGTCTTCGGTGTCGCGCCGATCACTCTGACGGCAACCGCCACCAGCGGTTTGACAGCGTTCACGTTTGCCAGCACCACGCCATTGCTGTGTACGGTGGTGGGCAGCACATTGACCATCGTGGGCTCTGGCAGCTGCGCACTCACGGCCACGCAAGCGGGCAACGCGAACTTCAACAGCGCCTCGGCACCCGCAACCATCTTGGTGAGTGCCGCGAACCAAACGGTGACGTTTGCGCCCGCAACGCCAGTGGTGTTCGGGGTTGCGCCGATCACGTTGACGGCCACCGCCTCAAGCGGTTTGACAGCGTTCACGTTTGCCAGCACCACGCCATCGGTGTGTACGGTGGCAGGCAGCACATTGACCATCGTGGGCTCTGGCAGCTGCGCACTCACGGCCACGCAAGCAGGCAACGCAAACTTCAGCAGCGCCACGGCCAATGCGACCATCGTTGTCAACGCGACCGCGCAAACGGTAAGCTTTGCCCCAGCAACGCCGGTCAACTTCGGTGTAAGCCCCATCTCCCTCACGGCCACAGCGAGCAGCGGATTGACGGCATTCACCTTCGCCACCACCACGCCGCTGGTGTGTACGGTGGCGGGCAGCACGCTCACCATCGTGGGCACAGGCAGCTGCGCATTGACGGCCACGCAGGCAGGCAACGCGCACTTCAACAGTGCGTCGGCCGCAGCGACCATCGTGGTGAACGCAACCGTACCCGGCGCGCCGACCATCGGCGCAACCGTCGCAGGTGCCAGCCAAGTGAGTATCGCGTTCACTGCGCCTGCCTTCAATGGCGGCGCGGCGATCACCAGCTACACGGCAAGCTGCACACCGGGAGCCTTGTCCGCGACGGGCGCTGCCTCGCCGCTGGTGGTCACCGGTCTCACCACAGGCACTACGTTCAGCTGCTCGGTAGTCGCGACCAACGCCGTCGGCAGTGGTGCCGCGTCGGCGATAGCGACGGTGACGCCGACGTTCAGGACGTACACCGGCAGCTCGCCGACGAGCGCAGGCAACATCGCTGCGAGCTTTACCGGCGGTGGCGAGACGTGCGCGTTTGTTGGGCCTCGGTTCATCCCGTTGACCGGCGATGCGGCCAGCCCACCTGCGGGCACCGCACCGGCTGGCGTGGCCTTCCCGTTCGGATTGTTTGACTTCTCCACGACCGGCTGCACACCGGGCTCGACGATCAACATGACCGTTGCCTTCCCCGGCCCAGTAGATGTCAGCGCTCAGTACTGGAAATACGGCCCAACGTCGACTAACACCGCTCCGCACTGGTATCTGATCCCGTCAGCCGTGGGACAAAACAGCATCTCGTTTGCCATCACTGATGGTGGTCTGGGCGACGATGATCTGTCCGCGAACGGCACGATTGTGGATCAAGGCGGCGTAGGCGTACCGCCACCGGTTCCGGTGCCAACGCTGTCTAGCGTCGCGCTGCTGCTGATGTTGTTGGCTATGTTCGGAATCGGTTATGGTGGCCTTGGCCGCCAGCGCATGACCGCAGATCGTCGCGAGGCGACAACTAGGTAAACAGTTCGGGCGCGCGCGGTGCAAAATGTCTGCGCGCACCCGATAACCGCAGCACTTTTTACTCAGTCAACGAAATATGACCGGTTCGGCAGGCCCCCACTCCCCGGGGGAGGAGAGCCTGCCCGGGCGCTGGCCGGGGGTTGGGGTGAGGGAATTTCCGCCAGATCCAAGTTGCCTCCGCCAAGCACTTACCCCCACCCCCGCCGTCCCCCGCTGGGGGAGGGAGTCGAGCCGCCGACAAAAGGACGTATTTTTTCACCCAGTAAAAAAGCCCGGACTGTGTAGCGTCCGGGCTTTTTTCAATCGCAAATTGCCACAATGAAATTACTCACTCGAAGAATTTGCAGGCTGCTTGAACACGACCTTCACCGCAGCCATCAAGGATGGCAATGTGGACTTTGTGCTGGTGGAGGCCCGCCCGCTGCCGCCGCCTAAATACGAGGCGAAGCGGGCACCGTTTTCTCTGCTGTTTAGAAACGGCGCAGCGTTACTGTTTCCGCAGCGAACCTACTCGATGCGCCACAGCAGCATGGGAGAGTTCGCGATATTTTTAGTGCCTATCGCGCGGGAGCGCGAGGGCTTTTTGTACCAAGCGGTTTTTAACTAGTTATTCACCAATCCGATGATGACAATGCGCGTTCAGAAATCGCGCGCGAATTTTGCTGGAGCGGCGCGGGGCTCTCCTGAGCACAGACGAAGAGCTGCGAAAAATAGTCGCGTCGGCCAGATCATCGCGGCAAGCCGCTCCTACAGGCAGCAATGCCCTGCGATAAACGAAACTCGGCGCCCGCCGCTGTCGCCGATAATCTCAATATCGCCAGCCAACCTGCTCACGCCTCATCCGCCATGAAAACCCGCCACATCGCCGCCGCCCTCGTAGCCACCTTAGTCACCTCGCTCACCCTCGCGCAGAATTGGCCGACGAAGCCCGTTCGCGTCGTCATTCCCGCCCCTGCTGGCTCGTCGCTCGACTTCGTTGCGCGCGTGCTTGGCGACAAACTCAAAGACAAATGGGGGCAGGCCGTGGTGGTCGACCCGAAGCCGGGTGCGGGCGGCATGATTGGCGTGGACATTGCCGCCAAATCAACTGACAACCATACGCTGGTAATCGGTTTCCCCGGTCCTACGGCGTACGGCCCGTTCATGTACAAAAAAATGCCGTATGACACGTTGAAAGACTTGGTGCCCATCGTAGTGACCACCACGCAGCCGAACGTGCTTGCCATTAACGCAGCAATGCCGGTGAGCACCGTGGCTGAACTGGTCGCTTATGGCAAGGCCAATCCCGGCAAACTCTCGTATGCGAGCGTGGGCAACGGCTCGTCGTCGCATCTCGCGATGGAATTATTCAAAACCGAAGCCGGATTCGAGGCGCAGCACATTCCGTTCAACGGCTCGCCGCCCGCCGCGCTGTCCACCGCCAATGGCGACACACAACTGCTGTTTGCCGTCGCCTCAGGCATCGCACCGCATGTGCAAAGCGGCAAGATTCGACAGATCGCGGTGACCAGCGCCGGACGTTTTGATTCGCTCAAAGATTTGCCGAGCATTGCGGAGGGCGGCGTGAAGAACTTCGAGGCAGTTGCATGGAACGGCCTATTCGGACCGTCTTCGATGCCCGCTGACGTCGTCGCCAAAATCAACGCCGATGTGAACGCGGTGCTCAATGAGCCCGCCATCCGCGACCGACTCGTCGCCGCAGGCATGGCCCCCGGCGGCGGAACGTCCGCCGCGTTTAAAGCCATGCTCGACGCCGACATGAAGAAATGGGGCGGAATTATCAAGCGTTTGAGCATACAGCTTGACTAGGAAGTCAACGGATATATTGGGCTGCGCCTCTAAATTATCATAAGTCGACAAGTGCGTTTTCATCGCCTAAGACCAATAGAAATATGCAGTTTCGAGTAAAGCTGATGGATTTTATCGGCATACAATTTGCCACCCACCCACCACCGCTCGTCATCGCACCAACCCGTTTACGAAACCCCTCAAAGCGAGAAACACATGATCCTAGAAGTCGCAGACATACGCATTCCGGTCGGTAAAAATGCCGAATTTGACGCAGCGATTCAGCGCGGCGTTGAAACCGTGATTGGCAAGGCGCAGGGCTTTCGAGGTTACAAAGTGAACAAGGGCGTCGAATCCCCCGAGCGCTATTTGCTGATGATTTATTGGAACACCCTGGAAGATCACACCGTGGCCTTTCGCGGCGGCCCGCTGTTTGCCGAGTGGCGTGCGATTGTTGGGCCATTCTTTGCGCAACCGCCCGTGGTCGAACACTTCGAGCTGGTGGTCAAATCGGACTGAGTAGCGCGGTGGCTTAACTAACCAGCTCGCAACCCATCGAGCGATACGCACAGCCCGCCGCTGTCAGCGTCACGACTTGATTACGTGCATCAATAAAGCCAAGGCACGTGCCATCGAGATGCTCAGCAATGTGCATGCACTGCTTCAACGTCTCAAAACAACTACGGCGCAGTTGCGCCCCAGCCAACGATGGCCCGTCATCGCCGATGAAATCGTGCGTCAGATTCTCGCCCTGAAGGCCAAACCAATCGCCGTCCCAGCGGCGGTTTTTGGTGGGTAATTCCGTTTCTAAATCAATGGGAGACTAGGCGCGACGACGCAGACAGTGCGTTAGCACGGCAAGGAGGAGCAACGACGTATCGTATTGATTTAGAAATGGAATAAGTGAGGAATTTAGGCTAAAAACCTGGGTCGGTTTTCTGGGAGTGCAGCGAAAAAATTTACGGAGTGAAGTTCGATGCACGCTAGGAGCGGCGCAAGGCGCGATAGCCGCGGCGCGAGAGCCTTATCGCGGCTTGCGCCGCTCCTACACGAGCCAGCGAAACGTCCGCGCTTAAAACTTCGTTCCGACGCTTATGCGCCAGACGTTGTCGGTCGTGAAATTGGTGTTGGGATCAAACGCCAGCCGGACGAAGTATCGCGGCCAGTCGTAGGTGACGGTGCCGCCCACTTTCGCAATACGCTGGCCATCAACGAGGCCGCGTTTGTAGAGTAGGTCCAGCGTCAAACGTTCTTTGCCCTGTAGCGGCGTGCGGGAAGTCAGGTGAAAGTGTTGCTGATCCGGGTTCTCGCGATTGTCGCGAACGTAGCTCGCGCCTATGCTTTGGCCGCTCTCGGCGCGATAGCCGCCGGACAACATCCATGAATCGTTCGGGTCAAAGTTCAGATTGAAATAAGGGCGCAGATTGGTGCGGCCAAAGCCCGCGCCAGCGAACCACGTGTCGCCGGTTTCAATGTTGATGCTGCCACCAACAAATCCACCTGAAGCCACCTGAATAGACGGCTGAATGCGCACCGTTTCACCAAACGTTTTGTCCCACCCGCCGCGCCATTGATTGGCGTCGAGTTTCGGTGCCCGGAAGTAGCCGATCCACGCGTTGCCGTAGTCGGAGCTGTGACGTACGTTGGCATCAATGCCAGTACCGTTAGCGCTTAATTTATAGGCACCGACGGTGAATTTGAAATTGGCGAATGGCGGGTCTTCCGCGTACGTAGCCGTGAGCGGCAGCAGCGCCAAGAACAGGCCACCAAGCTTCATGACATTTGTGAGGGGGATGGTACTTTGGCTATTCATCATTTTTCCTCTATTCGCTTCGATTGTGCGCCTAGTGTCGTGTCACGTTTGAAATGGCGCAATATCGCGCCGCCATCGGTGGGCAGGGCTAGGCGCAAATCGCAGCTCATGCCGGGGCATGTGCAAGGTTTGCAACGACGCCATGCACGGCGAGGGCAAGCGAGATGCGTCATTTCAGGCATGACACGACACTAGCTTGATGTGTATTCATTAATGTTGCAAAAAAATTTCTCGTTCACGCATCCATTCGTTTTCTGTTTCTTCGCGGATGATGGTGACATTGCGCATCAGGTCGCGGAAAGTTTCCCGAGTCACGATGGCGGCGGCGCGACTCAGGGAATCGAACTGGTTGGGTTGCAGCGCTTTGGCCAGCGTGATGTGCGGTAAAAAATCAAACTCGGGGCGCAAAAATTCAGCCAGCGGGCCGCGATACAGCCGGTCATGCATTTCAATCATCGCGTCGGTGCCGACGTGTGATCCGACGCCGATAAATTCGTTTTGTGCCGACCAGAAGCCGTGCATTACCACCGGAAAGCAGGGCCACGCGCGCAGCACCTTTTGCGCGTGGGCGGCCAGTTGGTCGAGCGTGAGCCGAGAATGGAACGGGAACACCAGGGTCACGTGTGGCGGCAGCGCCTGCGCCAGTGGGTCGTGAGTGCCACGAAAGCGGTCAATCACCACCTGATTGGTAAACGACGGGAACCACACTACCGCGCGACGTGGCAACGTCGGACGCAGGATGTAGGTGAGTTTTTTGCGAGCCACCGCCTATTCATACCGCAGTGGCCCGTCGCAACGTGAACGTTATTGCAGTGCCTGCAACTCGGCAATGGTGTTGATATTGGCGAACTCAGATTCATCTGCAAACTGCACCTCGACTACGCGATGGGTTGAGTACCACGCGTCAATTTTTCGACCACCGGATTCGAGAAATTGAGTGAGACTCTGCAGCAGCGTCGCGCTATAAAGCGCAAAGACGGGTTGCGACTGACTACCAGTTTTGGCAACGGCGAGTTCCGCGATGTTTTCCTGCAACGCGCCATAGAGCCGCGCCACGAGATCGGCAGGCAGAAACGGAGCGTCGCAAGGCACAGTGACGATGAATGGCGTGGCGCAGCCTTTTAAGCCCGCGTGCAGGCCTGCCAGAGGCCCGGCGTACCCGCCAACCTCGTCGCTGATGACCGGATGGCCGAACGTCTCGTAAACACCCAAACTGCGGTTGGCGTTGATAAGCAGCGCATCCACCTGCGGCGCGAGGCGCTCAATGACGTGCGCCACCATCGGCTTGCCGCGAAAGTCGACGAGGCCTTTGTCTCGTGAATCCATGCGGCGACCCATGCCGCCTGCGAGGACGAGACCGGTGACGCCGTTCATGGCGAGGCCTTGACGATAGCTGCGTCGAACACAAACCGCCCCACATCATTGAACAACAAAAAGTGTTTGTTCACCGCGCGGCCGATCATGGTCATGCCCACTTGTTGGGCGATCTCGTAGCCCATCTGAGTGAGGCCAGAGCGCGACACCAGAAACGGCACGCCCATTTGCGCGGCCTTGATCACCATTTCGCTGGTGAGCCTGCCAGTCGTATAAAAAATTTTGTCACCACCGTCAACGCCGTCAAGCCACATCATCCCGGCAATCGCATCGACCGCGTTGTGACGACCAACGTCTTCGACAAAATACAGCAGTTCGCTGCCCGATTCACCGTTTGACGCCAGCGCGCAACCATGCACCGCACCCGCCTGCTTGTAGATGGTTTCGTATTTGCGAATAAGCTCTGCAAGCGCGTAAAGCGTGCTCTGCTTCAGACGACCAGTAAGCGGCAATTGCACATCCGCAATATTCGCCATCAAATCGCCGAACACCGTGCCACTGCCGCAACCCGTTGTTTTCGTGCGGTGCGCCATTTTTTCGTCGAGATCGATCAACCCGTTCTTGGTGTAGACCGAGGCCGCATTGACCTCCCAATCCACCTGCACCGCCACAATTTCGTCGAGCGATTCCACCAGCCGTTGATTGCGCAGATAGCCGAGAACCAGCGCTTCGGGTGCCGCGCCCAGAGTCATCAGCGTGAGGATTTCGCGCTTGTCGACGTAAATGGTCAGTGGATGTTCGCCAGCAATAGCTGCTATTCCGGGCGCTGCGTGTTCGTCAACTGTTGCAACATCAAATGTGGCGGGCCGGGCGCTCGCAGTGAGCTGCGGTCGGTAGCGTGTGAAAGCGGATTTCATAGCGGATTCTTGCTGCATGCGCTGATGTTAACGATGGCTCGATGGGCGCGAAGCAGGGCAACCTAAAATGCCAGCAGCTTTTGTCTGAAAGAGTTATTCTATAAGGCTTAAACCGCAAAAAAAGAAAATATCGAGAATATTCAAAATAGCGCCTTAGCCCCATAGGGACAGCGCTATTTGCGCAAAAGCTATCGCCTTGAAATGTTAGTCATCGGAGCGATCAGGTGCAAAACGCAAACGCGGCAGTTGAAAACAGATCGCCCTGATTAGCGGATACCTCTCCCAACGTAATACTGCTGGCCTGTAGGCGACCACTTGGCGTCGCTCAATGCACCCGGCGCAGCCAAGCGCGCGTCTCCACCGTTCTGAAAGCTCATCGCAGTTACGTTTCATCATCCTTAGTGTCGCCCTAATTCCATTTCTAATTCAATAGGAGACTAGGCGCGACGACGCAGACAGTGCGTGAGCACGGCAAGGGCGAGCAACAACGTATCGTATTGAATTAGAAATGGAATAACTTCATGACAGTTAACCGCACTGCTTAAACAATGGCATGGCAGCTAGCGTCCGTTTCGGCAGAAAGCAGGTATTCAAAATGAGTGACAGAACGGATTTTGCATCGCGTCCCTCGCGAGCGGCGCCGCCAAACGGAGCCCGCATGGATTTTCATTTGCGCGCTGATTGCCGTCCAAAACGGTGAATCAAAATTTAACGCCGAAAGCAGCCTCAGTGCTGAGGGTGTAGCGCTACGAGTCAACGTGTGTGAAAATCGCGGCAAATAGATATGTTGGATGGCGTATGTTGGACAAAGACGGCTTTAGGCCGAACGTCGCCATTGTGATTGCAAATCACAAAAACCAGGTTTTTTGGGGAAAACGGATACGTGAACATTCTTGGCAATTCCCGCAGGGCGGGATTAATCCCGGCGAAAGCCCAGAAGAAGCCATGTATCGCGAGCTCCATGAAGAGGTTGGGCTACGGTCGGAACATGTAGAAATACTCGGACGTACTCGCGATTGGTTGCGCTATGAGGTGCCATCAACGTGGGTTAAACGGGAGTGGCGCGGAAACTACCGCGGTCAAAAGCAGATTTGGTATCTGCTGCGCTTAGTCGGTCGCGATAGCGATTTGAATTTGCGCGCCGATGCCAAGCCTGAGTTTGATGCGTGGCGGTGGAATGAGTTTTGGGTCGATCTCGACGGCGTAATAGAGTTCAAACGGGACGTTTACAAGCGCGCCCTGAACGAGCTTGAACGTTATTTGCACTACGGCAGGGCGGTGTCTCGAAGGGATCGGCTGTACGGCAATGCGGCCTACGCGCCGCCCGAGGGGTATCAGTTACCCCCGCCGTTGACTGAGTAGCGATTGCTAGGATGGACTACGAAAAAGGCCGCGTTTGCGGCCTTTTTTTCGTTATTGTTGCCGCGCTGTGTGGCGAATCAAACAACCTTTAGAACCGACCCCGCATCGCCGCACCCGTTCCGGCCACCGTGGCTACGACCACACCCATCACGATCGCCATCACGATGTAGCTGATGATGATGAGTGCGGTGTACCCAATCGATTTGTCTTGCGGATTTTTCATCAACGGTGTGAGGCCAATATAGAGCAGGTAGAGTCCATAAAGGCCTGCGACAACGCCGAGCACACCCAGCATTGGCACTAGAGAAAACACGCCCGCAAGCCAGACCGGCGTGGACGAGTAAACGACGAGTTTAAGCGCCTGTACGGGGTCTTTTTGGCCATCGAAAGTGGGGGCTAACGCGTTAACAATTAAAGACACGGCATAAATGATTGCCAAACCGAGCACGTAGGTCAGCACCAGTTGCACTAGTGCTGCGGCAATCGGTGTGCGAATCGTGCCAACGATAGGCAGTGAGACACCAATCAGCGTGGAGCCAATCAAACCGCACACTGCCGGAATTGCCGCCAGAATCATGGCGTAATTCACATACAACGACTTCACGTCTGTCGTCTCAGCGGCGATCTTGTCCCACTCTGTTTTAGGCGAAAGCACGATGCCCTTAGCTCGCTCAATTATTTTTGCGATATCCATTCTGTATCTCCCGGTTGAAAAATGTCTGTTGCTCGTTAATCGAAAAGCGCAGGCTAAGTGCGATAGCGGCCCACAAGAACGCCCGCCTGCGCCGAGCTAACTGGGTACGACTATAAAAACAGCGAAGGCACCTCAGTGTATGCCCGATTTATCTCAATGACCAGTGGCAGCGGCGCTACTCACGGGCGCGACATAAATCTGAACTAGTTGTCTGGTCGCGGCACTGCGTAGTGCCCACGCAGCCAAATTTCCGCTGCGATTGATCGCGGCGTTGTCGACGCTGCCGGAAGCGAGATGCGCACGTTTTTTGGTGCTCAAATCCAGCCATTCGAGCGACTCGCCCGCGTCATCAAGCGAGTGCAACAAACCGAAGCGCCCCGTCACGGAAAGTTGCCGTAGGCGCGCAGATCGGGACGAGGGGATGGAGTACGCTCTGGTTCCGCTCGGCCACAGCGCGACCATCAGCGCACCATTGACATATCGCTTCACCAGCAACGAGCCCGGCACAAAGGTTGTTTCGCCAACGGCAAACCATGCGGGCAATGTTTGGTGTGAAAGCTTGGGCACGTTCCACATGGCGCTGCCCCCATCACTCAGATCAAAGTTCACCACGCTGCGACCATCGGGCGCGAAGCCCATTTCCACGTTGCGTCCAATCGGTGTGCGCCCCAGTTGCTGCCCGTTGAAGTTGTACACGCGCAGTTCGGTCGACAGGTCTTCCAAGCGCACCGCCACAGCGATGAAGTGGCCGCGCACGTCGACATCAATCACCTTAGCTTCAATGGCAATCAGCGCGCGTGTATGGCAGGTAGACGGATCATAAAGGTGCAACCTCGTGGGCTGCCCTGCGACCCGCTCAATGATGGTTTTGCGATCAAACGAGAACGATGCAGGGGATAAAACTTTGCACAATAGCGACGGCTCTTGCGCGTGCTGCAACCAGCGGTAAATTCCAGGCTCCGGCGCACCCGGCGCGCTGACCAGCACCGTTAATGAATCATCCGCTGCAAATTGCATATCGACCAGCTCTCGCGATGAAATCTGCCAAGCGGCAACGGGCGATGCCATGCACGTGAGCAGGCTAATTTGCAGCGCACGTGACGACAAGAATTTAAGCAAGTTCAAATTGATCCTGTCACCCTTTCATTGACTGATTAGTCGAATCTATTAAGGCTGATTCGCGTGGCCAGTGTGATTGACATCGCGGCGCTTATCGACGGCAGGTGTATTCGCTTGCATGACGACACGAGGGCCGATCCTCGCAGTACGGGCTCGGCTCCTAGGGCGGCACATGCATATGCTGGCGCATCGATTCGCTTCACCTCAAACGTCCCTCCAAACGCAAGCGGCAAAAACCGTTTCGGCGGTGAGTGTATCCGCGTGGTGTTGTAGAAGCCTACCACCGTGCCAAGTGTTCAGCTGCGGGATGCTGCCCGGGTCTGAATGCCCCGCCGCGCGTCTCATCGACCCTCAGGCTACGCTAGCAGCGCTGCACAGGCGCACACACCCTAGTGCGAGCGATGTCATGAGCGGATCAGCGTGAAGATATGGCAACACTCCTTTATTATCCGTGCCGAATAATTTGAAAACACCACCATGGCAACCAAAAACACCTACGACTGCGCCAAATGCCCAGGATACTGCTGTAGCTATGACTACATCGAAACCAAACCTGCGGACGTAACGCGGCTGGCCAAGCATCACGGCGTCTCAGTGGATGTTGCCCGTGAAAAATTTACCAAGCAGGTTGAGCACGAAGGCGAATCGATGCGCGTGCTCCGTCACCGCAAAGACACGGTGTACAAATCCATGTGTATGTTCTTCGATCAGAAGGAGCGCCGTTGCACAATTTATGAGGGACGCCCTGCGGTTTGCCGCGACTACCCGAATGGCACGACCTGCGGTTACTACAACTTTCTCAAATTTGAACGGAAACATCAGGGTGACAACAACTTCATTCCTTCTGCCTGATCGGCTCGCCATGCAACGCTTTTATTGTTCAGTTTTATTTTGCTTGACCGCCATGTTGCTCGCTTCTTGCCAGCAGGTGCCCACCGTTCCGGTCGAAGATCCGGCGATGCTGCATCCGAAGCCCGTGACGGCGGTGCCCACCCCGTCGCCAGTGCAAACGATGCCGCGGCCTGCCCCACCGACGCAGTCGGCAATGCCTGCGATTCCACCCAAAGACCCCGCTCCGAACAGCGTGGGCTCGGCCGGTGGTGCGGTCGCGCCATCGCGCGGGCAAATGTCTGCCGCCCAAATCGCCACCAACCCCTCCGTCACGCCGTCGGGCACGACGCGATATGAGTGCATCAAGGGCAAGACCGGCTCGGAGACGCGGGCGGCGATTGTGTTCCCCGAGAATTCGGGCCGAATTTGCACGCGCTTCCCAGCAATGGGGCCGTGTCAGTACGAGCGCGACGCCTGTCGGGCCACCGGTGGGCGGGTGATTCGCTTTGACGGTGCCGAGATCACCAAAGACGTAGAAAAAGAATACGACAAGCAGGTGCAGCGCTTTCGCTTGAACGCCGGGTGATTTAGCCTGCGACTGAGTGGCAATCAAGCGCCATTTGTGTCGTACTGCGATGCTAAACTGCGTCGATGAATTCGTCTCGTACACCTTTTTTTTCTGCCTTGCGGCCACTGGTTTTGGCGCTGAGTGTGGCCTTATTGGTGAACACTGCCGATGCCCAAACATCGAGTGCACCCGCTGCACCTGCTACCCCAGTTACCTTGAATTTCGTCGATGCCGACATTGATGTGGTTGCCAAAGCCGTGGGTGAACTCACGGGCAGGACGTTTGTTCTTGATCCGCGGGTTAAAGGCAAGATCAATATTCAGTCCGCCAAGGGCATTGCGCCGGGGTTGGCCTACCCCACCTTTCTCTCCGCTTTGCGTATGGCGGGGTTTGCGGCGGTTGAAGGCCCAGGCGGTGTGGTTCGTGTGGTGCCCGAGGTAGACGCCAAAGCCCTGCCGACACCACTGACGGGCGGGAGCGCTGGAGCGGTAATTACAAAGGTGATTCCGCTGGCGCATCAAAGCGCGTCGCAAGTCATCAATGCCGTGCGACCGCTGGTGGCTGCGGCTAACGCGTTGACGGTATACCCACCAGGTAACGCCATCATCATCACCGACTACAGCGACAACATCGCCAAAATTCAGGCGGTGATCGCAAGGCTCGATATCCCGAGTGTTGCAGCCCCCGAGCTGATCACGCTAAACCACGCTAATGCGTTGGATGTGGTGTCGACGTTGAATCGCGTGTTTGCCGAACCGTCGGCAAGCGCCGAAGCGCGTGATCGATTGCTCATCACCGCCGATCAACGCAGCAATGCCATCATCATTCGCAGCGAAGATGGCGCGCGATTGTCGCGGGTGCGAAGCCTAGTGCAAGAGCTTGACCGGCCGACGGCAGCTCCCGGCAACATTCGTATCATCTACCTGAAACACGCAGACGCATCGCAAATTGCGCAGACATTGCGCCGAGTACTAGGCGCGGATGGCGGCGGCGGTTCGAGCGCAACCACCTCGCCGTTATCGTCGCTGCTTCCGACGACCAGCGCACAGCCGCCAAGCGGTGCATCGCCTCTAGCGGCTGTCACGGCAGCGCTCACCGGCAGCGCCGGACAATCCGCGTTGGGCAGCCTGCCGCAAGTCAGCGCCAACAATAACTCGGCTTTCACAGCAGGGGGCGCAACGGTCTATGCCGACAGCTCGATAAACGCCTTGGTGATTTCGGCGCCTGCCGCCACCTACAACAATCTGCGCGCGGTGATTGAGCAGCTTGATGTACGTCGAGCGCAAGTATTTGTGGAGGCATTGATCGTCGAGGTTCAAGCTGATCGTGCCGCTGAGTTCGGCATTCAATGGCAAGGTCTAGATGGGCTTAGTCGTAGCGGAACGCAGGGGTTCGGCGGCACCAACTTTGGGGGTGCATCATCAAATCCCACCAACAACATTTTGGGGGTGGCCAACAACCCCACTGCGGTCGGGCAAGGCCTGAGCTTTGGCCTACTGCGCGGCGCGATCACCATCGCAGGCAAGCAGTATCTGAACTTGGGCCTGTTGGCCCGAGCGCTGCAAAGCGATGTGTCGGCCAATATTTTGTCGATGCCCACACTGCTGGCACTGGACAATGAAGAAGCTCGATTCTCGGGCGGACAAACGGTGCCGGTGTTGACGGGCCAGTATGCAAACTCGACTGGCACAAATTCATCGGTAACGCCTTTTGCCACCTTCGACCGTAAAGATGTTGGGCTGATTTTGCGCGTGAAACCGATGATTACTGAGGGCGGCTCGATCCGCTTGCAGTTGTATCAGGAGGTATCGAGTGTTGCGCCATCGACCACCAGTGGTGTGGATGCGGCGGGTCTATCCACCTTCAACAAGCGGGTGCTCGAAACGTCGGTGCTCGCCGATGACGGTCAGATCGTCGTGCTCGGTGGCTTATTGCAAGAAGGCTTTACCAACGATCAGGAGAAGGTGCCATTGCTCGGCGATGTACCGGGGCTCGGGCAGCTTTTTAGGTACGACACGCGCAAACGCAGCAAAACCAACCTGATGATTTTTCTGCGCCCCACCGTGCTGCGCAACGCGTCTCAGGCAAGCACGCTATCGAACGAGCGCTATCGGGTGCTTGGGCTTGAACAGCAAACGGTCAACCCCGAGTCGCGGTTTATGCTGCCAGAGATGACCAACCCCGGTTTGCCGATGACGCCATCGAGCGTTGTACCGGCTGAGATTCGCAAATAACGCAGAGTAACAATCGGGCTGTTTTTTCCGAGCCCATCACGTTCGTATCACGCCTAAAAAAATGTCCCTCACGCAGCTGCTCCCGTTTGAATTCGCGCAAGAATTCGGCATTGTGCCGATAGCGGACGAGGGCAGTGCGATCACGGTGGCGACGGCACCGCACATGACCGTCGCTGCGCTGTCTGCAGCAAGGCAACGGCTGGGCAAACCGCTACGCACGCAATCGGTAAGCGCCGAGCGTTTTCGTGAGGTCGTCACGCAAACTTATGCTACCCACTCGGTCATGCAAGATGCGGCGGTCAGCACGGCCGCGTTGCCAAACGACGCGAAAGCGAGCCAGGCAGATCTGCTTTCGTCGCTTGCCAACGATACCGATTCGCCCGCTGTTCGCATCGTCTCCGAGTTGCTGCGTGAAGCGCTAGCGCGCGGCGCGTCGGACATTCACCTTGACGCGACAGAGCAGGGCGGGCGCGTGCGGTTTCGCGTTGACGGCATTCTCAAGGATGCACGCGACACAGACGGCGCGACGCACGCCGCCTTGGTCGCGCGTTGCAAGGTGATGGCCATTCTGGATATTGCCGAGCGCCGCCTGCCGCAAGACGGGCGGTTGCAAGTCACGATTGCCGGACACCGGGTTGACGTTCGTGTCGCCACACTTGCCACGCAGCACGGCGAGCGCGTGGTGCTGCGTTTGCTCGACACCAGCGCGGCACGACTCAATCTGGCCGCCCTCGGATTTCAGACGGCAGCGCTGGAGGCGCTACGCGGCGCGGTGCGGCTGCCCCATGGCTTGGTGTTGGTCACTGGGCCGACGGGCTCAGGAAAAACTACCACGCTGTACGCCGCGGTCACCGAACTTGATCGCGAGCGCTTGAACGTGGTGAGCGTTGAAGACCCGGTGGAATATGCGCTTGATCGAGTCGCGCAAACGCAGGTTAATCCGCGCATTGAACTGACGTTTGCCCGCGCGCTACGCTCCATTTTGCGCCACGATCCTGATGTCATCATCGTTGGTGAAATTCGAGATCGTGAAACCGCTGAGATCGCCATTCAGGCAAGCCTGACTGGGCATTTGGTACTCGCATCGTTGCATACCAATACGGCAGGCGCTGCGGTTACGCGTCTTGCCGACATGGGTGTAGAGCCTTACCTGTTGGCGTCGTCGTTGCGCGGTGTGCTCGCTCAACGACTGGTGCGAAAACTATGCGTTGAATGTCGAACACAACGTGTGATTACGAACGAAGAGTTAGGCTTACTTGAACGTCACCACGCCATCCCTCAAGGCGGTATAAAGTCATTGTTTGATGCTGCGGGCTGCGCCGCGTGTTCTGGCACTGGTTATCGTGGTCGCGTTGGTTTGTATCGCTGGATGCCGCTCTCCGCGGACATTGCTCGCGCGGTTCATGCTCATGCGGCGGACACCCAACTTGAGGCGTTGGCGACTGAGGAGGGTTGGCCCGCCATTGCCAGCGATGCGGCACGCTATTTGGCCGATGGCACCACCTCGTTGAGTGAGGTTTTGCGGGTGGTGACGGCGTGATGATTTCTGCTCATTCACGCGCCAAAAATCGTACGGAATTAGAGCGATGTACTCGTAGGGTGGGCACCCCGTGCCCACCAAATCCTCTTCAATCCGCTTTCATCGTCAACGCCATGGCCCGGTGCGCACGGGGTGCCCGCCCTAAGCAAGTTGGCAGTTCATCGAAACGCTTTCCAACGCGGCGAAAAACGATGGCATTGGTCGACCTGCGACACTTTTTTGGATCGCATGCGTTTCGCTTTTGAAGCCATCAACGCCGCTGGCGCCCGAGAGCGGGGCGACATTAGTGCCGCCGACGAACGCAGCGCGCTGAAGGCGCTTGCCGCACGCGGCTTAACCGTGCTTGCGCTATCGGCACTAGTTGAGGTGCAAATCAAAGCAAACTCGCGGCGCATCAACGCTGCTGATCGCGCCTTGGCGGTGCGTCAACTGTCAGGCTTGATCGATGGCGGCGTCACGCTACCCAATGCGCTGGCGTCAGTGGCGATGCACTCTGGTGTCAAAGCAATAAGCGACGAACTCAACGCCGTAAACACCGCCTTGAACCAAGGCGAAGCGCTCGCAAATGCGTTTAACCGTGCCCCCAAATTGTTGCCTACTGTCGAGCGTCAAGTGGTTGTAGCCGGTGCTGAGGCGGGCGATTTAGCTCGGGTGTTGTCGCGACTGGCCGATTATTTTGAGGAGCGCGACGCGCTACGCGGCAAGCTCGTTGGCGCGCTGGTGTATCCGGCGTTGGTCGGGGTCGTGGCGCTCGGTGTGATCCTCGCGCTGTTGGTGTTTGTGATGCCGCAAATCGTGGCTGCGTTCTCACAAACCAAGCAGGCACTGCCGTGGCTGACACGCACACTGCTCGCTGTGGCGACATTCTTGCGTGGCTACGGGTTTTGGATTTTCGTCGCGCTGATCGCAGCACTTGTGGTCGCGCTGTGGTCGCTGCGCGGCCCCCTGCGCACTCGTGGCTTGGCTCTGTTACAACGCCTGCCGCTGATTGGCCCGCTTGCGCAAAGCGCGGACGAGGTGCGCGTGTTGACCACACTGGCCATGCTCGCCGAGAGTGCGGTTCCCCTGCCACGCGCGATGACTGCGGCTGCATTGACAGCGCGCTTCCCAAACAACGCCAGCCGACTTAATGCAGCGCGGCAATTGCTGGAGCAAGGCGCAAGCGTTGGCAGCGCGTTTGCTGACACCCAAGCTGTCGACGGCATGTCGCTCGAACTCGTGCGTCAGGGCGAGGCGGTTGGCGGCGTTGCCGCTGCCTTCGCTAAGGCGGCGCACCTTAAACGGCAAAGCCTTGAGCGCCGTCTGCAGTGGTTTGCCACGCTGGTGGAGCCGGTGATGATTATCGTGCTCGGTGGCGTAGTGCTGGTGTTAGTGTTGGCGGTGATGCTACCGATTGTGACTTTGAATTCGGCGGTGCGGTAGCGCCCAGACCCGCCCTCATGAAGCAAAGAAGGCGTCCCCTACTCATCCCGATAGAAGCGGTAATACAGTTTTTCGTTTTTGAACGAATGCTCGTCGGTAACGTGATGAACCATTGACAGATCGAGCAAACGCTGTCCCATGCTCATCGCCTCGTTGAGGGTGTGGCCTTGCGCCTGAATCCATTCAACGGCATCAGCGCCAACAAAACATCGCGTATAGCGCGTGCCAAGGTAGGCGCGATCAGCCACAGCAAAGCCGGCCTCGCTGCGGATCAGTGAATAAAAACGCTCCAAGTTCCAGTTTGCCGGAATCTGCGCCACTCGAAAAAATAGCATTTCATCGCTAAAAGGCTGCTCTCGTGCCACGTGATAAATCAACCCAGCGGCCTGTAGCGCCTGGCCCACCGCCACCGCCTTTTCTCGGCTGACCCGCAACGCGCGCTCGATCCAGGTAACCCCTTCACTGGCGACAAAACATTCGGGGTAGATTCGCAGGCGATAGCGTCGATCCTTGATGTCCACGCCACCCGAGCGCTGCATGCGAAACGCGAGCGCTGCCAAATCTTGATCTGCTTCGGCCTCGGCGATCAGGCGCGCCTGTACATTGGGGCGACCGCTGTGCGCCGTCGCTCGCAAATACGGACCCACTCGACGCGATGCAGCTGCCACCAAGTCCGCATCCAGCAACAGTGCGGCAAAAAGCCGTTCACCCGTGGCCCGCCAGCGCCATGGATTGATCTGGCCGACGATCACGTCTGCGCCTGCCTCGTTTGCCCATTGGTTCGCTGAGGGATCAATGGTGTGGGTGGCCGACGCAATCAACCCGATTTTTGCAAACGGTATGTGTCGCCTCACCTGCGCGCAGGCGTTGGCAACGCGCACACCGGCCAGAGCGAGCGTCGGCAAATCAAACACTACGATGACCTTCAGACTATCGGCGTGTTTTTCAAGCTTTCGCGCGAGCTCTCCCGCATCGGCAAGCCCGTCGAGCGAGCAATCAAGCGCGTCGGACGACGCGCGTAGCAACGCCATGCTCATTGCATCGTTCGACAGTAGCAGTAGCTTTATCACCCGACCCCCAAAGATTAAGCTTGGTCGCCTGCCGCCGAAGCAGCCTTACAACTTGCAACACGAGTTGGCTTGCCAGTTGCGCTAAAAATACCTTTTTCGCATTGTCGCTTACCTAACCATCATGCTGCTAAGAAATGCAACCGACGCCGATCTCGTCGCCATTCAGGCCATCTATGCGCACTGGGTCGCCCACGGCACCGGAAGCTTTGAGCTGACGGCTCCCACTGTTGCCGAAATGGCGACCCGGCGTGCCGACGTGCTCAGCAAGGGCTTGCCGTATATCGTTTGCGAGGATGCGGGGCAGATACGTGGATATGCGTATGCCAATTGGTTTCGGCCACGGCCTGCCTATCGCTTCAGCGTTGAAAATTCGGTTTACGTGCACCCGGACGCGCGGCGCGGTGGTGTGGCGAGATGGTTGATGGCTGAGCTGCTTACGCGCTGCGAACAAGCCGGTGCGCGGCAAATGATTGCGGTGATTGGCGATTCGGCGAATACGGGTTCCATTGGATTGCACGCTTCAATGGGCTTCCGTCACGTCGGCATCATGCAATCGACCGGGTGGAAATTTGGCCGCTGGCTCGACACCGTTTTTATGCAACGCGCGCTGGGTTTGGGAGATTCGTGCGCAGCAGTAAATGAATAATTTGAACGCCTCGGTGCAGCCGGTTTTCCCCGGTGTTCGCTCCTGGCGGTGGATGTTCACGGCTTGCTTACTCGCAGCCAGCACGCCCGGATTCGCGCAGGATCTGGCACCAGAAGCCGCCTCTGGCCTACTGCAAAAGCGCAGCGCCAGCTTCACCCGTGAGGGCGTCGCAGCGGCTAATCCGCTCGCGTCAAAAGCGGGACTTGACATGCTCAAGCTGGGCGGCACGGCGGTCGACGCCATGGTTGCCACGCAGCTGGTGTTGGGCTTAGTCGAACCGCAAAGCTCGGGCATTGGCGGAGGTGCTTTTTTGCTGGTTCACGATGGCAAAACGCAGCGTCTCAGTACCTACGATGGTCGAGAGACGGCACCCGCCGCAGTCACACCTGACTATTTCATCGGCAGCGACGGACTGCCGCTCAAGTTTTACGAGGCCGTAGTGGGCGGCAAAAGTGTGGGCGTGCCAGGCACGGTGGCGCTAATGGCGGCAGCTCACAAAGCTCACGGCAAACTGCCTTGGAAAACGTTGTTTAAACCCGCGATCAGCCTCGCCGAGCGTGGATTTGCGGTGAGCCCACGGCTACACACGCAGGTTAGTGTCGACCGATTCTTGAAGCTCGATCCTGCGTCGCGCGCCTATTTTTTTGACGCCAGCGGCGCTCCTTGGCCAGTTGGGCATGTGCTCAAAAATCCGCACTACGCCGCCACACTCAAGGCGATCGCCGCGCGCGGCCAAGCAGCGTTTTATTCGGGTGATATTGCTACGGCCATGGTCAACGCGGTGCGCAACCACGCTAACCCAGGCCTAATAGCGGAAGCTGACCTCGCGGCGTATCGTGTGATCGAGCGCGAGCCGGTGTGCGGGCCCTATCGTGGTCTGCGCGTTTGCGGCATGGGGCCGCCGTCGTCGGGCGGCATTGCGGTGGCGCAAATCCTCGCCACGATTGAACGTTTTCCGCTCGCAACGTGGGGCCCAAACTCGGCGGACAGCGTGCACGTGATGGCGGAGGCGGGGCGGCTGGCCTTCGCGGACCGCAACCGCTATCTCGCCGACCCTGAATTCGTAGCCCCACCTTCGGGATTGCTCGATCCGGGCTACCTGAAATCGCGCAGCGAGTTGATTGATCTAACGCGCAGCATGAAACGCGCCGAACCCGGCCAACCAGACGGCGCGCGCACTGCGCTGGCGGACGATCAATCGCTGGAGCTTTCAGGCACTTCGCACTTATCCATCGTTGACCGCTACGGTAACGCCGTGTCGATGACCACCACGATTGAAGACCAATTCGGTGCGCGGCTGATGGTGCGTGGCTTTCTGCTGAACAACGAGCTCACCGACTTTTCCATGCTGGCGCAGGAAAATGGCTTGCAGATTGCTAACCGCGTTCAGCCCGGAAAACGTCCTCGCTCGTCAATGGCTCCGACGATCATTTACGACGCGGCGGATGCGCGGCAGCGTCCGCTCATGGTCACCGGCTCGCCGGGCGGCAGCGCCATCATCAACTACGTTGCCAAAAGCATCGTCGGGCTGGTGGACTGGGGGCTGTCGCCGCAAGGTGCCGCCGACCTACCCAATTTCGGTTCGCGCAACGGCCCCACCGAATTGGAACGCGGCACCGCGCTGGATGCACTTAAACCGGAGCTCGAACGCCGAGGCCACACCGTCAACCTGATGGAATTTACTAGCGGACTGCACATTCTCAAGCGCACAGATAGCGGCAAAACGTCCGTGTGGCAGGGCGGCGCAGACCCAAGGCGCGAAGGGGCCGTGCAGGGGCGCTGACGCGAATGAGGAGTACCGCACCCGATTCAGCTTTAAGTTGCAAGCATTTATTTACAAGGGCTTGACTAACTATTTACAACAAGTCGACTTTTATCAATTATCGCGCGTAGCCCAATAAAATAGGTCGTTTTGCGATAAAGTCATTGCCTACGCGCACCGCTTGGCGCATCCGCTGATGGCGATTGCTGAAAGGGGCTTGCGACGCGATTTGCGTCCGCAGTCACTTCGCATCAGTCACCAACCGTGGCAATTTTGGCGAAAGTCCCACCTGAATAGGTAGGAGTATTTTCGGTCGATGCGCTCAACAATCGAACCGCAATAAAACGCATTGAGGGACACATGAACGCATTCGCAAACACACCGCGTCGCAGCGGCCAACACACCCGCCGAACGCTCGTCGCGGGCCTCGCGGCGCTCTGTCTGGCAGTGACTGCGAACGCGGCCAACATTGTGGTGAATTCGTTGCTCGACGACGTCTACGTGAGTGCCAGCGGAGCCACATTTTCTGGTGTTGCACTGCTAACGCCATCATCACCCGCCTACTGCACTTTGCGTATGGCCATCGCCGCTGCAAATCTTGATCTCGCGGTCGGCAGCGCAGGCGGTTGCACAGCGGGTAACTCAAGCACCGTTCCGGGCGGAATCACCAGCGGCATTCCCGACACCATCACGTTCGCAGCGGCCCTCGCGGGCACCATCAACGTGAACGTCGCCAGCAAGATGAGCGAGGCACCTGCCACCCTTCTCGCGGGCATGGGCTCAACCACGCCGATCCCTGGTGACCCTACACCGAACGTAACTTCCGCTTTGGTTGTGTCACGGGCGCTTGAAATCATCGGCAACGTGGACGGCGCTGGCGCGCCGAGTATCGCGCTCGACGGCGGTCTGCTCGCAAACGCAGCGGTAGATGGGCGGTTGCTGCTCGTCGCCGATGGTTCCAGTGTCACCGACACACCGATCTCCATCACCCACCTCAAATTTAAGAATGCGCGTCTCGTGGCGTCCACCGGGGGATGCATGTTCTCGCGCAAATCGGTGCGCCTGACCAACGTAATTTTTGATAACTGTGTGAGCGAAGGTTCGGCCAACGGCAACGGCTATGGCGGCGCGCTGGGCGTTTTCACCTCACGCTCGTGGACAGCGGCGCTACCTGCGGTCGGTTCTATCGAGCCCATGGTGCGCCCGAACGTCACACTGATCAACGTCATCGTGCGCAATTCGCGAGCGCTCCGCGGTGCGTCAGCGAACAACTCGAACGCTGGGGGTATGGCTCTGGGTTCGAGTAACGCCACGACGCCCGGTTACGTTGGCAATGTCTATCTATCCAACGTGTTGGTGGAAAACTGTCAGGCCGACTCCATCGGCGGTTTCATCTTGCGCGGCTCCCCCGTCGGCCCGTTGCTCACCACGGTTGAGATAGTCGATTCCACCATTCGCAACAACACCGCCACCGGTACCTACGACGGCACTGTCGGCAACACCGTGAACTCGGGCATCACCGGCGGCTTCAGCATACGCGCTGTCAAGCATGCAGAGATTTCCCGCACCTCCATCACAGGCAATCTCGCAGGGCAATCCATCGGCGGGCTTGAGTTGCGCGACAGCGATACGCTTACCCTCACGGATCTGACCGTTGGCAGCAACGTCGTCACACCCAACAACCCGCTGCGCCGTGCGAGCGAAGGTGGTCTGACGATCAACAACGTGAAGACGGTACGCGGCTTTCGCTTGACCGTGGAGAACAACCTGCTGAACACCCATGCCACTGCAACCAGCCCTGGTTTCGCGGGTGGCGCGTACATCACCAACGGCACGGGCACCACCGAGATTCGCGATTCCGTTTTTCGCAACAACGTCGGCAACAATAGCTCCATCGCGGGGCTGTATGTGTTGAGCAATGCCAACGTCGTGTTGGAGCGGGTCAAGATCACTGGCAACAGCACCACTAAAGCCGGCACGTTCAACCCCAGTGCGGCTGCGATTCAAGCGAGTAGAAATGGGGTTTTCAAGTTACTTGCGAGCGAAATTTCAGGCAATTCCAGCGCCGGTTTCTCCACAGTAAATCTGAATGCGAGCTTCAATGACAACAACTTTGCCGCAACACCTGTTGCCGTCTCGCCCCTGCCACCGCTCACCAATACCGTCGAGGTGATCGACTCGGCCATCCACAGCAATGTCGGCGCTGATGCCACGGTTTACCTGCAAACGCCAGGCATCTATACCGTGCGCAACACGACGATTGCCAACAATTCCAGCGCTAACAGTCGAGCCGGACTTAACGCACAGGGCTTCAACCCGTTTTCTGGCGCGACCGGGTTCCAGCTTCGCGTGGAGAACAGCACCATCGCTCGCAACGTTGGGGCAAACAACTGCTGTCAGGCGCTGCACGTGGGAGCATGGACTGGTTTTGCGGATGGAGCTTTCAACGGCACCGTGACCGTCGAGAGTTCAATCCTTGGGCTTGAAGCGCTCGGTTCAACCGACGGTATCGTTCACGCAAACGACCCGAGCAAGGTCACGCTCATCAAAACGCTCGTTGAAAATGGCGGCGATAGCGTGAGCGCACAATGCGGCCTCAACGGCAACGTTTGCAACGTCAACCCGCAGCTTGATACGCTCGCCTACAACGGTGGCCTCACGCGAACCATGCGTCTACTTGCGGGCAGCCCCGCCATCAACGCAGGAAGCAATCCCGCTAGTGCCGCGTTTGACCAGCGTGGCGCGACCCGCGTGCAGGGTGCTGCGGCAGACATGGGGGCTTATGAAACCGCAGCGGGAAGTGCCGTCGCCTGCAACCTTGACATGGACGGCGACTCCATCCTTTCCCCGACCAAAGAGGGCCTCGTTCTGGTACGGGCGATGCTGGGGTTCATTGGTCCTGCCATCACCGCAGGCACGGGGCTCACCGCGTCATGGGCAACCCTTCGCGCTAACCTGAACGCGAATTGCGGCACCAGTTTCGGACCATAGCGCCGGGTGGCCAACGCATCTGGAACACGCTGGCGAGACGATGGGTGCCGTTAAGGCCTTTCTCACGCATGAGTAGCTATCCTTCGACTGTCGACTTCTCGGTAAATCATGCTGTAGACCAACAATGTAGGGACTGGATGTGAAATGGCGTTGCAGCAATCGATGCGATCTTGGCACGCGGATGCAGTGAGCGGCAATTTCGCAAACAACAGCATTAACCGGTATCAACCCACGTGGCGTAGGCGATAATTGCTCATCGGGTGCCATAGGGGCGTGCTTCATGTTTCGAGTCGTGGCAGTTGCAGTGTCGAGAGTCACTCTATCGACAGCACTTGTGCTGGCGCTACTAACCGTCGAGGTGGCCGCTCAGGGCGCGGTGGCCGCGTTTGACTTACAGACCGGTTGTCTGATCGGCTCCATTCCCGACGCGCCGAAGTTGACAGTTTCGTGGACGGGTGAATGCGTCGGAGGCGGTGCCAACGGTCAGGGAAATGTGATCGCCTTTTCAGGCGGGCGCCTTCGCTACGTGCTGAGCGCTGAGTTTCGCGCCGGGCAACTGCGAGTGCAGGGTTCGTTGCGCGACTGTACCGCGGCTGCTGCTTCTTGCGCCGACGTGCCGGTGTTGATTGCTCGCCAGCATGAGGAGGCTGCGGCCAAAAAAGCGGCATCCGCTCCACCGCCCGTTGCCGCGCCGATGGCCTCGCCGAGCCCGAATTCGTCGCAACAACCGGTGGCTGCGAGCAGTGCACCTGCGCTCGCGACCGCTGAGATTCGCGCGCCCGACGCGATTTATCGTGGTGCGTTCCGGCAGGATCCCGCGACCGGCGTGATCAACGGCGAGGGAAACGTTGAGTTCTTCGACGGACGCTCCTATCAGGGGCCGCTTAAGAACGGGCGCAAGGAGGGCACCGGCTCCTATTTGTGGGCGGACGGTCAACGCTACGTTGGCGAATGGCTAGCCGACCTGCAACACGGGAGAGGAGTGTGGACTTCCCGCGCAGGTGATCGATACGAAGGCGCGCACGTTGCGGGGCATCGCGAAGGTGTGGGCACGATGACTTACGCCAGCGGCCTGCGCTATGAGGGCAACTGGAAAGCCGATCAGGAGACCGGTCGCGGCAAGTTGCAATTCGCCAATGGCGATACGTATGAGGGTGATTTCGTGCAGGGCGCGCGCACCGGCGTCGGCGTTTATCGTCAAAAACAAGGTAGCACCTACAGTGGTCAATGGTTGCGCGGTCTGCGCGACGGCAACGGCGTGGAAGAATGGGAGAACGGCCTGCGCTACGACGGTGCGTGGCGGGCCAATCGAAAAGAGGGCTTGGGCCAAATGCGCTTTCCGGATGGCGGCACCTATGACGGCGACTGGCGTAACGATCAGGCAACCGGTCAGGGCGACATTGTGTTCGCCTCGGGGGATGTCTACACCGGACAGGTGCGCGAAGGCGTGCCGTCGGGTCTCGGGATTTTTCGCTGGGGCTCGGGTGATCGATTCGAAGGTGAGTTTGCGGCAGGCAAGCCGACTGCAAAAGGGGAGTTGACCTTGATGCTCGCCGCCGTGGGCACGTCGCAGACGACCAACGAACCGGTGGTGCTGCCGCCTGTAGTAGCTGCTCCTGCGCCTACGTCGGCCATCGCCAGCGCCACGCCGCCGTCGCGCGCAACCCTTTGTTCGAGCGCTTTCAATGCGGCAAACTCGGCGATTTTGTTACGCCGGTTCCTTGACTCGTTCCCTGACGACGAATGCGGGCGCCACGCGTTGGCCAAACAAAAAATCGCAGCCGGCGCGGAACGTGATCGCAACGCAGCGCGTGCCACGGATGAAAAAGTGGCGCAGGCGAAAACTTTGATTGGAGCGACTGTCGCGTTTCAGCAAGAGTTTCCGTTTTGTGTGTCAGGGAGTGGTGCAACGTGCCAGCGGGTAACTTATGTGTTTGACGTCAAAGCCAAAATTCGTGACATCGACGTGCAAAAACGAACCACACGGGTGCAGGTCAGTGACGCCACTTCGCTCGGCAATCTAAAGCGCGCGCCCGCACAACTGTTTTCTGATGGACGCGCTGCAGCGACTCTTGACTATAAAACGCGAAACGTGGGCACCGTTCAGTCAAAGTCGCTAGAGGAGGTCGGCCTGGCTTTTTAGGCACGCGGTGCAGTTTTCAAATACACACCGCGCTAGCGGTGTTGAGCGATTGCTGATATCTTTATTTCATAGCAACCATAACAAGGGATTTCGTGTCGAGCTCGCCTAGCACTCTTCTTGCCACCCACGCCAATTGTCTGGCCATTGGCACGCAGGTTTCAGACTTTGAAATCATCGGACTGATCGGTGAAGGCGGCTTTGGCATCGTGTATCTGGCGCGCGACACATCGCTCGACCGAATCGTCGCGCTCAAAGAATTCATGCCTGCCTCGTTCGCTGGGCGCATTGACGGTGTGCATGTGGCGGTGCGCGCGGCCAACCACCGTGCCACCTTTGATGCTGGCTTGAAGAGCTTCATTAACGAATCAAAGATGCTCGCCAAGTTCGCGCATCCAGCTCTGGTTGAAGTGTTCCGCTTTTGGGAAGGCAACGGTACTGCGTACATGGCAATGCGTCTGTATCGTGGGGACACGCTGCGTCAGGTGCTGACCAAGGGCGAGCAGGACTTCACCGAAGACAGCATCGCGCAGACGATGGGGCCGATTTTTGATGCGCTGGAGATGCTGCATCGCGAGCAGGTGTTTCATCGCGATATCGCACCCGACAACATCATTGTTTCTGACGGCCGCTCGGTGCTGCTTGATTTTGGTTCGGCGCGCAAAATTATTGGCGACGCAACACAAGCGCTGACCACCGTGCTCAAACCCGGCTATGCGCCGCTGGAGCAGTACAGCGATGACGGCACCATGAAGCAGGGCGCATGGACGGATGTGTACGCCCTCGGCGGCGTGCTCTACCACCTGGCCACTGGCAAAGTGCCTTTGCAGGCTGTGTCGCGCATGATGTCGGATCCGCTACAAACGATCAGCCAGCTCACGGGTGACAAGTTTTCAGTGACCTTCTCGCAAGCGGTAAGCAAAGCGATGAACGTGCACCCGAACAATCGTTTTCAGACCGTCACCGAGTTCCGCGAGGCGCTGGGCTGGAACGTGGGAGTGCAGCCTCGTGTCGTCACTTTGCCAAGTTCACCACGGGTATGGCTTGAGCCTGAGGTCGCGCCAAAGACAGGCCCCGCGCCAGTTGCGGTGACCGCAGAAGTCAAAAGCGGCTCAGTGACTCCGCTGATTGCGGCCGACCGAACCCCTCATGATTCGGTGCCCGTGCCGGTAGTGCGTGGCGAAAGAGCGGCACCTCCCCGCTTTGAGGACGCACCATCGGGCAAATTGAAGCTGGTCATCGGCGGTGCAGCTGCGCTGGCCATTGCAGCGGGCGTGGCATTCTGGCAGATGCGTGCCGCTCCTCCACCTGTGGCCGCTAACGTGCCTTCTGGAGACGCAAAGCCCGCCGAATCCAGCGTCACATCATCGGTAGCGGTTCCTGCTCCAGCCCCGGTAAAGGCTGAGTCTGATCCGTCCCCGCCCGCAGCCGGTGCGGTCGAAGTTGCCGAGGGGCTGGTGAAGTTTGATATTAAGCCGCGCGCCCGGATCGACATCGACGGCATCACCAGCGGTTTTTCGCCGCCGTTGACCGAGCGTAGATTGCCCGTCGGCACACACAAAATTGACATCATCAATCCGCCGGCGGCGACTGTTTCGCGCACCATCGAGGTGACCGCGAATACGCCGATCACGTTGTCCCACACCTTTAAATAGCGCCGCAGCACAACGCGCCCCTTTCTGAGAAACCTACCATGAGCTCACCGACACTGACTGCATCGAGCGCCATGCCAAGCGGCACGCGTTTGGGAGAGTTTGAGATTACTGGCGTGGTGGGTGAAGGTGGATTTGGCATCGTTTATAGTGCGCGCGATTCAAGCCTTGACCGCATCGTTGCGATCAAGGAATATTTGCCCTCTGCTTTCGCCAGCCGCAACGAAGGTGGCACCGTGCATGTGCGTTCGCAGGAGCACAGCAAGACCTTTGATGCAGGGCTTGCCAGTTTCATCAACGAAGCTCGCATGCTGGCAAAATTCTCACACCCTGGACTAGTTGAAGTTTTCCGCTTCTGGGAGGCCAACGGCACCGCCTACATGGCGATGCGCTACTACCGGGGCGTCACGCTCCGGGAAATGTTGCGCACAAATCCGCAAATTGTCACCGAGCAGTGGTTGTGCGAAACGCTTGACCCGATTCTGCTCGCACTGCAGGAGTTGCATAACGAAAAGTGCTACCACCGCGACATTGCGCCCGACAACATACTGGTGCTGCCGAACGGTCGGTCGGTGCTGATGGATTTCGGTGCTGCGAGACGCATTATTGGCGGCATGACGCGCGCCCTGACTACCGTGCTCAAGCCAGGTTACGCGCCGATAGAGCAGTATTCAGACGACGGCTCAATGGCGCAGGGCGCATGGACTGACATTTACGCGGTGGGTGGTTTGCTTTATCACGCAATGACCGGTAAGGTTCCGGTGCAAGCCATATCGCGGATGATGAACGATCCACTTAAACCGGTGGCCACAGCGGCACGCGCAGAGTTCTCGCCTAATCTAAGTGCCGTGGTGATGAAGTGCTTGGCTGTGATGCCTGAAAATCGCTACCAATCGGTGGACGAACTGCGAGCAGCGCTCGGTTGGGTGACCACACCGGTTAGTTCAACGGTGATCTATCAGCGCACCGTGGTGATGCCGAGTGCTGTTGAAGCAAAGGTTCCCACTGCAAATCTCGAGACCGCGTTGCAGGTGCCCACACAGCCCTACATCGCGCCGGCCACAACAGGTGCTCGATCCAGTGCGATTCTTGATCCGTTGGCAGCGGTCGCTCCGGCAGCGCTAGCTGCATCTGACCCGCTAGCGGGTTTACTCGGAGGCGGTGCGGTGCTCGCGCCAAGTTCTGCGCCTGCAAGTCTGGGGCGCAGAGATAAACCCAGTGGCGCTAACGCGGGCAGCCGCAGCATGGTGCCCAAGATCATTATCGGTGTGGCCCTGCTGGTGCTGGCGACGGTCGGTGCGTACCTATTTTTAGGTAGCAGCAAGGGCGATAGCGCCGCAAAACCTGCGGCGGCTGCATCTTCTCTGCCTGCCGCGGACGCCCCTCGACCAGCAGTGACGCAGCCCGATTCCGCACCGGCACCGGCACCTGCATCGACACCCGCTGCGTCGGCACAGCCTGATCCAGTGAAATTGCCCGCCGTCCCGGTGCCGGAGGCCGTACGTTCGCCCGAACCGTATCCCAGCCCGACGGCCAACACCGCCATTGTCAGCGATGCCAATCGCAAAACCGATATGGTCGCAACGCTGGGCAAAGTTGACCTGCGGATCAAGCCGTGGGGCACCGTTTTTGTAAACGGTATTGCAAAAGGTGCCTCGCCCCCGACGATGCAATTGCAACTGCCTCCGGGCACCTACACCATCGAAATACAAAATCCCGCGGGACCAACTGTGTCAAAAACGGTTGAAGTCGTTGCCGGTAAACCCACCACGGTGCGACATTCCTTTTGATCTCGAAAATGAATGACAATCGGTCAGGAGTACACATGAAAAATATAAAACACACCCATTGTGCGGCGCTACTAACCGTGCTGCTTTCAGCTTGCGCGACACCGCCGCCGGCGACCATCAGTTATCCGGCTCCGTCTGCACCGGCCCCAGCACCAGCACCAGTGGTCGCGGCGCCAGCACCCGTAGTGGCTGCACCCGTTCGCACGTCACCACCAGCGGTGCCTGCGCCGGTGCCCAGCGCAGCGCCCTCTATAGATGCCGGCGCTACGGATCGTGCGCTACAGGCCGCAGTCGACGCTTACGATCGCGGTGATTTTGCAGGTGCCATCCGGCAGTTGAATCCGCTGGTCAATGACGGCGCCCTGGATAACGCTCAACTTGTGCGCGCGCTTAAAGTCCTGGCTTTTTCGCAGTGCTCCAGCAACGCACTCACCGCCTGTCAGCAATCGTTTGAAAAGGCATTCAAAGTCGATGCAAATTTTGATCTGCTGGCCGCTGAGCGCGGCCACCCAATTTGGGGGGCTCGATTTATTCGTGCCCGCCGCGCGGTGCTCGGCAAGTAACCCGGGCCGGTCTGCTGCAACAACGATTAACCCAATTTCGTAGCCCAACCCCATGTCTGCTCTGACCCTTCAGGTCGTCTCCATTGATGCCGCGCCCATCGGGCAACCGATCGCCTGCGCTTTCGATGCGACGGGCGGTAGCATTGGACGTGATGAGACGAACCTGTTGGCACTGCCAGACAAGCATCGGCGTGTTTCTCGCCTGCACGCGACGATCAGCTTCCCAGGCGGCATGCCCACCATCACCAACTCCAGCACCTCGCTGCCACTTTCTGTGGGTGAGCAGCAGCTCGACGGTGGGGATTCGATGCCGATCGCGCAGGGCGCGTTGATCGAAATTGGGCCCTACATCTTGCAGGCGCATTTGGGGGTGCCATCGCAGCAGGCGGCGGCAGCGCCCGCAACCTTCGCATTTACCCAAGATCCAACGCCGACTCGCCTGCCGGACCGCCCGGTTGCTCCCACCCCTTTTCCAGCCCCGTCCGCATTCGCGATGCCGGCGTCGGCACCGACGCCGATGCTGATGCAGGGTAATGGTGTTGCCATCGATCCACTTGCGCAGTGGCCGATGTCCGATGTTGCCGTCAAGCCGCAAGGAGCATTGCAGCAGCACGGTCAGGTTAATTCGCCGCTTGCAGCGCAGCTGCCTGATTCATTCGCTAGTGATCTGGGCATATTCATGTCCCCGGCAGTTGATCCAGCAGCTGCAGCGCTTGCGGCTGTCGCGCTAGCTCCCGCTGCCATCGGCGTTGCACCATCGCTATCGGCATTCGACCCGCCACCCGCGGCTGTCGGTGCCAGCGTTGATCCGTTTGCGGATCTGTTGGCGGGTATCGGTGGCGCACCTATGCCTGCGGCGCGATCGTTCGAGTCACCGTTACTTGCAGCTGCTACACCGATTGCGGTACCTCACCAAGCAGGCATCAGCATCGATCCGCTAGCCGCATTTGGCTTGGGAGCACCGACTTCGATGAATGCGCCTGTTGGATTTGCTGGTACAGGCAGTTCAACCTTTGCAGGCGCGCCACCCCGTCAGCCTCAGGACGCGCTTGATCCGTTTCACATGCCGTCGAGCGTTACGCGCAACTCCGCTGATCCGTTGGCCGGCTTGTTAGGCAGTTCGTCCGCAAGCGTTGCCTACGGTGCTCAAACGGCCGCGACGGCGGCACCATCCATCGACTCGCTCTTCCTTCAAACTGACACCGCGAGTGCGTTTGGTGGATCAAGCGGCACCGGCGGATCGTTGCTGGGATTTCCGCCGTCGGCACAGGGTTCATCGGGCTCCATTGATGCGCTGATTCGAACCGACGCGGGGAGTGATCCCATGGCGCTTTTTGCGGCAACCGATGCCGCGCCCGATCCCTTGGCGCGCCCCATGCGAGACGACCGGGTAGAAGTCGGCTCAGCTTTTACGCCGCCGTTAGCGGTGGCGGTCGGTACGGCCTACGTTGCTGAGCGACAACCGTCTGGCGCCATTCCGTCCGATTTTGCCGATTGGGCTGGGTTGGGTGCGTCGTCAACACCGCCCCCACCTGCTGCGGTGGCCGTTGCCGCAGCGTCCACTGTTAGTTTTGCCGCACCCGCCCCTTTCGCGCCAATGTCGGCCCCGCAACCGCACCCGTTGGCAGCGCCCGCGTTGTCGCCGCTTCTGGCCGCGCCGTCGGTCGCCTCTGACACGCTAACCGATGCGTTTTTGCGCGGTGCAGGCTTAGCGCCGAATGCACTGCCACACGGCCTTACGCCAGAAATTATGACGGTCATCGGCAGTTTGTTACGCAGCGCTACAGCCGGTGCGGTCGACATGCTGGCAGCGCGTGCGGCTACCAAGCGCGAGGTGCAGGCAAGCGTCACCATCATCTCCGTGCAGGCCAACAACCCGCTCAAATTTCTGCCCAATGCGGACACGGCGCTGTTGCAGCTACTCGGAAAAAAGATGCCCGGTTTTATGCGTGCGGATGTTGCGATGCGCGATGCGTTTGATGATTTGCGTGCGCACGAGGTCGGCGTGATCGCCGGAACGCGCGCTGCCTTGACTGAAGTGCTCGGAAAGTTTGATCCGGCGATTCTCGGCGACAAATTGACCCGTGGCTCAGTGCTGGAGAGTTTGATCCCGTCAGCGCGCAAAGCCAAGCTGTGGGATCAGTACCTTGAGCGTTATTTGCAAATTCGTCGCGAAGCTGAGGACGATTTCCAGAGTATTTTTGGCCGCGCATTTGTGCAGGCCTATGAACGAGAAACTGCTCGCATTAAAGGCGAGTCACCGATGGCTGGGGGAGAATGATGATGCATGCGGGCGAACTGCGACTCGAGTCAGCTAGCTTTACTCATGACGGTGGGCGGGACTACAACGAAGACGCCGTTGGCGAAAGCGACGCGTTCGGTGCCGTGCGGCTATTCATGTTGGCCGATGGGGCCGGGGGGCAGGGCGGCGGGGACGTCGCCGCTCGCACCGCAATCGCGGCCGCGAAAAGCGAATTCATGCGAATGCCGTCGTATAGCGCCGACACGCTTCGTCGATGCATGACCACAGCGGATCTCGCAGTACGCAAGAGACAAACAGAAGAAGCCCGGTTGGCGCGTATGGCGTCAACTTTTGTGGCGCTACTCGTCGACTACCGGCAACGCAAGGCGCTAATCGGAAACCTTGGTGATTCACGTTGTTACGTTTTTCGGCGCGACAAGGTCATCGCCCAGTCGTACGATCACAGTCTGGTGCAGCGATTTATTGATGCAGGGCTTTATCCAGCCGAGAAGCTGCGCGAGCATCCTAAACGAAACGTGTTGTACGCATCCTTGGGTGCCAATGAGGAGACCATTGATCCCTTTGTGAGCGAAGCATCGATTGATTTGCTCGACGGGGATGGCGTGCTGTTGTGCAGCGACGGAGTTTGGGAGTTGGTCGATGAGGCAACAATGGGCAAGCTCCACGCCATGAGCTCCACGCCAGGACAGTGGCGGGATCACATGGTTGCTGCGGTTCGCGGTCGCATGGCGCCAGGCCATGACAACTTCAGCGCATTATTGGTGCAGTGCTCTTGGAGCCCCGCCTCACACGCTGATGACGATCAACGCACCATGCCCCCCAACTTGATGCAATCTGTATGACGCGTTTCGCAAATGATTTACGTCTTTCTCATACGAAGAGCGGTTGTAACTTGTTGTAACGCAAACATGCTGTCTGGCTCTTGTATTGTTGCCTAGACCGATGTAGCCTTCGTATAAGAAATGTCTGTCGCACTCGATTGTGTTGTTCAACTCGATAACTCGAGCACGAGGGCTCGATCAGTACAGTGGCGATGCACAGAAATCACAAAGGTGGGAGCGGGTAACTGGTGTCTGATTTTGATCGATTTTTAACGCCGTTAGATGGAGACTCGCCCTGTGGGCCAGACTGCGAGTACGACAACGATTTCCTCGCGCTCACTCAGGCAGCTGCTGGCAAAGCCGAGCAGCAATTCGGCGACACAGTCATACCAGCCGTAGAACCCGACTGGCAAGAGGTCGATCAGTTGGCGCGAGCACTGCTGTCGCGCACCAAAGATCTTCGAGTCGTTGTTAATCTCACGCTCGCGAACACTCAGCTGCACGGCATTGTCGACTTTGCAGCCGGGCTGAGCCTCGCGCATCAGCTATGCGAGCAATATTGGGACACGGTGCATCCTCGCGTTGTCGTGGATGGCGATGATGACCCTTACTTACGATTGAACGCAATTGCTGCTTTTTTCTCGGGCTCCGATTTCTCCGGCGAAGATCGATTGATTCAGGCGCTACGAAGCGCGGTGCTACTTAAACAACCGCAGTTGTTGACACTTCGCGACGTGGAGCAGTCGTTTAATAAAGCGCCCGAGGCGAAGTTTGCACTGTCGGATATTGAGCCCATTTTGACTGATGCGCTGGCTGCCGATTCGGCAACGATGGCAACCATCGGCGCAATTTTCGCCACCTGTCAATCACTACGCAGCCTAGTTGAAAGCCGTGTGTCTCTCGCCGAGATGCCAGAGATGGACGGTTTGACCAACGTGCTCAAGCCAATCGTCAGGGGCCTAGAGCATTTGCGCTCGCAAATGAGTGGTGCAGGTGCCGCTGCGGGCGATTCTGCTGACTCAGGCCCGGACGGGACGACGCACGAAGCGGGTGCCGGTGCACGCGGCGCTGGATTGAGCGGGGAAATTCAAAACCGGGACGACGTTCGTAAGGCGCTGGATCGCGTGTGCAGCTATCTGGAGAAACATGAGCCCAGCAATCCTGCGTCTCTCTTTGCGCGCCGCGCGCAACGTATGTTGAACATGCCATTTCTTGAGATCATGCGCGAACTGTCCCCCGACTCTATGTCGCAGCTTGAGACGTTAACCGGGGCGCAGGCCCCTCAGCAAAACTCTTAGGGGTGCGGAAATTGAAAAAATGCCGTTTTTGGCGGTGCGGGCGGGATGCAGTGCTAGGCACTCCGAGCGCCGTGTGGCTAGCCACACAAGTGAGGAGTAACGACGCAATGCGCCCGCTAGTGCTGTTAAAAATGTTTTTTTTGTATTTTCCGCATCCCTTACACAGGGTTTGATTTTTTCTTTCGTTTTTTACCCAGGAGCAATAAATCATGGCAGCAAAAAAAAGTGGACAAAAGTGGATCGCAAAAAATCGAGCACCCCGCGTGCAGATTGAGTATGACGTTGAGGTGTATGGCTCCGAGAAGAAGGTTCAAATTCCGTTCGTCATGGGCGTGATGGCCGATTTGTCCGGCAAGTCAGAAGAGGCGCTGCCTGACATCGCAGATCGCAAATTTACCGAGGTAGATTTCGACAACTTTGATGCGCGCATGAAAGCCATCAAACCTCGCGTGGCGTTTTCGGTGCCCAACACGCTCACGGGCGAGGGCTACATGTCAGTCGACGTGAGCTTTGAAAATATGGACGACTTCTCACCGGCCGCCGTTGCGAAAAAGGTCGGCGCACTGAACCAATTGCTCGAGGCACGCACCCAACTGCACAACTTGCTGTCCTACATGGACGGCAAATCGGGCGCGGAAGAACTGCTGTCGAAAGTTTTGCAGGATCCGGCTTTGTTGTCGTCGCTCTCGTCCGCGCCGAAACCCAACGACACGCCAGCCGCCTAGTTGCCGACTCAAGCCCAAGCTGAACAAGCAGAAAAGGAATTAAACCATGGCTACCGAATCCCAGAGCGCATCTAGTCTTGCCGCCGTCGAGTTTCAGGGCAATGAATTTGCCTCGCTCTTAAACAAAGAGTTCAAACCAAAAACCGACGAGGCGCGCGGAGCGATTGAAAACGCTGTGCAGACGCTGGCACAACAAGCGTTGGCGCACAGCGCCACCATCTCAACCGATGCCTTTCGCACCATCGAAGGTTTGATCGCTGCGATTGATAAGAAACTGTCGGATCAAATGAATTTGATCTTGCACCATGAGGAGTTTCAGAAACTCGAAGGATCGTGGCGCGGACTGAAGTACTTGGTCGACAACTCCGACCCGGACGAAATGTTGAAGATTCGCGTGTTGAACATTTCAAAGAACGATCTGCGGAAAACCATGCGCCGCTACAAAGGCACCGGCTGGGATCAAAGCCCAATCTTCAAGAAATTGTACGAAGAGGAATATGGTCAGTTTGGTGGAGAGCCATACGGTTGTTTGGTAGGTGACTACCATTTCGATCACACGGCACCAGATGTCGAGTTGCTGGGAGAAATGGCTCGCGTCGCTGCCGCAGCTCACGCACCGTTTATTGCCGGTGCATCGCCGAATATTATGCAGATGAACTCGTGGCAAGAGCTGTCCAACCCACGCGATCTCACCAAAATATTCAGCAATACCGAGTATGCTGCGTGGCGCGGACTGCGTGAGTCCGATGACTCCAAGTATGTCGGGCTCACGATGCCTCGCTATCTTGCCCGGATGCCGTACGGCGCGACCACCAATCCGGTTGAAGAGTTTGCGTTCGAGGAAGACACCGAAGGCGGCTCACACGCCAAATACACGTGGTCTAACTCTGCCTACACTATGGCGGCAAACATCAATCGCTCATTCAAGGAGTACGGCTGGTGTACCTCGATTCGTGGTGTTGAATCAGGCGGTGCGGTGACCGACCTTCCGGCGCATACGTTCCCCACGGACGATGGCGGAGTAGATCTGAAATGTCCGACCGAAATTGCGATCAGCGATCGCCGTGAAGCCGAGCTTGCGAAGAATGGATTCATGCCACTCGTGCATCGGAAGAACAGCGATCTTGCGGCGTTCATCGGCGCGCAGTCGTTGAACAAACCCGCCGAATACTATGATCCAGACGCCACCGCCAACGCCAATCTGGCCGCCCGGTTGCCGTATATGTTTGCGTGCTGTCGCTTCGCGCACTACCTCAAGTGCATCGTGCGCGACAAGATTGGTTCGTTTCAGGAGCGTGCCGATATGGAGCGTTGGCTGAACGACTGGATCATGAACTACGTCGACGGAAATCCGGAAACGTCGAGTCAGGAAACCAAAGCGCGTCGTCCGTTAGCGGCCGCCGAGGTAACGGTAGAGGAGGTCGAGGGCAACCCGGGGTATTACACCTCGAAAATGTTCCTGCGGCCGCACTATCAGCTGGAAGGCTTGACGGTGTCGTTGCGTCTGGTATCGAAACTGCCCTCCGTGAAAGGCAAGTCGAAATAAACCCGTTGCGTCATTGGAAGAATCCGATGACGCTTTAGCGCAGCTCGTTGCGTCTATACGAGTAGGACTGGAAAACATCGCTTTGCTTTGATTGATCGAGTCCAAGAAATTATTTGTCCCTCAACCTGCTAGGAGAAAATCATGTCATTTGACGCATATCTAAAAATCGCTGGTGCCGACGGTGAGTCCCAAGACGACGCACACAAGGACTGGATGCAACTTGAAAGCTATAGCTTTGGTGCCACCAACTCGGGAACCGCTGCGGTCGGTACTGGTATGGGCCACGGCAAAGTTGCGATGGGTGACTTCAGCTTTACGCCAAAAGGTGACACTTCGACACCAATTCTGTTCCTCAAAACGTGCGCTGGCGACCATATTCCAGAGGCGATCCTCGAGCTGCAAAAAACCGGCGGCACGAAAATGGTGTACCTGAAAGTCACCTTTAGTGATCTAGTGCTGTCATCATGCCAGCTCAGTGGCCACGCGGGTGCTGACGTGCCGAATACCGGTGTATCGTTTAACTTTTCGAAGATCAAAATGGAAAGCACGGCGCAAACCTCTACCGGTGCCAAAGGCAAAACGGTCACGGCGGGATGGGACGTCAAGGAAGGCAAGAAACTGTAATTGCAAGCGTACGTGTCACGGTGGGTGTGGTGCCTCGGCACCGCACCCGCTATTTCTGTTTTCGTTGAGAGCGCGAAGTCGCTCTGGCCTCCGAGTGCGCGTATACCGCATCAAATAGAAGCCTACTCTTTCGCGAGCGGCTGTTTTTATTGCAGCAACTGTCGCCTTATTCGTCTAGCTGACTCAGGATACTTATGCCAACCACCCCTCTTGGAACATTGGATGCCGAGTTAGCCGATGTGCAAAATCAGATTCGCTCTGACGCTAGCAATCCAAAATTGCGCACGCATCTGTTTCAACTTTTGTGTGTGACCGGCAACTGGAAGCGCGCGCTGGCGCAACTTCAAGTGTGTGGTCAGCTTGAAGCAAAGTCGCTACCGATGGCCCAGACCTACCGTGAAGCAATCAAGTGCGAGTTATTCAGAAAAGAAGTTTTCGAAGGCAAGCGCACGCCGCAGATTATGGGAACACCTCCATCGTGGGCGGGAGCGATGATCGAAGCCCTGAAGCACGATGGCAGTGGTGATTTTGCCACCGCAGCATCGCTACGCGAGAGCGCGATGGAGGCCGCTTCGGCCTCACCCTGCGACGTTGACGGCGCGAAATGTGAATGGCTCGCTGATGCTGATTCGCGTCTAGGGCCGACGCTCGAGGTGATCGCCAATGGGCAATACTATTGGCTGCCTCTGGAATCGTGTAGCGGTCTGCTGCTTGAGCCACCCACCGACCTGCGCGATTTGGTTTGGGCACCAGGCGAGGTAATGTTGCCTAATGAAGGTCGCGTTGCAGTGCTGATTCCCACACGCTATCCGGGCACCGAGCTTGTCACATCTGCAGATGCTGATGAACTGAAGCGATCACGACGCACCGAATGGGTCGAGGCGCACCCAGACATGTGGTTCGGAAGCGGACAGCGGTTGTGGGTGAGTGATTTGGCCGAACATGCGATTCTCGATACGCGATTGATCACCATGCACACACCGGCGGCAGCGGCAGTCGCCGAAACCTGATCGCCATCGGCATGGAAAATCGCACCATCCTTCGCAATGAGGGAGATCGACTTCAGCCAGCGTTGCTGGATCGATTGTGTGATGACGAGTCTGACAAAATCCAAGAAACGCTTGAGCATTCTGTTGTTTCCAAAGGCAAATTAAAGCGAACGGTATTGCGTGATTTGGTGTGGTTGTTAAACACCACCTGCCACGACACCGATGGGCAATTGGAGCTGTATCCCGAGGTGCGGAGATCCGTAATTAATTACGGCATTCCAGTGCTTTCTGGCAAGCATTTTTCGGGCGTCGATTGGCGCGAGCTCGAACGAAAAATCCATGAAGCGATATTGGTTTTTGAACCCCGAATATTGCCTGATACTTTGGTCGTCAAAGCAATCTTGTCCGACGATTCGCTCGGACATCACAACCTTTTGCAGTTTGAGTTGCGCGGAGAGCTATGGTCGATGCCGTTTCCTATCGAATTGCTGATTCGTTCCGAACTCGATCTTGAAACCGGGCAGATGACTTTGAATGACCAACTGAGCGGCGGAGCCTAGATGGATCCGCGCATGCTCGACTATTACAACCGCGAGTTGGCCTACGTGCGTGAGCAGGGCGCGGAGTTTGCAACGCAGTTCCCCAAGGTCGCCGCCCGCCTTGGCATGCGCGATTTTGAAGTGTCTGATCCGTACGTCGAACGTCTGCTCGAAGGCTTCGCCTTTATGTCGGCGCGCGTGCAGCTCAAAATGGATGCTGAGTTTCCGCGCTTTTCGCAACGCCTGCTCGAGCTGGTTTATCCCGGATATCTAGCGCCCACGCCTGCAATGGGCATTGCGTGTTTTGAACTACCCAAATCTGAGGGTGGATCACCGGACGGCTTTCGTTTGCCCAAGCACTCAAGATTGCGAGCCCGTCTTCCCGCTCAAGAGCAAACCGCGTGCGAGTTTCGGACTGCGCACGACTTGACTCTTTGGCCGATTCGTCTGGCCGAGGCCCGCCTGACCGCGGCCCCGCCCGATCTGCCAATTGCCGGTTATCGTTGGGGCGCGCCGGTGAGGGGCGCTCTCAGGCTCACGTTCGAGACGCTCGCACAAACTCAAGTTTCAGAGTTGAAGCTTGATTCGTTGCCGCTTTTCATCAATGGCAATGCGGACACGACGACCAAGCTGCAGGAACTCATCCACACCCAATGCTTGGGGCTGATGGTGCATCGTAGCGGCTTGCCGATTCAAGATCTTGTGCCCTATCAGCCAAGCGCGCTCAAAGCGGAAGGGTTCGACACAGATCAAGCGCTGTTACCGCTCGATTCGCGCGCCTTTGATGGGCATCGGCTGCTACACGAATACTTTGCGTTCCCCGAGCGTTTCCGCTTTTTCTCAGTCAACGGACTTCAGCGCGCGCTGCGCAAAATTGAAGGCACTCGATTTGAGATTGTGATCCTGCTTAAGTCGGCCAACGCCGCGCTAGAGTCGGTGATTGATGCGGCCAATTTCGTGCTGCACTGCACGCCTGTTGCAAATTTATTTACCCGGACCTCCGACCGCATTCCGGTCACCTCCACGCGCTTTGAGTATCACGCCGTGATTGATCGTGGGCGACCGCTCGATTTTGAAATTCACAGTATCGCGAAGGTCACCGGTCACCAAAGTGACTCGGATCGGGAAACCTTGTTTCATCCGTTTTACGCCGCTGCGGACGTCGACCACCGGGGCGCTGGAGCCTACTACTCGGTACGCCGTGAGCAGCGCGTTTTGTCAGAGCAGTCACGTCGCCACGGCCCACGCACGGGCTACATCGGCAGCGAGTGCTTTTTGTCGCTGGTCGACGCACGCGAGGCACCGTTCCCTTCTGAGTTGCGGCAGATTACGGTCGAAGCGCTGTGTACCAATCGCGACTTGTCGCTACTCACGCCCATCGGCAATATGGGTTCCGATTTGACGCTGATGTCCTCGGCTCCGGTCGAAAAAATCAATTTTCTGGTCACCCCGACCCGGCCGTCCCCGGCATTAGCAGAGCGCGAAATGACGTGGAGGCTTATTTCGCACTTGAGCCTGAATTACCTCACGCTCACCGACACCAGTAGCGAGCAGGGTGCCAGTGCCTTGCGCGAGCTACTCAGCCTGTATGCGCGCCTCGGCGCTCCGGGAGCAGACGCCCAGATCGACGCGGTGCAACGACTCAAGGTGCGTGCTGTTGACCGTAGGGTTCCAAGCCGGGGCCCAATCGTGTTCGGTCGTGGCGTGCAGTTGGAGCTAGAGGTCGACGAAGTGCCCTTCGCCGGGGTGAGCCCGTGGACGTTGGGCGCGGTGCTGGATCAATTTTTTGCGCGGCACGTCGGCGTCAACTCATTCACCGAGATGTCGCTGCGCAGCATTCAGCGCGGCGCAATCGGCACTTGGGTCCCAAGAATTGGGCGTCGTCCTAGCGTATGAGTACACCCGCAGTCGACTTCGCCCCAGCGCACACCAGCGTCAATACCGGGCGCATGGATCGTTTGTTTGCGGGTTTGACCGTCGACGCGACTCAGTTTGATTTTTATTACACCTTGCGCCACGTCGATGCCTACACACCGGGCGGCGCGCCGCTGGGCCGCGCGCCTCGTCCGCGCGACGAGCCGCTGCGATTAACGCAACACGCCTCCCTGATGTTCGCGCCAGCGACGCTGCACAAATACGTGCCCGATTCAGCCGCCAACGGACTTGGGCGGCTTGCCGTGCATCACTTCGGCCTGTTCGGAGCGAACGGCCCTTTGCCGCTGCACCTCACTGAGTACGTGCAGGAGCGCACGCTGCATTTCAAGGACGACACGGTCGCTCGTTTCTGCGACATTTTTCAGCATCGCATGATTTTGCTTTCGTATCGTGCATGGGCGGACTGTCAGGCAGTCACCAGCCTTGACCACCCCGGTCGTGATCACTTTGGGCGCTATGCGGCAAGCTTGATCGGCATGGGCCAGCCATCGCTTAAAGCGCGCGATTCGGTGCCCGACCATCACAAGATGCATCACGCTGGCCACTTGGCTCGGCTCACCCGCAACCCGGAAGGATTGGTGCGGGCGCTGTCCGCGTTGGTACGCGTGCCGGTACTGTTGAACGAGTTTTGCATGCAGTGGCTAAAAATGGCTGACAGCGATTTGACACGCTTATCCTCGGTTGCCGTCGCGGGTGACGGTGCGCTACATCGTATCGAGTTGGGGGCGGTGTCATCACGGCTAGGGCAGGGGGCCATCATCGGATCGATGGTGCCCGATGTGCAGCATAAGTTTCGCCTTCGGCTTGGGGCGATGTCGCTTGGCGAATTCGAGCGCTATCTGCCCGGCGGCGTTCGATTTTTGCAAGTTCGCGACTGGGTTCGCAACTACCTTGGCGTTGAACTCGCGTGGGACGCACAGGTGGTGCTGAAACGGGACGAAGTACCCGCTGCACGCCTAGGCAGCTGCGGTCAACTGGGTTGGACTAGTTGGCTTGGCATGCCATCAGGAAAACGCAGCGCCGACGTCGATGACGTGTTGCTTGATATGGAACGTTTAACCAATGCTCGCCTTCTTTAGGGCGGGTTCTGACTCTTGAGGGGAACTTAGTCATGTCTGAAATTAGTCGCACCGCCCTGTTCGGAAAACTCAACCCATTGCTATACAAAGCCATTGAAGGTGCCACCGTTTTCTGCAAACTGCGAGGCAATCCCTACGTAGAGCTGGTGCACTGGATGCATCAAATACTGAGCACCAACGACAGTGACGTGCATCGGATCGTGCGCCATTTCGATGTTGACGCATCAAAGCTTGCCGCTGACTTGACCAAAGCGCTAGATAAATTGCCGCGCGGTGCAACGGCGATCTCCGACCTGTCTGAGCACATCGAGATGGCCGTTGAGCGCGCTTGGGTTTACGGCACGCTCAAGTATCAGGATTCGCAGGTGCGCAGCGCCTACATCATGGTCGGCATCGTCAAAACGATGGGCCTGCGCAATATTCTTTACGGCATTTCAAAAGAGTTTGAAAAGCTGGGCATTGACGCGCTGTCAGAAAAACTGGCAGACATCGTTAAGGGATCGCCGGAGGAAACACTCGCCGCCAGCGATGGATCAGGGCTTGGCGGCGACCCCGGCGAAGCGAGCGGCGCGATGGCTCCTGCACAAATGGGCAAGCAGGAAGCGCTTAAGAAATATGCAGTTGATCTCACCGAGAAAGCCAAGAACGGCGAGCTGGATCCGGTGACGGGCCGCGACGAAGAAATTCGTCAGATCGTCGATATCCTGATGCGTCGTCGGCAAAATAATCCGATCCTCACGGGTGAAGCGGGCGTGGGTAAAACGGCGGTCGTGGAAGGCTTTGCACTGCGTCTGGCGAAGGGTGACGTTCCACCGCAGCTCAAAGACGTGTCGTTGCTGACGCTTGACATCGGCCTGTTGCAAGCTGGTGCCAGCATGAAGGGAGAATTCGAACAGCGTCTGCGTCAGGTTATCGACGAAGTACAGGCGAGCCCGAAACCGATCATCCTGTTTGTCGACGAAGTTCACACATTGGTGGGTGCAGGCGGTGCAGCAGGCACGGGCGACGCAGCCAATTTGTTGAAACCGGCACTCGCGCGCGGCACGTTGCGCACTATTGGAGCGACGACATGGGCAGAGTACAAAAAATACATCGAAAAGGATCCGGCGCTGACACGACGCTTCCAAGTCGTTCAGGTGCCCGAACCGGATGAAGCGAAGGCCGTCGCCATGTTGCGCGGAGTCGCGACCGTGCTTGAAAAGCATCACAAAGTGCTGCTGCTCGACGAGGCGATTACGGCTGCGGTGAACCTGTCGCATCGCTACATCCCAGCGCGTCAGTTGCCTGACAAAGCGGTCAGCTTGCTCGACACCAGTTGTGCGCGCGTAGCGGTGAGCCAGCATGCAACGCCGCCGGAAGTCGAAGACACGATGCGCAAAATCGAGATGCTCGACGTTGAAATCGGCATCATTGAGCGAGAAGCTGCGGTCGGTATCGCCATTGGTGAGCGCCTCATTGAGGCGTCGGCAAAGCGCGCTGTGCATGCGGAAAAACTCGCGGAGCTGGACATCCGCTGGAAGGACGAAAAACTACTGGTCGAACAAATTCTCGACCTGCGTGGCAAGCTGCGTGGCAGTGGCGATGGCAAGGTGGATACCGCCGTTCCGCTGGGGGACGACGCCCGCTCTGCCATGCTCGGCGACTTGCGCGATTTGCAGAGCAAGCTCGCCACGATGCAAGGCGATACGCCGTTGATTCTGCCTGCGGTCGATGCGCAAGCGGTCGCGTCGGTCGTCGCCGATTGGACCGGCATTCCGGTCGGTCGTATGGTCAAAAACGAAGTCGAAGCTATTCTCAAAATCGCCGACACCTTGAACCAGCGCGTCATCGGTCAGCGTCACGGCCTTGACATGATCGCCAAGCGCATTCAAACCAGCCGCGCCAAGCTCGACAATCCGAACAAGCCGATTGGCGTGTTCATGTTGGTCGGCCCGTCTGGTGTCGGCAAGACGGAGACTGCGCTCACACTCGCCGAGCAGCTCTACGGCGGCGAGCAAAACATGATCACCATCAACATGAGCGAGTTTCAGGAGGCGCACACCGTCTCGACCCTGAAAGGCGCGCCGGCCGGCTATGTCGGCTATGGCCAGGGCGGCGTGCTTACCGAGGCGGTGCGGCGCCGGCCCTATTCGATCGTGCTGCTCGACGAGGTCGAAAAGGCCCATCCCGACGTGCACGAGATGTTCTTCCAGGTGTTCGACAAGGGATATATGGACGACAGCGAAGGCCGGTACATCGACTTCAAGAACACGCTGATCCTGTTGACGTCCAACGTCGGCACCGAGATGATCATGGAGGTGACCGCCGATCCGGAAACGGCGCCGGATTCCGAACAGCTCGCCAAGGCGCTGCGGCCGGACTTGCTGAAAACCTTCCCGCCGGCGCTGCTGGGGCGCCTCATCGTGCTGCCTTATTATCCGCTGTCGCCGACCATGCTGGGCGGTATCGTGCGGCTGCAACTGGGCCGCATCGTCAAGCGCGTGGCCGAAAACCACAAGATCACCATGACATACGACCAGTCGGTCACCGACCATATCGTCAGCCGCTGCACCGAACTGGCCAGCGGCGGCCGCATGATCGACGCCATCCTGACCAACGACATGCTGCCGCATCTGTCGACGGAACTGCTGGGCCGCATGGCCGATGGCAAGCAGGTCGAGCGCATCGAAGTGACGGCGCCGGATGACAAGCTGACCTATGTGTTCGTGTGATTGAAGGCTAGGTAGGAGGGGAGGCCTGTGCAAAATCAATGCGTTGCCTATACAGATTCGTCGAAGGTAGCCTATTTTGAGGCTGCTTCTGGCCTCGTTGGCACGGCCAAGGGCATGACTGCTGGCCTAAAAGCTGCTGCTACTGGTTCGAGCATGTATTTTGGTTCACAAGCTTTCAGAAAATTTGACTTGCTTCGACAACTGCCCATCAAAAATGTATCGGGCAATTTACGTGGTATCGTCGCCTCAAAAGACATGCGTGTCATTTACGGTTACTCCGTAGATGCCAAGACTGGACTAAAATATGTCGGCGAAGCACTAATCGTTGCTTCGATTGGTATCGAAATGGTTCAGCAATATGAAAAAATATTTGATGCCAACGGAAATGTGAACTTACAACGCGCGATTCTGATGCCAAGTCTCGCGATATTGAAGGCTGTCGGCGGAGTGGTTCCGGCGGCTGCTTCCGTTGCATCTTGGGCTGCAATACAAGGATGTCGGCTTTCTAATTGTGGCACCGAGACAATTCAAAATATAAAAGATATGAACACAGTAATTCAAACTTCCTACGACACAATATTTGATACAGATGCTGTGGTAACTTACATTAATACCAATCTGGTCATTCAATGACCAGGTATTATTCGGGATATAAAACTCGTGACCCATCCAGTCTGGTCTGAAGGACTTTTCCTCCGTCCGCAGCATCTGCAGGCGGCGGCTGATGCGCAGGGTGCGGCGCTTCAGGCGCGCTTTGCCGGCGCTGTCGCGCACCCATGGGGCCTTGTCGAACTCACCCTTGACGAAGACCTGGCCAGCGGCGCCCAGATGGGTGTGCGCCGGCTCGTTGCGGTCATGCCGGACGGCGAAGTCGTCGCCGTGCCCGGCAGCCTGTCGCCGCCGCCGGCGTTCGATGTCGATGACCAGGTGCGCGGGCAGGTCATCTATCTGACGCTGCCGGCGCGGCAGGACGGTGCCGTGCTGTTCGCGCGGCCCGGCGCCACCGATGCCCATGTCACCCGCTATCTGATCCAGGAACGCGCCGCCGTCGACCAGACCGACCCGGACCGCAACAGCGAAACCATCGAGATCGCCGTTCCCAACCTGCAATTCGCCATCGATGCCGCCGATCTGGCTGGCCGCACCAAGATGGGCCTGGCGCGCATCAAGGAACGGGTGGGCCGCAAGATCATCTGGGACGACGCCTATATCCCGCCATTGCTCGATATCCGCGCCTCGCCGACCATGGCGGGGTTTCTCGTCGACATCCTTGGCCGGCTCGAACAGCGGCAGGATGAATTGTCGATGCGGGCAGTGGAGGGCGCCGATGGCGGCAGCGAGACGTTTGCGGCCTATCTGCTGCTGCAACTGCTCAACCGCTGGCAACCGGCGCTGCGCCATCTGCAACGCCTTGAGCGCGTGCATCCCGAACGGTTGTTTGCCGATTTCATCAGCTTTGCCGGCGAACTGGCCACCTTCACCCGCGCCGACCGCCGGCCCGGCGATTTCCCGACCTATGATCATGAGGATCTGGAAGGCTGTTTCAAGCCGGTGATCGATGCGCTGCGGGCGGGACTTTCCACCGAATTTTCGCGCTCGGCGGTGCAGCTGGAACTGAAACTGCTGCAACCCGGCGCCTATGTCTCGACCATCACCGATCGCGGCCTGTATGATCAGGGGCGTTTCTATCTCGCCGTCTCGACCCGCAAACCGTCGGAAGAAGTGCGCCGCGCGCTGCCGTCCGTGGTCAAGATCGGCTCTGTCGCCAAGATGCAGCAGCTGGTGCAGGCCGCCCTGCCGGGCGTGCCATTGTCACCCATCGCCGCGCCGCCGCCGCAGATCCGCGCCATGGCCGGCTATGTCTATTTCGAACTCGACCGGTCGCATCCCGACTGGAAGGAGTTTGCCACCGCGCCGGCGCTCGGGCTGTATATCGCTGGCGAATGGCCTGACCTTGCCATGGAACTCTGGTGCATCAGAAGGACTTCGCGATGAGCGGCGAAAAAACCGTCTTCCGCCCGTCTCCGCTGGCTGCCGCGCAAGGGGGCGGCGCCAGTCCCCCGGGCGGCCCGCCCTCGGGTGGCGGCGGACCGCCCTCTGGTGGCCCGCCACCACCCCCGCCGCGCCCGCCCGCTGCGCCATCGGCGCCGCGCGCCTGGGCCGATGACGATGTGCCGCCGCTCGATGTGCCGATGCGGGTGCGCAACCTGCTCACCGCCGCTGCCGCGCGGCTGCTGGCGCTGGCGGCCGCCGTGCAGGCCGACCGGCAGGTGGCCGATGTCACCGCCCTGCGCACCCGCGCCGGCGAGGAATCCAAGGCGTTCGAAAAACTGCTGTCGGCCATCGGCCTGACCACCGAGGACAATGCCCGTGCCCGTTATGCGGTGCTGGCGACGGTGGATGATATCGTCCAGAACCTGCCCGGTGGCGCGCAATCCGATTGGGCACGCAACAGCCTTGTCGTCGCCAGCTTCGGCCAGGCATTCGGCGGCGACCAGTTCTTCACCATCCTCGACACGATGCTCGGCCGCCCGGCGGCGCATATCGAAATGCTGGAACTCTATCATGCCTGCCTGGCTGTCGGCTTTCAGGGCCGCGCCCGCGTCGAGGCCGATGGCCGGCAGCAACTCGAAAGCCGCATGGGCGCCATTTACGCGGCGCTTTCGGGCATCCGACCGCGCCCCGAGACCGATCTGGTGCCGGCCTGGACCGGCGTGCCGACCCCGATGCCCGGCGTCGGCTGGCTGACGCGGGCGGCAATTGTCGCGGCCGCCGTGCTGGCTGCGCTGCTGCTGGTTTTTCTCGTGCTAAAGCTGCTGCTCGACAGCCGCGACGAGCCGGCACGCGCCGCGCTGCGGCCGTTGCCGCCGTTGGCTGCGGCGCGCATCGACCGGCTGGGGGCCGATGTCCCGACCCCTGAATCGGGCCAGCTGGAACGTATCCGTGCCAGGCTCGGCAACCCCTGCATCGATGCGCGCGACGATGGCGCCACCATCCGTTTGGTGATTTCTGCCTGCCCCGGCCTGCCCAGCGGCATGTTCGAAGCAGGTGCCGCCAGCGTTGCCGGCGAGTATCAGCCGCTGATCGAAGCGGCGGGCCGCGCGCTGGCACCCGAGCCGGGGCCGATTGCCGTCGTTGCCCATACCGACAGCGATCCGATTCGCGGCACACTTGCCGCCACCTACCCCGACAATATGGCACTGTCGCAGTCCCGCGCCGATTCGGTGCTGTTGCTGCTCGAAGGGCTGGTCGGCGACCCCGCCCGGCTCTCGGCCGAAGGACGCGGTGACCAGGAACCGGTCAACCGTGCCGACACGCCCGAAGCCAAGGCGGAAAACCGCCGCGTCGAACTCGTCCTGCCACGGAGCGAATGATGGCCGCCATCAAGAAACTGCTGGGCAATTGGTGGGTGCTGGCGATCGGCGCCGCACTGCTGCTCAGTATCGTGGTTTTCCTTGTGTTCGGCCTGTTGTTCGGCAGCCTGTTGTTCCTGCGCTGGTGGTTCATCGGCCTGGTCTGGCTGGGTCTGGGCGCCGCCGCCGGCTGGCGGTTCTGGCGCCGCCGCAAGGCCAATGCCGCGCTGACCGAGGCGATCGCCAAGCCGCAGGACGTCGAAGGCGAGGCCATGGCCGCCAAGATGCGCGAAGCGCTGGGCCGCGTGAATGCCGCCGGCAAGGGCGCGCTTTATGCCAAGCCCTGGTATGTCATCATCGGCCCGCCGGGATCGGGCAAGACCACGCTCATCCAGAAATCCGGCCTGCGCCTGCTCAACGACGAAGCTGCCGCCGGCGTTGGCGGCACGCGCAATTGCGATTGGTGGTTTGCCGATGAAGCGGTGCTGATCGACACCGCCGGGCGATACACCAGCCAGGATTCCAGCGCCGACGCCGATGCCCAAGGCTGGCGCAAGTTTCTTGGCACCTTGAAAAAAGCCCGTCCGCTCCAGCCATTGAACGGCATCATTCTTGCCATCGGCCTTGATGAAATCGGCCGCGTCGGTGCCGAGGCGCTCGACAAGCATGTCGTGACGCTGCGCGCCCGCATCGCCGAATTGTCGCGCGAACTGGGCCTCGAACTGCCGGTCTATGTGCTGTTCACCAAGGCCGATCTGCTGGTCGGCTTTACCGAATTCTTCGACGATCTTTCGGTCGAGGGTCGCAGGTCCGTCGTCGGTCACACCCTGCCCTTGACAGATGCCAAGGCGAACATCGCGCAGCTTGCGGCTGGCTATGACGATGCCGTCCAGGCGCTGTCCGACCGTTTGCCGGCGCGTTTGCAGGCCGAAGGCGACGCAGTGCGGCGCGGCGCCGCGCTGACATTGCCGGCGCGGTTCATCGATTTGCGCGCCCGCATCATCCGCTTGCTCGACGGCGTGTTCGGCGCGGGCGCGGCGACGACGCCCCATGCCTCGGCGGCGCGGCTGCGCGGTTTCTACTTCACCAGCGGCGTGCAGCAAGGCACGCCCTTCGATCGCCTGCTCGGCAACCTGGCCGGCAGCATCGGTGCGGGCCAGCGCGCCCGGCCATCGAACCCGCGCGCGTTCTTCGTCAACCGCCTGCTCGGCGAAGTCATCATTCCCGAAGCCGGCCTGGCTGGCCCTGATATGGCGCGGCGGCGGCGTGACAAGCGCCTGCGGCTGATGGCGGCTGCGGTTGGCGGCTTGGCGGCGTTCGTGCTGGCCGGGGCCTTTTTGTGGTCGTTCCTGAACAACCGCAGCGGCCAGGATGCGACGCTGGCTGCCGCACAGACGCTGGGCGCGGGCCAGCCGGCGCTGGACCCCGGCGACCGCGTGGCACTCACGGCCTCGCTTGCGGAACCGCTCGACCTGCTCGACGGATTGCGTGATGCCTTGCCCTATGGCGTCACGCCGGCGGCAGATCCGCCGCTGGGGCAGCGTTTCGGGCTTTATCGCGGCGCGCTGGCCGACGAAAGCGCCCGTGCCTATCGTGACGGCTTGCAACGCTATTTGCTGCCCCGCCTGATCGTCTCGGCGGAATCGGCCCTGCGCGCGTCCGGCGACGATCCGGTCGGCGTCTATGAACCGCTGAAGGTCTATCTGATGCTCGGCAACCGTGCCGGCGCCAAGCGCGACAATGGCTATATTCTGCAATGGCTGGAAGCGGACCTGATTGCCCGTGATTTTCCGGGCGAGGAGAATGCCGCGACGCGCGGGCGCATATTGGGCCACGCCCGGGTGCTGTTGGCGGATGAAGGCCGTTTCGGCCGGCAATTGACCGGGCCGCTGCTCGATGGCCCGATGGTCGAAGCGGCGCGCGGTATCGTCGCGGCGATGTCGCCGGAACAGCGCGCGCTGGCTCTGATGAAACAGCAGGTCGGCGGCGAGCCATGGCGCTTGGTCGGCAACGCCCTTCTGCCCGGCGAAGCGGCGGCTTTTGCCAACCCGTCCGAGCTTGAAGCGATGAACGTGCCGTATCTGTTTACCAAGGCCGGGTTCCAGCAGGGATTTTCGGCCGGTATCATGGGGATCCGCGACGCACTGGTCCGCGACGCCTGGATGCTTGGCGACAGCGCGGCGGCGCAGGTACCGCTCAATATGGAACAGCTGGGCGCGCTTTATGCCGATGAATACAGCCGGCGCTGGAACGCCGTGATCGGTGCGCCGGCACCCGATGATTACGCCCGCAATCCGACCGCGTTGGCGCGCATCGCCAATCCGGGCGCTTCGCCGCTCAAGAAAATCGCCGACCAGGTCATCGCCAACACCAGCGGCCTGACCATCAATATCAAGGCGCCCAAGCTGCCGGGCGGCGCGCTCGGCAAGATGGCGGGCGCAGCGCTGGCCGGCAGTGCCGCCACCGGGGCATCCGGCACGGCGGCGCGGCTGATCGAAGGCAATTTCCGAGGCCTCAAGGACTATGCCGGCGGGGCCACGGCGCCGATCGGGCAGTTGCTGGCGGCGCTGGGCAAATATCAGCTGGCGCTGGCACAGGCCAAGGTGCCCGGTGGCGGTGCTGGCGGCGCAGGTGGCGGCGCGGCAGGTATTGCAGCAGCAGCGGCCGAATTGCAGGTCGCGGCGGCCAATGCCGGCGCCGGCGCACCTGCGCTTGCAGGTTTTGTCGAACAGGTGGCCAGCGGGTCATCGTCTGCGGCCGGCACGCAGCTGACCAGCGAGTTGCGCGCCAGTTACGCCCAGATCACCGGGCCTGATTGCGAACGCGTCTTTGGCCAGGGCTACCCGTTTGGCAGCGGCGCAGATCTGGCGCCGTCCGATGTCAGCCGCGCGGCCAGCCAGATGGCGGGTTTTGCCCGCGATACACTGGGGCCATATCTCGATCGCGACGCCGGCCCGAAAAAGCCCTGGGGCTGGATCGCCGAACCCACCGTGCGCAGCTTCCGTGCCGGCTCGGCCCGGCAGTTCCAACGCGCCACCGATGTCGAGGCGCTGATGGGCGGCAACCTCGTGCTGCGGGTCTCGGCCGCGCCGGGCACCAAGGGCGCCATCCGCTTCCGGGCGGGCGGCGTGCCGCTGGACCTGGTGCCGGGCGCACCGCCGGAACGCTTTGGCTGGTCGGCCGCCGGCAGCCAGATCACCGAGCTTGCCGCGTTGCAGGGCGGCACGGCGCCGGCCCTGCGCGAGGAAGGCCCATGGTCGCTGTTCCGACTGCTCGCCAAGGGCCGCAAGCAGTTGATGGGCGCCGGCCGCTATCGCTTTGCCTATGCCGCCGATGCTGCGGTCGATGTCGAAGTGGTCGGCGGCCCCGACCCGTTCGCCAATGACGGTGTGTTCGCCCTGCGCTGCCCGGCAGGCCTTTGAGCATGGTAACAGCGGGACTTTTCGGCAAACTTCCGGCGCACGGCGATTTCGTGACGCGCGGCTGGTCGCTGGACGTGGTCACGCGCCTGGATGGCTGGCTGACAGACGGTATTGCGGCCTTGCGCGCCAATGTCGGCGAGGACGGATTTGCCCATGCCATGCAATCTGGCCCGCTGTGGCATTGCTGGCTCAGCCTGGGGGCCGCGGCCCTGCACGGCGTCATCACACCGACGGTGGATTCGGCTGGCCGGCTGTTCCTGCTGGTGGCGGGCGTCACTGGGGGCCGCTCCGATATCTGGGCCATCGCGTCACAGCAACCGGCCTTTGCCGGCGCCGCCGAGGCCGCAGTTTATGATGCGCTTGGCGCCGCGCTCGATGCCGACGGCCTGGCGCTGCGGCTGGCCGAAGCGATCCCGCCGGTCGATGGCGTCGGGCGGTTTCTGGCAGATCTGTCGCTGCCGGCGGCATCGGCCTTCGGGGTTGCCAATCCGGCAGCCGGACCGCCGGTCGCTCTGCCCGGCGAGGCACTGGATGCGGG
>JANNYE010000006.1:0-60558 GCA_031409935.1 Burkholderiales bacterium | reverse complement strand
GACCTGATTGATGTGAAACGCAGCCGTGCCAACGCCGACATCAGCCGCAGCCTCGATTTGAAGGCGGGCGACGCTATCTTGATCCTGCGCCGTCTGTTGCGCTACAGCGGCGAGCCGACCGTGCTCGACGAGATCACCTTGCCAGCCGCACTGTTCAAGGGCCTGACCAAAGAACGCTTCGATGCGTACGAAGGGTCGATGTACGGTTTCTTTGAGACGGAATTCGGCGTGCGCATGTTGCGCGCTGAAGAGCAGGTGAAAGCGGTCACCGCCGACCCGATCACCGCTGAGGCGTTGCGCGTTGGCATGGGCTCACCGCTGTTGTGCGTTGAGCGCATCACGTACACGTACGCCGACAAGCCAGTTGAATTCAGACGAGGGCTGTGCACCACGCGCAGTCATCATTACGCCAACACTTTAAGTTAGATTTAGAGCCGGAATGAGATATTTATGGAGTGCATTGCATGACTGAAAAACCTCTAGGAAAAACGAGGGCACGACCGGTGTATCGCAACATCGGTTTCGCGCAACTCGCGAACTACCGCTTGCCGATTCCGGGCATCGCGTCCATCGTGCACCGCATCACGGGCGTCGCGCTGTTTGTGTGCCTGTTGTTCGTGCTGGCGATGCTGCAAATGAGCCTCAAATCCGAGGCTGGGTTCGAGGTGTTCCGCAGCGTCGTGTGGGCCAATCCGATTGCAAAAATCGTGTTGATTGGCCTGCTGTTCGCCATCGTCTATCACATGATCGCGGGCCTGCGCCACATGGTGCAGGACACCAATGCGTGGCTTGATTTGCCAACAGCCCGTGCTACCGCTTTCGCAGTGTTTGGTTTGAGCGTTTTGGTGACGGCGCTGGTTGTATGGAGGCTCTGGTAATGGCCGCACTTGGTAACTCCAGTAAATTTATTTCTGAATGGTGGCTGCAACGCATCAGCGCGATTGTCATCACGGCGTATGTGTTTTTAGTGCTCGGCTTGTTGCTGATTAAAGGCACACCGAACGCGATGCAATGGCAGGCGTTGTTTGCCAATACCGGCTTTAAATTGGCTACGTTGCTCGCGATTCTCGCGACCGCGTATCACGGCCTCGTGGGCGCGATGCACGTGTGGCCTGATTACGTCAAGAACCGCGCAGTGCTTGCGGTTCTAAACGCGTACACGTGGTTGGCGGCGGCGGCGGTTGCGCTGTGGTCGGTCTACATTCTTTTTGGCATGAAATAGGGGCTTGGCAGTTTTATGGGTCTCACAGTTCACAAGTACGATGCAGTGGTGATTGGCGCCGGCGGTGCCGGCATGCGTTGCTCGCTGCAATTGGCGCGCGCTGGTTTGCGCGTCGCCGTTCTCTCCAAGGTGTTCCCGACGCGCTCGCACACGGTCGCCGCTCAGGGCGGTATCGGCGCGTCGCTCGGCAATATGGACGAGGACAACTGGCACTATCACTTTTACGACACGGTGAAAGGCTCCGACTGGCTCGGTGATCAGGACGCCATCGAATTCATGTGTCGTGAGGCGCCCAAGGTCGTGTACGACCTTGAGCACATGGGCATGCCGTTTGACCGCAATCCCGACGGCACGATCTATCAACGCCCCTTCGGTGGACACAGCGCCAAGTATGGTGAAAAACCCGTGCCACGCGCCTGCGCGGCGGCTGATCGCACGGGGCACGCGATGTTGCACACGCTGTATCAGCAGAACGTAAAAAGCAAGACCACGTTCTTCGTTGAATGGATGGCGCTTGACGTCATCCGCGATGCCGACGGCGATGCGGTGGGCGTGACTGCACTCGAAATGGAAACCGGAGAGGTCGCGATCTTTCACGCTAAGTGCGTGCTGTTCGCGACCGGTGGCGCGGGCCGAATTTTTGCGGCATCGACCAATGCATTCATCAACACCGGCGACGGTTTGGGCATGGCCGCGCGCGCGGGCATTCCGCTCGAAGACATGGAGTTCTGGCAATTCCATCCGACCGGCGTGCATAACGCTGGAGTGCTACTGACTGAGGGCTGTCGTGGCGAAGGCGCGATTTTGCGCAACAAGGACGGTGAGCGCTTCATGGAGCGCTACGCTCCGAAGCTGAAAGACCTCGCGCCGCGCGATTTCATCTCACGCTGCATGGATCAAGAAATCAAGGAGGGCCGCGGTTGCGGTCCGAACGGCGATTACATCGCACTCGATTTGACGCACTTGGGCGCAGAGACGATCATGAAGCGGCTGCCATCGGTGCATGAGATTGGCAAGAATTTCGCCAACGTGGATGTGATCAAAGAATCGATCCCGGTCGTGCCGACGATTCACTATCAGATGGGCGGCATACCGACCAATATTCACGGGCAAGTGGTGGTGCCAAAGGACGGCAATCCGAATACCGTGATCAATGGGCTGTACGCAATTGGCGAGTGCTCATGTGTGTCGGTACACGGCGCTAATCGCCTCGGCACTAACTCATTGCTCGACCTGCTCGTCTTCGGTCGCGCCGCTGGTAATCATCTCGTAGAAACTGCACTCGCGAGCCGCGCGTTCAAGCCCCTTCCTGCGAACGCGGGCGACTACTCGCTCGCACGTATCGCTAAGCTCGACGACTCAAGTAGCGGCGAATATCCGCAAGACGTAGCGAACGACTTGCGCAAATCCATGCAACTGCACGCAGGTGTTTTTCGCACGCAGAAGACGATGGACGAAGGTGTGGTGCAGGTGCTCGCGATTGCCGAGCGAGCGGAAAACCTGTCGCTCAAAGACAAGTCCAAAGTGTTCAACACCGCTCGCATTGAAGCGCTCGAAGTGGCGAACTTGATGGAAGCGGCCAAGGCCACGATGGTCTCTGCGGCTGCGCGCCATGAGAGCCGTGGCGCCCACTCGGTTGATGACTACAGCGACAGTACAGAATTCCCTCTCGGTCGCAACGACAAAGAATGGATGAAGCACACGCTTTGGTATTCCGAAGGCAACCGCCTCGACTATAAACCGGTGAACCTGAAGCCGCTCACCGTTGATTCCATCCCGCCCGTCAAGCGCACGTTCTAGAGAGAAGCAGTACCCATGGACAAACGCACTTTCGAAATCTATCGCTACGATCCCGATACTGATGCGAAGCCGTACATGAAGACCTACGAGGTTGAACTGGATGGTTCCGAGCGCATGCTGCTCGACGTGTTGATGAAGCTCAAAAAACAGGATGAATCCATCAGCTATCGCAAATCCTGCCGCGAAGGCGTATGCGGTTCAGATGCGATGAACATTAACGGCAAAAACGGGTTGGCCTGCCTGACCAACATGCTTACGTTGCCGCAAAAAATCACGCTGCGTCCGCTGCCCGGGCTTCCGGTTGTGCGCGACCTGATCGTGGACATGAGCCAGTTCTTCAAGCAATATCACTCGATCAAGCCGTACATCGTGAACGACACGGTGCCGCCTGAAAAAGAGCGTCTGCAATCGCAGGAAGATCGCGACGAGTTAAACGGTTTGTACGAATGCATTTTGTGTGCGTGCTGCTCAACCAGCTGCCCGAGCTTTTGGTGGAACCCGGACAAATTTGTTGGGCCTGCGGGTCTGCTTGCTGCGTATCGTTTTGTGGCCGATAGTCGCGATCACGACACTGCTGAGCGTCTCGACAATCTCGAAGATCCGTATCGCCTGTTCCGTTGACACACCATCATGAATTGCGTGGATGTGTGTCCGAAGGGGCTGAACCCGACGCGCGCGATTGGCAAGCTTAAAGAGATGCTGGTCAAGCGGGCTGCCTAGATCATGATCACCGACTTCGAACTCTCCAAACTGCGCTGGCGTTGCCGTCGCGGTTTTCTGGAGAATGATTTGATTCTGACGCGCCTGCTTGAGCGACGCGGCGCCAATTTTTCGACCGAGGAGCACGAGCAGTTGTTGTCGTTGATTGCGCTTGATGACAATGACTTGTGGGAAATTATTGCCGGTCGGACCGATGTATTTCCTGCGGGCGCTGACGCCATGGTGGCGACACTCCGCCAGACGCGTGTGACGCACTAAAAATTAGTTGTAAAAATAGTTTGCGACTTGAGACACTTCCATAAAAACGTCCTAAACGTGATTTGTTAATCACTGAAACTCGAAACGGAGAAACCGAATGACCGCTCCTACTGCTCCGGCCACAGCAACACTCTCCTTTAGTGATGGCTCGCCCAGCGTTGACTTTCCCGTCCTCAAAGGCACCGTGGGCCCCGATGTCATCGACATCAAAACGCTCTACGCCAAGACCGGAAAATTCACCTACGATCCGGGCTTCATGTCGACGGCTGCGTGCCGCTCATCCATCACTTATATCGACGGCGACAAGGGCGAATTGCTGTATCGCGGTTATCCGATTGAGCAGATCGCCACCAACTGCGATTACCTCGAAACTTGCTATCTGTTGTTGAACGGTGAGCTGCCCAATCTTGTGCAGAAAACAGCGTTCGTAGACAACGTGACGCACCACACGATGGTGCATGAGCAGATGCAGTTTTTCCTGCGTGGCTTCCGCCGCGATGCGCACCCGATGGCGATCATGACCGGGCTGGTCGGCGCACTGTCCGCTTTCTACCATGACACTCTTGATATCAACAACGCGGAACACCGGCACATTGCCGCCATCCGCCTGATCGCCAAGATGCCGACTCTCGTCGCGATGACGTACAAATATTCGGCGGGTCAGCCGATGATTTATCCGCAGAACGACCTGTCGTACAGCGCAAACTTCATGCGCATGATGTTTGCCACGCCGTGCGAAGAATACAAAGTGAACGATGTGCTGGTTCGTGCGCTAGATCGCATCTTCATCCTGCATGCTGACCACGAGCAAAACGCGTCGACGTCAACCGTTCGTTTGTGTGGTTCGTCGGGTACCAATCCGTACGCCGCGATCGCAGCGGGTGTTGCCTGCCTGTGGGGCCCAGCGCACGGTGGTGCCAACGAAGCGGCGCTGTCGATGTTGCTCGATATTCAGAAGAACGGCGGCGTCGAAAAAATCGGCGAATTCATCACTGCCGTTAAAGACAAGAACTCGAACGTTCGCCTGATGGGCTTCGGTCATCGCGTTTACAAAAACTACGATCCTCGCGCCAAGCTGATGCGCGAGACTTGCTACGAAGTGCTCGGTGAACTCGGTCTGCACAATGATCCGTTGTTCAAATTGGCGATGGAGCTGGAACGTATTGCGTTGTCAGACGAATATTTCGTGTCGCGCAAACTGTATCCAAACGTGGATTTTTACTCCGGAATCGTGCAGCGCGCTCTGGGCATCCCAACCGCATTGTTCACGGCTATTTTCTCGCTCGCCCGCACGGTCGGCTGGATTGCGCAACTCAACGAAATGCTCGCCGATCCTGATCTGAAAATTGGCCGTCCACGTCAGTTGTTCACTGGCTCGCAATCACGTGATCTGGTGCCATTGCATCAGCGTTAATTGTCATTAATGTAGGGTGGGCAAGGTGTGCCCACCAACGCCACGAAATCGGTGGGCACGGGGTGCCGACCCTACTTTGGATGGTTCCCACCATGATGAACGAACTGCAACAAACCTCCACGATTTTCGGCGGCAACATGCCGTACATCGAGGAACAATATGAAAACTATCTCGCCAATCCTGCGTCGGTTGACGCCAAGTGGCGCGACTATTTCGACGCCATGCGTGCCGGGTCAAACGACGTTGCACACCAGCCGGTGATTGATGCGTTTGCGGCAATGGCCAGATCGCGCAAAGCGGCGGTTGCGAGCATTGATGCGTCGATGATGGACAAGCAATTGGCTGTGATGAAACTCATCCACGCTTATCGCTTCGTCGGCGGTCGCATCGCTGACATTGATCCATTGAAACGACAGGAAGTGCCCTTCATCAAGGAGCTGGATCACAAGCATCACGGCCTCGTAGACAGCGATATGGAGACCGAGTTTTCGACGGGCCTGTTGCCGGTGAATGGCCAGAGTCGCGCCAAGCTCAAAGATATCGTCGCGACGTTGCGCACCACTTATTGCCGCAGTGTCGCCGTTGAATACATGTACATGGCCAACGAGGACGAGCGCGAATGGCTTCGTCTGCGCATCGAGTCGACGCAATTGAAGCCGAGCTTCACCGTCGAACAGAAGCGGCACATCCTTGAACGTTTGACGGCGGCTGAGGGCTTGGAGCGGTATCTGCACACCAAGTACATGGGCCAGAAGCGATTTTCGGGTGAAGGTGGTGACACCATCATTCCGGTACTCGATCACATGCTGCAAAAAGCGGGCGCGGCGGGCGTACAGGAGACTGTAATCGGCATGGCGCATCGCGGTCGTCTCGGCGTGCTCGTCAACACGTTCGGCAAATTACCCGCTGATTTGTTTGCCGAATTTGAAGGCAAGTACGACACCACGTTGTCCGCCGGTGATGTGAAATACCACAAAGGTTTTTCCAGCGACATCACAACTCCCGGTGGCCCAATGCACATCACGTTGGCGTTCAATCCATCGCATCTTGAGATCGTGAACCCGGTGGTGGTCGGCTCGGTACGTGCGCGTCAACATCGTCGCGGCGATAAATCCGGCAAACAGGTGCTCGGTATCTTGTTGCACGGCGACGCGGCGGTTGCCGGTCAGGGTGTAGTGCAGGAGACGCTGGCGTTGTCGCAAACACGGCATTACGGCACTGGCGGCACGATGCACATTGTTGTCAACAACCAGATCGGTTTCACCACCAGCGACCCGCGTGATGTGCGCTCGTCGTTGTATTGCACCGATATTGCCAAGATGGCCGAAGTGCCGATCTTTCACGTCAATGCAGACGATCCCGAGGCCTGCTTGCTGGTCGCCGAAATCGCACTCGACTATCGCACGATCTTCCACAAAGATGTGTTCATCGATGTGGTCTGCTTCCGTCGTCTCGGTCACAACGAGCAGGACGAGCCGATGGTCACGCAGCCCTTGATGTACAAAAAAATTCATCAGCATCCGGGTACGCGCAAACTCTACGCTGACAAGCTGGAAGCCGAAGGCACGATCAAACCGGGCGAGGGCGACGTGTACGTCACCGCATTTCGTGATGCGATGGATAAGGGCACGCACACCAATAAGACGATTTTGGCGAATTTCGTTGCGCCGTATCAGCAGGATTGGGCGAAGTATGTGAATCGCAAATGGACCGACCATGCCGATACCGCTTTACCATTGAAAACGATCAAAGAGCTTGCAAAACGCCTGACCACAGTTCCCGAAGGTTTCGTGCTGCAGTCGCGCGTTGAGAAAATGCTCGCGGATCGCAAGGCGATGGGCGAGGGCAAACTGCCGGTCGACTGGGGCATGGCCGAAAACCTCTCGTACGCCTCCATCGTCAACGAAGGCATTGGTATTCGTTTATCGGGTGAAGATTGTGGTCGCGGCACCTTCTCGCATCGCCACGCAGTGTTCCACGATCAGGATCGCGAAAAGTGGGATAGCGGAAGCTACACGCCACTGCAACACATCAAGGATAAGCAGGGCGAGTTCCTCGTTATCGACTCGATTCTTTCGGAAGAGGCGGTTCTGGGCTTTGAGTACGGCTACTCAACATCCGAGCCGAATCAGCTCGTGCTGTGGGAGGCGCAATTCGGTGACTTCGCGAATGGCGCGCAGGTGGTGATCGATCAGTTCATCAGCTCCGGCGAGGTGAAGTGGGGGCGTATTTGTGGCCTTGTGTTGCTGCTGCCGCACGGTTATGAGGGTCAGGGCCCGGAGCATTCGTCGGCGAGACCTGAGCGATTCCTGCAGCTCTGCGCAGAGCACAATATGCAAGTCGTTGTCCCGTCGACACCGGCCCAGTGCTATCACATGATTCGTCGTCAGATGCATCGCGACTGGCGTCGTCCTCTAATCGTGATGACGCCTAAGTCTTTGCTGCGTCACAAAGAGGCGGTGAGCACGCTCGACGAGTTGGCCAACGGAACGTTTCAGTCAGTGATTGGCGAGACCGAGAAAATTGTTGCCAAGAACGTCAAGCGCGTAATCGTGTGTTCAGGAAAGGTCTATTACGAATTGCTCGCGCATCGCCGTGATCAGGACATCAAGGATGTCGCCATCATTCGTCTGGAGCAGCAGTATCCGTTCCCTCATGATGACTTCAAGGCGCAACTCAAAAAATTCCCGAACGCGCACGAAATCGTGTGGTGCCAGGAAGAGCCGCAGAATCAGGGCGCATGGTATCGCTTGATGGCGTACTTCCGCGCGGACGTGAAGCCCGAGCAGGTATTGCTGTACGCAGGCCGCGCCGTGAGCGCGTCGCCTGCTGTGGGTTATTTGTCCAAGCACAACGTGCAGCAGAAAGAACTCGTAGAAAGCTCCTTCAGTTCGAAGCTCGGCACCGGGCAGATGATGACTAATCTCTAGCTATTGTCATGTTGAGCGATAGCGAAACATCAGGTGGCAAACGCCATCGCTCAATGATCTTTATATTTTTTGCAACCTGATCCTTCGCTACGCTCAGGATGACAAAGAGCGGATTGGAATTTACTATGTTGATCGAAATAAAAGTCCCGCAACTCGCCGAAGGCACCCCGGAGGGCACGCTTGCGGCCTGGCATGTCAAAGCGGGTGACGCCGTCAAACGCGACCAGAACCTCTGCGACATCGAGACCGATAAAGTCGTGCTCGAGACGCCTGCCCAGAGCGACGGCGTACTCGTTGAAATCAAAGTTCAGCCGGGTGCTACCGTGACTTCAGGCGTGGTGCTTGGCGTGATTGATACGGAAGCAAAGGCGGGTGCTGCTGCTCCCGCCGTCGCTGCACCAGCAGCGGCTCCTGCTGCAACACCTTCGCCTGCTTCGGCGGAGGCATCTGCGCCGGCCGCATTACCTGCCGCCAAGAAGATGATGGCGGATCAAGGCATTGATGTGGCAAGTGTTTCGGGCACGGGTCGAGGTGACCGCATCACCAAGGGCGACGTGATCGCTGCGGTCGAGGCGAAGGCCTCACCCGTTGCGCCCGCGCCTGCGCCAGCAGTTGCGTTAGCACCCAAACCCGCGGCAGCTGTGCCCACATTCGCTCCGCCGGTCAACGTACCGCTCGGCAATCGCCCCGAGCAACGCGTACCGATGACCCGCCTGCGCATGCGCGTGGCCGAGCGCTTGGTGCAAAGCCAATCCACTGCCGCTATCCTGACCACGTTTAACGAGGTCAACATGAAGCCGGTGATTGATCTGCGCACTACGTACAAGGACAAGTTCGAAAAAGTCCACGGCGTCAAGCTCGGCTTCATGAGCTTCTTCGTCAAGGCTGCGGTTCACGCGCTCAAGATGTACCCTGTGGTGAACGCCTCCATCGACAACAACGACATCGTGTATCACGGCTATTACGACATCGGCATCGCAGTCGGCTCGCCGCGTGGCCTGGTCGTGCCGATCCTGCGCGACTGTGACCAGATGAGCATCGCCGACATCGAAAAGAAAATCGCCGACTACGGCAAACGCGCGGGCGAAGGCAAGCTCGGCATCGAAGAGCTGACCGGCGGCACGTTCACCATCAGCAACGGCGGCACCTTCGGCTCCATGCTGTCGACACCGATCATCAATCCGCCACAAAGCGCCATTCTCGGCGTACATGCCACGAAAGACCGCGCCGTAGTTGAAGGCGGCCAGATCGTGATTCGCCCGATGAACTATCTCGCCATGTCGTATGACCACCGGATTATTGATGGACGTGAAGCCGTGTTGGCCTTGGTCGCGATGAAAGAGGCCTTGGAAGATCCGGCGCGGTTGTTGTTGGATTTGTAATGTTTTCTGACACACCTACTTCGGTTCGCGTTTGGCAGGTGTTGTTCGCGATGATCGCGCTGTCGAACCTACCCGGCGCCTTCAGCGCTACAGATTCGCCACCGGTTGGATGGATGGGATTTCTGGGCTTCGGCCTCTTCTCTGCAACCTACGAATTTCGTCATCGTCGCGTTGTTGCCGCGACAAACGGTGAGGTTCAGAAAATGGGGCGCGCTGAGTTAGTCACGATGGTCGTTGGCGGTGCGTTGATCGTGATTCGCCTGGGCATGCGTTTCGCAACTTAGCCCGTAGAGACCGAGCTGGGTACGGTGGGCACCCCGTGCCCACCGTTACGATTGATTGAAGGATTGGTGGGCACGGGGTGCCCACCCTACGAAAGATGATATGGATCAATTTGACGTTGTAGTAGTCGGTGGTGGCCCTGGCGGCTATGTGGCGGCTATTCGCGCGGCTCAGCTGGGTTTCAAGACGGCGTGTATCGACGACTGGAAGAATGCGGCGGGCAAGCCTGCGCCGGGTGGTACCTGTACAAACGTGGGCTGCATTCCGTCGAAGGCGTTGCTGCAATCGTCCGAGCATTTTGATCATGCGCAGCACCACTTTGCGGCGCACGGCATCACGGCCTCAAACGTGAAGATGGACGTGACGAAAATGCTTGCGCGCAAGGACATGGTCGTCAAGCAGAACAACGATGGCATCCTGTATCTGTTCAAGAAGAACAAGGTCACGTTCTTCCACGGGCGCGGCTCGTTTGCGGGGGCGGCGAAGGATGGCGCATATCAGATTGATGTAACCGAACCTGCAAAAGCGTCGATTCAGGGCAAGCACATCATCATCGCGACGGGCTCGAGTGCGCGTGCGTTGCCCGGTGCTGCGTTTGATGAAAAACTGATCCTGTCGAACGACGGCGCGCTGCGTATCGGCGAAACGCCGAAGTCACTCGGTGTGATCGGCGCGGGCGTGATTGGCCTCGAAATGGGCTCGGTCTGGCGTCGCCTCGGCGCGGACGTGACCGTGCTTGAAGGCTTGCCGACTTTCCTTGGCGCGGTGGATGAGCAGGTCGCGAAAGAGGCGTTGAAACTGTTCACCAAGCAGGGGTTGAAGATCAGTCTTGGCGTGAAAGTTGGCGCAATCAAACCGGGCAAGAACAACGTCTCGGTGGAATACATCACGGCAGAAGGTAAGACCGAGAATGTCACCTTTGACCGGCTCATCGTGTCCATCGGTCGCGTGCCGAACACCAACGCATTGAATGCCGACGCCGCAGGCGTGAAGCTCGACGAACGCGGCTTCATCACAGTTGATGGCGATTGCAAAACGACCGCGCCGAACGTGTGGGCAGTGGGCGACGTGGTGCGTGGCCCGATGCTGGCGCACAAGGCGGAGGACGAGGGCGTGGCCGTGGCCGAGCGTCTTGCCGGTCAGCATCCGCACATCGATTTCAACTGTATTCCGTGGGTGATCTACACCTCGCCTGAAATCGCCTGGGTCGGTCAGACCGAGCAGCAATTGAAGGCGGCGGGCGTGGCTTATAAAGCCGGCAGCTTCCCGTTCATGGCCAACGGTCGCGCGCGGGCGCTCGGCAACACAGATGGTTTCGTGAAAATCATTGCCGACGCCAAGACTGACAAAGTGCTCGGCATGCACGCCATCGGCCCGGTCGTTTCCGAGCTGATTGCGGAGGGCGTGATGGCGATGGAATTCGGCGCGTCGTCGGAAGACATCGCGCGGATTTGTCACGCTCATCCGACGTTGTCAGAGGCGACGAAAGAGGCTGCGTTGGCGGTGGACAAACGTACTTTGAATATGTGATGCTGCGCCTGCGATGATCGAAAAGCTCATAGGGTGCGCTCTGCGCACCAAACCGTTGCAATGGGAATGTTGGGTGCGTGGAGCGCACCCTATACGCTGAACGGATGCTCGCCACTCTACAAAAAATCTGCGCAGACCGCAGCATCACGCTTGACGCTGCGCAGCAGGATGCAGCGGATCGCTTGGTGCGGCTCAATGATGAATTGACGGCGTTGCGCACTGCGCGCGCGACGTTGATTGGCCGCGTATTTGTACGCCCCCCCGTGCCGCGTGGCGTGTATTTGTATGGTGGCGTGGGTCGCGGGAAAAGCTTTTTGATGGATGCGTTTTACGGAGCATCAAAACACCGGCGCAAAACTCGTGTTCACTTTCACGCCTTTATGCGCAGTGTTCATGAGGAGCTGCGTGGCTTGAAGCACGAGGCCGATCCGCTCATCGCGGTAGCTGAGGGCTTGGCCAAAAGGTATCGCCTAATTTGCTTCGACGAGTTTCACGTGAGCGATATTGCTGACGCGATGATTCTCGGGCGCTTGTTGTCGCACTGCTTCGAACATGGCATCGTGTTCGTGATGACATCGAATTACGCGCCCGATGCGCTCTATCCTGACGGCTTGCAGCGGCAAAACTTCATGCCCACGATTGCGCTCATCAAGGAAAAAATGGACGTGGTGCAGGTGGACGCTGGCGTGGACTATCGTCGCCGCACGCTGGAGCAGGACAATGTGTACCACTGGCCGCTGGGCGCAGAGGCCGACAAAAGGCTCGCCACGACGTTTTCTAAGTTGGCGACCGATAAGATCTCGTCGGATACAAAAATCACGCTCTATGGCCGTGAAATCGCGCTGCGCAAGCGTGCGGCTAAGGTCATCTGGTTTGACTTCGTAGCGCTGTGTGAAACGCCGCGTTCGCAAAATGATTACCTGGAGCTGGCGCAGGCCAACCATACATTGCTGCTGTCCAACGTGCCGATGCTGGCGACCAAGGACAGCAATGTGATTCGCCGTTTCACGCTGCTCGTGGACGTGCTGTACGACCATCGCGTCAAGCTCATCATGAGCGCAGCGTCGTCGCTCGCAGACATCTCAAAAGTGGATGAAGCGCTGACCGATAGCGACACGCACCGCGTGTTGAACGAGTTCAGCCGAACCACATCGCGACTAACTGAAATGCAGAGCGCGGAATACATGAGCGAAGCGCATATTTCGTCGCTGCCGAGGTAGGCCTATCGACCGTGACGGCGGCCTCGAAAGCGCGCTACGAGGAAGCTGCGGCGGAGTTTGATCGTACGGCGCTCTTCGGTCGAAACGACTTGCATACTTCGTCGTGGGTTTCGATGTATGCGCCGCCGATCAAATCGACGCAGTACGGCACCGCCGCGAAAATTCCTTGCGCTTTGACCACGGCCTTGCCGTCGGCATCGCGCAGCCCTTCCAACGTTTCCGTAATGCTCTTGGGCTGCCCTGGAAGATTAATCACCAGCGTCTTGCCGCGAACCACTGCTAGCTGTCGCGACAGGATCGCGGTCGCAACAAAGTTCAAACTGATCTGGCGCATTTGCTCGCCAAAACCGGGCATCACTTTGTGGGCAATCGCAAGCGTCGCCTCGGGCGTCACATCGCGGCGCGAAGGTCCGGTGCCGCCGGTGGTGAGCACGAGATCGCAACGCTCAATGTCGCAAAGCTCGATGAGCGCGGATTCGATGACCGGCTGTTCGTCGGCGATGAGCCGCGTGACGTAAGTGATCGGGTTTTTGACCGCAGCGGCGAGCCATTCCTGCAAGGCGGGAATGCCTTTGTCTTCGTAGACACCCGTCGAGGCGCGGTCGGATATGGAGACGAGGCCGATTTTTAACGAGTCAAACACATGCATTCCAAATTTCGTCGTTCCTGCGAAGGCAGGAACCCAGTGACTTTTCTTTGCTGTACGTGGCTAGTTCTTAAACCGAAAGACGCTAGGCCCCTGCCCCTTCGGCAGGCTCAGGACATGCTTCGCAGGGGCGACGAGTAGATGTAATTCGGCGCAAGCGCTAAACCTGAAGTAACACCCGATAAATCACCCGAAACACCTGTCGTGACGCTGCGGGCGCTTCACCTTTGGCTGCCTGCAACCGCGCGCGCACCAACAATTCGTTCAGTTTTTCGCGATCTACCGTCGGCTGCTCCGTCATAAACAATGTCAGCGCTTCTGGCTCCGCGATCAGGCGATCACGCCAGCGCTCGCTTGCCTTGAATGCGGCCTTGTTGGCGCGGGTGCCCATCTCCCAGCGGTCAAGCTGGGCGCGGATTGGCACGGGGTCAATGTCGCGCATCAGTTTGCCGATGTACTGCATGTGGCGGCGTGTGGCTTCGTGCTTGCCGACGCGACTTAATTCATCAAGCGCGTCGCGCATCAGCTCCGGCAGATCGAGTTGATCAAGTTGGTCGTTGGATAGCGTGGTGAGCGTTTCGCCGAGCAGTTGTAGGTCGATGGATTCTTGTTTCAGTTCCGTCTTTGAAGGGCGATCTTCGCGGACAAGGGGAATTTTTGGGGGGCGTGCCATGCCTCAATTTTGCCGTAAGCGCCGGATTGGGCTTAATTTGCGGGCCTCCGCTATGCTTGCGGCTCGTTTTTGTGCGGTGTTTCCATGTCCCTAGCCCTGTCCTCCGATGCTCTTCGCGACGTTGCGCTCGCAGCCCTTGACCGCGCCAAACGCGGCGGTGCCGATCAGGCCGAAGCCGAGTCCACACAGGGTCTCGGCCTCAATGTGACCGTGCGCCTCGGCGAGCTGGAAACACTGGAACACAACGTCGATAAGTCGCTTGGCGTGACCGTCTACGTCAACGGCAGCAAGGGCAACGCGAGCACGGGCGACTTTTCTGCCGCAGCTGTTAACGCGGCGGTCGACAAAGCGCTGAGCATCGCCAAATTCACCAGTGCCGACCCACATGCAGGGCTCGCCGATGCGTCGGCAATGGCCAAAGATATTCCCGAGCTTGATCTCTACCATCCGTGGGCCTTGGAAGCGGACGCGGCCATCTCCATCGCCAAGCGCTGCGAAGACGCGGGCTTTGCAGTCGATGAGCGCATCGACAACAGCGAAGGTGCATCGGTTAGCGTGAGCGAGTCTGAATTCGTGTACGCCAACTCGCACGGCTTTGCGGCGGGCTACAAAGGCAGCGCGCACTATATCGGCTGCGCGATGGTCGCCTCCGACGGTGACGCGATGGAGCGCGATGATTGGTACACCTCGCATCGCGTTCACGGCGAACTCGAAGCCGCTGAAGCCGTTGGAAAAAAAGCGGGTGAGCGTGCCGTCGCGCGACTCAATCCACGAAAACTCGCCACGCAATCAGCGCCCGTAATCTTCACGCCGTCACTGGCGGGCGGATTTATCGGTCATGCGATTGGTGCGCTGTTCGGCGGATCGCTGTATCGCAAAACCTCGTTCCTGCTCGATAGCCTTGGGCAACACAAATTTTCTTCACTACTCAATATCGTCGACGATCCGTTTATTCCGCGCTCCTACGCCAGCTCGCCATTTGACGGCGAAGGCGTGGCCTGTCAGCGTCGCGCGATTGTTGAAACCGGCGTGGTGCGCGGCTATTTTTTGTCGACCTATTCAGCGCGCAAACTGGGCATGCAATCCACCGGCAATGCAGGTGGCAATCACAACTTGTTGATCTCGCCCACGATCAAAGGCGACACCGCCACGCTTGCCAAACAAATGGGGCGTGGCCTCATCGTGACCGAGTTGATGGGGCAGGGCGTCAATCCAGTCACTGGCGATTATTCGCGCGGTGCAGCGGGCTTCTGGGTTGAAGGCGGCGAGATTGACTATCCGGTCGCTGAGATCACCATTGCCGGCAATTTGCTTGAGCTCTATCAACGCATCGTTGCCATCGGAGACGATATTGATCGACGTGGCTCAAAGCACGTGGGCTCGATGTTGATTGAGTCGATGCACATAGCAGGAACTTGACGGCTTCGTCGCTCATACTTCGGCGCGGCGCAAGAATAAAGTCGTGATCACGCGCACAAAGCGCGTGGTTTGGTGAACGGGGAAACCCGTCTTGCGAGTGAGGTTTAAATTACTAAAATTATGGAACGCGTTTCCACAAACGCACCGAGACCGCCTTTGGAGCAAATATGAATATTTTGTTCGCTTATGTAAAAGCGATTGACTGGTTAAACGTGAGGCTCGGCAAGCTCTCGGCATTCTTCATCATGGCGTCCTGCCTGATCGCAGCAGGCAACGCTTTGGTTCGATGGGTGATCCCGACCTTCACCTCCAACGCGTTCATTGAAATCCAGTGGTATTTGTTCGGCTCTGCCGTGATGCTGACTTCGTCATGGGTGCTCATGGCTAACGAGCACGTTCGGGTTGACGTGGTGTACGGTCGTTTTGAGAATCGCGGCAAAGTGATCTTGGACATTTTCGGCATGATCCTCTTTTTGCTCTCCATGAGCGTGCTGTGTATGTGGTTATCGTGGCCGTTTTTCCTTGATAAATTCAGCAGCGGTGAGATGAGCCAGAACGCGGGCGGATTGATTCGATGGCCTATTGCGTTGATGTTGCCGCTTGGCTTCGCTTTGCTGTCACTGCAAGGAATATCAGAAATTATTAAGCGCGTGGGGTGGCTCAATGGCAGCTACAACATGGACGTGCATTACGAAAAACCGCTGCAATAACGGGGCGAAAAAAAATGAATACAGGGACATTCTGATGGTCATGGAAAATTTCGCCCCAATAATGTTTGCGGGCTTGATCGTGATCATGCTCGTCGGCTTTCCGGTTGCGTTCTCGATCTCGGCATTGGGATTGGGTTGCGGATTGTTTGCGATATGGATGGGGTGGTTTCCGACCGCGTTCATGTCCAACTTGCCGCTAAATATTTTCGGCATCTTGTCGAACGAATTGCTGTTGGCGATCCCGTTCTTCACCATGATGGGCGCGATATTGGAAAAGTGTGGACTCGCGGAGGACATGCTTGATTCAATGGGTCAATTGTTCGGCCCGGCGCGCGGCGGTCTCGGCTATTCGGTGATCATTGTGGGCTTCATCCTCGGTGCGATCACTGGCACGGTGGCGGGCCAGGTGATTGCCATGGCGCTGATCTCTCTGCCGGTGATGGTGCGCTGGGGCTACAACATGCGCTACACCACAGGCGTACTCGCGGCATCGGGAACGATCACGCAGCTAGTCCCGCCGTCGCTCGTTCTGGTGGTGCTCGCAGATCAACTCGGCAAGCCAGTGGGCGACATGTACAAAGGCGCGTGGGGACCGTCACTCATCCAGATTGGACTGTTTCTGGCGTACACCTTCCTGTTGTCGCGCTTACGGCCAAGCTATCTGCCCGGCATTCCAAAAGAAGCGCGCACGATGACGGGTTCGGCACTCGTGCTCAAATGCTTAAAGGGAATCATTCCGTCGTTCGCGCTGATCTTCATTGTGCTCGGCAGCATGGGTGGATTGCCGGGAATAAACACTGCCATTGCTACGCCGACCGAGGCAGGCGCGATGGGTGTCGTCGGCGCGATGATCCTGGCGGCTATGCAAAAACGACTGACCTGGCCTTTGATCTGGGACGCGATGCAGAGCACCACTCGACTGACCGCGATGGTCATGTTCATTCTGATTGGTGCCCGCGTGTTCTCGCTGGTGTTTCAAGGCGTTGACGGTGCCAAGTGGGTTGAGCATTTGTTGACCGGCTTGCCGGGCGGGCAGATCGGCTTTTTGATCGTCGTCAATATCTTTGTTTTCTTTCTCGCTTTCTTTCTAGACTTCTTCGAGATTGCGTTTATTGTGGTGCCGATGCTGGCACCGGTGGCGCAAAAGCTCGGTATCGATCTGGTGTGGTTCGGCGTGTTGCTGTGTGTGAATCTGCAGACGAGTTTCATGCATCCGCCTTTTGGATTTGCGCTGTTTTATTTACGCGGAATTGCAGATCAACTTTATAAAAATGGAAAACTTGAGAAGAAGATCGAGTCGAGCGATATCTATTGGGGTGCGCTGCCTTGGATCGTGATGCAAATCATCCTAGTGTGCATCGTCATTTTCGTTCCGCAAACCGTGACCGCCTTTCTTGATAAAGAAATCAAATACGATCTCGACAAGGTGAAGATCGAATTTGACACGGGGCAAGGGGCCCCGCAAAAGTCTGCTGATGAGATGATGCGCGGCTTTGAGAAAGCCAACGATTCGCAGATGCTGGCACCTCTACCTACGCCAACGCAAGCGCCTGCCGCCGATGATCCGATGAAAGCGATGCTCGATGCGCTGAAAAAGGATGAGGCGAAGAAGTAGACTTCGCCCAACCGTCATGCCACAAGAGCACCTACGGGTGCTCTTTTTTCGCCGCAAAGTTTCTTCATGACCGAACCCGTACGCCTATCAAAACGCATGAGCGAACTCGGCCTCGCCTCTCGCCGCGAAGCCGACGCTTGGATCGAGCAGGGCCTCGTGCGCGTCGACGGTGTCCCGGCCGTGCTCGGTCAAAAGGTATTACCGCAACACGTGATCACCATTGATCGCTCCGCCACCAACGAGCAGGCCGAGCGCGTCACCATCTTGCTCAACAAACCCATCGGCTACGTGAGCGGTCAAGCAGAAGATGGCCACGAGCCCGCTGTCGTTCTGGTTAAGGTAGAAAACCGCTGGCTTGACGATCCGTCGGCTACCCGGTGGAATCGCGAACACACGCGTGGCATTGCTCCCGCCGGGCGACTCGACATTGACTCCACTGGCATGCTCGTACTCACGCAGGACGGACGCGTCGCCAAGCAGTTGATTGGCGAGAACTCGCTGGTCGATAAAGAATATTTGGTTCGTGTGCAATCGGTGCGCGGCGGTCGTTTGCATCCGGCGGATTTGGCGCTGCTCAACCACGGGCTTGAACTCGACGGCAAATCGCTGAAACCGGCAAAAGTTTGGTGGCAAAACGAAGACCAATTGCGTTTTGTGTTGCGTGAAGGCAAGAAGCGCCAGATTCGCCGAATGTGCGAACTGGTGGGCCTCAACGTCGTGGCGTTGAAGCGAATCCGGATTGGCAATGTGGTGCTCGGCGATTTGCCGATTGGAAGCTGGCGCTACCTTGGCGCGAATGAAGCGTTTTGATTGGGGGGGCGGAAATTAGCAAAGTACCGTCAAAAACGGTTTGTTTGCAATTTCTGCCTGCCTTAGATGCAGCAATTTAGCTTTTTTCGATTTTTTCGCGTCGTTTCAAGAGGAGACGCTTAACAAATCTGTATCTGTTCGCCCAGTGCGAAGCGAAGGATCTGACACCACATTCCGCCGCCAAACCCTTCACTTCGTTCAGGGAGAGTGGGATTAAATTGGCGTTCTATTCAAATACAGCTTTTAACAAAAAGCCCTGATTTTATTGGGCGTATAGCGCGTTTAGCTAATAGTCGATAGTCAAAAAATACGCCCTGCTGTCCTCTAAAAACAAGCGTCTCATGTAAAAGCTGTACTGCAGACAGCACGCTGGCTGAAACAAAAAAGGCTCCACCGGAGCCTTTTTGCGTCAAACGCCCAATTCGACTACGAGCCTGCGCCTGACACTCTGGCAAACCGCGCTTCAGGACGATCATCCGAGCGATGAATCGTGGTCACTTCTTTTTTCATCGCCCACGGCCGAATCTGGTGGTGCAACGTGACGTAGTAGCTCTCCTCCTTGGTGCGCTCCAGCGCACGGCGGATGAGGGCGTTGCGTTTCACCGTGTCGGGCTCGGTTTTGAGGGTGTCGATGATCGAGTCGAGGCGCGTATCGTTGATGCGACCTAGATTAAAGTTGCCATCCGCACCGGTGGTTTTAGTGCGCACCAAAGACTGCAATGAGTACAACGCATCGTACGTAGCCACGCCCCATCCGAGCATGTACACGCTGGTGTCAAAGTTTTGAATTTTCGCGATGTACGGCGCGAAATTCATGGAGTTCAATTTCGGTTTCATGCCAATTTTGGCCCACATCGCCACAATCGCTTGGCACACTTTTTCGTCGTTCACGTAACGATTGTTCGGGCAGTCGAGCGTGAGCCCAAAGCCATTCGGGTAACCGGCTTCCGCCAGCAGTTTTTTCGCTTTTTCCGGGTTGTATTCAGCTTTATCGATGTCGTTGCTATGGCCGTTGACGCCCGGTGCCACCATGATGCCCGCAGGCACCGACAGGCCGCGCATGATGGCTTTCTTGATGGATTCACGATCCACGGCGAGCGACAAAGCTTCGCGAACACGCTTGTCCTTGAACGGGTTTTTGCCCTTAACGTCGGTGTATTTCGCCTCGTCGCTGAACTGATCCATGCCGAGGAACATGGTGCGAACTTCGATGCCTTCCATCACACGCAGCTTAGGGTCTTTTTTCAGGCGCTCAACGTCTTGTGGCGGCACTTCGGTCACGATGTCCACGTCGCCAGCAATCAGGGCTGAAATGCGCGTGGCGTCGGCCTTAATCGGCAGGTAGTTGTAGGTGCTGACGTTGCCGTCTTTCTTGCCCCACCAATTGGTGTTTTCGGCGAACTCGATCTTCTGCTCGGGTGCCCAGCCTTTCCACATGTAGGGGCCGGTGCCCATGGCGTTGCGCGCGGCGTAGGTGTCTTCCTTCGCCTTGTAATCCTGAATATTGGTGACCTTGTTTTTCTCGGCCCACGCTTTGCTCATGATGCGGAAATCGATGATGTTCCTCAGCAAAATCGGGTTCGGTGCGGGCATGATGAAGTCCACCGTGAAGTCGTCGATCTTCTTGACTTCGCCAATACCCGCGATGTAGATCTGCATCGTGCCCTGAGGCTGTTTGATGCGATTAAAACTGAACACCACGTCGTCGGCGGTCATCGGTGAACCGTCGTGAAATTTAACACCCTTGCGTAAATCGAAGCGCACTTGCGTGGGCGAAATGTACGTCCACTTCGTCGCCAACGAGGGTTCGACTTCGAACTTCGCGTTGTAACGCGTCAGACCTTCGTACACATGCATCAGAATTGCATTGGTCGTGGCATGATTTTGCGAGTGCGGGTCGGCGGTAAGGATGTCGTTTTGTGCAGCGCCTTTGAGGGTCGCGGCTTGGGGTGCCGACACCAAACACGCCAACGCTAGCGCAATACCTGATCGTTTCAAACTAAACATGAGCATCTCCGGGTAAATTCTTAATCCGCAAATTTACTCTATGTTGCGCTCAGCGAAGTGCAGGATTTCACTCAAGTGGTGCTGAAACCCGCCAGCAAAAGCGGCTACACTGATATTGGTCAAAAAATAAAGGGAGGCGCCCGATGCAGATCGGCATCATCAAAGAGACGGCAGCGGGGGAAACACGCGTCGCCGCCACGCCGGAAACAGTCAAAAAAATGACTGCCATCCCCGGCGTCACGGTCGTCATCGAATCGGGCGCGGGCGCGGCGTCCAGCCTGCTTGACACGGCCTATGCGGCGGCGGGCGCAACCGTTAGCGCGAGCGCGGCTGACGTGCTCGCTAGCAGCGACATCGTGTTCAAAGTGCGCGGGCCGAACGACGCGGAGCTTGCCGCGATCAAGGGCGGTGCTAACGTCGTCGGCCTGCTCAACCCGTTTAACACGGAGGGCATCGCGGCCATCAAGGCGCGCGGCGTAAACGGCTTCTCGATGGACAAAGCGCCGCGCACCTCGCGTGCGCAAAGCATGGACGTGCTGTCGTCACAGGCAAACATTGCGGGCTATAAATCCGTGATCCTTGCGGCGAACCACTATCCCAAATTTTTCCCGATGCTGATGACCGCAGCGGGCACGGTGAAAGCCGCGCGCGTGGTGATTCTCGGCGTCGGCGTCGCGGGCCTGCAGGCCATAGCCACGGCCAAACGATTGGGCGCCGTGATCGAGGCGTCCGACGTGCGACCCTCGGTGAAGGAGCAAGTTGAATCGCTGGGCGCGAAGTTCATAGACGTGCCGTATGAAACGGACGAAGAACGCGAAGCAGCGGTCGGCGTCGGTGGTTATGCCAAACCCATGCCCGCAAGCTGGATGGATCGGCAGCGGGTTGAAGTCGCCAAGAAAGTAGCGCTCGCTGACGTCGTCATCACGACCGCTTTGATCCCCGGACGTCCTGCACCCGTGCTGGTCACCGAGGAAATGGTCAAGGCGATGAAACCGGGCTCGGTGATTGTTGATTTGGCTGCAGAACAGGGCGGCAATTGCCCGCTGACGGTGAAGGATGAGGTCGTCGTTAAACACGGCGTTACGCTGGTCGGCCACACTAATCTCGCGGCACTATTACCGCAGGATGCCAGCGCGCTTTACTCGCGCAATCTGCTGGATTTTTTGAAGTTGCTGGTCGATTTCAAGACGGGTGCGTTTGCGATCAATATGGAAGACGACATCGTCGCGGCCACACTAGTGACAGGGGAAAAGAAATGAGCGGCGTAGATGCAATCGTCATCAATCTGATCATCTTCGTGCTGGCGATTTACGTCGGCTATCACGTGGTGTGGAACGTCACGCCTGCGCTGCACACGCCGCTCATGGCGGTGACCAACGCGATCTCGGCGATCATCATCGTCGGCGCGATGCTCGCTGCGGCATTGACTGAAACGACGCTCGGCAAAACGATGGGCGTCTTGGCGGTAGCGCTGGCCGCGGTGAACGTATTCGGTGGATTTCTCGTGACCAAACGCATGCTGGAAATGTTCAAGAAGAAAGACAAGAAAACCGAGGTCGCCAAATGAGTCGCCCACTCTTCGTCTCCCCTGCGCAGGCAGGGGCCCAGCGACTTCCGTTTACTAAAAGTGCCTTTCACATGGCGAGCAAAAGACACTGGGTTCCTGCCTTCGCAGGAACGACGAGCGGGGAGGCCGCACTATGAGTATGAACCTCGTCGTTCTTCTCTACCTCGTTGCGTCGATCTTTTTCATTCAGGCGTTGAAGGGCCTGTCGCATCCGACGACATCGATCAAAGGCAATCGCTTCGGCATGGTCGGCATGGCCATCGCCGCCATTACGACTTGTGCGCTGATTTACGAATTGTCGAAGGGCTCGATCACCGGTCTTGGTTATGTACTCGCAGGACTCGTTGTAGGCGGTGGCGTCGGTGCCGTCATGGCCAAGCGGGTCGAGATGACCAAGATGCCGGAGTTGGTCGCGTTCATGCACAGCATGATCGGCTTGGCTGCGGTGTTTATTGCGGTCGCAGCGGTGGTTGAACCGTGGGCGTTTGGAATCGTCGCGAAGGGCGGCCTGATTCCCGGCGGCAATCGAATCGAGCTTGCTCTCGGCGCGTTCATTGGCGCCATCACCTTCACCGGCTCGGTGATTGCGTTTGGCAAGCTGTCGGGCAAGTACAAATTTCGCTTGTTTCAGGGCGCGCCGGTCACCTTCAAAGGTCAACACGCGATTAACGCTGTGCTCGGCGTCGCGGTGTTGGGCTTCATCATCGCGTTTTGGTATACCAAGACGTCGGCAGACTTTCTGTTTTTGATCACCGTCATCGTCGCGCTGGGTTTTCTGCTCGGGGTTCTCATCATCATCCCGATTGGCGGCGCGGACATGCCGGTCGTAGTGTCGATGCTAAACAGCTATTCCGGATGGGCGGCGGCAGGTATTGGTTTCTCACTGAATAACCCGATGCTGATCATCGCCGGTTCGCTGGTCGGCTCGTCCGGCGCGATCCTGAGCTACATCATGTGCAAAGCGATGAACCGCTCGTTCATCAGCGTCATCCTTGGCGGCTTCGGCGGCGAAGGCGGTACGGTGACTGGTTCCAAGGAGCAACGCCCAGTCAAGAGCGGCAGTGCAGACGATGCGGCCTTCATGCTCTCGAATGCAGACAGTGTCGTGATCGTTCCGGGTTACGGTCTGGCGGTCGCTCGTGCGCAGCACGCGGTCAAGGAGCTGGCGCAAAAGCTCATCGCCAAAGGCATCAATGTGAAGTACGCGATTCACCCCGTGGCTGGGCGCATGCCAGGACACATGAACGTGCTGCTCGCCGAGGCAGAAGTTCCATACGATCAGGTTCACGAAATGGAAGACATCAATTCCGATTTCGCACAAACCGACGTGGTTCTGGTGCTCGGTGCGAATGATGTGGTGAACCCGTTGGCGTTAGAAAAGGGCAGCCCGATTTACGGCATGCCGATTCTTGAAGCCTACAAAGCACGCACCATCATCGTCAACAAACGCTCAATGGCAGCCGGGTACGCCGGCCTGGATAATGAACTCTTCTACATGGACAAAACCATGATGGTGTTTGGCGACGCCAAAGGCGTGGTTGAGGCGATGCTTAAGGCGGTTGAGTAAGTTTTTAGTCGCGGCGCTGCCGCGACCACCCATGCCCTTTTCATGGCGGGTCGCGCCATAGCTGCTCCCACAGCTCGATTTCAATGCCCCTCCGTCACAGCCTACTAGCCCTAGCCATCGCCACGATCTGGGGACTCACCTTTGTGTCCATCAAGATCGCGTTACAGACGGTGCCGCCGTTCGCGCTCTCCGGTTGGCGATTCTTTCTGGCTGCAGTGCCGCTGGTATTTTTTGTCGGCAAACCGCAGGCGGCATGGTCCTGGCTGATTGTGTACGGGCTGTTCATCGCCGTGGGCCAGTTCGCCGTGATGTTCATCGCACTCAATCTTGGCATGCCCGCAGGTTTGATGTCGCTGGTGGTGCAAATGCAGGTGTTTTTTACGATTGCGCTGGCGGTGGCGTTTTACGGTGAGCACGTTCAGCGGCCCCAACTATGGGGTGCGCTGATCGCGGCGGTGGGCCTGGTAATCATCGGTGTCAGCAAAATTGGCGCGGGTGTTGGCGTTGCCTTTTTTCTGGTGCTGGTTGGCGCGTTTTTCTGGGGCGCAGGCAACACGGTTGTCAAGCATGTCGCCCGCCAGTCGCCGTCGGGCAAGGTTGACCCAATGAATTTCATCGCGTGGACAAGCGTGGCGTCGGTGCCGCCGCTCGTGCTGATTTCGCTGATTGCAGAACCTGCAAACTCACTGTTACTTCCGGTGACGCAACCGAGCTGGACGCTCGCCTTTCACCTGTGCGTGTTGGCCTACGCGGCTCAGGTGTTCGGCTATGGCTTGTGGTCCAACCTGCTCACGCGATATCCGGCCTCCGCCGTGTCTCCGTTCGCGCTGTGGGTTCCGGTGGCGGGAATGTCCGCGACCGCGCTGGTGTTTGGCGAGCTTTTGTCTATCACGCAAGTTGTTGGAGCGCTGATAGTCATGATCGGGTTGGCGGTGGCAGTTTTTGGGGCAATATTGTTTACGACGCTGAAAAACGTTCGCTGGTAAGTCGAAGCATTTTTTTTGCCGCTAAACGGCGCGAATCTCATTGCCGAGCGAAGCGGCAGTCAGGCCGACTCGCCGCACCGGCACGCCGCGCGTCTTTATGGCGGGTGCCAAATCTGCTGTTGCAAGCATTTCAGCGAATGCACGCAGTGTCGCGCCGAGGTGGGCGTCACTCCTGCGCACGAAAAGGGTATCCACCATTAGTGGGGCGGGCCCCAGCGGCTCCAGCACCAGTTCAGGCAGGCAGGCCGACCGTTCCACAGCGCTACGCGGCAAAACGGTCACCCCTACATCGGCCGCCACGCAGCCCAGCACACCGTCCAGCGTGCCGAATTCAAATCGCCGAAACGGCAGCCAGCCACGGGCGGCGAAGACCGCTTCGAGTCGCTGACGGTACGAGCAGCCTTGGCGGAACACGATCACAGTCAGGTCGCGGTGCGCCAGGCGTTGACGGCAGTCTTTGCTGTCACGCGCGCGCACCAGAATCAGCTCCTCCCGAAACGCTGGCGTGCAACAGATCTCGGGATGGTCAATCGGACCGGCAACGAACGCGCCATCCAGCCGTTGCGCGAGCACTTGTTGCAATAGCTCTGCCGTAGGGCCGGTGTGTACTTCCAGCTGCACCTCGGCATGGCGCTTGTGAAAACTCGCGAGATACCGGGGCAGGCGAACCGCCGCTGTGGTTTCCATGGAGCCGACACGCAGAATGCCATGCATCGTGTCGTCGTCGCGCACCGCCGCCTCGGCTTCCGCCACCAGCGCGCTGAGACGCTGCGCATACCCCAGTAACCGCCTGCCTGCGCAGGTCAGCGCAACGCCGCGACTGTGCCGTGTGAACAGCGTCACGCCAAGGTCAGTTTCGAGTTGTTTCAGACGGACGGTTACGTTTGACTGCACGGTGTGCAGCTCGGTTGCCGCCGCGCTGACCGAGCCATGCCGGGCGACCGACGAGAAGGTGCTGAGCGCGAGCAAATCCATGATGCGATATCTCGAATATGGAACGCACGCATCTTAACAATTCATTATCCGGAATGGGAAAAAATCGATACAGTGGACACCGTGCAGCTGCCGGGCAGTTCGGTGGCAAACGTAGGAGAACGCCATGAAATTCAAACCGATCACCGCCACTATCGTCACAGCGTGTCTGTTGATGTGGCTACCAAGTGCAAACGATGCGCGCGCAGCCGAGGTCAAAGTGCTCAGCACGATCGGCGTCCGATCCGTGCTGCAGGTTCTCAGCCCCGAGTTTGAGAAGGCGACGGGGCACACACTGGTGCTGAGTTTTGATGTGGCCAACGCGCTGAAGCGTCGGATTGACGCCGGCGAAAATTTTGACGTCGCCATTCTTACCGTGCCGGTGATGGAGGAGTTGATTAAGCAGGGCAAGATCGTCGCCGACACGCGCGTCATCATCGCGCGCGGCGGAATGGGCGTTGCGGTGCGGGCGGGTGTGCCCAGGCCTGACATCAGCACGACCGAGGCGTTCAAGCGGACACTGGTCAACGCAAAGTCAATCGCTTATCCGAAAGAGGGGCTCACCGGTCTGCACATGAGCAAAGTCATTGCACAGCTCGGTATTACTGAGGTGATGACCGCAAAATCAACCCTGACCGGTGCTGGCAGTCCGGCAGAGCTCGTCGCGAAGGGCGAAGTCGAAATGGCCGCTCATTTGATCCCTGAACTACTCGCGGCACCGGGCGTTGACTTTATTGGCCCGCTCCCATCAGAGGTGCAAACATACATCGTACTGCCCGGAGGCGTCAGTACGAACGCGCTGCAGTCGGCGGCCGGACACGCCCTGCTCAAGTTTTTGACCGGGCCAGCCGTGGTTCCGGTTATCCGGTCCAAGGGCTACGAGCCGGGAAACTGACTGACCGACGCCGGCCGGGGATCAATGTGGCAGTGCTTGGGTAGCTTTGCCGGTACCCAACCGACTCGCAGTCTGTTATCGACGGTCACGGGACAACCGGAATCCCGCATTGCGCGCGGTCGCCGCCATGCACGGCAAACCCCGTTTCAACCTGAATGGTTGCGTGATCGATGCCGTGCTGCTTGTGCAGTTCTTCGCAGACCCGGGCGAGCCAGGCGTCTCCGGGATGGCCTGCAGGACACACCACATGCGCCGTGAGTGCTACGGCCTCGGTCGACAGCGCCCATATGTGCAGATCGTGCACCTCCCGTACACACGGTTCCGAGCCCAGATGGTGCCCGACGGCGTCGGCGCTAATGTGTGCCGGCACCGCATCGAGCGACAGCCGCAGCGAGTCGACCAGCAAATGCCACGAGCCCCACGCAATCACTGCTGCAATCAACAGACTGGTCAACGGGTCCAGCCACAACCAGCCGGTGACCGCCATCACCAGTGCGCTCACGACGACTCCAGCGGATACCGCGGCATCCGCCAGCATGTGCAAATAGGCACCGCGCACGTTCAAATCGGTCTTGCTGCCGCGCATGAACAGCCACGCGGTGAACGCATTGACCACGATGCCAATCGTCGCGATCCAGACCACGGGGCCAGTCGGGATTGCCTGCGGATGCGAGAAGCGCAACGCCGATTCCCACACAATAATGACAATGGCCACCATCAGCAACATGGCGTTGGCCAGTGCCGCCAAAATCGAGCTGCGACCGAGGCCATACGAGTGCCGCGCTGAGGGTTGTCGCCGCGCCAACCACACCGCCGCCCACGCCAGCAGCAGCCCCAGTACGTCCGACAAATTGTGACCCGCATCGGCGACCAGCGACAGCGAGTTGAGCCAGAAGCCAGCCACCGCTTCGATCAGCGCGTAGCTCAGGTTGAGCACAATGCCTATGGCAAACACTCGGTCGTAGTTCATTGGGCCGTGCGAGTGACCGTGGCCTTGTTTGTGGTGCTGGTGATCCGTGCTGCGATCATGTGCCTTCGCATCGCGCGTCGGTTGGTGATGAGTGTGATGACCCTGCATGACGCAATGCTAACTGGCGACCTAAAAAAAGCGCGGCAAATTTCGCGTATCAACACGACCAGATGCCAAGGGATTGCGTCCCAGCGCTAAACGTTAAACGTTGAACGTTAATCCGCGCCGATCAGCACTTTGACGTGTTCGCCCACGCTGCGAGCCAGCGCGCCGAGCGAGTAGCCGCCTTCGAGCGTGGACACGATGCGTCCGCGTGAATGCTTCTCGGCGACGGCAACCAGTTGCTGTGTGACCCAACGGTAATCGGCCTCGACCCAACCGAGTGAGGCCAGCTCGTCATCACGATGCGCATCAAAGCCCGCCGAAATCACGATCAGTTCAGGGCCGAACTCCTCCAGTGCGGGCAGCCAGTGGTTCGTTACGGCGGCGCGCATCGCCTCCCCCGTTGAATACGCCTTGAGTGGCACATTGACCATGTTGTCGGCCATCGGAATATCGCCCGTGCCAGGATACAAATGATGCTGAAAGGTGGACACCATCAGAACGCGACCGGCGTCACATTCCTGCGCGAGAATTTCTTCGGAGCCGTTGCCGTGGTGTACGTCAAAATCGACCAGCGCCACCCGCTCAAGGCCATGCGCTTCAAGTGCGTGCAACACGGCAATCGCAGCGCTGTTCAAAAAGCAAAAACCCATCGCGCGGTTGCGCTCAGCGTGATGGCCCGGTGGGCGCACATTGCAAAACGCACGCTGCGCCTCACCACCACACACTAGATCCACGGCGCGAACGGCAGCGCCCGCCGCATGCAACGCAGCATCCAGCGAATGCACATTCATCGTGGTGTCACCGTCAATGCCTGCGTAGCCTTGCAGCGGAGACGTCAACTCAAGCTGCGTCAACAACTCCGACGAATGCGCACGAAGAATCATCTCGGGTGTGGCCGCAGTGGCCGTCACTTCGCGCATGAAGTCGAGCAGGCCGTGCGAGCGCAAATGGTCTTCGATCACGCGAACGCGATCCGGGCACTCGGGATGATGCGAGCCCATTTCGTGTTTGGTCGAATACGGGTGAGTCAGGTAGGCAACGGACACAGATTTTCTCCTTGCTGCATTATCTCTCCCGCGATGAAAAACGGCTCCCGAAGGAGCCGTTTTAGCCTGAACAGTTGCGGGTTAAACGCGCTTCTTGAACTCGTCGGTGCGCGTGTCGATTTCGATCACGTCGCCGGTGTTGACGAAGGCTGGAACCGGGATTTCGAAACCTGTGCCTTTGAGGCGTGCAGGCTTCATCACTTTGCCTGAGGTGTCGCCACGAACAGCAGGTTCGGTGTACTCGACTTCGCGCACCAGCGTGGTCGGGATTTCGAGGCCGATGGCGCGACCCTCGTAGAACGTGACCTCGCAAGGCATGGCATCTTCAAGGTACTTGAGCGCGTCGCCCATGCTGTCTTTTTCGATGTCGTACTGGTTGTACTCGCTGTCCATGAACGCGTACATCGGGTCGTTGAAGTAGCTGTAGGTGACTTCCTTCTTTTCGAGCATGACCACGTCGAATTTTTCGTCGGCCTTGTAAACCGATTCCGTGCCGCCGTTGGACAGCAGGTTTTTAAGTTTGAGCTTGACGACCGCCGCGTTGCGACCGGATTTGTTCATCTCGGCTTTTTGCACCACCATGGGCACGTCGTTAATCATGATGACGTTGCCGGGCCGGAGTTCTGATGAGAGTTTCATAATTATTTGAGGGTGTTGTGCGCCGGACTGGTTGCCGACTCTGCTTGAGTGTGACAACGTCAAAAGGAAGCTAGAGCGCTGGGTTTTTCAGCAAAGCCTTCGATTTTAGCCGAGATTATTGGCTTTGTGTTTGCCTACGAGTTCCAGCAAGCGGGTTGCGAGATCGGATTGCTGCAGCAACGTGTCGCGCCAACGTGCGGCGTGCGCGGTCAACGCGCTGATGTTCTGCGCCAATAGCTCATAGGATGCACTACGCGCACCTTCGCCAGTTGCCGTGTTGAAAGCGTGGCTAGCCGCCCGGTAAACCGCTCTGGCATTGGCGTCCAGCCCAACGCAGTAAAGATCCAGCCAAGCATCAAGCTTGATCAAATGCGCGCCGTCGTCGGTGGGATAAATATGCCAAAGGAAGGGTTTAGCTGCCCACTGCGCACGCACGAATGAGTCTTCGCCGCGAACTATCAGGAAGTCGAATTTGGCGAGTAGCGCGTCGAATTCGGTTTGCGGGACGGTTGCAGCGGTTTGCCAGTCGGGGCTGGACTGGCTGATCGGGGCGGCTAGCGCGACGGTGGTGGGTACACCAGTAGCTGCAAAGGCTTGGGTGAGGGCTTGTAAGGGGGCGTGGGGGTAGGCGAAGGCGAAGACTTGCAATGGGCGCTGGTTTGCTCCCTCCCCCAGAGGGGGAGGGCTGGGGTGGGGGTACTTGGCATGACGCTCATCGTGACCGGCCTCTGACGCCGCCTGCCCCCACCCTAACCCTCCCCCGCTGGGGGAGGGGACTGCGCCGTCGCCTGCGCCAATGATGAGAGGCACAGTCCGCTCCCGAATCAGCCCGCCACTTGCCGCCGTGAAACCCGGACAAAAGAAGTATTTCGTTAGCGACAAGCGTTGATGTTGCGACGGCATGCCGTGAATTTCGTCTACCCATGCCTCAGCGCTGAGATATTCAAGGTTGATCCATACGGGTTTGGGCTGCCGCGTTGCCATCGCCTCCACGTAGGGGGGCGGCGGGTTGCAGGCGAACGCTTCGATCACGACCTCATGCGGGGTCAGCGCGTCGGCAGCGCTCCATGCGACCACCTCCACGCCCAGCAAAAACTGTCGCGCAACGCCCGGATCAATCTCGGGCGCGATCACCTGAAACGCGCCCAGATCGTCAACGATCAGCCGAGCTTTGCAGCCGTGCTCCGTTACCAATTGCCGCGCCAAGCGCCAACACACACCGACGTCGCCGTAGTTGTCGATAACATGGCAAAAAAGGTCAATTTTCATCAATGGCTTTGGCGTGAAAGCGCCAACGCATTGGGTCTAACCGCTGAATTCGACACAAGTCGACTTAAGGCGAAATACCTATCTACGCCCAATAAAAACAAGAATTTCAACAAAAAGCCAATAAAGATTTGACCCACTAAAGCGCAAAAATCACGCCGCAATCAGCGCTTCCAGCTTCCCTGAATCCACCGCAAATGCGCGAATTCCCTCGGCTAGCTTTTCGGTCGCCATCGCGTCATTGTTGAGCGCGTAGCGGAAAGCGGGCTCTGAGACGTCCAGTTTGATCGGGGCGATGGCTGCTTTCTCAACCGGCATCAATTTGCGCTCGACCGGCTCGTTCATGCCCTGCAACTGGTTCAACAAATCTGGCGAAATGGTCAATAAATCGCAGCCGGCCAGCGCCAGAATTTCGCCGACGTTTCGGAAGCTTGCGCCCATCACTTCGGTCTTGTAGCCGTAGTGCTTGAAGTACGCGTAGATGTAGCGCACCGACTGCACGCCGGGGTCGTCCTCGGGTGCGAAATCCTTGCCATCGCGCTTTTTGTACCAGTCCATGATGCGGCCCACGAACGGTGAAATTAGGGTGATGTTGCCCTTGGCGCAGGCGGCTGCCTGAATCGGGCTGAACAGCAGCGTCAGGTTACAGTGAATGCCCTCTTTTTCGAGGACGGTCGCGGCGACAATGCCTTCCCACGTGGAGGCAATTTTGATCAGCACGCGGTCCCGCGAAATGCCCGCCGCTTCGTAGAGCGCGATGAGTTCGTGCGCCTTGGTGATCGTAGCTTTTGTGTCGAACGACAACCGCGCATCAACCTCGGTGGAGACGCGCCCCGGCACAATTTTCAGGATCTCAAGACCGAAACGAACCAGCACCCGATCCGCGATGAAATCAACGGACTTGCCCTTGTGCGCCGCCACCGTTTCGCTGAACAACGGCTTGTAGGCGTCCTGCTGCACGGCCTTCAAAATCAGCGACGGATTGGTCGTCGCGTCGCGCGGCGCGTAGGCGCGCATCGAATTGAAATCGCCGGTGTCGGCGACGACGGTAGTGAATTGTTTTAGCTGTTCGAGGGAGTTCATAGCGATCAATGAGGACTGACGTGTAGTTCGTATTGTCGCCTTGTAGTCTTGTAACTACAACCTGTTGTTTTGCTACATACAGTTGGAAAAGATGGTATTGTTTGGGCATGGAAAGCAATTTTGATCTCGTAATTTTCGGCGGCACGGGTGACTTGGCGCTGCGCAAACTGTATCCCGCGCTGTTCTTGGCGGACTGTGATGGTCGCCTGAATCCGCAGGGCCGCATCATCGCGGCGGCGCGACAGGCGCTCGACAACGGCGCATTTCGCGCTAAGGTGGCCGAGGCGTTGCAGCGTTATGTGCCGAAGGTCACGGGCGGTGCGCCCGCTGCACAAGCCGCGCGCGACGCCTGCCTGGGACGATTTCTTGAGCGACTCACCTATTTTTCACTCGATGTGAATGACGGCGTGCAGTTTCAGGCCTTGAAAAAATCGCTTGATGAACGGGACAGCCAAACCATCTTTTATTTGTCGGTTGGCCCCAGCTTGTTCACCGCGATTATCAAAGGCTTGAAGTCGAGTGGACTGAACACAGCCGAGACGCGCATCGTGCTTGAAAAACCGCTCGGCCACGACTTGAAATCGTCGCGCGAAATCAACGCGTTGGTGCTCGATGCGTTTGCCGACACGCAGGTCTACCGCATCGATCACTACCTTGGTAAAGAGACGGTGCAGAACTTGCTCGCACTGCGCTTTGGCAACACGCTGCTGGAGCCGTTGTGGAACCGTACATGGGTGCGCGATGTACAGATCACCATTGCTGAGACGGTCGGTGTGGAGACGCGCGGCGAGTTCTATGATGGCACCGGAGCCTTTCGCGACATGGTGCAAAACCACCTGCTGAACCTGCTGTGCATTACCGCGATGGAGCCCCCGTTCAGCCACGATCCCGATTCCGTCCGAGATGAAAAACTTCGCGTGTTGCGCTCGCTAAAACCGTGGTCACAAGACACGTTGCGCGAGAACATCGTGCGCGGACAATATCGCGCTGGGAGCATGGCGGGTGTACCTGCGGCGGCGTACAACGCGGAGGAGGGCGTGGCGACCGGCTCATCGACCGAAACGTACGTCGCGCTGCGCACAGAAATTCTCAATTGGCGATGGGCGGGCGTGCCGTTTTATCTGCGCACCGGCAAGCGCATGGCCGAGCGCAAGGCCGAAGTGGTGATCAGTTTCAAGTCGCCGCCGCACTCTATTTTTGACAGTCCATTAGCGCCGAATCGGCTGGTGATTACGCTGCAACCGCAAGAAAACGTGCGGCTGTACACGATGGCCAAAGCGCCAGGCGACGGCATGCGTTTGCGCGAAGTTCATCTTGACCTCGACTTCAAAGAATTTTTTCTCGACCGCCGACAGGACGCTTACGAGCGACTGCTGCTTGATGTGTTGCGCGGTAACGCCACGCTGTTCATGCGCCGTGACGAGGCCGATGAGGCGTGGCGCTGGTGTCAGCCGGTTCTGGATGGTTGGACGCAGGACGGCACACCGCCATTGAGCTACGCGGCAGGAAGTTGGGGGCCTGCGGCGTCGAGTCGATTGACGGCCGTGGCGGGCACGGCGTGGCATGAAGAGCTCGGCAGTTAGCAGATTCACGCCCTCGCGTAGGAGCGGCGCAAGCCCTGATGGGTGGGTTTCGCGGCTTGCGCCGCTGCTACACATTCGCGCGCCATCACAATTTTATTTAGTAGCAAGGAACGCAATGTCTAAAAAGGTCGATGCCGCAGTCAACGATTCGACAAACACGGATGCGCTCGTATCACGCATCACCGCCGTGCGCCTGAGCTTACGACCGAGTGAGCAGCGTGTGGCGGCCTACGTGCTCGGACAGCCTAATCGCGTGGCGCACATGGCGATTGCGGAGTTGGCGGAAGCGGTTGGCGTGACCGACCCGACCATTGCGCGCTTTTGTCAGGCATTGGGCTTCACCGGATACAAAGCGTTTAAGGTCGCGCTGGCAAAGAGCCTCGCCACCGGCGTCCCCTACGTTCACACCGATGTATCGGCGCAGGACTCGTGCGCTGACGTAATCGCCAAGGTGTTTGACCGCTCGATTGCCACCTTGATTGCGATGCGCAATCAAGTCGATCCGAAATTGTTTGAGCGCGCAGCGGATGCCATCACACGCGCCCGTCGCGTTGAGTTTTACGGCGTTGGTAATTCCGGCGTGGTGGCGATGGACGCGCAGCATAAATTCTTTCTGCTCGGCATGCATACGGTCGCCTACAACGATCCGCATTGGCAAGTGCAGTCAGCCGTGTTGCTGACACCGGAAGATGTGGTTGTGGCCATTTCCCGAACCGGACGAACCCGCGACATGATTCAAACGTGTGATCTAGCGCAACGCGCCGGTGCCACCGTGATCGCCATTACCGAGCGAGCGTCGCAGTTGGCGAAAACCGCTGACATTGCGCTGCCCGTCGATGTCGACGAAGACCCCGACGTTTATTCACCCATGGTCGGTCGTTTGGCGCAACTGGCGTTAATTGATGCGTTGGCGGTGGCCGTTGCCCTCAAGCGTGGCCCAGAGCTTCAAGCGGCGCTACGCAAGGCGAAAGATACGCTGGTGGCCAAACGTGAAAAAGAGGGTGACATGCTGACGCCGCTGACATTGGCGGCGCGAAGTCGCTGGTTTTAACGGCAACTTCCGCCGCGCAAATTGCGCGACCAACCCCTGAGCGCCGTAACGGACATCACAGCAACGCGACCGCCGGTAAGTCCGTCAGGTTTACCGCTAAACTCCCTCCAATGAGCCAATCTGACCCAGCATCTTCCGACGCCATCACGCCGCAAGAACTAACCATTCGTGAACGCCGTGCGGCGATGAAGGTCAAGCTGCGTCGACGCGGCATGTTCGCGCTGCCGAGCCTGTTTACGTTGGGCTGCCTGTTTTTCGGATTTTTCGGCATTATCCAAGCGATGAATTTGCGCTTCGATTACGCAGCCATTTGCGTATTCGTTGCCATGGTGCTTGACAGTCTCGACGGCCGCGTCGCGCGGATGACCAAGACGCAAACGGCGTTTGGTGCCGAGCTTGACAGCCTTGCCGACATGGTGAGCTTTGGTGCTGCACCCGCGCTCATCGTCTACGAGTGGGCGTTGAGCTCGTTGCCGAGTCCGCGCATAGCTCTGGCTGCTGCTTTCATCTATGCCGCCTGCGCCGCACTCCGACTGGCGCGATTTAACGTGCAGATCGACGTGGTCGACAAACGCTTTTTCAATGGCCTGCCTAGCCCCGCTGCCGCCGCAGTGGTGGCCGGCTTTGTGCTGTTGATGGATGATCTAGACATCGAAGGCGCGGCGGTCGCGTGGTGGGCATTCGCGGTGACGCTGGTCTCTGGGGTTTCGATGGTTACCACAGCGCAATTTTTTAGCTTCAAAGCGATGAGCCGTCGTGCCGTTTCGTTCACAGCGTTAGCTTTATTTGCGGTAGGTTTCGGCTTCATGCTGGTGGATCCGCCCAAGGTCATTTTTGCAGTTTGCCTCGCGTATTTGTTGTCAGGATACGTAGTCTGGTTGTGGCAGCGGTTGCGCGGAAACCGCGACCGCAGCGATTCCGCCAGCGCATAGCTGATTGCGTCCTCGCCAACCCGTAGCAGCAAGCCGCTGATGCGTGGAATATTTTCTGAACGGTTGCGAAACTCATGAAATCACGGCCCCTGATGCGAACGGCGCTTACGTATATCCTCTGCGCACTGCTCGCGCCGGTGGTGTATTCGCAATCGCAAGCAACCTCAGCCCCCGAGCCCGCCGCCCTTTCTCGTGAGCCGACAATGGCCGAGCGCAAGCAGCGTTGTGAAACGTTTTTTCACCTGCCGTTTGGACCGGTGAGTGAGTGTCGCACTGCGATGGTCGGAACGGCAGTAGGAACGGTGGTTGCGACGGGTGCATTGCAATGGTGGAAGCGAGGATTCTCGTCGCACATGACGCGCATTAACGAGGGCGGATTTGGTCGCGAAACCTACACCGGCGGCGTCGACAAACTAAGCCACGCTTACACGTTTTATATCGGCACCCGACTGCTGGGAGACGCGCTGCAATGGGGCGGCTATTCGCGTAACGAGGCCCTCGTGACTTCCATCATCGCCAACGCTGCGACCGGCTATGTCATTGAGCTATTCGACGGCTATTCGAAAAAGACGTATGGATTTAGTCGGGAAGATCTGGTCGCCAATGCGGTGGGTATTCTTATGGGCAGTGCGGTGATCCTTTATCCTGACCTTGACCGTAAATTTTCCTATCGCATGCGCTACGTTCCGAAAGGGGCGGGCGGCAGCGCCAATTTCATCGATAGTTACGAAGGCCAGACGTACTTTCTTACCGCTCGTCTGAGCGGCTTTATGGATTTGGCGCCGCACAATCCACTGCGATATCTTGAGCTGGTGTTTGGCTATCAGGGCACCGGTTTCAAGCCGCGCGTTGGCGTGCCCGGCATTGATTACGCTCGGCATGAACGGCGCACCTACTACGGCATTGGCCTCAACGTGGAAGAGATTTTTCGCGCCACCGTGTTCGCAGGTAATAAGCAGCCCACTCGAATTCAGGCCGTGACGGAGGGCGTGCTGACCTACGTGCAATTGCCCGGCACCGTATTTGCAAAAACGCACGCCTTTTAGTCTCTTTCGTTGATGGAGCCGAGTGATTTGGGTGTTTCGTGGTGATTTTTGGCGCACACGTAATTCCGTTTCTAAATCAATAGGAGACTAGGCGCGACGACGCAGACAGTGCGTTAGCACGGCAAGGAGGAGCAACGACGTATCGTATTGATTTAGAAATGGAATAAGACGCTTGGCCCCTTTCTTCGCTGGGGCAACGAGGAAATCGTAGTGAATCAACTCGGCTTGTACGCGTGTCCTTGAATTGTTGCGAAGGCTGGGCTATAGTTCGATGATGCAATCGCATTTTCAGCATTTCGCCGCCACCGCATCGCAGAGCCTAGTTAGCTCGCTGCCGTCGCTCGGCCTGTTGCTGACCAAGCTGGATCGCGACAGCGCGCTCCTGCTGCGCCCCCAGCGCAAATAAATTTCCCCACTCCCCTTCGTTGCGCCGCGTTTTTTCTCTGGAAACAGGGCAACGTCGCCGCATTTCCGCATTCTGTTTTGCTTTGATACTGTGAGTCCATCATGCCCATGTTGAAACAACCCCACCAGAAGTACGCTGCATTCAAGCCTGTCACCTTGCCCGATCGCACGTGGCCGAACAACACGATCACCCAAGCGCCCGCGTGGCTTGCAACAGATCTGCGCGATGGCAATCAGGCGCTGATTGAGCCGATGAACGTCGAGCGCAAGAAGAAAATGTTTGCGCTCAATGTCCGCGTGGGTGTGAAAGAAATTGAGGTTGGTTTTCCATCAGCTTCACAAACCGATTTTGACTTCGTGCGGCATTTAATTGAGGACAATCAGATTCCGGATGACGTGTGGATTCAGGTGCTCTCCCCCTCGCGCGGCGAGTTCATCGAGCGCACCTTTGAGGCGCTCAAAGGCGCCAAGCGAGCGATCTTTCACCTCTACCATGCAACCGCGCCGGTCATGCGCAACGTGGTGTTCGGGTTGACGCAGGATCAGGTCGTCAACGATCTCACGATTCCGCATGTTCGTCAGGTCAAACAGCTTATGGCGAAATATCCCGAGACGCAGTGGCGGTTCGAGTTCTCACCCGAAATGTTCTCCAACACTGAGATTGAATTCGCTAAACGCGTCGTTGATACGGTCGTCGAAGAGTACGGTGCAACGCCGCAGAACAAGGTGATCATCAACTTGCCTACGACGGTTGAGAACGCCACGCCGAATTGCTACGCCGACCAGATTGAGTGGATGCATCGCAACGTGGCTAAACGCGAGTGCATCCTGATTTCATTGCATCCGCACAATGATCGCGGCACGGGCACGGCTGCGGCTGAGCTTGGCCTGATGGCGGGTGCGGATCGCGTTGAAGGCTGCTTGTTTGGCAGCGGCGAACGGACGGGTAATGTGGACATCGTGAACTTGGCGTTGAACATGTATTCGCAAGGCGTGCACCCGAATCTTGATTTCAGCGACATTGATGAGATCAAGAAAATCGTCGAATACTGTAACCAGATTCCGGTGCATCCACGGCATCCGTATGCGGGCGATCTGGTCTACACAAGTTTCTCGGGCTCGCATCAGGACGCGATCAAGAAGGCGTTCGCGGCGCGGGACGCCGCAGTTGCCAACGGCGAGATCGCTATCTGGGATATGCCCTACCTGCCGATTGATCCGATGGACGTGGGCCGCAGCTACGAAGCGGTCATCCGCGTCAATTCGCAGTCAGGCAAGGGCGGCATCAGCTACCTTCTGCAAAGCGAATATGGCGTAGACCTGCCACGACGCATGCAGATCGAGTTCTCGCAGGTCGTGCAGCAGGTAATGGACACCTCGGGTAAAGAAATGACCGCCGACGACATCTGGAATGTGTTTGATTCCGAGTACATCAGCAAGACCGCGCCGTACAAGTATGTCGGTCACAAACTCGCCGAAGATTCGTCTCGCCCCGAGGCGGTCGAAGTGCAGGTCGAGGTCGTCATCGACGGCGAAATCCACAAAGCCAAGGGCGTCGGTAACGGCCCCATCGACGCCTTCGTCGCCGCCATCGCAAGCGAGCTGCACGCGCCAGTCAAAGTCATGGACTACCACGAGCATGCCATAGGCCAAGGTGCCAACGCTACCGCCATCACCTACATAGAAATGCGCGTTGGCGAAGGTCCCACGCTGCACGGCGTAGGCATGGACAGCAACATCGTCACTGCATCATTCAAGGCGATCCTGAGCGGCCTGAATCGGGATGCGGCGCGGGTGAAAGTTGTGCAAACGGCCGACGCGCAGTAAGTTTTTTTCCCTTCCACGGGAAATTGCATAGAGTGCGCAAAGCGCACCCTATTTTTGAATGGTCATCGTGAATGTTGCATACAGACGCGCGTCGGTCGTCGACGCTGTGCGCCAAGTATCAATAGCTGCGGAAATAGCGTGCGCTCTGCGCGCTAAGCTGACAACAAGCTCGACACCCACGGTCAAGCAATCAAAATCTGTACGGTAGCGCCACTGAAAAAACGAAATCCGAAGCGTCCCGGGTTACGCCTGCCGCCGCGCCGATGGACAACGACATTCTTTTGGTGAGCAGAATGCTGGTTCCCAGATTCAGGTACCCTGCCGTGGAGCGACCGGGGAAAAAAGCGGTGTTCGATAAATCAAATCGACTGCTATTGGCAAAGGAAAATGACAGCCCCGCGTCGAGCGCGATCTCGGGGGTTGCCGCGAGCGACACACCCATGCCCAGTCCATAGGTGTCACCAGGCGTTATCCTGCCTTGAAAAAGAATGGCACCGGTGCCACTGTCACTAATGGTCACGGACTTGGCAAAGGCGCGTCCATACGAGATATTGCCGTAAAAAACCAGTGGGTCAAAGCGCTTAGCGGCGGAGATCGATATGCCTAGCGCGCGAAAGCCCGATGCGACTGACGGCACGGTGAACGGATCCTTGCCGCCATCATGGGTGTAGCTCATACGCAGAATGATCGAGGGGACGGCTCCGGACTCATTGGTGAGTTTTTTAGCCACGCTGATGGACGGGTCGCCTACGCCGTTGTTGGTTCCCGAGGAGAGGTCTCGCCATATATAGGGCGCGCTGACCGCTGCGGCCATACCCCAAGGCAAACCTGTTTCAATCGTCAGGCCGAGCACACCCGAATCCGCCCGGTTATTTCCGGCACCGCTGTGTGCCCACGTCATGCTGGAGGTGCCCCGCAAGCCGCCCGAAAGCATGAGTGCCAGCCCTTTGGACACTAACGCTTCTTCAATCGCGGTTATCGCTTCGCCACGCGGCGCATCTGCAGGAGGTTTGGGAAAGCTGGCGTCCAGCCCAGACGACACCGGACCGGAAGCTTTGGACTGCGCTGCGAGTAGCTGTTCCAACGACGAGATGCGCCGCGTGAGTGCTTCGTTGATCGTCTGGCGCGCCGCCAACTGTGCCCGCAGGATTTCTAGTTCGCTTTCTGGTTTATTCGCTGTAGCGTCCTGCGCAAAGCCCGGGATTGCCCACGAAGCCGCTGCCGAGACTACCACCCAATTGATCAGACTAATCAGCTTTTTTGTCATTTTTCTCGTTAGCCGTGACGACAAAGGCCATGCCGTCCATCCACACGCGATTGAATTGTTGAAGACTCATTTTACGGTTGCCAAACGCGGGATCGGCCAGAAATACTTCATCGTCATTGATGCCATTGAATACGACGTAGTGGTTAAAACCATAGTTGTCGATAGGAACGATCGGTGCCTGAAAGGCCCTCAAATCGTTGACTGACAAATGCTTGTAGCCCCGCCCGGTGTAGCCCCTGTCTTCAACAAAGCGTTTCATGTCGAGCAAGGAAAACCCGCCCTGCTTTTTGACGGTCGCAGGATCCGATTTTTTTAACATGCTTGCCGCGATGTGAGCTTCGCTGACTGCGTCGCCGTGACCGTACGTAAGTACGGTTGCAATGGTGGCTGCTGCACAACTGGTTTCCCACTGTTGCATCACTACGCCGCGCTCTCTTATTTCTTTGAGTGAGGTGTAGCGCGCCTCGTTTTGAGCGTGCACGGAGGCAGCCGACAGCGAGGCGAGCAAACACGCACAACTCGATAGCCGAATCGCTCGTAAGGCGGCACGCGCGAACATGATTAATCTGGCCGCAGGAGTGGAGCAGTGGCAATAAAAAAAGCCCACCGGATGTATCGTGGGCTTGATTTCACGGGCAAATACCCGATGCTTAGGCTGGGCTGTTACAGCCTGCATTGGCCCTGCCAGCCGTTTGCCGACCAAAGCCAGGAGCCAGTCCACGTGAATTCAGGTTACCGTTACCCGGCAAATCTATGGTCGCGTTCGGGCCAAAGTTCTCGATGGCACCGGGTGCGTCGGCGAAGCCGACAGCGGTACAAATGCCAAAGCCGGGCCGGGCCGAATGATTACCAGCAACAACGCCAGTCATTTCGGCATCTGTCATCAGTACCGGTGCCTTGACACCGGTTTGCTTTTCGGCGGGTTGAGCAGCAAAGGCTGATGTAGCCAAAACGGTTGCTGCCAAAACGAATGCGACTTTCATGGATATTCCTTTAAGAGTGAAACGAAAATGAGCCAAGGACAATGAATTACGCGCTTGACACGACCCAGACCGAACTGCACTACCGAGCGGCAAAGTTTGCGAAGCGAGTCGCAAAAAAGTGCTAGCCAACAGTGCACCCAGTCAAACCACAAAAAAAACTTTTTAAGGTGATTTCTGCGAAGCGTTTAGGCACGTCATCCAATATCAAGGAGTTATCTTAGTTGTCGATTACGTGCTGTGCAAGGGTTATTTTTTATTATGACGTATGCATATAACTATTTGAAATATAGAAGTGGCCGAAAACTTATCGTAGCGAGCGCAAACCCATTCGGGGGGCGAGCGTTCAAATTGATCGAGTTCATGCTGGTGTCGAGGGATGCTCGCCATTTTCTGCGTGCGAATGGCTCATCGGCATGCCGTCCGCATATGCAAAACCAAGCAAAAAAATGTTGTATGGTTGATGTTGTGAGCCGCCATGTTGTCGCGCCTTGCCTCTACTACTGATAACGGATCGATAGACTTCACTCCATGATTGATCTCACCATCCACCCCGACATTCTCCACCGCTGGGTGGCCGATGTTTTTCTGGCGTCCGGCTCATCTCAAAACGAGGCAAAGCTCACTGCTGACCATCTCGTTCTTTCGAACCTGAGCGGTCACGATTCACACGGCGTGGGCATGGTGCCACGTTACGTAAAAGCGATTGCAGCGGGCGAGTTGGTGCTCAACCAGCAGGTTGAGGTGATCACTGATTCCGGTAGCTTGATGATTCTCGATGCTAAGCGCGGTATTGGCCAGAGCGTGACGTATCAGGCGATGCAGATTGCTATTCAGCGGGCCAAAGACACCGGCGTGTGCGTAATGGGGTTGCGCAATTCACATCACTTGGGGCGCGTTGGCCATTGGGCTGAGCAAGCGGTGGCCGAGGGGTTAATTTCGATCCATTTCACCAATGCGGTGAGTCAGCATTGGGTCGCGCCGTACGGTGCCGCCGAGGCGCGCTTTGTGACCAATCCATTCACCGTCGGCATTCCGCGACCCGACGCCGACGGCGGGCCAATCGTGCTCGACTTCGCGACTAGCGCCATTGCCCAGGGAAAGGTGCGCGTGGCGTACAACGCGGGCAAGAAGACGCCTGAGGGCGCGCTGATGGATCACGAGGGCAAGCTCACCACCAATCCTGGCGTGTTGTTTGAGCCGGTCGACGGGCGCATCGGTGCGCTGACCACGATGGCTGCGCATAAGGGCTACGCGTTGGCGATGGTGTGTGAATTGCTGGGTGCGGCGCTAACCGGCGGCTCGGTCACCATTCCTAGCAATCAGCCCAAAGCGGGGGTGTGGAACAACATGCTGACCATCGTGTTCGACCCGGCGCGCTTTGGCACGCAAAGTGCGTTTGAGCACTCAACGCGCGATTTTGTGGATTGGGTTAAGTCGGCACGTCTGGCCGACGGGTTTGACGAGATCATGATGCCGGGCGACCCTGAGCGCAAATCGCGGAAGGCACGCGCTGCTGCTGTGCCAATTGATGCGGGCACGATCACCGAGATGGACGCGGCGGCGGCCATGGTTGCAGCTGCCAACAGCGGCAAAGGGCCGGGCGCGTTGTCGGCGTTGATGCTCGCGGTCTGAGGTGGCTCACGTTGTGTTGCTGTGAAGATGACAGCGACTTCGAGGTGCCCGCTGGCAACGTTTGAAGTGACGCTGCTCGCCGCCACCGTTGCCGCCGAAAGCAACAGTCCCGACGCGCTTGCGCCCATCGTCGCAGCGCTGGCTCTGGCAGCCCGCGCCTTTGGTGTCGAGCAGTTCGAGGCTGCGGGCTCCTTGCTGGACACTCAAATCGGTCGCTTCGGTCAATACGCGCACAGCGTGCGTCCGCTGCTCGAGGCGCGCGCTGCCGCCGTTGCGAGAAACGAGCTCCAGATCGCTGCCTGCGCTCTGCGTCGATTGGGCTATGTCTATATTTTTGCCAGTGATACCGTGGCCGCCCTGGAGGCGCTCAACGACGGACTCGCCGAGTATCGCGCCATAGGCGACCTTGCCGGAGAAGCACACTGCCTTAACAACCTAGGCATCCTGTGGTTTCGTCGTGACGACCCGCACGAAGCCACTGTTTTTTTGCAAAGCGCGCTGGCGCTCGTTGAGCGGATAAACAATCCCATTGAACGTGCTCGGGTGCGTATTAATCTGGGCTTCGCCTATCAAAACACGCGCCGCTTCGCAGAGGGCAGACGGGTACTGCTGGAGGCCGTGATGCTGCTCGGAGCGAACCTACCGCACATCGCACTCATCGCGCACATTAATTTGGCACGCCTGATTAATGCCGAAGGATTTCCCGCTGAGGCGACGCAGTGGTTAGACCGTTTTGAAGCGTTGCTGAAAGTTACGCCACATCGATTTTGGGCAACCGAAATGTGGTTAGTGCGCGGTCATATTGCCACCGCAGAAAAACGCTACGCAGCCGCTAAAAATGCGCTCGAAAAAAGCCTTGCTATGGCTATCGTTGATGGGGGGCTGGTGGAGCAACGCTACGCGCTCGTCGGTCTCGCGGACAACCACGCAGCTGCTGGCGAATTTGAAGCGGCCTTCAACCTCACCCTGCAAGTGGCCGCCCTCGACATCAAACTTCGTCGCGAAAGCGCACTGGTCTCCGCACAGGCGGCCGCAGAGCGCAAAGTTTCGGAGCGGGCTGCGCAAGAGGCGAAGCTTGCCCACGCGGCCGCGCACGCCACGCGCCTAATCCTCAAAAAACTAGAAGTCGCGCACGATGATCTCGCTCGCGCCAACGACGAAAAGACCCATCTGCTTGCCGCGCTCGAACGCCAAACCCGCGAAGACCCTCTCACGGGCTTGCTCAATCGCCGCGCTCTCGATGACAAACTCGCCAGCGAGCTGCATCGCGCTCGCCGCCATCAGCGTCCGCTGTGTCTTGCGTTACTCGATCTCGATAACTTTAAAGACATTAACGACACGCTGTCACACATCGTCGGCGATCAAGTCCTCATCGAGACCGCGCGTCTGCTCAAGGCTAACCGCCGCGAAGGTGACGTGGCCGCGCGGATTGGCGGTGAGGAGTTTGTGATCCTCTTCCCCGACACCCACCTTGACGTGGCACAGGCCGCATGTGAACGCCTGTTGACCTGTATTCGCACCGCCGACTGGCTCGCTCATGGCGTGAAACGCTGGGTGACCGCGTCACTAGGAGTCGCTCAATATGACGCCACGGAGCAGGCGCTGGAGCTACTCTCGCGCGCGGATTTAGCGATGTACGCCGCAAAGCGCAGCGGAAAGGATCGAGTGATGGTTGGGTAGCCTCTCGACATTGTTCGGGCGAGTGCGCCATTGCCCAGCGCCCGCAATCCTCGCGCGGCCCGTGCCTACATTCCACTTGCCGTACGCCTGGGCCGCTTTCGTCGTAGGGCGTTCATGAGCAGAGGTTGGGAGGTACATCTTTAGACTCTAAACCCTTATAAATAAGGGGCTGCAGGCAGAAAATGCAGAATATTGACTTCCCGCAAAAACGTCATTTTGCCCCCAATTTTTGGGCGTTTCAGAAAAAAGCTGTTAGCTGTTATTTCAGTTTTCCGCTCCTGCGCGCAGGCTCCGGCTGCACGCGGACGGAGATGCGCTGCGCCATCTCGTCGATAGCTGCGGCAACGGCCGATGCTGAATCGCACAACAAATAGTCCGCGATCAGTGACGCGTCGGTCAAGGTCGGGATGACAAACTGATGTCGCCAAATCGCGCGCTCGCCGTTTCGCCGGTATTGTCGGTGTCGACCATGATCGCAATGCCGGAAATTCTCGTCGGCTCTTCTCCAAACGCCCGCTTGTAATCGTCGTAAATGTCGCGCGTAAAGCGCTTCCATCTGCCAACCGACGCGGGATCGGCGTCGACCACAATCTTCTTCACCCGCTGCGTGTACGGACTGGTGATAATCGTGCCGAGTGCCGCCTTGTGGGTGAACACGTACGACAGCGCCGCGTGCGGCGGCGTCTCGCCGTAGAGCATATGGGCGATTGCGTTTTCGGTTTTCTCTTTCACGCTCGCACGCTCAGGGTCGACCGCGAAGGTGACGTAAATGCGCGCAACGTAATCATCACCACCTTTGGTGCGCGGATCGCTGCTGGCGATGAGGCTGCCGACTCTCCATTTGAAGCGCAGAATCGAGCTGACCCGTGCATCGCCATCGAATCGATAGATCAGTGCGCCCGCCGCTGCATTAGCCGATCCTTCGAGCACGGTCGTACCTAATTCGTCGTCACGAACCAGCGCGTACTTGGTCGGGTGCGGTGCGTTGCGAATAGGCTGGAACGCCCAGCCTTTGGGCGCTAAGCCCGTGGCTTGATTCGAAAACAGGGGAATCGACGCAGGCGGCGTGGCCGAGGCAAATGCCGGATCTGCTGCATATGCAAAACCGGTGGTTGTCGAAGCGATCAGCGCGACCGCCGCTAAAAAGATCGTCGCAATACTTGCCATCGTGAGGGTGCTTCTGGCAGTGTTTTGCCGTCAAAATCTAGGTGCTCGCACACGTTGCCGAAACGCGCCATCAGGTCGTCGTGATCCGTGCCACCCATGTGGATCAGCGCGTAGCGATAATTGCCGAGCCACTTGGTTTCGCGGGCGCGCGAGGTGGCGTGTTTCAGGTCTAAATACAGCCGTGCGTCGGGGTAGGTTCGGGCGAGCCAGCCTTGCTGATTGGCGGGCGGCGCGTGTTTGATGGCGTCGCTAAATTCACGGAATACGAAGCTCGACGCCGAGCCGAATTTGCCTTCGCGATGTGGGAACACAGGCTTTTTGCCAAGTGCCAGCTCCAGTTCCAGTGCCCACAAGCTTTTGCCATCCACACGCTCATACAAATCAGAAAACTGCCCCGCCATGCGCGGGTTGATTTCGATGATGGTGATGCGCTCGGTCTTCGGATCGAAGAACAATTCGACGTTGAAAAGCCCGTGCGAGAACCCGATGGCCTCCACGGCGCGTTTGGCAACCAACTCCAGTTTTGCGACATGCTCCGCACTCAATTGCGATGGATATTCAAAGCGCATGAACGAGGTGGTGCCGGGATACATCACCGAGTCCACTGTGCCCAGCACATGCACTTCGCCAGCATGCGCGTAGCCGTCCACGCACACCTGCAACGCGCCATCCACACAGCCTTCTGCGATGAAACAGTCGGCGTCGATTTCGCAGTCCAGATGCTTGGATGAGACGCGCCTAAACGGCGAAGTCAGCCGCTTGATAATGATCTTTTCCCAGACGCGAAACTTCAAATGCTCGCGCAACTCAGCCTCATCAGCGCAACGCTTCGCGAGCACCGAGAACGCTGCTTTAACCGGCTTCACGAAGATCGGATACTCAATCGTGACCGCTTTGGACACATCCGCGTCGTAGCGGAAACTGCAGAACGGCGGCACATACTCGGGCAGCGATTCGCGGTGAATTTGTCGTGCCAGATATTTGTGTTGCGCAGTGAGCAGCGCCTTGAGCGGCGTGCCGGGCAAACCGAGACGAACGGCTAAGAGACAGGCGGTCAGCGCGCCAAACTGCTCTTGTGTTGAGGTGACCGCTGCGATGCGTCGATCACGATACTTATGTGCCAGTTTGGCCACGAAACGCTCAACATCAAACCACAGCAAGCGCGCGTTTTCCGGGAAGGTGAACAAGTCAAAACCCTCGCGCACGAACTCGTATTCGGCATGCGTCGCCTCAAGCGAGGCGAGCGCTAACTCGTCATATTCTTGCGCGAACAATACGAGGACGATAGCTTTCAACAGAACGGTCGGATGGGCGTTAGCAACATCGAACGTACGTCCATCTGCTGTCTGCGGTTTTGGCGCAGAAGGCGAGGCAGGCAGGTCGGCTCTCTCAAAAACCGTTTGACCGAATGAGTCCAAAACGGGCGCTACTTCTTGTCGTTCAAGTTCCAGTCGTAATCCAGATGGGTGATTGCCACTTTACCCGCCTTGATTTCGGCGCGCGCAGCAGGATCATCGGCCAGTTTGTCGGCGTATTTCGCGAGCGTTGTTTCCACCGAGCCGAAGCCTTTATAGCCTCTAACAAAGTCCTTTTTGTACCAATCTAAAAGCTTCGTGACCTCAAGTTTTTTCGACTCCGCGTTGTAGCGATTGCGCGAACGGTCTGAGAAAAAGCGGTTCATCGCGTCGTCCAAATGCGCATCGATCTTGTCGCCAGTGAATACTTCGTTGCGCAACATGGGGCAGCCGATGGAGGCGCAGACGACGGCGACGTGGATGCGTGGATCGTTGAAAACCCCCTCTGCGCGGATCATGTCGTGTTCGATGTTGTCGAGGGTGGTTTCTTTGCCAAACAGGTTGAAGAATTTAAGCGACCAAGGTTTGCTAAATGTTCCACCAAGATCGCGAATAGATTTGAGATTCGGGTATTTGGTCAGGATCAATTCGACCGTGTACGCGTTGTACGCATTGATGAGAAAAGCGAGTTGCTGGTTCTTGTTCCACGATTTGTAGGTCGCCTCGGGCACGGCCGATACCGCATCGAGATACACCCTCAACGCAGCGCGATCTTTCAAAAATCCTGAGTACGAGACCTGCGACGCATTGCCATTGGCGATGTAGGTGACGTGCTTTTTCAGTAAGTCGTCAAACGCCTTGTGCGATTGATCGAATTGGGCGAAGGCAGACGAGGCGACGAAAAGCGCTGTTGCTGCGATGACTTTAATTAGTTGTTTCATTGTTGAATTCTTTCGTTAAGCTTTTTTGGATGCTTACTCACACATTGCCTTGTAGGAGCGGCCTTGGCCGCGAAAAACCTCCACATGCAGGCTTGAGATCGCGGCTGAGGTCGCTCCTACATTCCGTTGACTATCCCCGTTCCCAAGTATGAAACTTTGCCACCCATGCGAGTAGCTTGGTTGGTTGATGGTTCCGTTTCCATACGCCCGCCGCGTATTTGTTTGCCTCACCCAAGGTCGGATAGGTGTGGATCGTGCCCAGAATCTTGTTCAAACCGAGGCCATATTTCATCGCGGTCACAAATTCAATCAGGATGTCGCCCGCATGGTCGCCGACGATCATTGCGCCGAGGATGGTGTCTTTGCCTGGCACCGTGATCACTTTGACGAAACCGTGCGCTTCGCTGTCGGCAATAGCGCGGTCAAGATCATCAAGGCCGTACACCGTGACCTCATGCGGGATATTTTTCTCTTTGGCTTCTGACTCCGACAAGCCAACGCGCGCGACTTCTGGCTCGGTGAACGTCGCCCACGGGATCACGCGGTAATCTGCTTTGAACTTCTTGAAGCGGCCGAAGAGGGCGTTCACCGCCGCATACCAAGCCTGATGCGCGGCGACGTGCGTGAACTGGTAAGGCCCGGTCACATCGCCACAGGCATAAATGTTGGGATACAGCGTTTGCAGGTATTCGTTGGTCTCAACGGTTTTGTTGGGACGGGTAGGGATGCCTAGCTCTTCCAGTCCATAACCCGTCACGTTCGCCGTGCGCCCAACCGCCACCAGAATCTGGTCAAACGGCAGGCGCACGTCGGCTCCATTGAAATCGCAAATCAGCACTTTTTCGCCGTTCTCAACAACGACCTGTTTTGCCTTGTGTCCCGTCAGCACGGCAACGCCGTCCTTTTTGAACGCCTTGGTGACCAGTTCCGACACTTCTGGATCTTCACGCACGAGGATGCGCGACACCATTTCAACCTGTGACACCTGTGAGCCGAAGCGCGCGAAACATTGCGTCAGTTCGGAGCCAATCGGCCCGCCGCCGAGCACCACCAGACGCTTCGGCAATTCGCGCAAATTCCACACCGTATCGCTGGTGAGATATCCGCACTCCGCAAGCCCCGGAATCGGCGGCACGAAAGGCCGCGCGCCCGCTGCGATCACAATGTTTTTCGTCGTCAGCGTTCGTTTCGCACCGTCAGCTGCCGTAAATTCAATCGCCCACGGCGACACAATTTTGGCCGTACCGATCAAGCATTCGACGCCGAGCTGCGAGTAACGCTCAATCGAATCGTGGGGCTCCACTTCGCGAATCACGCGTTGCACACGCTCCATCACATCGGCGAAATTCCACTCTGCCGTTGCGCTCTTGAAGCCAAACTCTTCGGCGCGCTTAAGGTTCGACAACAGCTTTGCTGACTTGATGAGCGCTTTCGATGGCACGCAGCCGGTGTTCAGGCAATCGCCGCCCATCTTGTGTTTTTCGATCAGCGTGACTTTCGCTTTCACGGCGGCTGCGATGTAGCTGGTCACGAGGCCTGCCGAGCCGGCACCGATCACGATAACGTTGCGATCAAACGACTTTGGTTTGACGCTGGCAAAGCGCGCGTACACCTTGCGCCCTTTGAGTACGTCGAGAATCCTTTTCGCGATGATTGGGAAGATACCCAGAAGCGCGAACGAACCCAAAATGGTCGGAGAAATGATGCCTTTCAACGAGCTGATTTGCGCGAGCTGCGTGCCCGCATTCACGAAAACTGCTGTGCCCGCCAACATGCCTAATTGGCTAACCCAATAAAACGGCCAGGTCTTGATAGTGGTCAAACCCATCACCAGGTTCACCACGAAAAACGGAAACAACGGAACCAAGCGCAGCGCGAACAAATAGAACGGCCCGTCTTTCGCGACGCCGTCATTGATCGGTTTCAACCGTTCGCCAAACTTCGCCTGCACCCAATCACGCAATAGAAAACGTGACGACAGAAAAGCCAGTGTGGCGCCGATGGCCGACGCGAAGGAGACCAGCACCAAGCCTTTACTGAAACCGAATATCGCACCGCCCATCAACGTCATGATGGCAGCGCCGGGCAGCGACAGCGCCGCAACGGCAACGTACGCGGCGAAAAAGGTCAGCGCGCTTTGCCAAGGGTTATCTGCGACCAGCGCCGACAACGTAGATTGCTGCGTTTTGAAGCCATCTAGACTTAAAAAACGCCCCAAATCAAAGAAGAAATATGCCCCGATGGCGACCGCGATCACAGCCAAAAGAGCGATTTTTGATTTCATTACCTGTTCCCCCGTGACTATTTAATCGATACGTGCTTGCCACAAGAGTGGTTTTAGCGCTTTGTCTAGGAAAAAGGCAAAGCCTTACATCTGTCTGGATAGTCGAGAAAACGTAAGCGGCAGCGGGGACATTCCACGGTTAGGCCAAGAAGCGGACAACGTTAGCGTGCAAACCATTTAGATTAAGCGTCATTGAGTTCGCCGGTTTCGCGTTAAGAGGGGGGCAAGATAAACTTCAAGCCTATGTTCAGCACAAACAATCCCACCATGATTCCTGCCCCGGCATTCAAACGAATTCTGCTGAAACTTTCGGGAGAAGCTTTGATGGGCGACGATGCTTACGGCATCAACCCGACGGTGATTGATCGCATCGTGGCCGAGATCAAAGAAATTTCGGACATGGGCGTGCAAATTGGCGTTGTCATTGGCGGCGGAAATATTTTTCGCGGAATCGCGCCTAGTGCTACCGGTATGGATCGCGCAACCGCCGACTACATGGGGATGATGGCGACGTTGATGAACGCGCTGGCGCTGGCAGACGCCATGCGGCGTGCCGGATTGGTGGCGCGCGTCCAGTCCGCACTCACCATTAATCAGGTGGCGGAGCCCTACATTCGAGGCAAGGCGCTGCGCTATCTAGAAGAGGGCAAGATCGTGATTTTTGGTGCGGGCACCGGTAATCCCTTTTTTACGACCGACACGGCGGCAGCGCTTCGTGGTCGCGAGATTAACGCCGACTTGGTTCTAAAAGCGACCAAGGTAGACGGTGTCTACACGGCCGACCCGATGAAAGACGCGACGGCCACCCGCTACAGTCGACTTACGTTTGACGAAGCGATTATCAAAAACTTGAAAGTGATGGACGCCACAGCGCTTGCGCTGTGTCGAGACCAACAATTGCGACTTAATGTCTTCAGCATCTTCAAAGCGGGCGCCCTGAAGCGTGTTGTTTGCGGGGAAGATGAAGGCACCACGGTCGTTTGCTGAGTTCCGGGAGAGAACACATGATTGCTGATACCAAAAAAAGCGCTGAACAGCGCATGCTCAAAGCGCTTGAAGCGCTGAAAAACAACTTCGCTAAAGTTCGAACCGGTCGCGCCCATTCCGGCATGCTTGACGCGGTTCAGGTGGAGTATTACGGAACGATGACGCCGGTCGGCGGCGTGGCTAACGTCACGCTACTCGATGCGCGAACGCTAGGCGTGCAACCTTACGAAAAGAAGATGATTCAGGCTATCGAAAAAGCCATTCGCGACGCCGATATTGGCTTAAATCCGTCGGTCACCAGTGATGTGATCCGCGTGCCGATGCCGATGATGAATGAGGAGCGTCGCCGTGAGTTGGTCAAGCTGGTGAAGGGCGAAGCGGAAGATGCTCGCGTGGCTATTCGTAGCGTTCGGCGCGACGCCAACACTGCGCTGAAGGATGCGTTGAAAGCGAAGACCATTTCTGAGGACGAAGAACGTCGTGCACAAGATGATGTGCAGAAACTTACCGATAAAAGCATTGGTGAAGTGGAGCGGCAGTTCGCGATTAAAGAGTCCGAGTTGTTGTCGGTTTAATTGCCGAACTGCCCGCCTTCATGACCGGTAAATTGCATCAGTCCGAAGCTGCAACATCCTGCGCCGTTCCCCGCCACATTGCTGTGGTGATGGATGGCAACGGTCGTTGGGCTAAACGCCGTTTTCTGCCGCGTGTTGCAGGCCACAAACAGGGACTTGAGGCAGTGCGGGCGCTCATTCGCGGAGCGATGAAAGAGGGCGTAGAGTGCTTGACCATTTTTGCCTTCAGCAGCGAAAACTGGCAACGACCGGCCGATGAAGTGTCTTTTTTGATGGATCTTTTTTTGCGTGCATTGCGCGAAGAGGTGCAAAAGCTGCATGGCAACGGTATCCGATTTCGGGCCGTGGGCGACACCTCGGTGTTGCCACAAGAGACCATCAACTTGATACACGAGGCTGAATCGCTCACCCTCGGCAATCACCAGTTTTGCCTCAACGTGGCGGTGAACTACGGCGGACGCTGGGATATTGAGCAGGCGATTGGTCGCGCGGCATCGGTCGGCAATGTCGGGGCGTTTTCAGACTATCTGGCGTTTGCTCATCAACCCGATCCCGACTTGTTTGTACGTACCGGCGGAGAACGTCGAATCAGTAATTTCATGCTTTGGCAACTAGCCTATACCGAGTTGTATTTTACGGACACGTTGTGGCCAGATTTTGATGAGGTCGAGCTGGCTGAAGCGCTCAAGTGGTTCGCGTCGCGCGAGCGTCGCTTCGGAAAAACCGGGGACCAGGTGCGCGAGTTTGCGCTGTCTCGTTCAGCCGCAGCAGCTTCCTGAACACCATGCGCTCAAATTTACGCACTAGGGTGATGACAGCATTGGTGCTGGCAACGGTTGTGCTGGGCACGCTTGCTACGGGCTCCACTCCACTCTGGGCGGCTTTGGTCACTTTTTTTTGCGCCGCTGCTGCGTGGGAATTTGCGCGCCTTTCGGTTGCGGCTAGTCGCTTGCAAAAGATGGTTTCGGCGCTCTCTTTATTCGCGCTGGTCGCGACTTTTGCATGTGCTGTTCTCGGCCTCATGCCGCAGTGGTCGGTGCTGTTCTGGCCATTTTTGCTACTCACCGCCGCGTTTTGGCTAGTGGTCGTGCCATGGCAATTGGCGCGTCGATCCATCGCGCTCACATCTTTGATTGGTACCTTGACCTTGCCTGTTACCATCGGCGCGGCATGGCTGTGTGCCGTGCTACTGCAACGTGCCGGCGCGCGATTTTTGATTGCGGTGGTGGTAATCACGGTGGTTGCAGACGTTGCAGGATATTTCGTCGGTCGAGCGTTCGGTCGAGTCAAACTTGCGCCTGCCATCAGTCCCGGAAAAACACGTGAGGGGGCGGCGGGTGGGGTGTTGGCAGCCGCGTTGTGGGCGATGTTGATGGTCAAACTTCTCGACCTTGGCGGCGGTTTTTTTGCGTTGCTCGCTGCCGCGTTGGCTGGTGCGTTTCTCGGTGTTTGTGCAGTGATGGGCGACCTGTGGGAGTCCCAACTCAAGCGTCAAGCGGGGGCGAAGGACTCAAGCCAGTTGCTTCCGGGTCACGGCGGCGTGCTGGATCGAATTGACGCACAGTTGGCTGTTTTACCGCTCGCAACCGTCTTGCTTGCTGCCGTCAAGCCATTATGGTGATCGTATGATTCGCGTCGCGCTGCTGGGCGCGTCCGGCTCCATTGGTGCAAGCACTCTTGCAGTTTTGCGCCAACATCGAGATCGGTTTCGACTTAGTGCGGTAGCCGTCCAGTCCAACTGGCAGGCGTTGCTGCCGATTATTGACGAGTTTGGCCCCGACCTGTGCGCGCTTCATGATGTAGCGGCGGCTGCGGCACTGCGAGCTGCGTTGTCGCAGCGACGTCCGCAACTGCGAATTGAAGCCGGGATTGAATCGGTGACGGCCATTGCGTCGTTGTCGGAAATCGACGTCGTCGTTGCCGGCATTTCCGGGTTTGCGGGGCTGCCCTCCACTTGGGCCGCCGTGGCTGCTGGTAAACCCGTTTTGCTCGCTAACAAAGAGGCGCTGGTTGCCGCAGGCCGTTTGTTGCTTGACGAAGCCGAACGGTCGGGTGCTCTGTTGCTGCCGATTGATAGCGAACACAATGCCGTTTATCAATGCGCCAACGGGCTCAACTGTGATCCTCGCAACATCAGCGCCATTACCTTGACGGCGTCTGGTGGGCCATTTCGCGTCCGTGCGCTGAACTCGTTCGATGCGATCACCCCTGATGAGGCGTGTAAGCACCCGACCTGGGCGATGGGGCGAAAAATCTCCGTCGATTCGGCGACCCTTATGAACAAAGGGCTAGAGGTCATCGAGGCGGCGCTGTTGTTCAATCGCCCCGCGTCAGATGTGCGCGTGCTGATTCACCCCACGAGCACCGTGCACGCTTTTGTTGAGTTTGTTGACGGTTCGATTCTTGCGCACTTGGGGCCTGCGGACATGCAAGTGCCGATCGCCCACGCGCTCGCGGTTGTGGCTCACAAATCGGGAGGCGACTCGAATGACGAATTGTCACGCCTTCCGCTGACCCTGCCGCGGTTGTCCCTTGCAGCTTTAAGCAGGCTTGAATTTTTTGAAGTTGATCAGGAGCGTTTTCCGGCGCTTGGGCTCGCGTATGCAGCATTGAGGCAGGGGCAGGGAGCCTGCCTTGCCTTGAACGCCGCTAACGAGGTCGCGGTCGCTGCGTTTTTGTCCGGCGAAATTCGCTTCACCGATATTGTTAGCTCGACCGAGCGAACCCTTGAGCGACTCGACCTGTCTGACCCGACAATGATGGATGACGTGATTGCGCGTGATCTTCATGCCCGTGCAGTTGCTCGCACTGTTTTGCACGATTCACTTAAGGCGGTGCGTATCTAATGGCTGTTTTTGGAAGTTCTCTGCTGGGGTTTCTGCTGGCCGTCGCCATTTTGGTGACGATTCACGAGTTGGGGCACTACCTCGCCGCGCGCTGGTGCGGGGTCAAAGTGATTCGCTTCTCTGTGGGTTTTGGCCCTGTGTTGCTGAAGTGGATCGGTCGGCGCAGCATTTTTGCTGGCACTGAGTTTGCGATTTCAGCCATCCCGCTTGGCGGGTATGTCCGTATGCTCGACACGCGCGATCTTGACGCCGCAACCGCCCCTGACGCCGAGAAAAGCACCGCGTTCAACAAACAGCCCCTTTGGAAACGATCCGTTATCGTAGCCGCCGGCCCCGCCGCCAATTTCGTGCTCGCTGCCATTTTGTATTCATTAGCGCTGGCGGCACCGGACCGCGATTTGACCGCGTTGCTGGCAACGCCGACCGCGAACACACCTGCTGCAATGGCAGGCATTCGGGGCGGCGAGCGCATTGTGCGGATCAACGAACGAGAGGTTGCGCATTGGGGCGACGTTCGTTGGGAATTGCTTGTCAGCTTATTTGATGCTGAGTTGCGGGTAGATGTTGACGGCCGTGGCGGCGAGCGGAGCTTTGTCCTAACTCGGGGCGAAGCCGCGACATCTTCGCCTGACAGTGTCGGTGCCCGGCTTTCTGCATGGGGGCTCGTTTTCGATCAGCCTGCGATCATTGGGACGGTTAAGCCGCGCGGTCCCGCCGATGCGGCTGGCCTCAAATCAGGCGATCAAATCGTGTCGGTCAACGGTTCGGCCATTAGGCAGTGGACACAATTGACCGCAGCGGTGCAAGCGATGCCCGGTGGTCAAATCAAGTTGGGTGTCAGTCGCGATAGGTCGACACAGGAAATTGTGGTTTCGCCGCGCGCGGACACAGTGGGTGGCAGAACGATCGGTCGCATCGATGTTGCCGCGATAAGCCCCTCGCTGTTGGGCGATGGCTGGGTGACGGAGCGGCAGCGCACGATTCCGGGGACGATCTCGGCAGCAGTTGCTCGAACGTACGATGCGACGATCCTCACCGTTCGCCTTTTGTGGGGCATGTTGACGGGCGACATCTCGCTGCGCCAGATTTCCGGCCCGCTGACGATGGCAGAGGGGGCTGGGGCGACGTTGAGCCAAGGTGCGGTAGCGTTTACCCTGTTTTTGGCCATCGTCAGCATCTCGATTGGCGTGCTCAACCTGTTGCCGGTGCCCATGCTCGACGGTGGACAGTTGCTATATCATCTCTTTGAAGCCCTAAAGGGCGAGCCGCTGTCCGAGCGTGCCGAAGCATTTGGACAACGCGTTGGCATCGGTTTTGTCACCGCCCTCACCGCGCTGGCTCTCTACAACGACTTTTTGCGAATCCTCTCGTGACCCGACCTTTTATTCGTTTTCCATTCTCAACACGCCGTGTCACCCTAGGCCTGCTCTTCGCAGGCGTGTTGGGATACGCCGCCACTGCAAGCGCTATCGACGCATTCACCGTTCGCGACATTCGGGTGGAAGGCTTGCAGCGCACCGATGCCGGCACTGTTTTTAATTACATGGGCGTGAAGGTTGGCGACCGTTTTGACGACGCCGCTGCGTCAAACTCCATCAAAGCGCTGTTTGCGACCGGTTTTTTTCGCGACGTGCGAATCGAGGCGGTTGATGGTGTCGTCATCGTCTCGGTCGTGGAGCGACCCACGGTGTCGTCTATCGACATTACCGGCGCTAAAGAATTTGACAAAGACACGCTGAAAAAGGCGTTGCGCGATGCCGGATTGTCGGAAGGGCGAATCTTTGACCGCACCATTCTCGACAAGGCCGAACAGGAGATCAAAAAGCAGTACCTGTCTCGCGGTCGCTACGACGTAGAAGTCACCACCACGTTGACGCCGCTGGAGCGCAACCGAACCGGCGTGTCCATCGTGGTCAAAGAGGGCGAAGTCGCCCGCATCGACACCATCAACATCGTGGGTGCCAGCGTGGTGTCGGAAAAGACGCTGCTTTCTGAAATTCAACTGGCGACCGGCGGTTGGTTTTCTTGGTATACCAAGGACGATCAGTATTCAAAGCAAAAGCTGCAAGCTGACCTTGAAGTGATTCGCAGCTACTACACCAACCGGGGCTACCTTGAGTTCACCGTAGACTCAACGCAGGTGTCACTGTCGCCGGATCGAACCAAAGTGTTTTTGACGATCAACATTACCGAGGGCGCGCAGTTCAAGGTATCAAATATCGCGCTGAGCGGCGATTTGTTAGTGCCCGAAGGTGAGTTGCGCTCGCTGATTCGTGTGCAGCCTGGTGACACGTTTTCGCGCACCCGACTTGCTGATAGCGCCAAGGCGATCAGTGATCGCCTTGGCCGCGAGGGATACGCCTTTGCGGGCGTGAATGCTGTGCCGGAAATTGACCGCGAGAAGCGCACCGTTGCGTTTAACTTTGTGGTTGATCCGGGTCGTCGCGTGTATGTTCGTCGTATTAACGTGGCGGGTAATGCACAAACTCGCGATGAGGTGATTCGCCGCGAACTGCGTCAGCTTGAGGCGTCGTGGTACGACCAGAGCAAGATTCAGCGCTCAAAGGTTCGCCTTGACCGACTCGGTTACTTCTCCGAAGTGACGATGGATAACCAAGCGGTCGCCGGGTCCAGTGATCAAGTCGATATCGACGTTTCGGTCACCGAGAAAAATACCGGCAGCCTGAACGCAGGTGCGGGTTATTCCAGCGCGGACAAGCTCGTGCTCACCGCGTCGATCTCTCAAAACAACGTGCTTGGCACCGGCAATTCGCTGGCGTTGCAAGTCAACACCAGCAAAACGTCGAAAACGGCGGTGATCGGCTACACCAACCCGTACTTCACGCCAGATGGCATTAGCCGCGGTATCGATATTTATCGGCGCACCTATGACCCGACATCAACCGGTGTCGGTAGCTATAAATTGTCCACCTACGGCACCGGTATGCGTTTTGGTATCCCGATTAGCGAGACCGACAGCATCAGCGTCGGTATGTCGGCCGAGAATTCAAACTTAACGCTTTATCCCGGCATCAGCCCTCAGCGTTTCTATGATTATGCAAATGAATTTGGTTTCAACAATAACACCTACAAAGTCACCTCCGGCTGGGCTCGTGACACGCGTGACAGCCTGATCTATCCAACCCGCGGCTGGTTGCAAAGCATTAGCGCTGAGGCCACCCTGCCCGTCACCCCGGTGAAGTTCTTCAAGATCAATTATCAGGGGCAAGTATTTGTTCCGCTGATCGCCGATTTTGTGTATGGCGTCAACATTGAGGCGGGTTTTGGCAATGGCTACGGGGGCCGCTCGCTGCCGTTCTTCCAGAACTACTACGGCGGCGGTGTAGGGTCTGTACGTGGCTACGAAACCAACTCGTTGGGCCCACGTGAAGCCGTGACATCGGCGATAACCACTAATCCTGACGGAACGACGGCGTCAAAAACAACGTACACAGGTAACGCCACGGGCGGGCGGCGCAAGTTCACTATCAACAACGAGATTTTGTTTCCGTTCCCTGGAACCAAGAATGACAAATCAGTGCGTGGCAGTTTATTCGTGGACGCGGGTCAGGTTTATGACAAGGGTGATCCGTTGCAAAAGGACAATGAACGAATTCACATCTCAACCGGCGTGGCCATCGCGTGGCAATCGCCGATCGGCGCGCTGAAATTTAGCTATGCCATCCCGATTGGGTCCAAGCCCACTGATAAAGCCCAGCGATTCCAATTCCAGGTCGGTACCTTGTTCTAGCCGTAGAGGTCTGCATTTAATGTTTGCCAATTCTCGTACTTTGTTTCGAAGACTAATACCAGCCGCAACCATGTTGGCTGCGGGCGTTGCGTTTGCGCAAGGTATCGCGACGCCCGGCGCACGGCAGCCCGCGGCGGAGCTAAAAATTGGTTTGGTGAACACCGAAAAATTGCTGCGTGAATCTGCGCCTGCGCAGCGCGCATTCAAAAAACTCGAGCGTGAATTTGCGGCGCGTCAGGCCGACGTAGAACGCGTGGCTAAAAAATTCAGAGATCAGTCTGCCGCGTTTGAAAAAGAGCAATTGACGCTCAACGATGCAGATCGTCGCAACAAGCAACGTGAGCTCGAGGTGCTGAGCCGTGATTTGCAGCGCGCTCAACGTGAGCTTCGTGAAGACGAAAATCTTCGTCGCAACGAGGAATTGGCTGGCCTGCAAGAACGACTGCAAAAGGCGATTCAGCAAATTGCCGAATCCGAAAAATTTGATCTCATCCTGCAAGAAGCTGTCTACGTCAGTGCCCGCATCGATATCACCGACCGCGTATTAAAGGCATTGGCCGACAAGTAGGCTCAAGCGGTTCATCATGAGTCGCAGAGTTCTACATTCACTGTCTGTTGAGGCGTTGGCGCTTGAGTTAGGTGCCCCCTTCATTGGTGACGGTTCACTGTTAATTCTCGGCGTATCGAGCTTGAATCTCGCGGAATCGAGTGACCTCACATTTTTTGCTGACACCAAACATAGATCGGCCGCGATCAGCAGCGGGGCGGGTGTGATGATCTTGCGCGCGGCAGACGCCGAATTGGCGGGCTGCGCGCGGATTCTTCATCCAGCGCCCCACGCGGCGTTCGCCCGAGCGCTGGATCTGCTGTTTCCTGCGCCTGCTCACGTCGCACGACTCTCCCCTCTAGCGCACGTCGACCCGTCAGCCACCGTTGAAGGTGCCCGGATTGACGCATTGGTAAGTGTCGGTGCGAGAAGCATTGTCGGCGCTGGGAGCGTTTTGCGAGGGCAGGTTTTTGTCGGGGACGACGTGGTGATTGGTGAGCACTGCGTGCTGCATCCGGGTGCTCGCCTGCTTGATCGGGTGCGCATCGGCGACCGCTGTATCGTTCATGCGGGTGCAGTTATTGGTGCTGACGGATTTGGCTTTCAGTCCACTCGCGACGGTTGGCGCAAGGTCGCGCAGGTGGGTACTGTGTTGGTCGGAAATGACGTAGAAATTGGTGCGAATACGACCATTGACCGCGGCGCGATTGAAGACACGGTGATTGGCAATGGCGTCAAAATCGACAATCTGGTGCAGATTGCGCACAACGTCTGCATTGGTGAGCACACCGCAATTGCCGGTTGCGCCGGTATTGCCGGCAGCGCCACGGTCGGCGCGCGCTGCATGATCGGCGGTGCTGCGATGATCGTCGGGCATCTGTCGATATGTGATGATGTGGTCGTTTCGGGTGGCACGCTGGTGTCATCGTCTATCGAGCAGCCAGGCCGCTACACCGGCGTGTTTCCAAGTGCTGAGCACCGAGAGTGGATCAAAATTGCAGCCGGTCTCAGACGCTCCGCGAAAACACGAGGCGCATAGCCGGAGTTTGAATCGTACACACCGGTTTTGCGACAATACGGGAATGAATGAATCCTTAACTCCGTTGCCCGCATCCGCAGGCGTCATGCTTGATATAGCCAAGATTGCGGAGTTGCTGCCGCACCGATACCCCTTCTTACTGATTGATCGGGTGCTTGAGTTAGAGATCGGCAAGCGCGTGAAGGCGCTGAAGAACGTCACCGTGAATGAACCTTTCTTTAACGGTCATTTTCCGGGTAAGCCGGTAATGCCCGGCGTGTTGATGATTGAGGCGCTGGCTCAGGCGGCTGCTGTTCTCGCCTACACCTCAAAACCCAAGTCCGCCGACGGCAAGCAGCAAATTGTGTATCTGGCCGGTGTCGATAACGCTCGCTTCAAACGAATTGTTATCCCAGGTGATCAACTGATCCTCGAGGTGTCGATCGAACGCATTGTTCGCAATATCGGCAAGTTTTCCTGCCGCGCCACCGTTGATGGGCAGCTTGCGGTTGAGGCCACATTGATCGCAGCGTTGCAGGCGGGCTGATGGCGCACGTTCACGCAATGTCGGTCGTGCATCCGGCCGCCAAGCTCGCGCCCGACGTCGAGATTGGACCGTTTTGCACCGTTGGTGAAGGTGTAGTGATTGGCGCAGGCAGCAAGCTGATCTCGCACGTGGTGATCGATGGCGATACTCGCATCGGCACTGGCAATACTTTCTTTCCGTTCTGCTCGATTGGCCTTGCGTCGCAAGACAAAAAATATGCGAATGAGCCGACGAAAGTAGTCATCGGGAACGACAACGTGTTCCGCGAAAGTTGCACCGTTCATCGCGGCACAGCGCAGGATCGTGGTGTGACCACCATCGGCTCACGTGGACTGTTCATGGCTTATGCCCATGTAGCGCACGATTGCATGGTTGGTGACGATGTGATCCTCGCCAACGCGGCGACGCTCGGCGGGCATGTTCATGTCGGCGACTGGGCAATTCTTGGCGGTCTTGCTGG
>JANNYE010000005.1:0-9010 GCA_031409935.1 Burkholderiales bacterium | reverse complement strand
TTTGAAGACATGATCGGCGGCATCGATGGCGGCCACCGGAACGTCTTCCCAGTACGGCAATATATGCACCGTGACCCAGTCAACATCGGCCTGCAACACTGCATGCCGCTGCCAAAACTCCCACACGTCGGCATAGGTAATCGCGATGTTGATTTGCGACTTCACATAGCGCAAGTGGCTCGCCAATTGTTCAACGCTCAAATCCCGGCGCAGCAACACTTCGTTGCCGACGATCAATACGTCGATCACGTCGCGATGGCCTCGCGCAAGGGCGACGGCGCGCTCAACCTCGACGCGATTTGCGGCCTGGTCTCGGCCCAGCCAAACACCCTGCCTGACCCGCATGCCTAACTTGCGGGCAATCACTGGCACCGCATCCAGCCCCCCCGCCACGCCGTAGGTGCGAATACAGTTAGTCAATGGTTTCAGCAGCGTCAGGTCGGCTTCAATCTGTTCGGCGGTGACGGCCCCGGTGGGCGCAAACGGCGTGCTGCCCGGTCGCCGAAACGGCGCGTACGAGACACAGGGCAAGCCGGCCGCGCTGGCGTCGGCGAGCGTCACCGGCTGCCCACGTTGCCAGCTCGAGCCGAGCACGAACGCAAGCAAGGCGGCCAAAATCCCGACCGTTGTCCAAAGGCTGCGAAAATAGCGAGTTAGGTGTTGAAAAATTGCTAGCAGCCTGTCGGACTTGAAACATCGTAGCGAAAATTCACCCGCCCGAAGGCAGATTTTGACTGTTTTGCAGCGGCAATATCGAGATATTGCCCAAAAAACAGGCGAAATATGCACCGGGCCGGTGAATTTGCAGCCGATGCCTTTCAAGTCCGACAGGCTGCTAGGTTCCTACGTAAGGTTTGGCGCTTGTCAGCGGACTTAGCTTATCGCCCGTTGTTGTTTTCTCCTCCCTTCCACGACGCCTTCCCGAACACCCATCGTCAAAATTCCGCTGCTGTAAATGCGAATGTACCGTTTGACCGTCCGCCCCTTGTGGTTCGCCTTCGTGATTGCGCTAGCTGTTGCGACCGTCAATTTTGGCGTGTGGGCGCTGCTTTACTGGCCATCATCCGCATCCAACGCGCCCGACGTGCCCGCGCGGGTGGCCGGTGTTTCGTACGCGCCGTATCAGCGGAACGATAACCCAGCCGAAGCCCGCTCGCCCAAAGCCGCCGACATCACCCGCGACCTGGCTCTGCTTGCAACACTCACCCCCGCGATCCGAACCTACACCTCAGCGCAATCGCGCGAGTTGCCGGACATTGCCGCGGCGCACGGTTTGGCGCTCACCGCAGGCATCTGGTTGACCGGAAACGCGCTTGAGGACGACATTGAGATTGCCGCAGGCGTGCGCGCCTCGTCGCAATCCAAAAACGTGACCCGGTTAATTGTTGGCAACGAGACCGTGCTCCGAAAAGTGCTGACCCCGCAACAGTTGGCGGAGCGGTTGAAGCGCGTGAAATCGCTGGTGCGGGTGCCCATTTCCAGCGCCGAGCCGTGGAACGTATGGCTGGATAACCCGATGCTCGCGGAGCATGTCGATTTCATCACCATTCACCTGCTGCCTTATTGGGAGGGCATCGATCAATTCAATGCTGTTGGCCATGCGCTGTTTCAGGTGGACGCGGTCAAGCAACGTTTTCCGAGCAAGCCCATCTTGATCGGTGAGGTGGGTTGGCCCAGTAACGGCGACGCGATTGGCAAAGCGCGCGCTACACCTGCGAATCAAGCCCGATTTATTCGCGAATTTTTGGCGGCTGCAGCGCCACGCAATCTCGACTACTTTCTGATGGAAGCCAACGACCAACCTTGGAAGATTCAGGACGAAGGTCAAGCGGGTGCTTACTGGGGTTTGGCCGACGCAAACCGGCAACCCAAATTTTCCTTTTCTGGGGCGGTAGAGGTGGATCCTTACTGGCGCGTTAAGGCTGCCGCTTCGTCGATCTTGGGTTTCATATTGCTCTGGTTCAGTCTCGTACGTCTGGCCAGCATGCGGCGATTGGCGCGAGTGAGCTTTGCTGTCGCCGCGCAACTGATCGTCGTCGGTGCCGTAGCGCTGGTGTCCGCACCGTTTGTCGCTTACTTGCGCGTGACCGACTGGATCGCGATGGCCATCTTTGTCCCGACGCTCCTCGTCATGGTGCTCATTCTGCTGGCGCATGCGTTCGAGTTTGCTGAACTGTTTTGGGAGGGCAGCTTGCGCCGATCTTTTGTGTCGCGCCCGCTGCGCGATGGTCAGCGGCAACCGATGGTGTCGATTCATCTGGCCTGTTGCAACGAGCCGCCCGAGATGGTCATCAACACCATCAAAAGCCTCGCGCAATTGCAGTACGGCAACTTCGAAGTGCTTGTAATCGACAACAACACGACCGACGCCGCGAAGTGGCAACCGGTTGCGGACTTTGTGAACACACTGCCCCGCCACTTCAAGTTCTTCCACCTGCCTGTTTGGCCCGGCTACAAAGCGGGTGCGTTGAACTTCGCGCTCACGCAGTCGAATCCACTGGCGGAGGTCATCGCCGTGGTCGATTCCGACTATCAGGTTGACCCGGCTTGGCTGTCTTCGGTGGTCGGCTTTTTTGATGACGAGAAGGTGGCCGTGGTGCAAACCCCGCAGGCGCATCGCGAGTGGGGCGGGCACCTGTTTCGCACCATGATGAACTGGGAGTACGAAGGCTTTTTTCGCATCGGCATGCATCATCGTAACGAGCGCAATGCCATCGTGCAGCACGGCACCATGACCCTGATTCGAGCAACGGCGTTGCGTCGTCACGGCGCGTGGTCGCAGTGGTGCGTGTGCGAAGACACCGAGCTCGGCCTGCGTCTGATGCAGGAGGGTCTGTCGACGGTTTATGTCGATCAAGTGTTTGGTCGTGGCTTGACGCCCGACGGCTTTAACGCGTTCAAAACGCAGCGATACCGCTGGGCGCAGGGCGGCATGCAAATCCTCAAAGCGCACGGCGCATCGCTGCTCAAATCAGGCCGACTATCCGGCGGGCAGCGCTATCACTTTCTAGCCGGTTGGTTGCCGTGGTTGGGCGACGCGCTGCATTTGGTGTTCGCGCTGGCCGCCATCGCTTGGACGGTGGGAGCGGTGTTGCTGCCGGCAGTCGTCACGCTACCCACGATGCTGTTCATGTTGCCGCTGGCCACCTTTGTTCTGGCAAAGCTCGTGATCGGGCCGCTCTTGTACTGGCGTCGCGTGCCCTGCTCGATGGCCGAAATTGTTGGCGCATCCATCGCCGGCATGGCGGTGTCGCATGGCATCGCGCGGGGTGTGTTTGCGGGGCTGTTCGGGCGCAACGCGCGGTTCGAAGTGACAGACAAAGGCGCGGCGCTGGACGCACCGATCCGGGGTGCCTTTGCGGCGGTGCGCGAGGAAACTTTGCTGTTGATGTTGCTCGCCGTCGCGGCCGGCCTGCTTGTGCTTTCGGCAGCATGGCCAGCCACGGGTGGCGCGGCGCTGTCGCTAAACCGCTCGCTGTGGATCGCCATGTTGGTGTTGCAGGCGTTGCCTTACGCGGCGGCTCTCGGATGCAGGTGGCTCTCCACTCGGCCAACACGGCAAGCGATCAACCTTGACCGCGTAGCGTCCGGCGCGTAGACAACGAAATACCGGGTGGTTAAGCGGCTTTGGCAGGTCGATACAGCGCGCAGATCTTGTTGCCATCCGGGTCGCGCAGATAGGCCAGATAGAGCTTGCCGACTGAGCCATCGCGAAACCCCGGTGGCTCTTCACAGGTGGTGCCGCCGTTAGCAATGCCAGCTGCGTGGAACGCATCCGCCTGCTCCGGGGATGTGGTGTTGAAGCCAATCGTGCCGCCATTGCCATGCGTAGCGGGCTCGCCATTGATCGGCGTGGTGATGCAAAACGTGCCGGTCGCGCTGCGGTAGAAATAGCGGTTCTTGTTTGCAACTCCGGGCGCGACACCTATCGTGGCTAACAGTGCGTCGTAAAACTTCCGGGACGCCTCAAGATCATTTACACCCACCATCACATGACTGAACATAGTTTTCTCCTTGTTTGAACGGAGGCAATGCTATGTCAAGTGCGTTGGCGCAGACTCGGCGGCAACTCACTAATGGCAGCCGTTGATCACATTTAGCGAAACGCCGATTGGGTTCCGTTCGCCCTGAGCAACGCGAAGGGTCTGAAATCCACATGCCGCTATCAAACCCTTCGCGTTGCTCAGGGCGAACGGATTTTCACTTACTCGACGTGTCCCTAGCCACTTGCGCGTCAAAGTCCCTTGCATCATGCCGCTCCGGCAATTGGCTGCTCGCTTCACCCCATGTGCGGTTAACCATGCGACCACGCTGCACTGCTGGACGTTTCGCAATCTGATCGGTCCAGCGCTGCACGTTTGCGTAGCTCTGCACCTGCAAAAACTCACCGGCTTCGTAGAGCACGCCTTTGGCCAACGCGCCGTACCACGGCCACACCGCAATGTCGGCAATCGTGTATTCGTCGCCGGCCAAATACGCGCTCTCGGCCAATCGCCGGTCCAACACATCCATCTGCCGTTTGACCTCCATCGCGAAGCGGTCAATCGGGTATTGCATTTTGCTCGGCGCGTAGGCATAAAAGTGGCCGAAGCCGCCGCCCAGATAAGGCGCGCTGCCCATCTGCCAGAACAGCCATGACAGGCACTCCGCGCGCGCCGCACCATCCTCAGGCAAGAACGCGCCGAATTTGTTGGCCAGATGTAGCAAGATCGCGCCCGACTCGAACACGCGCACCGGCTTCGGCCCGCTGCGATCCAGCAGTGCCGGAATCTTCGAGTTAGGATTCAGTGCAACAAAGCCGCTGCCGAACTGGTCGCCTTCGCTGATGCGGATCAGCCACGCGTCGTACTCCGCGCCGCTGTGCCCCAACGCCAGCAACTCTTCCAGCATCACCGTCACCTTCACGCCGTTCGGTGTGGCCAACGAATACAACTGCAACGGATGCTTGCCCACCGGCAAGTCTTTCTCATGCGTCGCCCCCGCAATCGGGCGGTTGATGTTGGCAAAGCGACCACCGTTGGCTTGGTCCCAGGTCCAGACGGTTGGGGGTGTGTATTCGGTGGTATTCGTCATAAATGGGCATCCCAAAAAGTGTCGGCACTTGCCAATGCGAGTGACCGCTCGTTGCTATTTAAACAGGCTCGCGCCGTGCTCACTGCTCTCTCCGTGTTCGTGGTGAGCTTGTCGAACCATGAACGGGCACTCACCAAGTTTCTGTGTCGAATCAATACGGCTGTGTACTGTGCTTCGCCGCCCACGCCGAATATTCCAACGGCCTCAGCCCAAAGCGCACGGCATTTCCGCTATGCAGCACTTTGAACTCCGCAAGCACCAGCGCGACGAATCTTTCGCGATCAACCGTTTGAACAACCGCTGGTATCTTTTTTCGAATGCGGGCAACAGTTGCCGGTTCAACCTTGCGCACAATCGCAGCAACGACTTCGTTGAGTGCGTTGCGATAGCGCAGGCGAAATGTGTCGGGTGGCACGAGGTGCTGCTGCACCGCCACGTACTGTTGGCATGATCGCGCGTACGCCCACGCGAAAACGTCCAGCAACAATTCAACGCGGTTCAATTCGTACACACCGAGAATGCCGTCCACATAGTGCTGCGCGGGCACATCCACGAACGACAGCGGACACAGGTTGTGCGCAATGAACGGAATGTTCGCCGCGAGGCGCGACACGCGTTTGTTCACGTCCTCAAAGGGCTGCAAATACGGCAAATGCACCATCAAGAAAAACGCCTGCTCGAACGGATCGGTAATTTCTGCGGCCATGCTGATGACGATGCCAAACAGCTCTTCGAGTCGCTGCGGCAGCGCAATCGGCAAGTAAACGCTGCCGCCAATATCCACCGCGCGATGACGAATGCGCCCACAGGCGAGCGGGTCCGCCATCAAGCCATCTGAGAGCAGTGCGTGCAACGCGATGATCGTGGCGGGCGTGAGTGCCGCGCGCAGCGGATCGTGCACAAGGTATTCAATCGCCGCTTTGTGATTCAAAATCATCTGCGTTTCGAGCGCGTCTTTACCGTCCGCTGCTTGGCCCGCCTCAATCAACCGCTCCGTATCGAGCCGCGTGTACGTGTTGCCTTCAAGCTTCGACGATGCCCACGACAAATCGATCAGCAAGCGATTCAGAATGTCGCGCACAAACGTGCCCGCTGGCGCATCGGTCACAGGCGAGCGGCCCAGCTCATGCAATTGCGCACGCAACTTAAGCGGCACGTAGGCCGTCACGTTCGGTTGATATTGCTCCAGAAATTGCACTTGATAACCCACAGGCCGACGCTGCTGACGCGGCCTGCGCACCAGCGCGCGAATCTCCGCGCCTTCAGGTGAAAGGGCAATTGTGGTGTCGTTCGTGGCGGCGGTGACGTATTCGCTTGGCGGCGGTTCGGCAACGAAGTGTGCGGCGGGCTTTGGGTTGATGGCGCGTGTGCGATAGCGAGTCGCGCGACCAACCCCCGCAATCTCAACGCGACCAATATCAACAAGCTGCGCCAACCGTCGCTGCAAAGTACGGCGCGAAATATCGTTGTTAAGCGCAATCAGTAGCGCGTCGACGCTCACGCTATCGTGCGCCAACGCAACGGCGTGGGCAACAACGTCAAGTTCGGATTGCGAGATTTTTTTTGGCACGAAAGATAGATTAATTGGCGCGACATGGAATTATCGCGCCAATTAATGTGGCGTGCAACTGGTTTATTTGGCGCAAAAAAAGCGATAGCGGATGCGTGCGATCAATTACTCATCCGATCTCGGAACCTATCATCACGCGTTCGGCGACCGATTCAAAACCCAGCTCGATTTTCGATTACGCGTGCAAACCCTTCAAAGCAACATCAGGCGGTGCGGAAACGATCTTGATTAGCGCTGCTTCGGGGACTGTGGGCGAGCGACGCTCTTGCTCCCAGTTTTGCAGCGTCTTCACGCAATGGTGTTAGCCCATGTGCTCCATGTCGTCGGGCATGGTGACCCAAGCATGCATCCGATCTTCATAGACCGAAAATGTTGGCGCGGGGAAGCTTGAGTCCGCGAAGACTCCGACGGGAATCGCAATGCTGTCCTCCCGGCCTTCCGCGACGTAGTAGACCGTCACGCCGCACGTGGGGCAGAAGGTGAACCTGGCCCGTCCGCCTTCATCTCCAACACGGACAAACTCTGTGCCCGCGCCTGAGATTTCAACGGCATTTCGCGCAAATCTGGCTTGCGAAGCAAACACGCCTCCGGTTCGACGCTGACACGCATAGCAATGGCAAACCGACACGCGGATTGGCTCGCCAACCACTATTGCCCTGAGCTGGCCGCAACTGCAAGACGCGATTCGATGTGTCATGGTGAGGCCTCAGTTTCGTGGCAAATCGGACACGCGCGTTGATTTATGCCGGATTGATTTTTGCAACTCGCGCCGCGTGCCGCCCGCCTTCGAACGTAGCGCCTAGGAACGCGTCCACAATATCGATGGCCGTGCCCGTGCCCACGACTCGCGCCCCGATACAGAGCACGTTGGCGTCGTTATGCTGGCGCGCCAGCCGCGCGGTGAAGGGTTCGCTGCACACCACCGCACGAACTGTAAGGTGTCGATTGGCCGAGATGGACATCCCCACGCCCGTCCCGCAGATCAGGATCGCGTGCTCAATTTCGCCGCCCTCGATGCCGCGTCCGACGGCGTGCGCGAAGTCAGGATAGTCACACGACGCGCTCGTGGTCGTGCCGAAATCTCGCACCGCGATGCCGCGCTTTTCGAGCTCAACCGACAACGCGGCCTTAAGCTCTAGGCCCGCGTGATCGGCGGCTATTCCCAATGGTTTTGTCATGATTGGTTCTTTAGAAAATTAACTTGGCGCTCATCGTACCGAATTTGGACGGCGCGCAGTCACATACGGTAGCTGTACGCGCCTCGGCGACTCGCGTATCCGCCCCCGAGTCGTTAGCCACTCACGCGCCGGTAGTGCATAGCGACTGTGCCGTTGCGGAGCGGCGTCGACGAGACAAGATCGAGCCGTCGTGTGCTGGCTAGCCCGCTCTCGTACAAGGTCGGGCCGTGACCGGCGATCCTGGGGTGGACGAGGAACTTGTACTCGTCGATCAGATCCAGCCAGTCGAGCGCGATCGCGAGCTTGCCGCTACCGAGGAGAACGCCAGCAGGGGTTGCATCCTTGAGTTTTTGCACGCTCGTGCGCAAGTCGCCGCTGATGTGGTGGCTGTTGGTCCAGGTGAAATCCGTTCGCGTCGACGACACCACGTACTTCAGCTTCGCCTCCAGCTTGACCGCCCATTCGCGAATCGCCAGCGTCGCCTCCTCGTCGCCGCGAGCGACCGCCGGCCAGTAGCTCTCCATCATCTCGTAGGTGACGCGGCCCCACAGCATCGCGCCTGCCTCGTGCATAAGGCGGGTGAAGAAAGCGTGTGTCTCATCGTCGGCGATTCCCTCTTGGTGGTCGACGCAGCCGTCCAGTGTGACGTTCAGGCTGAAGGTGAGAAGTCCCATTTGCGTTTGCTCTGAGTTGGGCGTGCCGCTCGATTGCCGCTTGTCGACGAATACCTCGCAGCGGCCAACCTAATATAGATCGTAGGACATTCTATAAACCCGCTATATCGAGCGCGTTCGTCTTTGAGGTTCGAGCCCGACCCCTTTAACTGCCGTTAACTGCCTTTAGCTGTTGCTTTGAAGCGCCCGTATATTGTGTCGTGATGAGTGTAGGGCACTCCTATAAATTCATTGTTCGGGCGAACTGCCGCGTTGCACGGTGCTCGCAATCCTCACGTACCAGGGCGTACGTTCCGGTTGCTGCGCGCCGTGCGCCTTGCATTTCATCCCGAAAAATGAATTTCTAGAAGTGCACTGTATGGAATCACGGCTTATAGCGACCAACAGAAAACCACAGAGGTACCTTAAATGAAACGACGAGAATTGCTAGCGGGCGGCTTGGCCGCAATGGGTGGAGCAGCTTTGTTCAAGGATTTGTTTGCGCAGCGCCCCGGCCCAGCTGCGCCTGACGCTGC
>JANNYE010000004.1:0-16312 GCA_031409935.1 Burkholderiales bacterium | reverse complement strand
CGCGAGCAGCATGCGCTTGATGTCGGCGTGCTCGATGATCGGGATGGGCTTTTGTTCGACGGCCTTGCCGCCAGTGGTGATCGGGCGACCCTGCGCGCGCTGCTTCGCGTAGTCAAGCGACGCTTCATAGCCCGCCATGCCAAGCATCGTGGCCGCGAGTCCAACGCCGATCCGCGCTTCGTTCATCATGTGAAACATGCAGCGCAGGCCGTCGCCCGGTTTCCCCACGAGATAACCAATCGCTCCGGCCTTGCCGCTCGGCTTGAATTTACCTTCGCCGAAGTTGAGCAACGTGTTCGTCGTGCCGCGCCAGCCGCACTTGTGGTTGAGGCCTGCAAGGGCGACGTCGTTGCGCTCGCCGGTCAGCTCGCCGTTCGTGTCGACGACTTTCTTCGGCACGATGAACAGCGATATACCCCGCGTGCCCGGAATCAGCTTGCCATCGGCATCAGGAATCTTCGCCAGCACCAGATGCACAATGTTCTCGGTGATCTCATGCTCGCCGCCCGAAATCCACATCTTGTTGCCGGTCAGACGATAGCGCGGTCCGAGCGGGTCGTTCTCGTCGTCCGGTTCAGCGCGCGTCGCAACGTCCGACAATGACGAACCGGCCTGCGGCTCGGACAGACACATCGTGCCCATCCAGCGGCCTGCGAATTCGTTCTTGGCGAACACCTGCTTCTGCATCTCGGTGCCGTGGACCATGACCAAGTTCGCATTGCCGACCGTCAGCATCGCCCAACTGATGCTCACCGACGCCATGCTGAATATTGCATTGGCGGATGCCTCGACCGTGTACGGCAACTGCATACCGCCCCACTCGTAATCCTGCGCCGCAGCCAGCATGCCCGACCCCGCGTACGCCGCCCACGCATCATGCGTCGCCTGCGGCAGGATCACCTTTTCCCCGTCGAAGTGCGGCTCCTGCAAATCGACCAGGCGATTGAACGGCGCGTACTTGTCCCTAGCGATTTTTTCCGCCGTGTCGAGCACTGCGCCGAAGGTCCCGGTGCTGTGATCGGCGAAGCGCGGACGCGCACAAAGCTCACCCACCTTGAGCCAGTCAGTCAGTAAAAAATCCAGCGTTGCGCGCACTCTTAGTCTCCGTTCCGCGTAATTGGGTTTGTTCACGGGCCAATTGCCGCGCTGAAGTATCGCTGATCGAGTTCGCCGCGCCATGCCGCGTCGAATAGCAGGTCGCATGAAACGGCCTGTGAGGATGCGCCCTCCAACTCAAGATCGCCGACCCGAATCGCGCGTTCATCGGCAAACGCCGCACTGAGCCGCGCCATGAGCGCCTGTTTGTACTGCGTGTCGGACGAGCCCGCCAAATGTCGCCCCTTGGTTTCCAGCAACACGACGCGCGAGACGCTGCCGCCGGTTGTCATGCCAAACACAAAGTCGGGATACACCTTATGTCGCCGCCAGCCCTGTAATCCGTAGTGCGTTTTTGCCACGTTTCGGTGCCACCACGTCAGAGCGTGTTTCTCATCCAGATAGCCCGCAAACTGCGCCTCAAATCCATCCATATCACCCGCCCGCAGTGGCGGCGCAAGCAAACTCTTGTTAACTGGCGTAAAGCCGTCATCGCGCATCAACATCGACGGTTTGCTGGCGACTTCAAGCAGCATGTCGCGCGGCAGTTCGTAGTCTTCGCGGTCTGCCCGCAACTTGAACTCGATACTGCCACTGGTGACCAACGATTCGAAAACCTCCTGAGCCAACCGATCACGTTCCGTCTCGATATCCACCCGCAGTCGTTCCAGCAGCGAATCTACGGATGCCGCAATGGCCGACAGGGAGTAAGTCGCGGAGAGCCGGGCCACCACCACGTCCACCCACTCCCAAACCAGCCAGGCGTTTGGCGCAATGTCGAGCACTCCGCGCACGACACGCGCTTTGTCGACGTCACCCACAAGAGAAGCATCAGGTTGTTGCGCAACGCTGGCTGCGTCACGCAAGATCGACAGATCAACGGAAAAGCGTGAACCCATTGCCTGCTGATGGCCGGGTGCCCATGCGACAGCTAACGCGCCCGAATTCAGCTTGCTCCACTCGACCCGCGACAGCACATCGCTCTCGTAGACCAGCTCGCGCCGCGTCGCAAGGCCCGACGTCGTCCGCTCGACCCAGGTCACTTTCGGCACAAAAATTCGCAAGCGGGCAAACTCTGGACGCCGCACCAGCTTGTGCGTCTGCGGCAAATCGCCCGGCACAACGTCGCCACTCACCGTGATCGCAAGATCGCCCATGCCTTCGTTTTCCAGCGACTTCTTGATGCCCGCGACCACGTCGCCAGTGCGCGCGTCGTGGCACAGCACGTAGCAGGCATCAAGGTCCGCGCGCCCGGTCTTCGTCACCTGCGGTTGCCGAAGAATTCGTCCCACCAGCTGCGTCATCGCCGACGGATTGCGCCCCGCCGCCAGCGCGCACAGCACGTAGGCGAACGGACAATCCCAGCCCTCCTGCAGCGCCTGTTTGGTGATGATCGCTCGCACCTCGCACTTGGGCGACAGCAGATCGATGTTTTCCGGTTGCTTCAGCTCGTTCTTTTCGGAGGTCTTAATGGCGATCTGCGCCTCGGTAAAACCGAGCTGGAGCAAATACGCCTTCGCATCTTCGGCGTGAATAAAACCTGAATCGCGCATGTCGTTGCCGGTGCGCTCCACCTGCACGAGCAAAATCGGTCGCAGGTAACGCAACGTCTCGGCCTGCAACTCAGCCGCACTCTGCGCAAGCAGGTTGAGCCTCGCCACACTCGCGGCGAGGCAGCTCTGCCAGTCCGACCACTGCCGCACTTCGACATTGATCGGTAGCTTGATCATCTCCGCTTCGTCAAGATCGGTGCCGCGCACGTCCACCAGAATATTCGAGCCGCTCACCGGCTTTCCGGCCTTGACACCACTCACGCGCGGCGTCGCGGAAAGTTCCAGCATGAACGACGGATTGAAGCCGTCAATCGTCGACAGCGCATTTTGCGAATACGCATGATGGCCTTCGTCAATCACCACCATCGGACGTAAGAGGCGCATCACGTTGCCGAGCGAGCTCTTGATGATCGAGCCCTTTTGCGCACGCGCCTCGGCCTGCGAACCACCGAACGCCGGGTACACATCAAGATTGGTCACCCTAAGCAGCAGGTCCCAATGCGCCTCAATATCATCCTCACGCGGCACAAAGCCATGCACGTTGCCACGGTCCCTGAAAAAGCGCAACGTCTCCTTGCTCTGCCGCGCCGCCGATTGCAGCATCAGCAGCATCACGCACAAATGCGAATCCGTGTCCTGCTTCGTCAGTGGCGACGTTTTCTCCAGAATCTTCACCCGCCCCGCTGCCGCCACGTTCAGCATTTGCCGATACGGATGATCCCGGTTGTTCAGCGTCTTAAGTGTTTGCTGATAGATCGCCTCGTTCGGCACTACCCACAGCACGAGGCCGGTATGCCGATCAAGGTAGTTAGAAAACACGCGACCGATGCTGGCCGCCGCCAGCAGCGTCTTGCCACCGCCAGTGGGAACTTTCAGGCAGACGTTGGGAATCGCATTGCCGGCCCCGTCGAATCTCGACGAATGGGGCTGCTCACGAAATGCCAATGGCAGCAATGAAGTCTTCTGCAAAGCATCCCAGGCACGCTTCGGAAAGTCCGCCTCTTTCTGGGCGTATTCCTCCATACCTTCCATCGCGCGCAGTTGTTTGATCTTACTCAATGACTGTGCGGCGTGTTTGTTGACTTCCGTTATGTAGGTGTCCAGACTCTCAAGCACCGTTACCTGAAATTTTTTGAGCTGCGTGCTGCCGATTTCATTTGGGGCCGTCACGTTTCGGCGTGGCTCCCAAAACACCTTGCGATCTCGCTCGATCCGCTTCCTGAAATCTTCGGCGAGCGACTCTGACAGGTCGAGCACGTCTGTTCGATAAATCAGGCCAAGACGCTCGACATCAGCCTCGAGCAATGGCGGCGTGGCAATTCCGGCCTCCCATTCAAGGGCCAGATCAATATCGGACTCTCGCCGATGGTCGCCCCGCGCGCGCGAGCCATACACCCACACCCGAGCGAGTCCCGGCGTGCGGTCAAACAAAGTAGTCAGCTTGGCACCCGCCGTCGGCGCAATTCCAAATGCCCAATCTGCGCCCTGAGCCTCGTCCTCGGCAGACGAGGACGCGTTCACCATGCTCTCGCCAGTCATAACGCCGCGAACCGTTCATTCAAACGGTCAAATGCGTTGACGGCATGCACCCTTACGAAGCTCGCGGTATTGATCGCGTTGCTTTCGTTATACGTGTGACTCGTTTCGTCGCGACTCGTCTTGATCCGCTCCCAAACGTCCGCGTCGGCAATGAGCTGCCCGACAAACGCCGCCTGCAACACGGGACGAACCATTTGCGGCACGTTCTCGCCCTGATCTTGCAGCCAGTAAAACATGCTCTTCCACGCCAGTTCAAACGTGAACTCGAACCGCTGAATCAGCGCATCACGAATGATTGACGTCTCGTCCTCCGCCAGCACTTCATGAAGGCGCCCGAGGGCTTTCGCAAACTGGCTGCGTGCCAGTTCAAATCGTTCGCGATGTTGGCCCATGATCTTGCCCTACCCCTGCCGATACAAAGCAAATGGCAACGGCGCGAAATCGATGCCATGCTCGGTGAGTTGCTTGTTGCTCATGTACTTAGCTGGGGCGAAAACGAGGTGGCGTTTCAGCGACGCGCTGCCGCCGCTTTTGTTCACACGCTCCACGTGAGCGCGGCCCCAGTCGGCGATGCTGCGTGCGCGGCTGAGCGTGAGCGCAGCGTCGGCGCTTTTCAAAAAATTGAGTTTGGGCTCATACACCAGCCACACATGCGCGTCCTTCGCTTCACCGAGGTAGTAGGTCGGCGCATCTTTCGGCGCGGGCAGTAATGTGCCGCCGGTGGCGGTGTGAAACAGCCACGCGCCCAGCGCATCAAACGCAGGCAGCGACTCGCCCGACAGCAGTTTCTCAATATCCAGCGGCTCGCCCAGCGTGCAATAGGTGAACGCGCCGCCCAGCCCATCCACGCGCTCAGAAACGCGCTTCTCCCCCTCCACGCGCAGCACACCTTCCTTAAGTTCAACATTGATCTTGTCAAAGCGCTTCTTCTGTTTAGCCCCCTCTCCCGCAGTGCGGGAGAGGGTTGGGGTGAGGGCGGTTGCGCTATCAACCAACTCCATCTGCGGATGCTCCTCCGCCCCAAACCCCTCTTTAACTTTGATCGCCTCCACCTTCCTCTGCCACTCATCGGCCTTCTTGAACTGCGTCCAGGTGATCTTTTCTTCCAGCAACGTCTCGCGCGACGTACCCACCCACGCATAGCCGTTGATTGCGCGGCGCACCCGCTCCGCCGTCAGCCGATCCGCGTAATCCTCGCCCTCGACCAGAATGAATTTGCGGCTGCCGCCGTCTTTGGCGTTGGCCTTGAGCACCGCGTGTGCAGTGGTGCCGGAGCCAGCGAAGGAGTCGAGGATGAGGGCGTCATCGGATGCACACAGGTCAACGACTCGTTCGGCAAACTGTAGCGCTTTCGGAAAGTCGAACAATCTAGCACCGAGAATTCGATCAACTTCATCCGCTCCGGATTGCCCCTTCAGATCACCCCAAAACGACGATGCGGGCATTCGCTCAGATGTTTCGCTCAAGAACCGTTTTTTTCTAGGGTTCCCTCGCTCAGGACTTTCCGGCCACCACACCCGCTGCTCATTCAACAATAGCTCGAAACCAGCGGCATCGGTTATCCAACCCCTCGCGGGATCGGGCAGATAGACGTGACCCGTCAGCTTGTTCTTGATCGGATAGTGAAGATTGGGCCGCTGCGAGAAAGTCGCCTTTCCCGTGAGCGGGTCTGTGACATAGGCTCCACGTTTGTCGCCGTCGTGGTTTTTGAAATCACTGCGCAAAATCACTCGACCTTGAACCGTTGCTGAGCGCGCAAAGAGCAGAACATATTCATGATCAATAGATAAATTTGAGAGCACTCGGTTATCGGTGTTCCTCGTTTTCCAAACAATTGACCCGATGTACGCCTCCTCGCCCAGCACCTCCATTGTCACGGCATGCAGACGATGGACTTCGTTCTCATCGATACAAATCGCCAAAACGCCGCGTTCGCTGAGCAACTCCCGCAACAGCGTGAGCCGCGGCCACATCATCGCGAGCCATTTGTCGTGGCGCAGCATGTCCTCGCCGTCGACCGGGTTGGTCGACAGCCACTCTTTCATGATCGGGGAATTGACGTTGTCGTTGTAGCACCAGCCCTCGTTGCCGGTGTTGTACGGCGGGTCGATGAAGATCAGGTCCACCTGCCCGGCGTAGCGCGGCAGCAAGGCTTTCAAGGCATGCAGGTTGTCGCCATGAATGATGAGATTGCCCGCCAGATCGGCCGCGCCGATGCCCTTGGCCACATCCGCCACCAGCGGCCGGTACGGCACGCTCAGGTGGTGGTTGTATACGTACTCTTTACCTTTGAACAGGATTTCGGGCATGACGTGCGGACGATTCGGGTAGATGCAAGCCACCGATTATCGCCGCAGTAGACCGACGGTCGCCGCACTTCACTCCACACGAAATTTGTAATACAGCTTTTTGTTGAAAAGCTTATTTAACAGGGTCTAGAAGCGCATTTAGCTATTTATCGATTATGCACCGTTTATTGCCTTTTGCCCTTATTAAATGGATGTTTCACGAAAAAGCTGTACGTCCAGATTTGCGTGCCAAGCAGCTTTCTCGGCTGTAGGGCATTAGCGCCGCAGCCGCCCCCAAACGCCCCACCCCACGAGTGCGGCGATCCCGAGCAGCGCGATCCACTGCAGCCACCAAAGCGCGTTCATCGCCAATCGAAACGTGACTGCAAGCCACGGCCATGACCACGGCCCTAGGAGCAATGAAATCAGCGCAGCGATGGTGGTGCCCAGTGTGAAGACAGTGAACCAGCGCGGCGCTACGCCCAGTTTGTTGAGCGCAGCAGAAGGTGGCCGTTGCGGGTCGCGCAGGCGCGCCACTTGCGCAAAGGCCCAGCTTGACCAGCGTGCAAGGATGTACAGGCCTGCGCACTGCGTGGCCAGAAGAAACAGTAACGCCGTTTTCAGGTGCGGAATGGCCGCTGCCGTCACGTCAGCGGCAGTCCATTGCAGCGTGGACTGCCAGCCCATGAGGGTGCGCAGCGCGTCACTCCATGCGGACGCGTGTGGCGCGGCAGCGGCACTCGCCGGGAGCATAAGTTGCGCGAGCACGAGCATGGCAGCTGCGCACACCACTGCGGCGATGATGAGTGGACCAACTGGCCGCGAAATGGACCATACGGTGTCGGTCGGGAAACTCAGCGCTGGCTGAGCGGCAGTTGCGGCAGTTGCGGCAGTTGCAGCAGTTGCAGCAGTTGCAGGGTTTGCAGGATGAGCGTTCACCGGGCCAATGAGGTCAATGGTGTTCGCACCAACGGGGGTGGGCTCCATGCTGCGCTGAACCATGCCGGCCAGCGCCCACAGGGACTCGTTGTAGAGCTCACTGTGGACGCGGGTGATCGTGGCCGGCAGCACCAGCGCACTGCCACGCAGGCCTTTGCTGCGGGCCTCGTCATACAGCCATTGCAGTGTGACATCGGAGAGTCCGCACCCGCTTTGTGGCCCATCGGGCTTGGGGTCGTAACCACCGCCAACGTCGCAGTGCGCACCATGAAACCAGCGCTGTTTAAGGCTTTGCTCGGGTTGCGTTGCACTGGGCGGGTGGTCAAAGTCAGACTCGGCGTAAAGGCGCGGCAAGAACGGCGTACGGTATTCGTCAAGCGCAAGCGCCTGCCGGACATGGTGAAATTTTTTGCCCCGGATCACTGGAGAGCCTGTGATCTGCTTGTCAAACGGTGGCATGCCGATGCTGGCAACAGTGTCCCATACGCCGATGTAGTGAATCCAAACGTCGCGGTGATCGGGCTCCACAAATAGGCTCTGAATATCGGAGACCTCGGTGCGAACCTTTGAAACTTGCGCATCGGACTCGCGCTTCGAGAAATAGATGTAGAGCAACGTTGGCACCATATTCGCCAGCTCTGGGCGTAACAGGCCAAACATGTTCACAACCCCGGACAGCGCGCGTGCTGTAAATGCTCCCCGCGAAAATCCGAACAGATAAATCTGGTCGCCCTTGTGGTAATTCTGCATCAGGAAGGTGTAGCACTCGGCAATGTTTTCGTACACGCCGCTGCCAAATGCGAGACCGGAAAGACGCTGAAACTTCGCGCGAATGCTGTCCGTCCAGGTCGCGCCGGGAAGCTCGCCGGGGTTGCCCACGCCGGGGTCGTAAAACACGATCTGCTCGGCGTCGCGAGCGACACCACTTTGCAGCTTGATAACGTTGGTGTCGGTGCGGCCACCCGTCACATTGTTGTTGGTGCCGTCGCAGCAGACGATAAGTTGGCGTGGGTTTGACATGGCGGTTCTCCGGTGGCGCGGTGATTCGGCAGTGCTCTTAAAGACAGACTATGGCAGGTTGGTGGACAAATTCCACAGAGAAACGATCAGCGAGATGCCAATGAAGGGATACCAGAACCACGAATCGCCAATGGCGAGGATGGACGGGACTGCCCCTTCGTTCTGCATCTGTGTTTTGTCCCAATAGACGGATCCGGGCATAGCGCGCTCCTGCATGTTTTCAGACACGACGAAGCATGCGCCGAGTTACCGAAAATTGCTACTACCTGATCGCGTAGGCGAAATTCGGATCAGGCCGACGTGGTGACAAGTTTTTTGGAGATTTTTTCAAGCGTGGCCATCAGTTACCTCGCGGTTAGCCAATCATGCAGCGAATCTCCGTTCCGCGCAGTTGGGTTTGTTCATCAACAGCCGTGCAGTGCTGTCACTCGATCACGTTTGGCGATATGACGCGTAGTCCCGCCACATCGGCAAACCCGCGCGGGTTGCAGGTCAGCAGGTCGAGTTGATGTTCCCGCGCGGTGGCGGCGAGCCACAGGTCGTTGCTACGATTGCGCGTCTGACCGCTGCGGGCTAACTCGGCCCGAAGCCTCGCATGCGTGGAGCCCGTTGTGGCCGAAACATCGAGGCACACCGCGTTTAACGCATATTGCAGCGCGTCGCGACGCCGCAGGGCAATGTCGGCGTCTTTAGCAAAGTAGCAGCCCGCTTCGAGCTCGGACAATACGATCGGTGAAACAAAAAGCTCGGTATATGCAGCGAGCGCAGTCCCGGCCCACGACGTATGCCGCTCCTCGTTGGTGAAGGCGATAAAAACCGAACTGTCGACTAGCGCTCCCACGGATCAACCCAGTCCTCGTACGGGTTGATGAGCTCGTCGTAATCTTTTTGCCAAGTCGTGTCGGCACCCACGCCCCGCCGCTTGGTTGCATTAATCAGCGCGACCAGCTCCGGCCCCGTGAGCCCACGGCGGGCAGGCGCGATCGGCTGTACCCGCACCACGGGCTTGCCGTGGCGCGTGATGTCGACTGGGGCTTGCGTCTCGATCACGCGGTCAAAGACTCCGCGTGGGTTGCGGGCGAACTCGGTGCTTGTGATGGTTTCCATGTTAGTTTCGGCGTTCGTAAAATACATATTTTATGTATTTTACGCATTTTTTAGTGAATCAAGCACTGCACCGAATGTCCCCGTGCTGTGATCAGCAAAGCGAGGACGCACGCAAAGCTCGCCCACCTTGAGCCAGTCATTAAGCAAAAAATCCAGCGCTGCGCGCACTCTGAGTCTTCGTTCCGCGTAGTTGGGTTTGTTCATCAGTTTTTGGCTGAAAGCCTTATTTCATATGGGCTTGGAGTAGATTTATGCGTAAAGTCAAGAATTGCCATTATTGCGCTCTAGCCCCCAAGCAGCCGTCGTTTTATTGAAAAGCTGTAGGGTGGGCAACTTGTTTGCCCACGCGTCGCGAACTCTCTGCAATCGCACGTGGGCAACAAGTTGCCCACCGTACCCCGCTACACAAACATAGGAATCAAGAACATCCACACCCACGCTACAAACAAAAGGTATAGAAGCGCGATACCGATTGAACACAGTTGTCGTAGCGATAGGCCTGTTGCGGCCTGTTTTCTGTAATCGTATGTTGCAACCAGGCCCCAAAAGATCGCGCTCGAACCCAAAAACGTGAACGCTAGGCAAACGGGTATTCCGATTTCGACTAACGTTCCATGCGACTCCCTAGGAACGCTTGCAAACCTAAGGCCGAAGGCAACGCAGATCGTGACCGCTAGCGCGCATGGCGGAGACAGCAGAACAACGTGCGGGAAACGCACTATTACGCCACTTCAAAAATCCCAGCCGCGCCCATCCCGCCACCAATGCACATCGTCGCGCAAACCAGTTTCGCGCCGCGACGTTTACCTTCGATGAGGGCGTGGCCTACGAGGCGTTGGCCGCTCATGCCGTACGGATGACCGACGGCAATCGCGCCGCCGTTGACGTTCAACTTGTCCACCGGAATGCCCAGTGTGTCGGCGCAGTACAGCACCTGCACGGCGAAAGCTTCGTTCAGTTCCCACAGGTCAATATCTTGCACTGTGAGGCCCAAGCGTTTCAGCAGTTTTGGCACGGCGAACACCGGGCCGATGCCCATTTCGTCGGGGTTGCAGCCGGCAACTGCGAAGCCACGGAAGATGCCCAGTGGCTTGATGCCGCGTTGCTCGGCGAGCTTGGCGTTCATGACCACGCACGCGCCTGCGCCGTCGCTGAATTGCGAGGCATTGCCTGCGCTGACCGAGCCGCCAGGAACCACGGTGCGGATGCCTGCAACCGCTTCGTAAGTGGTGCCGTCGCGCAGTCCTTCGTCTTTCGACACGGTGACCTGTTTGGTGGTCATGCCGGTCTTCGGATCGGCCACGCCTGCGGTCACGGTGATCGGCACGATTTCGTCGTCAAACTTGCCCGCGTCACGCGCTGCGCAAGCCTTTTGCTGGCTCTCTGCACCGAAGTGATCCATGCGCTCTTTGCTCATGTTGTAACGCTTGGCCACAGTCTCGGCTGTCTGCATCATGTTCCAGTAAATCGTAGGCTTGTTCTTGTCGAGCCACGAATCCTTGAACATGTGCAGGTTCATTTCCTGCTGCACGCAGGAGATGGATTCCACGCCGCCCGCGACAAAAATATCGCCCTCGTTGGCAATGATGCGCTGCGCGGCCATCGCGATGGTTTGCAGCCCTGACGAGCAGAAGCGGTTCACCGTCGCGCCCGCGACGCTGTCCGGCATACCGGCGCGCAATGCGGCCTGACGGGCGATGTTCCAGCCGGTCGCGCCTTCCGGGTTGGCACAGCCCATCAGCACGTCGTCCACCTCGGCGGCGTCGATGCCCGCGCGCTTGACGGCGTGCTCAATTGCGTGGCCTCCCAGCGTTGCACCGTGAGTCATGTTGAATGCGCCTTTCCAGCTTTTGGCAAGCGGAGTGCGGGCGGTGGAGACGATTACGGCGTCGGTCATGGTGGGGCCTCTTTCAGGGTAAATTTCAAAACAAAATCTGTGCGCTCTGGTTCCCCTCTCCCCCGGAGGGAGAGGGGCTAGGGGAGAGGGGGAAGGCTCGGTTGCAGAACAATCGTTGCTCTTCAATCCACCCTCCCCCTCTCCCTAACCCTCTCCCACAAGGGGAGAGGGGACACTGCAAATACTAAGGCGTCGCCGCATTCACATTGCGCAGCAACTGGTAATAAAACTGAATCATTTCGGTGTAGTTCGCCACCGAAATACGCTCGTTGGTGCCGTGGAAACGCGCCAAATCATCGGTCTTTGCGCGCACCGGCGAGAAGCGGTAAACGTTGTCGGCAACATCATCGAAGTAACGTGCATCCGTCGCACCGAGCATCAGTGCAGGTGCCACGACCACATCGGGTTGCAACTGGCGAATGGTTTTTGCAATCGCCTGATAGCCAGGCGCGTCAGTGCGCGCCACTTTCGATGGTTCGGAAAAGCCGGGCTTCTTATCGGCCTTGATCGGCGATTGCCCAACCGCAAGCAATGTGTGCTTGATCACATCGTCGGATGTGTCACCCGGCAGCACGCGAAAGTTGACCGACGCGTTGGCACGACCGGGCAGCACGTTGTCGCGCTCGCCTGCGTTGACGACCGTCAAAGCCGTAGTCGTGCGCAACAGCGCCGCTGTGCTGGTGCTCTTCGCGAGCTGTGATTCAACCAGCGGTTTAGTCAGCCAAAGATTCGACAGGATCACGCGATTGGTGAGGTTCATCTCGGGGGCCAGCGTGTCAAACATGTCTGCCGCGATGCCGCGAATCTGCACCGGAAACTGCTTGTCTTCCAGCCGCGAAAGGGCTGCGCTCATCATGCCGATGGCACTCTGACGCGCGGTTGGCGGTGGCATTGACGAATGGCCAGGAGTTGCTGTTGCCGACAGCATGACGGTCAAGAAACCCTTCTCCGCCATGCCGACCAGCGCCGCTGGTTTGTCGAGCCCTTTCAAGATGCCTTCGACAATCAGCGTGCCTTCATCAAGGATGAAATCGACCTTAATGTTCTCGGCTTTGAATCTTTTGGCGAGCACTTGCGCGCCGCGATGGCCGGAGACTTCTTCGTCCTGCCCGAAGAAAAGATAAATCGTTTGCTTCGGTTGAAAGCCGGACGCGACGAGCATCTCGACTGCTTCAAGCTGCGAGAACAGATTGCTCTTGTTGTCCCACGCGCCACGGCCCCAGACAAAGCCGCCATCGATCACGCCACCGAAAGGCGGTTGCTGCCAGTCCTTCTCGGTGCCGGGCGCGATGGGAACGACATCCTGATGCGCAAGCAGCGCGATGGGTTTGGCTTTGCTGTCGGTGCCCGGCCATGTGTACAGTAGACCGTAGCTGCCAACCAGTTCACGCTTGAGGGTGGCGTGAAGTTTCGGGAAGCTCGTCTGAATGTGCTGGTGCAGCGCCTTGAACGCATCGGCGCTGGCTTCAGCGTCGGTGGCAGAGGAGATGGTTTGCAGTTTTACTGCGGCGGCGAGTCGGGCTGAGGCGGCGGCTGAATCGACCGTTACTGGTTTCTCGGGCGGGACGTTCAGTTGCTTTGATGTTGTGAATAACGTCTTTACTGTCACTGCAAGAACGAGAGCCAGCAACAAACCCAACAGCGCAAAAACCGATTTTCGAATCATCCAATCCTCCTTGCTTTTATTGCGTTAATGTCATGCCTCGACATCATCTCGACTTCGCATTCCCGTAACGTGCTTCTTGGCGTCATTCTCGGCGAAGCCGGGAATCTAGAAGAGCGCTCGATCCCGTCATGCTCTCGTTACTTCACACTTCAACACACGCTCTGGATCCCCGCCTTCGGCGAGGATGACGGCAGAGACATGCGACGTCGGCCGAGGCTAAGTGCAACGCCGCCACCCTCACCCTCCGCCAGCTCCCGCTTGCGACTGAAGGAACCTTTATCAAACGAACGACTTACCCTCAGCCACCAACCGTTTCAACAGCGGTGCAGGTTCCCAGAACTTCGCATCATCCAACGGGTTCTGCTGGAATTTCTTCATCATCTGCACCACGTTGAACAGGCCAACCTGATTGGCGTAGTTCATCGGGCCGCCGCGTTGTGGCGGGAAGCCGTAGCCGTAGATGTAGACGATGTCGATGTCGCTCGCCTTGTTGGCGATGCCTTCTTCAAGGATATGCGCGGCTTCGTTGACCAGCGAGAACACCAGACGATGCACGATTTCATCGTCGCTAATTTTGCGCGCGGTTATGCCCAGCGTTTCGCGGTGTTTGACCACCATCGCCTCCACCTCGGCATTCGGAATCGCGTCGCGCTTGCCCGGCAGGTAGTCGTACCAGCCCTTGCCCACCTTTTGTCCGAAACGACCCATTTCGCAAAGCAGATCAGCCGTCTTGCTGTAGCGCAAATTGGGTTTTTCAACGTAGCGACGTTTGCGGATCGCCCAGCCGATGTCGTTACCTGCAAGGTCGCCCATGCGGAACGGGCCCATCGCGAAGCCGAATTTTTCGACGGCTTTGTCGACCTGCTGCGGGGTGCAGCCCTCTTCCAAAAGAAATCCACCTTGACGACCGTATTGCTCGATCATGCGGTTGCCGATGAAGCCGTCGCAGACGCCGGAAACCACCGCCGTTTTCTTGATCTTTTTCGAGATGGCCATCACGGTTGCGAGCACGTCTTTCGCCGTCTTTTCACCACGCACCACTTCGAGCAGTTTCATCACGTTGGCAGGCGAGAAGAAATGCATGCCGACCACATCTTGCGGACGTTTGGTGAAATTGGCGATGGCGTTGACGTCGAGTGTTGACGTGTTCGACGCGAGGATCGCGCCCGGTTTCGCCACCGCATCAATCGCGCTAAACACTTTTTCCTTGACGCCGATTTCTTCAAATACAGCTTCGATAATCAGGTCGCAATTCGACAGCGCTGCGTAGTCGAGCGTGCTGGTGAGCATGCCCATGCGGGTGTCGAGCACGTCCTGCTTGAGCTTCTTTTTGCTGACTTGCGCTTCGTAATTTTTGCGAATGACGCCGAAGCCTTTGTCGATGGCCTCCTGCTTCATTTCGAGAATGATGACGGGCACGCCAGCGTTCAGGAAGTTCATCGCGATACCGCCGCCCATCGTGCCGGCTCCGATGATGCCGACCAGCTTCACGTCGCGCAGTTTGGTGTCTTCCGGTACGTCAGGAATCTTCGATGCGGCGCGCTCGGAAATAAACAGATGGCGCAACGCCACGCATTCCGGCGTGAACATCAGGTTGGTGAAAATTTCGCGCTCGGCCTTCATGCCGTCGTCGAATTTCATCTTGGTGGCGTTCTGAACCGCCTCAACGCACTTGGCAGGTGCGGGGAAATTCTTCGCCATCGCGGTGACTGTGTTGAGCGCGAACTTGAAGTAGCCGTCCGCCTCGGGATGCCCTACGCGCAGGTCGCGCACCAGCGGCAGCGGACGCACATCGGCCTTCTCAAGCGCGTACGCAATCGCGCCCGCCATCAGGTCGCCTTCGATCACTTTGTCGAACAGTTTCTGTCCGGGGAAACTCGCGATGAATTCGCTCTTGACCGGTTCGCCGGACACGATCATGTTGAGCGCGGCCTCAACGCCAATCACGCGCGGCAAGCGTTGCGTGCCGCCCGCTCCGGGGATCAGGCCGAGCTTAACTTCGGGCAGTGCAATGCTCGCGCCGGGAGCGGTGACGCGGTAGTGACAGCCAAGCGCCAGCTCAAGCCCACCGCCCATTGCCACCGAATGAACCGCCGCAACGACGGGCTTGCTCGACAGTTCGCAAGCGCGAATCAGCGACAGCAGATTGGGTTCAGCGACAGCGCGTGGCGAACCAAATTCCTTGATGTCGGCACCGCCGGAAAACGCTTTGCCAGCGCCAGTGACGACGATGGCCTTGACCGAGGCATCAGCGTTGGCCTTTTCGAGTCCCTCAGCGAATGCGACTCGCAGCGCGTAAGAGAGCCCGTTCACCGGAGGATTGTCGAGGGTTAAGATGGCAACGCCATCGCGAAGTTCGTAGCGGGTAGTCATGAGCAAACAGTCCTCCTGTGATTTTTTCGTTTCGACATCGCGGCGGGCGCGGCGTCTGGTCAGCCTGAGAGTTTACGTCTGTTGCGACGCCCGTCAGGTGGATGAGTCGGTTTTGGAGTGAGCGCACCAAACATCTCGCATCGTCGCCGGTCATGCTGCGCCGCGCGTTGGATGCAGATTGCGTTAATGTTTAGGAATCATGAAAACTATTTTCACAGTTCAGATTCAGTTCGGCGATTGCGATCCTGCGGGCATCGTGTTCTTTCCGAATTTCTCAAAATGGATGGATGCGGCGTCGCTGCATTTTTTCGTCAGTCACGGCGTGTTGCCGTGGCGAGAATTAGTGAAAACCACCGGCATCATTGGTACACCGCTGCTCGAAATCAACACCCGTTTCATGAAGCCGGCGACGTACGGCGAGACCATCGAAATTCAAACCGAAATCACCGAATGGCGACCAAAAGTCTTCATCATGCAGCACATCGTGATGCGCGAAGACACGCTCATTTGCGAAGGTACGGAAGTGCGCGCGTTTTGTATTCGTGACGGTGATCGCATCAAGGCAATTGAAGTTCCCGCTGACATCAAGGCGAAGTGTCAGTCGTGAGATTTACAGGCACAGAAAAGCTCACCTAGTCATTCAGCTTTGTCGCAAAACGCCCATTTAAAAAGGGTTGAGCACTAGTTTTGCTGCGTTTAGGTACGAACTGTCGGCGAGCGCGGTGGAGCGAAGTGTATTTCGTAAGGGGTCAAGCCGTTCAAGATTTTGCGCGGACGTCGGTTAATGTGGTCTTGAACTTCGGCGACGTACTCGTCGGTGTAGGTGTCCATTGAA
>JANNYE010000003.1:0-39008 GCA_031409935.1 Burkholderiales bacterium | reverse complement strand
TTCCACAGTCTCAACACGCGCTACATGCGCTCATCCACGCTCAAGGCGCTGATGCTTGGCACTGCCGAAGACCTCGGTGCGCCGGGGCCTGACTACAAATTTGGCTGGGGATTGCTGAACGTCGAAAAAGCGGCATTCGCGATCAAAAAAAGCTCGCCAGCGGGCGCAACGCTTGCGACCAGCACTGGTTCGATCATCGAAGAAATCGCGACCAATCCTGCGGCTGATTCGACCGCAGAAATCACTCGCACAGTGTTCGCCAAGGGTGGCGAACCGCTGGTGGTGAACATAGGCTGGATTGATGACGAAGGCCCGGAGCAAACTGCGGCAGAAGGCATTGACCCGAGCACCTCCAGGCTCGTCTACGACTTCGACGTGATGGTGCGGCAGGTTGCTCCGAACCCGGTTGTTGACAACTGGGCCTGGGTCGTCCCCGGCATGGCAGGTCGTACCGCAAACGCGACGCATGCGACACAATGGTTTGAGAGCAACGGCGGCAACTTCAAACAAACAATCGTGACCAATCCCATCGCAAACGCGGAGTACACCATTTTTATCCGCAAGAAAACTGGTTCTCCCGCCGCGGATCGATCCATTTCGCTGGTGGCCACTGGCCTCGTCGAAAAGGCCGCTGCCGCCACGACACCCGTGGATGTGGTGGAATATTTCATCATCCCGTTGAACAAATATTTCATTACCGGAAGAACGGCTGAAAAGGCCGTGCTTGACGGTGCCCCAGCGTCGTTCCGCCGCACCGGTGCTACGTTCGCCGCATTTGCGGCGGCAGGTGCCCCAGCGGGTACCGAGTCGATCTGCCGTTTCTATCTGCCACCCTCTAAGGGCGGACCGAACACGCATTTCTATGGTCGACCTGCTGATTGTGAACTGATTCGCGGCACCAACAATCCTGTGTTTCAGTACGAAGGGGAAGATTTCGCGGTGCAGATTCCTGCCTCCGGCGTGTGTCCTGCGTCAGCGCCCAACACTATCTACCGCGCGTTCAATAATCGCGCCGCGCAAAACGATGGCAATCATCGCTACGCCAATACGTTGGCTCGTTACAACGAAATGATCGCGAAGGGATTTGTTGGCGAAGGCGCGGTGTTCTGCTCGTCGAGCGCGACTGACGGCACGGAGTAGGGCGGTTCGGCCGACGGTTCGGCCACATCCTGAACCGTTGCCATCACTAAACACTGCTTGTTGAAAAGAAGATGGCCTCCACCGCTGAGCAGGGAGGCCATTTTTTTTGCGCGAATGCTACCGGTAACTAAATCTTCCGAATAGAACAAACCGTGTCGTACCACCCCTGCATGCCGACCAGCGGTGCAGGCTGGATCGGCAGTATCGCGTTGATGTTGTAGCCCGCGCCGGTGCCGCCGCTTTTAGGGTCCCACCAGATGTCATCTCTGACATCCTGATCCTCGGAAATCAGGTTGTCGTCGAAGGCGGGGATGTTTTGCCGGGGGCCGTTGGTGGCGGTGGCGGCGCGACCGTGGAACAGGTTGCCTAGCGTGTTCGACACGGCAAGCACGCGCGGGTGAATGCCTTCGGTGACCCACACGGGAATCACCGCCGTGCCGAGCACTTCACCGGCACCTGGTCCCATCGCGTGGCCGTAGGGTCGGTAGGTGGTGATCTCTACCCAGTCACCCGTTTTCAGGCCGCGTTCCGTGGCTGTTTTCGTATTGATCCACATCGGGTTGTGATGCACGATTTCAGTGAGGAATTTTTGTGATTGGGTGCGGCCCTGCGTATGCACGTTCCACTTGAACGTGGTCAGGTGCAGTTGCTCCGGCTTCATCTTCTCGATGCTTGGAATCGGGAAGTAATCGGGCATGCCCTTGCCGCCGTCCTCGGTGAATTTCCGATCCTTGGCAGCCGCTTCGATGTCCTCGTGATAGACGGAGAACTTGCGTGATGGTGTGGCGAATCCGCGCCGCGGTTTGCCGTCGACCATGAGGCCGATTCTTGCTTCCTTGCCTGCGGTGTTTGCCTTGAAAATATCGCCGGTCTTTTCGTCAACGCGCGCATCTTTCATCAGAGCAGCAGTCAGCTCCCACGCATACAGCGCGTAGTACTTCGGCTTGGTCATGTCTTGCCACACGCCATGCTTCTTCATGTACTCGAAGCCGTCTTCGCCTACGCGCGACGTGAGTCCCGCGCAGCGAATCTTCATCCATTCTTCATGGTCTTTGAAGGCAAAATACTTCGCTGTTTCCGGACTGATGCGTTTGCCGATTTCGATCATGGAATCGACGAAGCTCACGCATTCGCCGGGCGGCTGAACCAAAGGTTGTCGCAGCGTGACGTAGTCGCGAAGCTCCATGTTGTTGCGGGTGTCAAAGCCCCAACGCTCCATGTAGCTCGCATCCGGCAGTATCAAGTCGGCGTAGTGCGCCTGCTCGGAATACTCGATGTCGCTGCAGGCGTGAAACGGGATCAGTTTTTCGCTTTTGAGTACTTCAACGGTCGTGCTGCGGCCTTCGGGCCACGTCTGTGGTGCGGCCACGGTGTAGCTCAAATACACCTGCACTTTACCGCGACCTTCCTTCAGCCCGCTGTACACGATTTGCCCGACCTTCATGCGCTGCCATTTGTTGGCGAGCGGCCATTCTTCCGGGTTTTCAATCGCACTTTTTGCGGTCGGCGCTGGCGGGCGCGGCATCGGTTGCGGAAACACGCGTGGTGGCACGCGCGTCGGCTCCTCGCCGTAGCAATAACCGCCGACGGCACCCAATGAGCCAACAACGGCGTTGAGCAAAATCACCGCGCGATCATTGTTGAAACCGTTGTAATGTGCGAGCGATCCGCGGTTGGTAAATGCCACTGCTTTAGGCGCAGCAGCAGCGAATTCGAGCGCGATGCGGCGGATGTCTTTTGCGGCTAATCCAGTGACGCCTTCCGCCCATTCTGGCGTGTACTTTGCGACCCATGTTTTCAGATCAGACGCGTTGACGTTGCTCCAAGTGTCGAGCCATTTCGCGTCGTGTTTGCCTGCCATGATGATGGCGTTGCACATGGCGAGAGCGAGCGCGCCTTCGGAGCCCGGCGTCGCGCACAGCCATTCGTCTGAGCGTCCGGCGGTGTTGCTGCAACGCACGTCGACGGTCACCAGTTTTGCGCCGTTGTCGAAGCGACCACGAATGATGCGTTTGGCGACGTGGATAGCACCTTGATGCGCTTCGTAAAAATTCGAGCCGAAATTGAGAATGTACTTGCTGTTGGCAAAGTCGCCGGTCTCCCAATCGGTCTCGCCGAGGCTCACATAGTTCGCTGCGCGTTTGTTTGATGAGCAGAGCGCGCGATGGTTGAAAAGGGACGGCGAACCGATGGCGTTCAGGAATCGCGTCATCTCTTCCGCAATGCGCGAACGACCGATCTGGATCGCGACTTCTTCCGGTTTGCCTTCGTCGATCGCCTTGCGGATTCGGGTGGCGATTTCGGTGTACGCCTCGTCCCAAGTGATGCGCTTCCACTTGCCTTCACCGCGTGCGCCGACGCGTTTGAGTGGGAACAATATGCGTTCGGCATTGGTGTTGATAGTGGGGCCAGATTGACCTTTAGCGCACAACGACTTGCCGTTGTTCGGGTCTTCCGGATTACCGCCAACTTTGACCAGTTTGCCGTCGATGACGTAGCCCTGAATGCCGCAGACGGTGGAGCAGTTCAGGCACACGCTTTTGATGATTTTGGCTTTTGAATAATCGTTTTTGAGCCGACCTTTGCCGTTGGCATTGCGTACCGCTTTGCGTTGACCGATCAGTTCTTTCTTCCGCTTGAACGGGCCGAAAAATGCCGCCGCTTCACCGGGCATCAACAGAATGGTTTCGCCGAGCGCCAGCGTGGCGAGCGCGCCCATACCTTGTTTCATCGCTTTCCGGCGACCGGGGGACGCGGGTTGCGGCGACTTCACAGCGGTCGTACTCATGCGTTGGTCTCCTTCGGCGCGGAGGGCTTGGTGTCGCTTAACTTCGCCCAAATCACCCGTTTCGGCTTTGGAAACTGCGATTCCAGTGACGTCCAATTTTCGATTTCGTAGGAAAACGGATCATGCACTTTGCCCTTTGGGATTTTCTTTTCCATCGCTTTGGCGTGACCGCGATAGGCCACCGATGGCAGCGTTTTCTCTTCAGGTTTGAGTACGGCTGTTTGGCTGCCGTGCTTTTTCATGAACAGCGAATACGGCGAGGCGGGATCATTGGCGTCACCAAAGTGAAACACCTCCGCCGGGCAGGTCTCCACGCAGGCCGGTTCCATGCCAGCGTCGAGTCGGTGCGAACAAAAATCGCATTTATCAGCGACATCGTTGTCGTCGCAGCCGATAGCGCCATAAGGGCAGGCTTTTTCGCACGCACCCAAGTGATCGCACTTGTCAGCAATCACGCGCACGATGCCATCAGCGCCGCGCTCGATGGCTTGGCTGTCGCAGGATTTCAGGCAGGGCGCATCTTCACATTGCATGCACAAGGTGGGCAAAAAATTGCGCGTGACGCTGGGGTAGGTGCCGTGCTCCCAGTAATAGACCTTGGTGCGGAAGCGGGCGAGGGGGACGTTGTTTTCGACTTTGCAGGCTACCGAGCAGGCGTGGCAACCGATGCAGCGTTCAACGTCGAGGGCTAATTTCCATCTAGTCGGGTTCACATTAGCGGTGAGCATTGAAACCTCCGAGGCTCTGGCATCGGAAAATCGGGGCCGGTGTGCCGTTGGTGCCGCTTACGAGCGCCCCCAACACTGCACGTCGCGAACGACAGGCGCTTGGTTTAAACATGTTCATACTCCATGAGGTTGATGGTTTGACGGACGAGGGGATGCTCGCGTCGCGCTATAAGTATGCCCTGCTTATGTGTGCCTCAGATCAATGTGTAGAAAAAAGCGAATTTTTTGTCTTGCGCTGCTGGAAATGTCCTCGACGTCCGCCAGAGTGCGTCGTGATGCCCGGTGCCAATGACCTAAGTGGGCGTGGCTGTGTCCCGGCGCTGACGAATTACAGCTAAAACAGCGATGAAACAGTAATAGCTTTTTTCTGTAATCCTTATTTAATAAGGGCTAAGCGCAGTATTTAGCGTTTATCGATAACATAAAAATAACGTGCCAAGCCCAATGGAATAGGCGCTTTCCGAATAAAGCTGTACGTGTGGTAGGGCGCGATCTGTGCAAACGTGGCTTCGGCGCTTTTTGCGGCTCGCGCCGGTCCAGCGAGTCCGCTGACTAAGCCAACGTCTGATCAAACGCCAGCAATGCCCTTGCTACAGCGCCTACGCGCTCATGGTGCTCGGTGCCGATGTTGGAGAGCATTGGCAGCATCGGGCCCATGTCGGCGATGCCTGCGAGCGTTACGGCCTCGTGCAGCGTGCGGATTGGGCTGATTGAGTCGCGGCAGGCTTCCATGTCGGCGTAGGCTTCGCGAATCTTTGCGGCCTCGTCGTATTGGCCTGCTTTGATGAGTTGCAGCATTTTCATCGAGCCGCGTGGCGCGATGCACACTGAGCCGGAGGTGAAGCCTTGCAAGCCGAAATCGCGCAGATGAATGATCGCAGGCGTCTCGCCAATGCCGCTCAGGATGAATTTTGGATCAACGTGCTGCGTGAGTTCTTTCAAGTACGGATCGTTCGACGGATCAGCGCGCACCGTGCCGTACTTCACCGCGCAGGCAACGCCGTCGGCCACCAGTTTGCCAACGGTTCTCGGTTCGAGATACCCGTCTGATTTGATGTAAACAATCAACGGTTTTTTGTAGAACTGCGAGAGTCGCGCAATACCGGTGGCCAGTCCGTCGTCGGTCGATGGAAATTGCAGCGGCAACACCATCGCCGTCGGAAACGCGCGGCTGCGCAGCAAATCAATCTGATCAATCGCCTTACCAAAATCTGGGCCGATAGACGGGATGACCCACGTGTCCTCGCCCGCCAACTTTTCGAGCATCTCCAAAACCTTGTGATAGTCGCGAACCCCGATGTTGTAGAAGTTGGCATTGCCGCCGTACATCAGCGTGCGCACGCCGCCCGCTTCGAGATGACGAATCATCGCTTTGTTGCCCGCGATGTTCAGCGACCAGTCCGCGCTCCTCGCCATCGGCGGCACGGCGAGAACGGAGGCGCTCAAATCTTCGGGAGTGACGGGGGTGGTTTTCATTGAATTGCTCCTGCTTATTTGCCCATCACCAGACCGGGCAGCCACATTGAGAATGCGGGCACATAAGTCACGATCATCAGCGCCGCAATCAGCGCGCCGTAAAACGGCCAGATCGTTTTCATGACATGCCCCACGGATACCCCACCGATGGTACAGCCAATGAACTGCACCGTGCCTACCGGCGGCGTGTTCAATCCGAGCGCGCAGTTGATCAGCAGGATCATGCCGAACTGCACCGGATCCATGCCGAACTTCATGCAAATCGGCAGGAAGATAGGTGTACACAGCAGGATGGTTGCGGCCATATCGAGGAAGGTGCCGAGGACGAACAGGATCAGGTTGACCAACAGGAACATGATCCACGGCGTCGTCGTCAGTCGCTCCAGCGCCGCGCCAGTGAGTTCCGCCACGCCATAGAGGCTGATGAGGTAACCGAAGGTGGCCGAAATGCCGATCAGCAGCAAGATGGTGCCCGTGGTTTTCACGGCCTTCGCCGCAGCGGCGAGGAAGTGCGCCCAGGTCAAGGTGCGATACAAAAACACGGTCAGGCCGAGCGTGTACAGAATGGCCACTGCGGCTGATTCCGTTGCGGTGAACACGCCCGACAGAATGCCCACCAAGATGAGCACGACGACGAACAATCCGGGGAGCGCCGCAGCAAAAGTGCGGGCAACAATCGACCAGCCGGGGAACGTGCCCGACGGATAACCGCGCTTGACCGCGACGGCGTAGGCGGCGACAAGATTACAGATGGTCAAGATCAACGCGGGCAGCAATCCGGCAAGAATCAAAGCGGCGATGGAGACCTTTCCCCCGGCGGCCAGCGTGTAGATGATCATGTTGTGACTGGTCGGCATCAGCGCGCCCACCAGAGCCGCGTGCGTGGTCACGTTGACTGCGTAATCCGCGTGATAGCCCTCGCGTTTCATCATCGGGATCATCACCGCGCCCATGGCTGAAACGTCAGCGCCCGGTGACCCCGAGACGCCGCCGAACAGCGTGCAGGCCAGCACGTTGCTCATGCCCAGACCGCCGCGAACATGGCCGATTAGCGCGCGTGCGAAGTCGACGATTTTGTCGGCGACTCCGCCGTGCAACATGAGTTCGCCAGCGAAGATAAAAAACGGAATCGCAAGGAATGAAAAGATGTTCATTCCCGAGGTCATTTGTTGAAAGCCGACCGCGAGCGGCATGCCTTCATAGAGCAGGGTGCAGAGCGCGGAGAGGCCGATGGCGAACGCCACCGGCACGCCAAGCAGCAGGAAGGCGGTGAAGCTGACGCAGAGGATGGTGAGGGCGATGGTCATCGGGAAGTCTGCTTATTCACTTATTTCCACGCCGGTTCGACTTCGGTGCCTTTGAATAAGGCAATCAGGTGTTCAATCGAAAACATGACGATCAACACGCCGGCAACGGTCGCTGGAACATAGCGCCAGCCTTCCGAGATGCCCAGCGTTGGCAGGCGATACGTCCATACCGATTCGACGAGGTACGCGCAGTTCCACGCCATGATCGCGCCAAAGATCAGCAGCAACGAATGAATGAGATATTCCATTTTGAGCCGCAACCAGTCCGGGGCGAGCACCAGCATGGATTCCAGCCCGATATGTCCGGCGTCGCGCACGCCCACCGCCGTGCCGAGCATGGTCACCCACAGCACCAGCAAGAGCGCAAGGCTTTCCGCCCACGTGGGAGTGTTGTTGAGCACATAGCGCCCGAACACCTGCCAGGTGACCGCACTTATCAGCGCGATCATTCCCGCGATGCCCAGCCACATGCAGGTACGCGCAATGCGTCGGCAGATTTGGGTGTACATGGAATTACCTACAGAAAGAGTAAGAAGTGGCCGCTTGTGAAAAGCAGTTTGTAGGGTGGGCAGCCTCTGCCCACCATGGCGGCGCTATGAGGAAGTGACTCGTTTTCGGCGACGGTTGGTGGGCACGGGGTGCCCACCCTACGCGTCACCCGATATGCGGTGCGGACTACTTAACGTCCTGAATTCGCTTGACCAAGTCTTTCAACTTTGGATCCGAGATGAATTTGTCATACACAGGCTTCATCGCCGCTTGGAACGATGCCTTATCTACTTCAGTAACGGTTGCGCCGCCGGCCACCACTGCTGCCAACGATTTCGCTTCGCGCTCGTCCCACAGTTTGCGCATGACGGGCACTGATTCCTTGGCCGCTTGACGAATCGCTTTCTGGTCATCCGGCGTCAGCGTGTCCCAGATTTTCTTGGAGAAGAGCAGCATCTCTGGAGCCATTGAGTGCTCGGTCTTGGCATAGAACTTGGCGACTTCGTAGTGACGCGAGCTATCGTACGAGGGATAGTTATTCTCAGCGGCATCAACGAGGCCTGTTTTCAGTGCCGTGTACACCTCGCCATACGGCATCGGCGTGGCGTTGGCACCCATCGCTTCAAGCAATGCAACCCACAGGTCAGATTGCTGTACGCGAATCTTCATGCCTTTGACGTCGGCCAAGCTTTTGACCTGCTTTTTAACCGAGTAGATCGAGCGTGAGCCGCTGTCATAGAACACCAGCGCAATGAAGCCCTGCGCTTCGCAACTTTTCAGGATTTCTTCGCCAATCGGGCCATCGAGGACTTTGCGCATGTGCTCCGGGCTGCGGAACAGGAATGGCATGGTCGGCACCATCGTCGGCGCACAGATGTTGTTCATCGGAGCCACGTTGATGCGAGTCATGGCAATCGCGCCAATTTTGGTCTGCTCGATCGAGTCTTTCTCGTTGCCGAGTTTGCCGCCAGAGAACACCGTGATGCTGTGTTTGCCATTGGTCAGCTTCTTGAGCGTTTCGCCCATTTGCTTGACGGCAACGGTGGTCGGGTAGTCGTCAGGATGTACTTCCGCCGAGCGGAATTCGAGCGCACTGACTTGCGACGTAAGTGCAGCGGCAATGCTCAGTGAAAGCGCGGTGCGCAGTGTGGTGGTGATTTTCAAGTTTCCTCCTTGGACATGGGTTAAGACAAAAGTTACGGGGTAAATTTAGGTTCCGGGATGCCGCGCACGCCGGGGTGGAGCGCGAAGACGCCGCCTGCTAGCGGTTGATCTGATAGATCAACGCCGCTAAGGCGAATCGAGGTGACAAAAAGGGTGTCAAGGTTTACGCCGCCAAAGGCGCACATCGCGGGCTTTTTGATGGGGACGGCAAGCGAGCGATCCAGTTTGCCTTGGGGCGTGAAACGATGAATCAAACCGGCGTCGTTGCCGCAGATCCAGTAGCAACCGTCGGCATCCACTGCCGCGCCGTCCGGGCGACCGGGGTGAGCATTCATGTCGACGAAGACGCGCTTGTTGAACGGCGTGCCGGTTGCCGTGTCGTAGTCGAACGCCCAGATGAGTTGCGATGACGGATGCGAATCGGACAGGTACATCGTCGCGCCATCGGGGCTGAAGGCCATGCCGTTGGGCACGATCATGCGGTCAAGCAGCACGCGATGGGCGCCGTTGGCTGCGAACGTGCTGACCGCGCCGACGTCTCGCGCTGCCGCCATGTCCATAAACATCGTTCCCGCCAGAAATCGCCCTTGACGATCACAACGACCATCGTTAAAGCGCATGTTTATTGACGCGTGATCGGCTTTGGCGAGCAGCGCCGCGTTAACGCTGTCATCAGCGTTCAGCGTCACTTTGAACACGCCCGTTTCCATGGCCGCAAGCCAAAGGTTGCCGCCGATATGGGCGATGCATCCGACCATTTCGGGCAACAACCAAGAACGAATTGCACCGCTCGACGCGACCCAATTCCAGATGCGTTTTGCTGGGATATCGACCCAATACAACGACTGCTCTTCAGGCACCCACACGGGACTCTCGCCTGTGCCGTGTTTGCCATCAAAGATGAGTTCAGCGCTAGACATGCTGTGGGTCATTTCGCTGGAAACGGGCCTAGTTTGACGAACTGGCCACCTTGATACATCGCCGCAGGATCGGTTGGATCAAGCCGTGGCACGGTGGTCTCTACTTCGGCGCGGAACGGCTCGGACGAGTCTTTCGGCGTCCAGCCCAAGTGCGCGGCATAACGGTTGTCCCACCACGACGACGTGTTGTCGGACGCCGCATACACAATGGTGTGGCCGACGGTTGGGGCGAACAGGGCGCAACGAATCAGTTCAGTCAAATCGTCGTAACTCAGCCACGTCGACAGCATGCGATGGTCGATGGACTTGGGGAACGACGAGCCGATGCGCATGCACACGGTTTCGATACCGTAGCGGTCAAAGTAGAAACTCGACAACGATTCGCCGAAGGCTTTGCTGACGCCGTAGTTGCCGTCAGGGCGCATCGAGGCGGTGGCATCAAGGCGATCCGTTTGTTTGTGAAAACCGACCACGTGATTGGAGCTGGCAAACACCACCCGCTTGACGCCATTAATGCGCGCGCCTTCGTAGAGGTTGTACGCGCCACGGATGTTGGCGTTGAGGATGGGCTCGAACGGCCCGTCGATCGACATTCCGCCCAAATGAACCACCGCATCAACACCGCTTAGCAGAGCAAGCATCGCGTCAAAATTGCCGAGATCGCAGTGCACCAGTTCTTCGCCGTGGCTGGCAAGACCGAGATCAGTGACATCAGAGACACGCACGACGTTCGCCATGCTTGCCATGCGGGGGCGCAGCACTTTGCCGAGTCCACCAGCCGCGCCGGTCAGTAGTAAACGATTGATTTTGATTGACATTACTGTGTTGCGGGAGATTTGTCAGTTATCATACAAGATGTGCTTGCGCCTACGTCTGTCGCTCGTTATTTGCCGAGCTTTCGTGTTCATTGACACAGCGCATTTCAAGCTTAATCCAAAAATGATAGCGCTAACATGCAATGTACCGTATTTTGGAATTTCATCAAAGCGGGGATACCCGCGTGCCGTCTGTGCTGGTGCGCAGGCTAGTGGGGTGCACAATTCGCGAGCGGTAAGCGCGCGCCGGGGCAACACATTTGCAGCCTAACGACGCGCGTGGTGGACGACACTAGAATAGGCGTGAAGAAGTGTGATGTCCAACAATGGCGATTGAAAAGGGAGCGTATGACCACGCAACAGGCACCGCGCATGATGCGCCGAAGTCGTAGTCTGGCGGTCGACTTGGTTGATACGCTGCATGCGCGAATCAAAGACGGGACGTACGCGACCGGAATGCGTATGCCGACCGAAGCGGAAATCATGGCCGAGCACGGTGTGAGTCGCACCGTTGTGCGTGAAGCAGTATCCCGACTGCAGCAAGCGCGCCTAGTGGTGACTCAGCATGGCATTGGCAGTTTCGTGAGTGAAACCTTGCCCGAAGAGCAGGGATTTCGCATTGATCCGGTAGACGTTGAAACGGTGGTTGATATCGTCAATGTGCTGGAGCTTCGTGTGAGCCTTGAGACAGAGTCGGCAGGGCTTGCAGCGTCGCGTCGCAACTTGCGGCAATTGACCGAAATGCAAAACGCGATCAGTGATTTTGAAAATTGCGCTGCTAGCGGAGCAGACACATTGGAGGCTGATTTCCGGTTTCATCTGGCGATTGCCGAGGCCACGCAAAACCCGCATTTTTTTGAACTGATGCGTCACCTAGGCACCACCGTGATTCCTCGGGCCCGCGTTAATTCACCGCAACTTGCCAAGGAAGAGAAGAGCGCGTATCTCGATCGCGTCAATCGCGAGCATCGGATGATTTATGACGCCATAGAGCGTCAGGAGCCCGATTCAGCGCGCGCGTCAATGCGTGTGCATCTCACCAACAGTAGGGAGCGTTTGCGGCGCGTAGCCGAGGGGTCTTAGCTTCAGCAGCGGCAGGCGGCTGCGCGAGGCATCCCGTTCCAGTTCTCGTTGCGTGCTTGTTCGAGCAACTTGCCGCGCCTGTGCGGGTTGCGAGGTTTAGCGGACGTCGCTTTGAAGAGCTGCGATTCGTCATCCTGAGCTACAGCGAAGGACCAGATGGCATCCGACGATTTCAACGACTTACGATCAACGTTGCGCACTGTCTGATCCTTCGCTCCGCTCAGGATGACATCAATCCGAGATTATTCGTTGGCCCGTTATCTAATCGTCGCCCCTGCGAAGGCAGGGGCCAAGCGTCTTTCAGGCACACGACAACCCGCGCCAATGTCGAAAGTCGCTGGGTTCCTGCCTTCGCAGGAACGACGAAGGGGATGACGTACCGTAATGAATAATCTCAGTTAATCAGTGTTTCTTCGGCTAAGTGACCACGCGCCGTACTGCGTGATCAAGTAGCTTTGAAAACAGATGTCAGACATATGACGTCTGTGATATATTTTTTGCTGTGAGCGTTGTGTTGCGGCAATCCGCGCAAGCTTTCGCGCAGCTGATGCCCATTTTCGAACGCAAGGTTGAGTAACGGTGTTCGCGGCGCAGCACCAAAAAAATATCGCGCTACGGACGGCCGCACGTTCGCTGCCACAAGATCGTTACTTAAGGAGGAGAGCCCCATGAAGCACGAGAAAAAATTATTGTTGTCCCCCATCGCTCTGGCGGTGCTGACCATCATGAATCAAGCCTCCGCGCAGACAACGCCAGCGCCAAGCGCTGCCATTGAAACCGTGGTCATCACCGGCTTTCGTGCCTCGCTTGAGAGCGCGCTGAATAAGAAGCGCGAAGAAAACGGCATCGTCGACGTGATCAAGGCAGAAGACATCGCCAAATTCCCCGACACTAACCTTGCGGAATCGCTGCAGCGTATCCCCGGTGTGGTCATCGCGCGCGACGCGGGTGAGGGCAGAAACATTACGGTGCGTGGTCTTGGTTCGCAGTTCACGCGGGTTCGCATTAACGGCCTTGAGGCGCTGGCGACTACTGGGGGCACGGACAGCTCAGGCGGCAACAACCGCGGCCGCGGCTTCGACTTCAACGTGTTCGCCTCAGAGCTTTTCAACTCAATCACGGTGCGCAAGAGTTCCACCGCCGATGTTGACGAAGGCTCGCTAGGCGCGACGGTAGATCTTCAATCCGGGCGTCCGTTTGATTACAAAGGCGCAACCGCTGTGTTCTCCGCGAAGGAGCGCTACAACGACCTGTCAGGCAAGATCGACCCGCGCGCTGCATTTCTGCTTTCGAACACTTGGGGCGACGGCAAGTTCGGCGCGCTGCTGTCAGGCGCGTATTCGAAGCGTCGCGTGCTCGAAGAGGGCTTCAGTTCGGTGCGCTGGGACAACGGCGCGTCATCGGGCGGCTGGTGCGCACCCGTTGGTGTGACAGCTAACCCCACCACGTCAACGGCCACCACCTGTGGTCCTGCTGCGCAAGGCGTCGCACGACTGCCGGCAAGCGCCGACGCTACTGCGGCCTATAACGCCGCTAGCAACCCAGCCAATTTTCATCCACGCCTGCCGCGCTACGGTCGGCTGACACACGATCAGGATCGCATCGGGTTGACCGGTGCCCTGCAATGGCGTCCGCAGCAGGGCACGCTGGTCACCTTCGACATGATGTATTCCAAGCTCGATGCCACACGGCAAGAAGACTACCTCCAAGCAATCTCGTTTAGCCGCACGCTGGGGGCGGGCGGCAAACCGCAAACCAGCGTGGTGTCCACGGCCTATGCGCCCAATGGCGCGCTGTTGTTCGGCACCTACAACGGCGTCGACATCCGTGCTGAGTCGCGCTATGACGCACTTTCAACCGAGTTCACGCAGCCGACACTCACGCTTGAGCACGCCATCGGCGACGCGCTCAAAGTCACCGCGAAAGTGGGCCGCGCCGAATCGCGTTTCCGCAATCCTATTCAGACTACGACGACGCTCGATGCGCTGAACGTCAACGGCTATACGATCGACTTCCGCACCAACGACCGTCTGCCGCTAATCACGTATCCGTTTAACGTGACGCAGGCTGGCGGCGCACTCACGCTCGTCGGTGTTCCGGTTGCAGCGACAGGCACTCAGGCCGCGACCATTGCCAACACCACGTCCAGCGAGATTCGCATCCGTCCGCAAGGCACGACTAATACGAACGACGTTGCCCAGTTAAACGTGGCGTGGGACGCGATCCCCGACATGTTGAGTGTCAAGTTCGGCCCCGACTACAAAAAGTTCAACTTCGACACCTACGAATTCCGCCGCGTCAATCAGAGCGACACCATCTTCGGTGCACCGGCCGGTACAACGGTTGCTGGTCTGACCACCACGATTAGCAATTTCGGTCGTGGCTTAAGTTTGCCCGGAGGCACGCCAACCTCGTGGGTGATTCCGAATCTGAACGCCATCTCGCAGGCCTACAACATCTATTGCAACTGCATCATCAGCGGGCCTGCGGGTGGACCCGGTGACTTCACGCTGTCCTCCATCACCAACGGTAACGCGCGCGGCAACAACCAAAGCGTGTCCGAGACCGATACCGGTGGCTGGTTCATGGCGGACTTCAACCACACGTTGTTTGGTCGCCCAGTTCGCGGCAACCTCGGCGCGCGCTATGTTGAGACCAAGATGTCGGCGACAGGCTATCAAGCGGGCGGTGGCGGCACTCAGGTGACCGTGGACAACAAGTACAGCGATTTCCTGCCGTCGGCGAACTTCGCCATTGATGTGACCAAGGACTTTGTGGTTCGCCTTGCTGCGGCAAAAGTGATGTCACGTCCGGGCCTCGGCAGCGTCAGTCCAGGTGGCTCGATTAGCACCACTGGCACGCTCTCGATCACGTCCGGCAATCCGTTGCTCAAGCCGTTCCGCGCGACGACCATGGATGCCAGTTTTGAGTGGTACTTCAATAAGAACTCCATTGTGAGCCTTGGTTTGTTCCAGAAAAACATTAGCACCTACATTCAGAGCTTGCGCGTCAACGTTCCGTATAACCAAACCGGCTTGCCACGCTCGCTGATCCCGGCAAATTTCACCGGTGACGAAGTGTTCGCAGTGACCACGCCGATCAACACCAACGGCGGTAAGTTAACGGGCTTTGAGATTAACTATCAACAGCCGCTTACGTTCCTGCCGGGGCGCTTGAAAAACTTTGGCGTCCTGTTGAACTACACGCAGGTCAAGTCGCAAATCGCGTATCTCGTATCGCCGACCAGCTCGGCCACCATCACCGATGATCTGCTTGGCTTATCGCCGAAATCGTACAACGCCACGCTCTACTACGATGATGGTCGCTTCAGCGCGCGTGTATCCGGCTCGTACCGCAGCAGCTTCTTGACTGCCGTGCCGGCGCTTAACAACAACGACATTGCAGGCACCGCCAAGTCACTCAACGTTGATGCTTCCATGTCATACAAATGGAGCGACAAACTGGAGCTGACGCTTGAAGGCGTGAACCTGACCAATCAGGCCAACGACCAGTTCATCAGCCGCGCGCGCAACAGCTCGGTGGCGTATACGGTTACCGGTCGCGAAGTGCTGGCCGGGTTCCGCTACAAGTTCTGATCGTAGCCGTGATGTGGCCTCTCCGTTGTGCGGGAGAGGAGTTCCAGATCTAAATGTGTAGGGTGGGCAGCCTCTGCCCACCCTACAAAAACGCCTCAAACCGGCGTCATTCTCGGCGCAGCCGGGAATCCAGAATGCTTGCAGTGCGGACAATTGTTTCGTGTGCGACGTTTCTGGATCCCCGCTGCGCGAGGATGACGACACTTGGTATGTAGGCTTGATTGACACAACGTACTCGTCTTTCAATGCACAAATTTGCCGTATGAAATTTCGATTGTTGTTGAGCGCCTTCATCATGGCAACATCCATCGTTTTAAGCGTCGTAGTTCAAATCGCAAACGCAGCAGAGCCCCAATCCGCGCGCGCCATCCGCGTCATCCTGGTCGGTGACTCCACGATGAACACCAAAACGGGCTACGGCGATGCCCTCTGCGCGCTGTTCAACTCGAACGTCAAATGCATCAATCTCGCTAGAGGTGGGCGCAGCTCGAAAAGCTTCCGCGCCGAGGGTCTGTGGGACAACGTACAGGCGCTGCTCAAAGATCGCGAGCCTTACGTCACCACCTACGTGCTGATCCAGTTTGGCCACAACGATCAACCCGGCAAAGCTGAGCGATCCACCGATCTGGCCAACGAGTTTCCGATCAATATCGCGCGCTATGTCGATGAGGTCAAAGCGCTCGGCGGCACCCCCGTGCTCGTCACGCCACTCACCCGACGCAGCTTCAAGGACGGCGTCCTGAACAACGATCTGATTCCGTGGGCCGACGCGATACGCCTCGTAGCAACAACCAAGTCTGTCCCGGTCATCGACTTGAACGTTAAGAGCGCAGCATTGGTGGCAGCTATGGGCAGCGTTTTGGCTGACACGCTTGCCGAGGAACCGCCCGGCAAAAGCACGCCAAGCCGGTTCGATTACACGCACCTCGGCCCCAAAGGTGCCGACCTTTTTGCCAACATGATGGCGCAAGCGCTAAGCACGTCAATACCCGATATAGCCGCGAATTTTGACCGGGAAAAGCTGGCGCGGTAAGCATCAGCTTTTCTGTAAAAGCTATTATTAACCGGGGCTATCGAGACAAATTGGCAAAAGTCGATATTAGTAATATTTAATCCTTAGCCCCCATTGAATAAGGGCTAAGCAGAAAAGCTGATAGCCTAATGCAATCGTGCAGGCAACGTCTGTGCAAAGCGGAACATGTGCCTTTGAAAATATAAACTCGCTTGGTAAACCTTGTGTTTCGTCAAGCGTCGCAGGCCAACTTTCGTAGTGGCACACAACGTGGAGAACCAGCATGTCAAAGCTACGTGAAGAAAGTTTCACTATCTCATTGGACGGTTTCGGCGCGGGCCCGGATCAGTGTTGAAGCGGCCGACAAAATGACCGATAACCAGATTGCAGCCAAAGTGCGCGCGCACTACAAACTGTAGTCCGAAATTGTGCATTGGCTTCGCTCCTCTTCGCCCTTTTTCAAGCATGTCCTGAGCCCGCCGAACGGGCAGGGGCCAAGTGTCTCGACTCGTAAATTTCGGCACAAAAAAAGTGCCGAATTTCCGTGTCACGATACTAGGCGTCGCCCACGCCAGCATGATCAAGTGTGCATAACGCATGGAATCCCTATAGGCATTGGGCGTGGTCAGCGCCGATAATTTGCACGAGCAGCGATGCAATGCATGGTGCGGCGGCATCGATTTGAGGAGGCTATTTCATGCAAGGTTTCAACCGGCGCGCAGCCGTCGTCGCGCTTACCGTAGTGGCAGCTTTGGCGGCAATAAGCTTGCCAGGCGGGGCGTCCGCGCAGGCCTACCCGAACAAGTCCATCAAGTGGATCGTGCCGTACCCACCTGCGGGCACCACTGACGTGCTGGCGCGCATCGTCGCGCAGGCACTCTCTGAAAGTCTTGGCCAGCAGGTGGTGGTCGAAAACAAGGCGGGCGGTGGCAACAATATCGGCACTGAATTTGTGGTGAACGCGCCGCCCGATGGCTACACGATGCTGCTGGTGAATCCGGCCAACGGCATCAATGCGTCGCTCTACAAAAAGCTCTCGTTTAATTTCATGCGCGACATCGCGCCGGTGGCAGGCTTGGTGCGCACACCAAACGTGATGGTGGTGACCAACAGTCTGCCGGTGAAAACGGTGGCGGAGTTCATCGCGTATTGCAAGGCGAACCCGAGCAAAGTCAATATGGCGTCTTCAAGCAGCGGCACGTCGACACACTTATCCGGCGAACTTTTCAAGTCGATGACCGGCTGCAACATGGTTCACATTCCATACAAAGGCGCAGGCCCCGTGCTCACCGACTTGATTGGTGGTCAGGTGCAGGTGTTCTTCGATAACTTGCCGTCGTCGGCGGGGCACATCAAGGGTGGCAGCATTCGTGCACTGGCCGTGACGTCCGCCGCGCGCGAGCCATCGTTCCCAGATTTGCCGACGGTCGGAGACGCGGTGCCTGGCTATGAGGCCACCGCGTGGTTTGGTGTGGGCATGCCCAAGGGCACGCCGCGCGAAGCTATCGACAAGATGAACGCCGCAGTGAACAAAGCGTTGGCCGATCCGAAATTGCGCGAACGCCTTGCCCAGTTGGGCGGCGCACCGATTCCCGGCACGCCTGAGGACTTCGGTAAAACAATTGCTGCTGAGACGGAGAAATGGGCGAAGGTCGTGGCCGCCTCTGGGGCCACGGTGGATTGATCAGAGATAAACCACTATAAAGACTAATGAAAAATCGCGGATAAATCCGGTCAAAAAAATCGTCGCGGATGTTTCAAGTCCGACAGGCTGCTAGCCATACCTTTGATGCCCGGTATCCACGCCCTCTGCGAAATCAACGACTTGCCGCGGGCATCAAAGGGGTGGCGATTAAATTTGCGTTTCGCTCAGGTCAACACGTCAAGGTCGCCAACCGCGCAACACGTTTGCTGCCGTGTAATCCGCCGCCTGCTCGTCAGTCAATTGCCGCCGCTTGTTGTTCACAGACGCGCCAGGCCCAGTGCTTTTGTATTCGAAAAATCGTGAATCCTCCGGCAAAAAGACGCTGCGATCCGGGCCGCTCTTTTGCTGCCCGGTCATAGAGAACCAACCCTCGGTCATCACATGATCGTCCATGAAACATTCGATGAACACGCTGCTGCCAATGGCATTGGGGTCGGCGTAGCGACCGTCGGGCATGTTGACTGCGGGGTGCCACGGTCTGCCGAGCGCTGTGGAATTGGCGGGCACTAGGGCGCTTTCCTTCACCAGCTTGCAGCGGATGAATACTAGGCCGTAAAAATTAACCATCTGGGTACTTGGCGCGGTCACGTACCCGATGGGGAAGACATTCGGTTTGGTGCGCGGTCGGCTGATAATTTCGCACGCTTCAAACACGGCTTGTCCGGCTCCGAAAATGAAATCCACGCCACCGCTCACTGTGCAATTTCGCAAATAGTGGCGGCCAGCATCGACGAAGAGAGTGTCTTGATGCCCGGTAATCGTGACATCGCTGAAAAACGCGCGGTCTGAGTCGTCGGTGGTCATCAGGGCGACGGCCTGTGGGTCGTTGTTTCGCGTTGGATCGGTCGCCGCTAGTTTGTCGTTCGCCAGATAGTCATAGCCGTTCTCAATGGTCAGGTTGCTTGCCGCGAAGTCGGGGGCATGCACGATCAGCGTTGCACAGCCGAGGGTGCTCCAGTTCCTGCGCGAGCCGGTGGCACCCGGTCTAGCCTGACCGGCGAATGCATCGAAAGTCAGCACCGTTTTGTCACGGCTTTCGCCCACGAAGTGAATATTGGGCTTAACGACATCCAATTTTTCGTAGTAGCGCCCGTCGCGCAGGTGGATTCGCCACGGCGTTGCAGAATTGTCGGGCGCTGCGTCAAGCGCTTGTTTCATCGTTTTATAGCGCGCAATGCCACCAGCCACCGCGCCGATTACGCCGCAGTAGCCAGCGTCGACTTTGGCGTTGAACGGTGTGCTGGCGGTCTCCACGCGGGCCGCGGCAGCGCAACCGTCGAACATGAACGCAAGGGGAAGGCTGGTGCCAGCGACTAGACACAGGCGACGATTCGTTTGCATAGTTATCTCCCCGAAATGATCGCGTTACAAGATGTCAGACATCCTATGAGAATGATACACTTGGCTTCAATCACGCAGATGTGACACAAAACGCGATCCGCAATGCGCGACGACAAAGGAGAAAAGTGTGGTTTACCAGTTCCCAGCGCACAGCAAAAACGTGGTCTACCGCTTTGCGTCGTCATACGTTTGAGCGAAAAGCGACATGCAACTACTGATCGTGAATGATTCGATCCTATCGATCAACCCATCGACGCGTGAGCTGATACATGTATGAAAACAGGCGGCTGGGGCTGCTCTATGTGCTGCCGTTCGTCATTGGCGTGGCGCTGTTCAAGCTGTTCCCGTTCATCATGTCGTTCGCGCTGTCTTTCACGCAATACGATTTGATCGAGGCTCCGAAGTACATCGGGCTCGATAACTACAAGGAAATGTTTACCACCGACAAGCTGTTCCCCAAGTCGCTCGGGGTGACACTAATGTTTGTGGCGCTTACTGTTCCGTTGCGGTTAGCTGCGGCGCTGATGGTCGCGCAGATTCTCAACTTCAAGTTGCGCGGCATCAACTTCTTCCGCTCGGCGTTTTATCTGCCGTCGATTTTGGGTGGCTCAATCGCCGTCAGCATCCTGTGGCGATTCATCTTTTCGCGCAACGGGCTGATCACTCAGGCGATGATCGCGGTGGGCTTAGACCCCATTCTGTGGCTCGCCGACGAAAACTATTCGCTGTGGACAATTGTCATGCTGAACGTGTGGCAGTTTGGCTCGTCAATGGTGATCTTCCTCGCTGCGCTGCAAAACGTGCCGACGTCACTCTATGAGGCCGCTGCAATGGACGGTGCGGGCAAGACGACGATCTTTTTCCGCATCACCGTGCCCCTGATTACGCCGGTTATCTTCTTCAATCTGGTGATGCAGACGGTGCATGCGTTTCAGGAGTTCAACGGCCCGTACATGGTGACCGAAGGCGGCCCGCTGCATTCGACCTATTTGCTCTCGCTGTATATCTACGACCAGAGCTTCAAGCTGTTCAACCTAGGCTATGGAACAGCGTTGTCGTGGGTGTTGTTCGCGCTGGTGGCCGTGTTGAGTGCGGTGGCGTTCTACTCCTCAAAATACTGGGTGTACTACGCCGGTGAGAAGGAGACGAGCAAGTGAGCAACGCTGCCTCCACCGTCGACAACAGTTTCCCGGTTGATCGCTACGAAATCCGCAAAGAGCGTCTCAACACACTCATTCGCTACACGCTGTTGATCGCGGTGGGCATTCTGATGCTCTATCCGCTGATCTGGCTGATCGGTGCGTCGTTCAAGAGCAATGCCGAGATCTTCACCGAGGTTGGCTTCTGGCCCTCAAGCTTTGATTTCACACCCTACGTAAAGGGTTGGAAAACGAGCACGGAGTACACGTTCACGCGGTACTTCATGAACTCATTCCTGATTGTGATTCCGCGCATCATTGTCACGGTCATCTCGTGTGTGCTCGTAGCCTACGCCTTCGCGCGATTTGATTTTTTCGGCAAGAAATTTTTGTTCGGCATCATGGTAGCCACGATGATGCTGCCGCAGATTGTGCTGCGCATTCCGCAGTACATCATGTTCCAGCAGTTCGACATGATCGACTCTTATCTGCCGCTGATTTTGCCGTCGGCATTCGCGACCGACACCTTCTTCGTGTTCATGCTCGTACAGTTTTTGCGCGGCATTCCGCGCGACATGGAAGAGGCCGCTCAAATGGACGGCTGCAACTCGCTGCAGATGCTCTGGTACATCATCGTGCCGCTCTTAAAGCCGGCCATCATCTCGGTGATCGTGTTCCAGTTTATTTGGACGATGAACGACTTTATCGGCCCGCTGATCTATTTGTCCAGTGTCGAGAAGTATCCTGTGTCACTGGCATTGAAGCTCAGCATCGGTGCAACGGAAGAGGTCGAATGGGCGAGCGTAATCGCAATCTCCGTGCTGGCGTTGGTGCCGTCGGTGGTCGTATTTTTCGCTGCACAAAAACACTTCGTTGATGGCGTTGCCAGCACCGGAATCAAAGGCTGATTATGGTTACGCGGGGAAATTAAGTGGCAAGCGTCACACTCAACAAAATCGCCAAGGTCTACCCCAACGGGTTCAAGGCCGTTCACGAAATCGATTTCAAAATCAACGATGGCGAATTCGTCGTACTCGTAGGCCCGTCGGGCTGCGCCAAAAGCACATTGCTGCGCATGGTGGCAGGTTTAGAGACCATCACTTCGGGCGAACTGCGCATCGGCGACAAAGTTGTCAACCGCACGCTGCCAAAAGATCGGGGCGCTGCGATGGTGTTTCAGAACTACGCCTTGTATCCGCACATGAAAGTGCGGCAGAACCTTGCGTTTGGTCTCAAGCTTCAGGGCTTGCCGACGGCAGAGGTAGACGCACGCGTGGAGGAGGCCGCGCGCACGCTGGAGATCGAGCCGTTGCTGGACCGTTATCCGCGCCAGTTGTCGGGCGGACAGTCACAGCGCGTGGCGGTGGGCCGGGCGATTGTGAAGAAACCTCAGGTGTTTCTGTTTGACGAACCGCTGTCAAATCTCGATGCCAAACTGCGTGCCTCCATGCGCGTTCGCATCACCGAACTGCATCAACAACTTAAAGCGGCTGGCCAGCCCTGCACCGTCATTTACGTCACGCACGATCAGGTTGAAGCGATGACTATGGGTGAGCGCATTTGCGTGCTCAAGGAAGGCCGCATTCAGCAGTTCGACACGCCAAGCAAGCTCTATAACCAACCTGCGAACACGTTTGTGGCGAGCTTTATCGGTTCGCCTGAAATGAATATTCTCGATGCGCATCTGTCTGTTGATGGCTCGGCGCGTACCGTAACGCTGTTGAATTCGACTGGCAAATTAACGGCTTCCCACTTGCATGTGTCGGGCAGCGAGCTTGCCATCAAGCTGGGCTTGCGCCCCGAAAATGTGTTGGTAAACGCGAGCGACGAAGCTGGCGTATTGTGGATTGATGCAGAGATGAGCCACATCGAATACATGGGCAGCGAAGTGTTCGCGTATTTCCGTGTGGCTGGCACGTTGGTGACCAGCCGTCTGCCTGCCAGTCAGGCTACGGCTATTTCGCAAATGACGCGAGGCGAGGCGACTCGCATCGGTTTGCAACTCGCACATGCTCATTTGTTTGACGCCGAGAGCGGCGTGAATCTTGCTGCCTAAGAATTTGAGGATGGATATGAAAAAAAAGTCAAAATCAACTGTGGGAGCGGTGCCACCGCGACTCAGTGTTGCGCGAAACATCGGTCGCGGTGACACCGCTCCAACAGTGCTAATTGCTGCCGCTGCAATGCTATTTGCGGGCGCCGCTTTTGGCCAAGAGCTTCGGTTCTCATGGTGGGGTGGCGGTGAACGGCACGAGGCGATGCTCGCTGCCACCAAACTTTTCGAGTCGAAAAATCCCGGTGTCAAGATCAAGGCTGAGTACTCAGGTTTTCAGGGCTATCAGGAGCGGCTGTCGACGCAGATCGCAGGCAAGAACGAACCTGACGTCATGCAGATCAACTGGGCTTGGTTATCGGCGTTCTCGAAGAACGGCGAAGGCTTTTACGATCTGCGCAAATCCGCCTCTGTGGTCAAACTGAGTGAGTTCAGTGACAACGATCTGGCGCTGACCACCATTGGCGGAAAGCTGAACGCGCTGCCGGTTGGCTTCACTGCGCGAATGTTTTACTGGAACAAGGCCGTGCTCGACAAGGCGGGCGTGCCACTGCCGAAAACATGGGACGACTTGTTCACTGCGAGCAAAGCATTGCGCGCCAAAGTCGGTGCCAAAGCGTATCTGGTTGATGGCAATTTGTACGACATGATTCTGATGTCGCAGGCCTACACTTATCAGAAGTACGGCACGCCCTACATCGACGCCAAAACCAACAAAGTCGCGATGAGTCCTGCAGCGCTCAAGGAGTGGGTGGGCATCTACAAGCGTTGGCAGGACGAAAACGTGGTGACGCCGCTGCCGTATCGCGTGAGCCTCGGCAGTGCGGAAAAACCCATCGAGCAACAACCAGATTGGGTCAATGGCAACTGGGCTGGCGTGTACACGTGGGATTCGACTGTGCGCGTTATCACCAGCACACTTCCGGGCAAAGGTAATGAGCTCGAACTCGGCGATTTCCTGACTTTGCCCGGCGCAAAGAACTCAGGAATGTTCGGTCGTCCCGTGCACGTGTACGCGGTATCAAAGCGCACCAAGCATGCTGAGCTCGCGGCGAAGTTTGCCAGTTTCATGCTTACCGATCCCGAAGCCATTCGCGTACTAGGCATGTCCCGTGGCATTCCGGCAACAGGTATCGGATTCCAGATCTTGTCAAAAGAAGATAAGTTGCGGCCTATCGAGGTTAAGGCTTACGCGCGTATATCGACGCAGCAAAAAGCGAATGCGATTACGCCACCAGCCGCCTCGTTTGAGCATCCACGCGTTCAGAAATTTGTGCGCGAAGTGTTCGAGCAGATTGGCTACGGCAAGATCACCGTGGATGAAGCGGCGAAGCAATTGGCGGAGCAGGGCGGCACGATTTTGCAGCGGCTTTGAACCCTTCTCCCGCTAGCGCATGTGCCTACTGGCGCAAGTGCGCGCCGAGGGCAGGGATGAGAGTGGTTTCAGTCGCAGTGCTATCGAAATCACATTTTGTTGCGCACGTTTAGCACCCTCACCCCAACCCTCTCCCGCGCGCGGGAGAGGGGGCAGTACCAGCGTCAAGTGACTACTTTTAGAAGCGCATTTTCACCATGCCAAAACACAGCACTCACCCACTCAAATTCCGCTCCTACGCTGACCGCGATACTGGTGCGACTGTTACGCAGTTGACACCGCCCGAGGTTGTTTGCCATCGCAATTATTTCTATCAAAAGTGTTTCAGCAACGATGGCAGTCAGTTGTTGTTTAGCGGCGAATTTGACGGTCGCCGCAATTACTTCATGATGGATTTGCAGGCGCAAACCGCGCGTCAGTTAACGCAAGGTGACGGCGAGAATGCGTTCGGCGGCTTCTTGAGCCCTGATGACAATTTGCTGTATCTGGTGCGCGGTGGACGTTCGCTAATACGTGTTGATTTGAAGACCCTTAGTGAAGAAGTGGTGTACAGCTCACCACCGGAATGGGTCAGCTATGGCACCTGGGTGGCCAACAGTGCCTGCACAAAGCTGGTCGGCATCGAGATTGCGAAAGACGACTGGTTTCCGTTGTCCGATTGGACGAAGTTCCGCGAAATGTTTTTGCGTAAGCCACGCTGCCGCTTGATCCGAATCGATCTGGCGACAGGCGAGCGCACGGTTATCCATGAGGAGAACCTGTGGCTCGGACATCCTTTGTATCGCCCCGGCGATGACAGCACGGTTGCCTTCTGTCACGAAGGCCCGCACGACATGATCGATGCGCGGATGTGGTTCATCAACGAAGACGGCAGCAACGTTCGCTGTGGTCGCGAGCATGAGGCGCACGAGAGTTGCACACATGAATTTTTTGTGCCAGATGGCTCGAAGATGATTTATGTGTCGTACAAGGAAGGCGACACGCAGCGCTACATTCGCTCGCTTGACCCCGCCACGCTGAGAGATGAATTGTTGGTGACCATGCCGCCGTGCTCGCATTTAATGAGCAATTTTGACGGCACGTTGATCGTCGGCGATGGCTGCGAAACGCCCATGGATGTAAATAACAAGGCGGGCTATGCGTTTGACCCTGATCCGTATTTGCATCTGTTTGATGTGAGGGCGAAATCAGACAAGAAGATTGCGCGGCATGACACATCGTGGCAAGTCGTAAAAGGGGATCGTCAGCTTACGCATCCGCATCCGTCCTTCAGCCCTGATGAAAAGTCGGTGCTGTATTCATCGGACTGCAATGGCAATACGGCGCTTTTTCTGGCGTCGGTGGCGTAGGCAAAATGCAGGTGTTGGCGTCGGCATTGTTGAGTGTGGCTGCGATCACGATGATCGCGTCGTGCGCAACATCAACACCTTCATCGTCAAGTTATGCAGCACCGACACAATCGTTATTGAGCCCGCAACAAACGCAGCAACCGAACAACGGTTGGGGTGCGGCGGAAGGCCCGGTGACAGGCGGTGCTGGTGCGGTTAAAGAGCACATTTATCGCGTCCGCAACCGCGCTGAGCTGGCTCAGGCGCTGATGGCGAGCAGTCGCAAGCTCGCAGCACCGATACCCAAAGTAATTTTTGTCGAAGGCACGATTGACCTGAGTGTTGACGACAACAATCGACCACTTGTTGAATCGGACTATCGTGATCCTGCGTTTAATTGGGACCAATACGCGCGCGCCTTCGATCCGCAAACGTGGGGCAAGAAACCCGTTGAAGGGCCGCTGGAAGACGCGCGTAAGCGCTCTGCCGCGCGACAGGAATCCGTCGTTGTGCTGCACGTCGGTTCCAACACGAGTCTGATCGGTGTCGGCAACAAGGCGCTAATCAAGAACGGCAACCTGATGGTGAAGAACGCGGAGAACGTCATCATTCGCAACATCGCGTTTGAAGATTCGTACGATTATTTTCCGCAGTGGGATCCGAAAGACAACGCCAACGGCGAATGGAATTCGGAGTACGACAACGTCACGCTTTACACGTCACGCCGCATCTGGATTGATCACTGCACGTTCAGCGATGGCGCGCGTCCCGATCATTTGAATCGCTCGCTGCTCGGTCGTCCGTTGCAGTTTCACGATGGGCTGCTCGACATCGTGCGTGGCTCCGATCTCATCACCGTGTCGAATAGCCACTTCAAGAATCACGACAAGGGCATGCTGATTGGCAACAGCGACACTCGTACCGACGATGCGGGCAAGCTGCGCGTGACGTTGCATCACAACTGGTTTGACAACGTCAAAGAACGCTCGCCGCGCGTGCGCTATGGCCGCGTTCATGCGTACAACAATTTGTATTCCGCTACGCCCGACGGCAAGTACGCATATGGCTATTCCATTGGTGTGGGTTACCAATCGCAAATCGTTGCGCAGAACAACGTATTCGAGATGCCTGCGATTACCGAGCCACGCGTGCTCAAGTGGTGGCGTGGCGAGCGCTTTAAGGCCACCGGCAATCTGGTTAATGGCATTGAGGTGAATGCGTTGGCGATGTTGCGCTCGCAAACATCTGCGGAGGCTGGTGCTGCGCTGAATGATCGGCTCGACTGGACACCAACATTTCATCTTGCCATAGATCCGACCGCTCGCGTGGCGCAGTTTGTGCGTAACAACGCGGGCGCGGGACGGTGACCACTATCTCAGCGACAAACACTCAGCGCATCAAATTTATTCCTCACTAAAGCTCAGCCTAAATCACTCTCACGTATGACACCTGCAGAACTAAAAACTATCATCAGCTCTGGCCTCCTTTCGTTTCCGTTGACGGACTTCGACAGCAATGGCGACTTCAACGTGAAGGGTTATCAGTCCCGGTTGGAATGGCTCGCCCCGTACGGCGCCAGCGCGTTGTTTGCCGCAGGCGGTACGGGTGAGTTTTTCTCGTTGACGGGCGATGAATACCCGACGATTATCAAAACGGCGGTGGACACCTGTCGTGGCGTGGTGCCGATCATTGCCGGTGCCGGTGGCCCGACACGCTTCGCCATTGCGTGCGCGCAAGCGGCCGAGAAGGCGGGTGCGCATGGCGTGCTGCTGCTGCCACATTATCTGACCGAGGCGTCACAAGACGGTATCGCGGCGTACGTTGAGGCCGTGTGCAAGAGCGTGAATTTCGGCGTGATTGTGTACAACCGCGCGTCGTCACGGTTGGGGCCGGATGCGTTGGAGAAGCTCGCGGCGCGTTGCCCGAATCTGGTGGGCTTTAAGGATGGCATTGGTGACATCGAATTGATGGTGTCGATTTATCAGCGCATGGGCGAGCGCTTTGCGTACTTGGGCGGGCTGCCTACGGCTGAGGTTTATGCAGCAGCGTACAAGGCACTTGGCACACCGGTTTACTCATCTGCCGTGTTTAATTTCATCCCGAAAACAGCGATGGATTTTTATCGTGCGGTGGCCGCAGACGACATGAAAACGCAACATCGTTTGTTGCACGATTTCTTCATGCCGTATCTTGATATTCGCAACAAATGTCAGGGCTACGCCGTGAGCATCGTGAAAGCAGGCGCGAAACTCGTGGGCCACGACGCAGGGCCGGTGCGCACACCGCTGACCGATCTCAAGGCTGACGAAATGGCGCAGTTGGATGCGTTGATCAAGTCGCTTGGGCCGCAGTAAGTTTCTAGCGCGGGGCCTGTAGGAGCGGCCTTGGCCGCGATTGGCATATGCAACAGGGACGCGGCCAAGGCCGCTCCTACAACGGATGCCAACAGAGAATTTTCTAGTACAGCTTTATGCTGAAAGCGGTATTTAACATGGGCGCAGCGCTAATTTACGGCTTAACTCGATAATCGCGTAAATTGGCTGTTTAGCCCAAGTTAAATAAGCGTTTAAGCAAAAAGATGAATTGAATTCATAGGACAATTCGACCGCCCAACGTCCCCCACAACGATAGTTAACCCGAGGCCAGCCGATCAATCGTTAGCGGTAACATCCGTCGCTGTGCCGCCACCTATCCCACCCCCCAGCCGTGTCACTGTGCCCCGTCGTGCTTCGCGTCGTGGCACTGGCAACACCACGCTCACCGATGTTGCAAAACTGGCGGGTGTTTCGGCCATCACGGTGTCGCGCGCGCTCAAGACGCCGTCCGTGGTTGCTGAAGAAACGCTTGCCCGAATTCATGATGCCGTGTCGCGTACCGGCTACGTGCCGAACCTCATCGCCGGTGGCCTTGCGTCCAATCGTAGCGGGCTGGTCGCCGCCTTGGTGCCCACCATTGCGGGCTCGGTGTTTCTTGACACGATTCAGGCGTTGACCGACGCCTTTGACGAGGCCGGTTTTCAGCTGATGCTCGGACAAAGCGGCTACACCGGCATTCGTGAAGACGCGCTGATCAACGCCATCGTTGGGCGTCGCCCAGACGGCATCGTGCTGACCGGCATCATGCATTCGCCCGAGGGCCGCCGACGCTTGCTCGCGTCGGGGATTCCCGTGGTTGAGACGTGGGATCTGACGCCGACGCCCATTGATATGTTGGTGGGTTTTTCGCACGAAGCGGTGGGGCGCGAGGTCGCTGATTTTTTGTTCGCCAAAGGTTATCGGCGTCCTGCGATGGTCACCGCCGATGACTATCGCGCGGGCTTGCGTCGCGCCGGGTTCGAGCGGCGCATGCGCGCGCTTGGCGTGGCCACCATGCCGGTGCAAGTGGTGCCCGCACCTACGACATTGCGCAATGGTCGCGAAGGCTTTGCGGCGTTGCTTGATAGCGACGCGGGCATCGATGTGGTGTTTTGCAGCTCGGACGTGCTGGCCCACGGCGTCATCACCGAGGCGCAGGCGCGTGGGCTCTGCGTGCCCGACGATATCGCGGTGATGGGGTTTGGCGACTTGGCGTTTGCCTCCTACATTCATCCGTCGCTATCGACGGTTGAGATTGACGGTGTCGCAATCGGCCGCCAAGCCGCGCGCTTCATCATTGATCGCATCGAAGGCGCAGATATAGGCGAACGAATTCGCGACATTGGTTTTTCTATTGTTGAGCGGGATAGCGTTTAAGCGCTGTTCGGTTCGACTGTAGGAGCGGCCTTGGCCGCGATTGACGTGCGCAATTGGGAATCGCGGCCAAGGCCGCTCCAACAAGCCCCGATTTGACGCATTACCTCTGATTGACAGTCCCGACGATACGTTCTAGACTTAATGTTAGCGCTATCATTGCACGACCTAAAGTTCTTAATATTTTTTGAATTCGCCCATGATCAATCGCAAAAAACCCGAAGAACTCCGCAGTCACCGCTGGTATGGCGTCAAAGATCTGCGCTCTTTCGGGCACCGCTCGCGCACCGCGCAAATGGGCTATCACCAGAGCGATTACGCGGGTAAGCCGGTTATCGCGATCATTAATACGTGGAGCGACATCAACCCGTGCCACAGCCATTTCAAGGCGCGGGTGGAAGAGGTCAAGCGCGGTATCTGGCAGGCAGGCGGCTTCCCGGTGGAAATGCCTGCCATGTCGCTGTCGGAGCCGTTCCAGAAGCCGACCACCATGCTCTATCGCAATCTGCTGGCGATGGAGACGGAGGAGCTGCTCAAGTCTTATCCCGCTGACGGTTGCGTGCTGATGGGAGGTTGCGACAAAACCACACCCGCGCTGGTGATGGGCGCACTGGCGATGAATTTGCCCACGATCTTCATGCCCGCAGGCCCAATGCTGCGCGGCGACTACAAAGGCGGCACCATCGGCTCCGGCTCCGACACGTGGAAATACTGGGCCGAACTGCGCGCGGGCAACATCACCGAAGACGATTGGCAGGAAGTCGAAGACGGTATCGCCCGCTCCCCCGGCCACTGCATGACGATGGGCACTGCGTCCACGATGACTAGCGCGGTGGAAGTGCTCGGCCTCACGCTGCCCGGTGCGGCTTCGATTCCGGCCCCGGACTCGCGGCACGCGCAGATGGCCACGCTCACCGGCAAGCGCATCGTCGATATGGTGTGGGAAGACTTGAAGCCGCTCGACATCCTCACCGACGGCTCATTTTCCAACGCCGTCACCGCGGTGCTCGCGCTCGGCGGTTCGACCAACTCGGTGGTGCATCTGATTGCGATGGCACGCCGCGCCAGCATCCCGCTCACGCTGGATCGCTTCGACGAACTGGCGCGGCAAACGCCGGTCATCGCCAACCTGCGTCCGAGCGGCGCCTACCTCATGGAAGACTTTTATTACGCTGGTGGTTTGCGTGCCTTCCTCGTTCAGCTTGGCAGCGCGATTGACGGCACCCAGCGCACGGTGAATGGCAAGACCATTGCCGAGAATATTGAAGGCGCGAAGGTCTACAACGACGACGTGATTCGTCCTGTTACCAAGCCGCTGGTAGAGCGCGACGGCCTCGTCGTGCTGTACGGCAACATCGCACCAAAAGGTGCGGTCATCAAGCCCGCCGCGATGGAGCAGCACCTGCGCAAACACACCGGTCGTGCCGTCGTGTTCAAGGACTACAACGACATGGCCGCACGCATCGATTCGCCTGATCTCGATGTCGACAAAGACAGCGTGATCGTGCTGCAAAGTGCCGGGCCGCAGGGCGCGCCGGGCATGCCGGAATGGGGCCAATTGCCGATCCCGCAAAAATTGTTGAAAGAGGGTGTACGCGACATGCTACGTATTTCCGACGCGCGCATGAGCGGCACCAGCTACGGCGCGTGCGTGCTGCACATCACGCCTGAGTCGCACGTCGGCGGCCCGCTAGCACTGGTCAAAGATGGCGACATGATCGTGATCGACATTGACGCGCGCGGTATCAACATGCTCGTCAGCGAGCAAGATTTGGCGACGCGCAAAGCGGCGTGGGTCAAGCCGATTCCGAAATTCACGCGCGGCTATGGCGTGCTCTACCTTAAGCACATTCAGCAGGCGGATACGGGCTGCGACTTTGATTTTCTGGAGCCGGGTTTTGGCGAAAATTCGGCTGATCTTGACTCCACCGGCGAGCCAGAAATTCACTAAACATCATTACTCAAACATGAACCCCATCACCTTCGCGTGCCTCAAAAAAGTAAGCGTTGCTACGCTCTGCACGCAACTCTTCAAGCGCGGCTTTCGCAATGTCTATCTGCAAGGCCCTCGACGGCTCACCACACCAACCAACGGCAACTTGGTCGGCCCCGCATTCACTATGCGCAACATTCCAGCGCGCGAAGACATTGACCAGCTCTCGGCCTTTGATAACCCTGATCATCCACAGCGCAAAGGCATCGAGAGCGTGCCGCCCGGATACGTTCTGGTGCTCGATTGTCGTGGCGAAAAACGTGTGGCTTCCGGCGGTCAGATCCTCACTACGCGCCTCATGGTACGCGGCGCAGCAGGTCTCGTCTCCGACGGTCCGGTGCGCGACAGTGGTGACATCAGCAAAATGGATTTTCCGGTGTACTGCGCGGGTGGCAGCGCACCGCTGAATTTGATTTATCACCACGCCATTGACCTCAATGTGCCCATCGGTTGCGGGGGTGTCGCCGTGTATCCGGGCGACATCATTGTGGGCGATGAGGAAGGCGTGGTCGTGATTCCTGCGCATCTTGCCGACGAAGTTGCAACTGATGCCGCTGCCCAAGAAGTGCAGGAAGTATTTTTGCTGGAACGCGTCGCCAGCGGCGCAAAACTCGCAGGCACCTATCCTCCCAACGCCGACACCAAAGCGCTGTTTGAAGCATGGAAAAAGGCCAAAGGACTCTGAGGTCATGGCTCAGCTAACGGTGGCTGGCGACGCTGCGAGTCAGGTTGTAACGTCTGCGCCGAAGTTGCTTTTGTGAGCCGTGTTTTGCACCCTCTGCCGCGAGTGGCCGAGGGTGGCAGTCAACAACGCAAACTTTACCGGTTAGCCGCTGTTGCCGTCACTTGCTTTCGCCCGACGTCGCATCATCACAAATCCGAGCACCGTCAGCGCTGTGCTCATAAGTACAAGCATCCAGTCCGATACCGTCGGCACAGCGGCTCCCGTCATTGGCGTAGCACCCGGCGGCAGCTGCGCCAACACCGTCAACGTGGCAACGGCGGGTACCAGATTGTTGCCGTTACTGGTTTGTAACGCGCTAGTCGGCAGCAGATTGACATAACTGCCCACGAGCGGCGCGGTCACGCTGACGTTCATTGTGCAACTGCCATTAGCCGGAATCATTCGTCCGCTCGGCAAGCTCAATGTGTCGGTTCCGGCCGCCGCAACTACCGTTGTGCCACCGCCGCAAGTGGTGCTGCCGTTTGGCGAGGGCGCGATCAACACGCCCGGTGGCAATGTATCAAGCAACGATGTGGTCAAAGTGGCAATGGTTGTGTTCGGGTTTGACAGCGTTACGGTCAGGGTCGATACGCCACCGGTCATGATGGAGGTCGGGTTAAACGCCTTGGCGAGCGTTGGATTGGTTGCGTTTATGACCGGGCCCGCAGCACAGACGGCCACACTGTTGGTGTCCAATGTGACTGCACCGGTTTGTGCTAGCGCCCTGCCGGAAAGGGTGGTGCCGGTGGTGAGCGTGATGCTGGCGAGCGCAAGGATATTGCCGACCATAGACGTGCCCGTGCCCAGCGTTGCCGAACTGCCTATTTGCCAAAAGACGTTGCACGCCTGACCGCCGCCAATCGGTACCACAGAGGATCCTGAACCGGTGGTGAGTGTGCTCGCCGTTCTGAATATCCACACGGCACTGGTGTCCCCGCCAGCATCGAGTCGCAGCAAGCCTGAGTTCGCCGCAGACGACGCGAAGCAGTAAACGCCCGGCGTCAGCGTCATGCCCGCCATGTCTGTGGGTGCGGCAAATGTCACGTTGCATGCCTGTGCCGCGAGTTGGCCGTAGGCGGTCACGTTGGATGCCTGAGCTGCGGCCGCCACCGCGTTGGCCACATGCACGGTTCCAACCACCGTGCCCGGTGGAAAGCCGGTCACTGAGGCGGCAGGCGAAACACCGAGGTCTCCCGTGACGATGGTGGCACCGGTATTGGTCACACTCGGGGTGGCACCCAACACGGCGAAGCTGCTTGCTGCGCCCAACGGCACGGCGCTCGCAGCCAATACGGGCTTGCTTTGTGTGAGTAGAAAAATAGCTGCCATCACGCCGCCAGCGAGCAGAGGGCCAAGGGTGCGCTTTCTTTCGCGCGGCATGTCGTTCGGCGAGAGAGCGTGGCATGAAGAGGGGTTGGTAATTGCGATTTGGAATGTCATCTGGTGGTCTCAAGGGAAAAAAATGGCGTATTCGAGACACTATTCGTCTGCATCGAGCGCGTATGTGCGGTAGCCCACAGAGCATCCAAATGCGTTCGCGCCCTCGCGCTCCGATTTCAATGCGAAATGCTTTAGTTGGCTTGACTCCGCATTTCGCAATGGCGAGGGCCAACACCGCTTCTTGCAAGCTAGCGCGTCGCACGTCATTTCGGTCGTTCTCTTGCAGCGCAGACGCAGCGTGGCACTTGTTTTTTTAAAGTTAGCGATCTCGGATAATCGTGGCTTGACAGCCACTGGTGAAAATCATGCAACGTTATTTCCTCCCGTACGCGGTCACCACGTTGATGATGTTTGCTGTCGACATGCTTTGGCTAGGCGTTGTCGCTAAACCGCTTTACGAGCGAGGTCTGGGCCACCTACTGGCGGCGCAACCTAACTTGCTGGCGGCGCTGCTGTTCTACCTTGTGTATCCGGCGGGCCTAATGGTATTTGCGGTTCGACCCAGCTTGCAGGCTGGCGCGCCGCGCTCGGGCTTTGTCGCAGGGGGAATGTTTGGCTTTTTTGCGTACGCCACCTACGACTTGACCAATCTCGCAACGCTCAATGATTGGCCAGTCGGTTTGTCAATGTTGGATATCGCGTGGGGCGCTGCGCTAAGTTCGGTGGCTTCAGCGGCAGGCGCTTGGACGCAACGGCGGTTTTCTCGCTGAGCATCCTCAACGGCCACAAGCGCATTTATCATCCCATAGACATCCGTAAACCATCCATATGGATGGTGATAGACTATTTGCATGAACTTTAAAACCAAAGTTGCGGACTCCGAAAAAATCACCATCAACATGGGTTTTGTCGATTTGGGGCAGATTGATTTATTGGTGTCCGAGGGCTTTTACGGCAACCGCACCGACTTCATTCGCACCGCCATTCGAAATCAGTTGAGCCACCATGCCGATGCGGTGAAGCAAGTGGTGGCGCGCAAGACGCTTGTGCTCGGCTTGCAGCACTTCAGCGCCGACGATTTGCGCGCGGTGAAGGCCGCAAAGCAAATGCTCAACATTCGCGTGCTTGGCTTGGCATCCATTGCTGACGATGTTTCGCCCGCTCTGGCGCTGGCCACCATCGCCTCTATTGACGTGCTCGGCGCGTTGCACGCAAGCGCGGCGGTCAAAGCCGCGCTCGAGAGCCGCCTGCGCTGAACGCGCGCCGCCTCACCCCCCATTTCCCAGCGAAAGATTTTATGAACGACACGATGCAGACCATGCTTCGCGAAGCGACACGCCTGACACAATCAGGCCGGTTGAGCGAGGCGACCGAGGCGATTCAACGAGCGCTTTCCGGCACGCCTGCTATGGTGCATAACGCCACCGACTCTGCGCCGTCGCACGTGTTCGACGGTGAGGTCATCGCGCGCAGCGTCGACGCAGATGAGCTTCCCGCGCAACCCGATACCGCCGATTTCAATCGCGGCAATGCTCGGGTCGACACCTTCATCGATGGATCGCATACCCATGCCGGACTCACCCGCCGCTACAAGCTCTTTGTGCCCGCCGATCATGCAGGGAAAGCCTTGCCGCTGGTGATGATGCTGCACGGCTGCACGCAAAATCCAGACGATTTTGCGGCAGGTACACGTATGAATGAGCTGGCGCGTGAACAGGACTTTTTCGTGCTCTACCCCGAGCAGGCGCAAGACAGCAACCCGCAGCGTTGCTGGAACTGGTTCAACCGTAGCCATCAGCAACGCGGCAGTGGCGAGCCCGCGCTGCTCGCCTCCATGACGCGCACGGTGATGGCCGAATACGCCATTGACCCGCGCCGTGTGTACGTTGCGGGGCTATCTGCCGGTGGGGCGATGGCCGCCGTTATGGGCTCCACGTACCCCGAACTCTTTGCCGCCGTCGGCGTGCACTCCGGGCTGCCGACCGGTGCGGCCACCAATGTCGCCGACGCGCTTGCGGTGATGAAAAGTGGCACGCCCCGTGTCGCCTCTGCCCGCGCTCCGCGCTCCACGTCGGCGCTGCCCACCATCGTGTTCCACGGCACCAAGGATCAGGTCGTCCACCCGAAAAATGGCGAGCAAATTATCAATCGTTTGCTTGCAGAGAACGCGGCGGGTGGCACGCTAGAGCAGGGCATCTCAGCGAGTGGTCAGCGCTATCTGCGCGCCGTGCATCGTGATGCGTCGGGCGTGGTCATTGCCGAGCATTGGCAGCTAGCAGGGGCCGGTCATGCGTGGTCAGGCGGCTCTCAAGCGGGTAGTTACACCGATCCAAAAGGCCCGGACGCATCGGCTGAAATGCTGCGATTTTTTATGCACCATACGCACGTAAATTGACTCGTGACGTCAGGGCAGTTTGGCGTCGCCAATAAATAACTCCGGCTCAACGCTTACGCCGTTGAGATAAACCGACCAGTGCAGGTGCGGCCCACTCGCCCGACCGGTTGCACCTGAGCGTGCGACTGCTTGGCCTTTGCGCACATGGTCGCCAACCTTGGCAGTGAGTTCACTCAGATGGCAAAACAGGCTGATGAGGCCGTTGCCGTGGTCAATGAACATGGTCTTGCCGCAAAAGTAATAGTCACCGGTATCAAGTACGACGCCATCGCCCGGTGCGAGCACCGGCGTCCCCGTGCCTATGGCTACGTCTAGCCCGGCATGCGGTGCGCGTGGTTTGCCGTTGAGCACTCGCGAACCACCAAAGCGGCCTGAGAGTCGGCCCTTCGCCGGCAAAGCGAACGCGGCACTGGTTGCCACGTTTTCGCGCCAGTTTGAGCGCACTGTTTTTAGATGCGCGGATTCAGATTCGATGCGTGCAAGCACCTCCTTAGGAGGCTCGACCATCGCGTTATCTTTTAACGTGACGTGCTGCACCGGATAGCGCTTGTCGTTTACTGTGAACGCAACGGAGTGCGTCGCGCCATCGCGTGTAACGCTCAAGGATTGTTCGCCGGGGACAGTAGATAGCGGCAACCCGACGACGGCGATCCAAGCTGCGCCGCGTTTGACCGTCCACACGTTGGCGCCCTCTCGCGTCACAATGGGTTTGGGCTCATCGGCACGACCAACGGCAACGAGTGCCACGCCACCAGGAACGCGGGATTCACGAGGTAAGGCGTCGGCATGCGCGGTGACAGCGCCCAAAGTCAACACGGTCACGATCATAGTTAGCACTGTGTTGTTGTGGGAGCGGTTCCACCGCGAACGGCGCGCGTTGCACCACCCATCGCGGTGGAACCGCTCCCACAGGCCAGCCGCTACGAACAACAATTCGATCAACAAGCCGCGAGACGCACGCTCGCGATCGGCTGCCACGCTCGAAACTCAATGCCCGTGCGGCGCAGGCCCGTCGAGCACATACCGGGTACCGCAATACGGGCATGCTGCTTCGCCTGTTGTAGCAACGTCCAGATAGACCTTAGGGTGGGTCGACCACTGCGCCATTTTTGGGTTCGGGCAGAAGACCACACCGGGGCCTTGAAGGTCGGATGACCGGACGTGCACCGGGTCTTTTGCGGTGACGTGGACGGCGGCGCTTGCAGTGGTGGTCATGGTGGAATCAGGTGGTTTGGTGGCGCTATTGTAGGAGCGGCTCTGCCGCGCCAACGATGATCGTGACAACGTTCGGTCGCGGCAGAGCCGCTCCTACATTCGATCAGGCGACTAGCGTCAACCAATGCGCATATTTCGGGTTGCGTCCGTTGACGATATCGAAGAACGCGGTCTGAATTTTTTCGGTGATCAAACCGCGGGAACCGGTGCCGATTTGGATGCGGTCGTATTCGCGAATGGGCGTGACCTCCGCTGCGGTGCCGGTGAAAAACAGCTCGTCGGCGATATACAGCTCATCGCGAGTCAGGCGTTTTTCCTTGATGGTGAGACCCAAGTCAGCGGCGATGTGGAAGACGGTGTTGCGGGTGATGCCGTTCAACGCGCCGGCTGACAAATCGGGGGTGTAGATCACCCCGTCTTTCACCACAAACACGTTCTCGCCTGCGCCCTCGGAGATGAAGCCCGACGGGTCAAGCAGCATGGCCTCGTCGTAGCCTTCGTCGGTTACTTCCATGTTGGCGAGTATTGAGTTGGTGTAGTTCGACACCGCTTTGGCCTGGGTCATGGTGACGTTGACGTGATGGCGCGTGTAGCTCGACGTTTTTACGCGAATGCCACGCTTCAAGCCCTCGTCGCCAAGGTAGGCGCCCCACGTCCAAGCCGCCACCATCAAGTGAATCGAATTACCGCGTGCGTTGATCGCCAATTTCTCCGAACCAATCCACGTGAGCGGACGCAAGTAACACGACTCAAGCGAGTTTTCACGAACCACCGCACGCTGCGCATCCATCACTTCGTCGATGCCAAACGGAATGTTCATGCGCAAAATTTTGGCGCTATTGAACAAACGTTGGGTGTGCTCTTTGAGGCGAAAAATTGCCGTACCTTTATCGGTTTTGTAGGCGCGAACGCCCTCAAACGCGCCGCAGCCGTAGTGCAAGGTGTGCGACAACACATGGATGGTGGCGTCGCGCCATTCCACCATCTTGCCGTCCATCCATATTTTTCCGTCGCGATCTGCCATTGACATAGGTATGCTCCAAAATTGTTGGTGCGCTGCCGTTTCGTTAGGATTGAGCGCGCTGTTGATTGATTTGATTTTAGGCGACGGATGATCGCGCTCGATTGTGGGGCTGTTGGCCCGCCACATGTAGTCAACCTAGGTGATAGGTCAACAACATTGACGTATTCTGAAGCGATGAAAATTAAATGTCAAGTACATTGACCTATGTCCGCTAAAACGCCCGTTGCAAAGCCGCAGACACGCAGTGCTGAGTCCGAAAACCAAGCCGCGCTGAACGAGGCATGGCGCTTTATGCACTTCGCGCTGCGCGCTGTTATCGCCGAGCCCGACCGCATCTTGGCCACGCGCGGACTCACCCGAATGCATCACCGCATCCTGTTTTTCGTGGCGCACACACCGGGCATGAGCGTCGGTGAGCTGCAAACAACGCTGGACGTCACCAAGCAAGCGCTCAACGCGCCATTGCGGCAACTGCAAACGCAAGGCTTGATCGAGTTGGCCAAAGCCGATCACGATGCTCGGGTGCGCGAGATTCGATTGACCGATGCGGGCGCGGAGCTTGAAGCGCAGTTAACCGGCGAGCAGCAACGTTTGTTTGCGGATGCATTCGATAAGGCAGGCGCACAAGCGCATGAGGGCTGGCGGGCGGTGATGCTGGAGCTGGCGCGGCATGCGGGGATGAGGTGAATGCAAAACCGCTGTTTGTAAGGTGAGCTTTACGCCCGCGCCGTCGCTGCTGTGGCGAGATTAATGATGCGCATTTGCCGCTGATCGCGGCTTTGGCTGCCTGCAACATAGCCACCACGCCGTGGGCGCGGGCTTGACCGCGCTCGATGCATCGAGCGACGACAAGCCCGCGCCTACAGGGCACCGCATCGCCACATTGGCAGCAAAAATGCTCAATAGCTTTCCAGTGAATACACCGCTGCGTATGGGCATAGCGGCTTTTTGGCGGAATCCAAAACGAAGTGCACTGCTTCAGGTGTTTAGGAAAGGCTAGAGGAGTGGAAGCTTCGGCGGTTAGTCTTTCGGTTGTTCGACGACTGAAAGATTTCACTGATGAAGACATACACACACCTCCAGCCCGAGG
>JANNYE010000002.1:0-22876 GCA_031409935.1 Burkholderiales bacterium | reverse complement strand
CGAGCTTCCTATAATGAATTGGATATGAGCGACCCGACCCCATCTGAAGTTGTGGCAGTGCCCGTCGTGCAGGAAATGCGCGTGGTGAAACTGATTGGCTTCAGTCTGCGGGATCGCGAGTTGTTGCGCCTTTTCCTGCGCCGACCGCCGCGCGCCGGGGTCAGCTTGACGGTGACCGAGGATGGCAGCGACGAGCCCGTCGATCTGCTGATTGTCAACGTTGCGACGCCTGAGTCACGCGAGGCGCTGCGTGATTGGGGCGGCGCGCGTCCGGCTATTGGCATCGTCGAACGGTTTGAGACCGACGCCGCGTACTATCAAATTGCGCAGGATGGCCAGATGCTGTTCTCTCTGGCGCAGGCGATCAACCGCATTCGCGCAGGTTGGACACCTCCGATCCCGGTGGCGGCTCCAGCTCCTGAAAGTGACGTAGTTGCAGATCAACTAGGTGAAGCTGCGGCGCCGAAGGCTGAGCCGGCCACCCAAGTCGCGCCGCGCGCTGCAGTCGCTGTACCAGCACCAGACTCCACGCCTGCCGCGGCAGTCAGCGTCAGCGCCGGATTGCCTTGGCAACGCGCGCTGAATATTTTGGTCATCGACGATTCGCATTTTTCGCGTGAAGCCATTTCGGTCGCGCTGGTCAAAGTGGGCTTTGCTGTGAATACCGCCGAAGACGGCAGGGAAGGCCTTCGTCTTGCGTCAGAAAAACTCTTCGACGTAGCGCTTGTCGATTTTGAAATGCCCGGGATGCAGGGGCCCGAAGTGTTGCGAAAGCTGCGTGCGTTGGGTACCAAAGCGCCGACGCTGCTCATTATGTTGACCTCGCGCAGCGGCGCAGTGGATCGTTTGCGGGCGAAGTTTGCCGGCTGTGACGCCTACATGACCAAGCCGACGCGGATGCAGGAATTTTTGAAAATTTTGCGGGATTTTGCGATAGCGGGAAAGCTCACGCGCTCGTGAGAACGTCCGAGGCCGCGCCGGCCAACGCGCCTGCGCCGTCGATCACGCGCGCCAATGCGATCGCGTTGTTGCTGCCGTATCTCGCGCAACACAAAGCACGAATCGCGGTCGCCCTGACCTGCTTGTTGATGGCCAAAGTGGCCAACGTCAGCGTTCCGATCGTGCTGAAATGGGTCGTCGACCGCATGAGTGTCGAGAAGGCGATGTTGGCTGTGCCTGTCGCTCTGTTGGTTGCGTATGGCCTCGCGCGTTTGTCGGTCACGTTGTTCACTGAGCTGCGTGAATTTTTCTTTGCCAAGGTGACGCAGCGCACCGTGCGTCGCATCGCGCTGGAGACGTTCGAGCATTTGCACCGATTGTCGCTGCGCTTCCATTTGGCGCGGCAAACTGGCGGCTTGACGCGCGACATCGAGCGCGGCACGCGAGGTATTTCATCGCTGATCAGCTACCTGTTGTTTTCGATTTTGCCGACGCTGATTGAGCTCGCATTGGTCGCCAGCATTCTCGCGTGGAACTACGACTGGACGTTTGTCACCATCACGCTGGTCACGTTGATTGGCTACATTATTTACACGATCTCAGTGACCGAATGGCGCACCGTGTTTCGCAAAGAAATGAACGAGCTGGACTCGAAGGCCAACAGCAAAGCGATCGACAGTTTGATCAATTACGAGACCGTGAAATATTTCGGCAACGAGCGGTTTGAGGCAGATCGTTACGACAAAAGTTTGCAAAACTGGGAGCGAGCAGCGGTGCGCTCGCAGACCTCGTTATCGCTCTTAAATCTTGGCCAGAGCCTGTTCATCGCGGCGGGCGCGAGCCTCGTGATGTGGCGCGCAATTGACGGCGTCATCACGGGCAATATGACTGTGGGCGATTTAGTGTTGGTCAACGCGTTCTTGATTCAGCTGTACGCGCCACTCAATTTTCTTGGCGTGATTTATCGCGAAATTCGTCAGTCGTTCACCGACATGGCGCGCATGTTTGGTTTGATGAACGAGCATCAGGAAGTGGCGGATCGCCCCGACGCGACCGCACTCGGTGCGGACAAACCGGTGGCGGGCGAAGTGGCGTTTGAGGACGTTCGCTTTGCCTATGAGCCGGATCGCATCATTTTGCAAGGCGTAGATTTTCATGTACCCGCCGGACAAACGTTTGCGGTGGTTGGCCCGAGTGGTGGTGGCAAAAGCACGCTGGCGCGGCTGCTGTTTCGCTTTTATGACGTCACGAGTGGCGTGATTCGTGTCGATGGCAAAGACGTGCGCGATTACACGCAATCGAGCCTGCGCGCTGCCATCGCCATCGTGCCGCAAGACACCGTGTTGTTCAACGACACCCTCGAATTCAATTTGCGTTACGGCTTTCCGACGGCGAGTGATGAGCAACTTAACGCTGTGATTCGCGCTGCACGTCTCGATCAGTTCATCGAAAAATTGCCGCAAGGTTTGCAAACGCCCGTCGGCGAGCGCGGCCTCAAATTGTCCGGCGGCGAAAAACAGCGCGTCGCCATCGCCCGCGCCTTGCTCAAAAACCCGGCGATTCTGGTGTTTGACGAAGCAACCTCCGCGCTTGATTCCGAAAGTGAAAAGGCGATTCAGGCGGAAATCCGCGCCGTCAGCCGTGAACGCACCACGCTCATCATTGCGCATCGTTTGTCCACCATCGTCGACGCCGATTGCATTTTGGTGATGGACATGGGGCGCATCGTCGAGCGCGGCACACACGCGGAACTGCTCGATGCACACGGGCTCTACGCAAGGCTGTGGGCGATTCAGGCGGAAAACTCGACCGCTTAGCCCTTCGTGCATGGGTGACCCAGTGCTGTTCGTTCGAGCCTCCTGTACGAGCGGACTTAGCCGCGCCAGGCGGCTTGGGACATGCGCGGCTAAGTGCGCGCTTACCGAGGATAGGACAATTTCTGAGCGCAAATTGTCATCCCAAGCTTCAGCGAAGGCTCACGCGGCACCCAACGATTTAACCGAGATTTTCCAGTAAGCATTTTTTACTCGTCGCCCCTGCGAAGCATGTCCTGAGCCTGCCGAAGGGGCAGGGGCTTAGCGTCTTTCGAGCTAGTCAAAAGTGCCACGAAACCGCCAAAATCGCTGGGTTCCTGCCTACGCAGGAACGACGAAGTACCTAAATTTTCCAATGAATAATCTCGATTTAAATCAATACGGTCATCGGTGCATTCAACGTCATCCTTCGCGTTGACGAGGATGACATCGCTTCGTTTTCCCAATCGTGCAGCATCGGGGGCATCGTCATGCAACTAATCCATTCCCGACAAGTCGTACATTTTGTATTCATTCATCATATAGACAAAGAATCATCATGCGGCGCTTCTTCCTCGGTTCGGTTTCTCTCAACGTATCTACAGATAAACAAAAATATCCACCGAGAAGTTATTCGCCACTCACCACGCTGCTAGCGCGCTGCATTGCACTTTTAATGACAATTGCGTGCGCCAATTTGGTGAGCGCGCAAGATCTGTCCACCGCCATCACGCGTTATTGCGAGCCATCAGCGGAGTCGGCGGCAGCCGGAAAACTTCCCCCGATCATCTTCAACCAATTCGGCATTGACGGCCCGCTAACAAGGCTTGAGGGCACCACCAACAAAAACGGTGCGATGAACGGAGTACGTCGATTTGATGTGACCGACAAAGAAGCGAAGTATCTTTGTGGGCAGGGCTATCCGGTCGATGTTGTCACAATCACTGAGCGCGCGAAAGGCGGTGAAATACAAAAAGCCGCCGTCGAACCCTTATCCAGCTTGCCACCCAACTTTTCAGTCGGCAAAGGGCGAGTTTGTGACACCACTGTAGATCCGATGGTGTGTGTGTGGAAAACCTACGGCAGTTTTTGGGTGCCCAAAGCCATGCCGAGCGGCCATACCTACCAAGTGCTCGATTTCACAGTGACCCCAAGCAATTACGAAAATAGCGGATCCTAAACCCACTTTGCGGCAATGACACAGGTGGTGAGTGATAGTGATTTTGCCCAAGATTTCGATGCCAAAGGCGTAATCTTTTACTCGGGTGCATCGAAATGGTGTGGCCTTTCGCAAACGACCACTACGTCTATGTTGCAATCTTGGGACATTCGGCCCGCAAATCCGGCGTGCGCGCCGCAGGACGAAAACTGCAGAGCCCCGGTGTTCGGTGAGTTCCTCAAGACACTCGCGTATGCCCCTCCATTAAACGATCAGCCCAACACCTGCTAGGTGTGGAATACATCGACATCAAAAAGATTTTTGGTCGGCTCTAACATTTGGCAGCAATCGAGATACTTGCGGTACACGATTGGAGGAGCCAGCCCGGAATTCACGTCGGATGACGTTGACGCCACCTCGCCGTACTTTCGCACCGGACAAGCGGGCGTCGCATTCGTGCTTGTTGGGGCTGACTTGGATATCGAATGGCACATTGAATTCTCGAACGTCTCTTCGTTCACCAACCCATAGGCGGAATTTCATCCATGATTAAACTTTTGAGGCAGACGACTCATCGGCTCGCTTTCGCGCTGTGGTTATTCGCGGCGTGCGTCCCTTCCGCCCATGCGCAGGCCGCCATTTTTTTGCCGACTTCGGTGGTGGAGTACGCACCCTTCGAGGTGTTGGTAACGACGGGCAAAACCTATTGCTTTGATGCCCGATTTCCGTTGCTCGGCGAGGTGCAATACACGGCGGGCGCACTCTCGGTGGTGTTGACGCATCTCCGCACGCCGCTCCGGTCGCTGAATGACGCGATTACATGTGACAGGGATCGTCGATTCATGGTGCCCGGACTGCCGCGTGGACTACAAACTATCAAAGTGGATATTACTGATGCAAGCGATGTTTCGAGCGTTGAAAGGTCGGGCGCAAATGTGAGCGAGACACTGACTGCGAGTGTTCAGGTGGCCGCGTTCAATAGCGTCACGGATCTGGCGTATTTTTGGACGGGCACCTTCACGCCGGGCCTAGGCGGACCGGTAGGTTTTTTGCTCACGCCATCCCGACAAAGCCCGTGGCTCGTTGAATGGGACTGGATGGAGGTCGGTTTTGTGTTGACGGGCTACACCTTCCGAGCCTTTTCGATGACTCCAGCTGATCGCTTGCCCGCCGATTTGCTGCGTCTGTACTCGGTGAAGTATCCAAGCCCCTTCGGCGGTACGTTCTGGACGACCGACCGAGCCGTGGCGCAGCGGTTGGCGGGTGAATGGGCTAACCCGCTGGTCGAAAGTAACTTTGCTGTTGGCCGCGTGCGCGCCGGAGGTGCCTGCCCGATGGGTATGTCGCCGGTGTACCAAACGTTTCACGCGGGAGCGGTGAGCCACCGCTGGACGCAGTCGCGCACGGCCTATTCGGCGCTGCTGGCAAACGGCTACGCGGGTGAAGGTGCCACGTGGTGCGCGCCCGCGCTTCGCGGCGAGTAATGGCTCCCCCGGGCACTCATCCGGGATTCAGCCATCTCCCCCACGCGGTAGGGGAGGCAAATACACGATGAACTTCGGCTGTTGGCAGAATGTCTACTTCGCCTCCGCTTTTTGATGTTTCCCCATGACGTTTAAGCTTTTACGCTGGCTGTGCGCAGCGACTACCTCTATTGTTGTCGCCACTGGCGCATCCTTGGCTCAGCCCGCACCTCCCGCACCAACGGCGCCGATCTCGCACCCCGCCTTCGAGGCAGGCCCGAAGGTAGAGGGCATCAGCGAGTACACGCTTAAATCCAACGGCCTTCGGATCCTGATTTTCCCTGATGCTTCGAGTCCGAAAATCACCGTGAATGTGACGTACATGGTGGGCTCACGGCATGAGGGCTACGGCGAAACGGGCATGGCGCATTTGCTGGAGCACATGTTGTTTAAATCCACGCCGAAGTACCCAAAGCTGTGGCAAGACCTGTCCAATCGCGGCTTTATCAGCAACGGCACGACGTGGCTTGACCGCACCAACTATTTCGAGAGCTTCGCCGCGTCAGACGCCAATCTCAAGTGGGCCATTGAGATGGAGGCCGAGCGTATGGTCAATTCCAACATCCTTCGCGAAGAGCTGGATACGGAAATGACCGTGGTGCGCAACGAATTCGAGATGGGTGAAAACCGCCCGCAGGGCACGCTGTATCAAAAGGTGTTTGCCAGCGCCTATGCGTGGCACAACTATGGCAACTCGACCATTGGCAACCGCAGCGACATAGAGAACGTCGGCATCGACAATTTGCGAGCGTTTTATCGCACCTACTACCAGCCCGACAATGCGGTGTTGCTGGTGGCGGGCAAGTTTGACCCGGCCCAAACGCTCGGCTGGATTGCTGACAACTTTGGCGCTATTGCCCGCCCTGCCCGCACGCTGCCTAAGCTGTGGACGGTTGAGCCGACGCAGGACGGCGAGCGTGAAGTCACGGTGCGCCGCGTGGGTGACAGCCAATATCTTTTCGCCGCGTATCGGGTGCCCGCCGCGGCGCACCCTGATTCCGCCGCGTTGCAGGTGCTGGCAAATCTCATGACCACCGAGCCCGCAGGTCGCCTGTATCAAGCGCTGGTGAAGGCAAAGCTCGCGGTGTCGGTCGAGCAAGAAAGCGACACCATGTTTGATTCCACACTGCTGGGGTTTTGGGCAACGCTCAACAAAGCGCAGTCGCTTGACGGCGCGCGCGACGTGCTCCTGCAAAGCATCGAAAGCGCTGGCAAAAAGCCGTTCAGTGCCGAGGAGCTTGCCCGCGTAAAGCTACAAATTACCAAGAGCTATGACCAGACGGTGGCTGACTCCGGGCGCTTTGCGGTGGCGCTGTCCGAGGCGATTGCGCTTGGCGACTGGCGATTCTTTTTCTACCAACGTGACCGTATCAACAAGGTCACTTTAGCGGATGTCAATCGCGTTGCTAATGCTTACCTTAAGCGCGAGAACCGCACCTTGGGCCGCTTCGTGCCCACCGCCAAACCAGACCGCGCCGAGATGCCCGAGCGGCCCGCGTTGACCACGTTGCTGGCTGACTACAAGGGTGACGCCAGCCTGGGCGAGGGTGAAGTGTTTGACACGGCACCGGTGGCCATTGAGAAGCGGTTGGAGCGGTTAACGCTGGGCAATGGCATGAAGGTGGTGTTGCTGCCGAAAAAGACGCGCGGTGCCACGGTGCAAATGGCCATCCGCATTGGCTATGGTGACGAGAAGAGCAGGGCGGGCAAGGTGGCCGTGGACGAGATCGCCAACGCACTCGTCATGCGCGGCGCGCAGGGGCTCACCCGGCAGCAGATTCGTGATCGACTGGACAATTTGCGCGCCTCGGGTGCCATTAGCCTGAGCGGCGGTTCGTTCCAGACCAAAACGGCTTTTGTGCCAGAACTCATTAGTTTTGTAGCGCAGGTCTACAAAACCGCCACCTTCCCGGCCGATGAGTTGGAGCTGGTGCGCAAAGAAATGATCACTTCGTTGGAGGAGTCATCGAAAGACCCAGAGAGCGTCGCCTTCACAGCACTTGAGCGGCATTTTTCGCATTACCTGAAGGGGGACGCGCGCTACGTGCCGACAGTGGTTGAACACATTGCCGACCTGAAAGCGGTGACGCGCGATCAAGTGGTGCGCTATGCCGCGCTGATGCGTGGCATGTCTGCGGCGCAGCTCGCCGTGGTGGGCGACTTCGATGCGGCAGCGGTGAAGGCCACGGTGACGCGGGCATTTGCCGCGAGCACATCGTCAATCCGTTACTCACGGTTGATCCGCGAGCATCGTAGCGTGGCTGTGAAAACAGAAAAGCTGGCCACGCCCGACAAAGAAAACACCACCTATGTCGCGCGTGTGGCCTTTCCGTTGCAGGATAAAGCGGTGGACTATCCAGCGCTGGTGTTGGCCGACTTCATCATCGGTGGATCGTCGGGCGCACGCCTGTTTCAGCGCGTTCGTGAAAAGGAGGGCTTGAGCTACGACGTGTTTAGCAGCCTCGCTGTGCCCACTTTCTCCGACAACGCGACCTGGAGTTTTGGTTTCATCGCCAATCCGCAAAATACCGCCAAAGCGGAAGCCTCGCTCAAAGATGAGTTGCAAAAGCTTGCCAACGGGGATTTGACCGACGACGAGTTCAACGCGAATCGACAGTCGCTGCTCGATCAGCGCACCCTGCGCCGCTCGCAAGATGCCTCGCTGGCGGCACAGTTGGTCTCGCTCAGCGACTCGGGTCGTAGCTATGATTTTGTGCGCGATCTCGAAGCGCGCATCACGCAATTGAAAAAATCTGACTTTGATGTCGTGGTGCAAAAGTACATCAAGTTGGGCGAGCTATCGTCGTTCGTAGCGGGGGACTTTACCAAGGCGAAATAGCGCGCGCCGTGGTGGCAACGCCACGGGATCACGTCGCTCAGCGCGTGTCCGATTTGCGCTTGATTTCCGCGACTGACGTGACGATTTACGCGGTTCGTCGCGAGCCTGTTTCGGTGCGCAGCGGCGACAGCTAAAGTTCACCCCATCGAAACCCGCTGTCTACGTAATAACTGGCAGCATCCATGGAGAATCTTGATGGACCTGCTTAACACCTTCCTCATCTTCAACAGCACCGCCACGATCGCCGTGCTCGCTGCGTTTTTCATGATGCGCGAAAACGTAGCGGTCGCGTGGCATAACAGCAAGGCGTACGCCCGCCGATTCAACGTTGCAGGTGCCGCAGGAGCCGCCACCAGCATGGTGTTGTTGACCAGCGTGGCAGCGTTGTTTCGTTAGTGGTGGGCTGCGGCTTAACTTGGAGTTGGTAATGAAATTTATGTTGCTACTGATCGGTTGGCTCATTTTGCTGGTGGTGAGCTGGCCTATTGCGCTGCTAGCGCTGGTGCTGTGGCCGCTGTTTTGGTTGCTCGCTCTGCCGTTTCGTTTGATAGGCATCACATTTGACGCGGTGTTCGCGCTGCTTAAAGCCGTGCTGATGCTGCCAGCGCGGCTACTTGGCCATCGCGCACGGTAGGGGCGTGACTTTGCAGGCGCGGGTTGATTGCGGTGTTGTCTCAGCCGTCGTACATTTCCCACATGCCCAATTTATCCGCCCCGACTGCCCCGTCCCGTTCGCCGCTGTGGAGCGCACGTTTGCTGCTCGTCGAGCGTGCCACCGAGGACGCCAAAGCCTGCGCCGAGTGGTACGCAGCGCTGCTCGATGATCCAGTCATTGAAATCGCGCATGAGGTGTGGCAAGTTCGCGGCACAAATCGCTGGATGTTGTTTCGTAGCGGGAGCCGTAAATCGGTGCCGATGATTGCGTATACCTTCCCCACGCATTCGGGCTGGGCCGCTTATCGCGCGCACCTTGAAAGCATTGGCGTGGAGCTATATTCGGCTGCCGCTGAATTGCGGGAGCTGCTCGGCGAACACGCATTCGGACTGCGCGACCCTGACCGGCGCATGATTTTGTTTTGCGTTGCGTCCGAGGCCGAAAGCAGCCAAATCCTTACGCATGTGACGTTGCCCGCGCGACTGCAACATTTTGTGTGCGCGTCGACGCAAACCCTGACCATGCTTGAGTTCTATCGCGACCAGCTCGGGTTTATCGAATCTGATCGTGTGCTCGATACCGACGGCGACCTGTCATCGGCGTTCGTGCGTTCAGACGAAGAGCATCACAGCTTTGCTGTGTTCCGTGCGCCGCATTCGGGCGCGGATCATCATGCTTATGAAGTGCCGAACTGGAACGCGATTCGCGACTGGGCAGACCACTGCGGCAACCTTGAAATCCCGTTGTGGTGGGGGCCGGGTCGGCATGGCGTTGGCAACAATCTGTTCTTCATGATTGAAGACCCGGACGGGTACAAAATTGAATTTTCGACGGAGCTTGAACTTATGACGCCGGAACAACCGTTTCGCGAGTGGCCGCATGGGCCGCGCGCGCTCAATTTATGGGGCAACGCTTGGATGCGTAGCTGAGGGCTAGTACGTCGCCACATAAATTTCGAGACATAAAAGCACCGCCTTTCCGCGCCATGCGTCGTTACAAATGCTCACAATAGCTAGCTATTGTTGTGCTTTGCGCCTAGCCTGACACGAAAATTCGGCACTTTTCTTATCCCGAAATTTACGTGTCGACGTACTAGAAGCCCGCTTGTAGCGACACATAAGCGCCGGTCTGGCGACGATTTGCGGTCAACGCGCCGACGATTTCGCCAAGATCAACATACGCCGCCGTGATCGACACGTTTTTGCTCGGGAAATACGCCAAGAACACGTCCCACGCCGCCTGCTCGCGCAGATTCAACGCTGGATTTTTGAGGTTGCCGCGCTTGACGCGAGCCTCAGCACCAATCACCAAATCACGACGCAGCAGGTACGCTACCGAGCCTTCAAACTCAGGCTGATAGCGCTGGCCATCCGGGCCGCCAAAGCCCAACAAACCGTACTGATTGGCTTTTGAGAAGCGCACCGTGCCATTTATCAGCATGCTTTGCGCCAAAAACAGCTTGCTGGCCGCGATGTAAAAGTCGGTGCCGCTGGTTTTGATGTTCGGCTTGAGCGCCGCCAGCGCGCCGTTCAAAAAAGGGATCACCGTGGCGTCCTTGTTGTCCTTGTACTGCAAGCCAACTGACACCTGCGGTACCCATGTGTCCTGATCGTAAACCGCGTTGCCGAGCACGCGAACCTTGACGCCAAACACATCCTGCTTGAGCTTGTAACCGCGCAGCGTTGGGCTGATCGCGGTCAGCACGTCTTTAGTGTCAAACTGTTGATTGGCATACGACAGCTCTACGCGGTCGTAAAGCCCAATCGCCACGCCGCCCGATTGCAGCGAATAGTCGCGCGTTTTGGCTCCGGTGTAGTGAACGTTCGCGCCAATCTGGCTGTCGGTGCCGTAGCCGGTGATCAGCGCCCAGGTCGACAAGCCACCGCCGCCTGCACCTTCAATGGTCGACACGCCGCCGGTGGCCAAAAGGCGCCCGCTAGTGCCGTTGGCGGACTGAGCCGAGGCCGCCGTTGCCGCAAAACCGGCAGTAGCGACAACCGCCAGCACCCAACCTTTTTTCGCACTCATGTTCATAAATCCCCACATTTTCTTAACATTCGGTTCAGATTTTGCCGAGCCGCATCGCGACGTTACCAGCAGGATGCTGGCGATGCTGGCAACGCTTGCAGGGTACGCAAGCAGCGCCGGTTCGGTTTTGTAGTGCCGAATCGCCTATTCGCAATCCCGCCTCCCTGCTACGATTCTGCGCTTCCGCAAATCTTTAAAGCAAAATTTTTATGCAAACTACCGCCTCAGGCCTTCAATACATCGACACTACCGTGGGAGACGGCGCAGAAGCCGCAGCGGGCGCGTATGTGCAAGTGCACTACACCGGCTGGCTCTACAACGACGGCAGCAAAGGCGCCAAATTCGATTCCAGCAAAGATCGAGGCGATCCATTCGCCTTTGACCTAGGCGCTGGCAGCGTCATCAAAGGCTGGGACGAAGGCGTGCAGGGCATGAAAGTCGGCGGCGCGCGCACGCTCATCATCCCCGCAGCCTTGGGCTATGGCGCACGAGGCGCGGGCGGGGTGATTCCGCCGAACGCGACGCTGATGTTTGATGTGGAATTGTTGGCGGTTTAGTCGCGCCACCGAACCGCTGCGCGAATATCAATCAGTTGATATCCGCACATTCATCGCAACCTGTAAAGAATGAACAGAACCTTCACTCTCTCCGGCATGCACTGCGGCGCTTGCGTTGGCCGTGCCACCAAAGCGCTGTCGGGTTTTGCTGACAAGGTGCAGGTGACGCTTGATCCGCCCCAAGCCGTGTTGCACGGTGTGCATGCGGATGCGTCGCTTGAGGTGATGCAAATCGCGCTGGCGGGCGCAGGCAAATACACGATTGCTGTGGCTCCACCCACGTTTGGCGCGAACACTTCCGCTGATTCGGGAGCCAGCGACAGGGACAGCGAAGGATTTTTCGCCACCTACAAACCGCTACTGTTGATTGTTGGTTTCCTTCTCGGCGTAACGTGGATTGTTCACGCGCAACGGGGCGTTGAGGCACGTCATTGGCACCAATGGATGTCGGACTTCATGGCGGGCTTCTTCTTGGTGTTCAGTTTCTTCAAGCTGCTTAACTTACGTGGCTTCGTGCAGGCGTATCGTGGTTATGACCTGATCGCTGCAAAGAGCACGGTTTACGCTTGGGCGTATCCGTTTATCGAATTGGCGCTGGGCGTGGCGTATCTGACGCGCTGGCAACCGCAAGTCACACATTGGCTGACCTTGGCTGTGATGCTGATTAGCGCGGCGGGTGTGTTGAACGCTCTCCGCAAACGGCAATTAATCGAATGCGCCTGTCTGGGAACCGTGTTCAAATTACCGATGTCAAAAGTGACACTGATCGAAGACCTGAGCATGGCGCTGATGGCCGCCGCAATGCTCTGGGCTTTGTAGGAGCGGCTCTGTCGCGACCCACCCCTTAACCTCACGCATGTTGCGGCACTCCTACTAAAAGCATGAAAAAACTTATCCTCTTACTTGCGTCTATCGTGTCTGCGTCCGCCCTTGCGCAAGACGTCAAAATCGGCAGCATCAACATCAATCATCCGTGGGCGCGTGCTACGCCGGGGGCGGTTAAAAACTCGGCCGCCTTCATGGTTTTTGACAATAAGGGCGAGGCAGACAAGCTGATTGGCGTGTCGGGTGATGTGGCCAAAGACATTCAGATTCACAGCATGGTCACCGAAGCGGGGGTGATGAAAATGCGCGAAATTAAGTCGCTGGATATTCCCGCCAATGGCAAAGCGGAGCTGAAGCCGGGTGGCTTTCACGTCATGCTGATCGGTTTGAAGGACGGGCTCAAAGAGGGCGCAAAATTCCCGCTCAAGCTCAAGTTTGAAAAGGCTGGCGAGGTCACGGTACAAGTCACGGCCGAGAAGCCGGGCGCGCATGACCATGCCGACCACAAACACTAACGCTGGCAGCAGCGTGCGTTTGCTAGCCACGCTGCTGTTAGCGCTCGCCCTCAGCGCTTGTAGCGGCGAAAAAAACGACGTTAAGTTCAACGCCACCGACATCACCGGTGCCGCGTTTGGCAAATCGCTTTCGCTAAATGACGCGGCTACCCGAGAGCCACGCACGCTGGAGAGCTATAAAGGCAAGGCTACGTTGCTTTTTTTCGGCTACATGTTCTGCCCCGATTATTGTCCGACCACCATGACCACGATCAACACCGCCATCGGCAAGATGAAACCGGAGGATGCGGCGAAAGTGCAAGTGGTGTTCGTCACCGTAGACCCCAAGCGCGATCAGCCAAAAGTGCTCACCGACTACGTTCGCGCGTTTAACCCGAGCTTTGCCGCGCTGTATGGCAGCGATGAGCAAACCGCCGCTGCGGCGAAAGAGTTCAAGATCATCTACCAAAAAGCGCAGGTGAAGGACGACACCACCTACCTCATGGATCACTCAACGCAGATGTATGCATTTGACCCGCAGGGCCGATTGCGCCTGATGATCCGCCACGAATCGGGTGCGGACGCGATGGCCGCTGATCTGACGACGTTAATCAAAGCACAATAGCTTTTGGCGGAAACCCCTTATTTAGAAGGGCGTAGATCAAAAATATGTCATAAGTCGATAATGAATTAAAAGCTGAGCGAGCCCTTTTAAATAGGGGCTTTAACAGAAAAGCTGATCAACGTAAACATCTGCCATTGCGCCGCACCGCGCTCGTCAACTCCAAACCACTGATCGCATCGAAATCGACGCGCCCTGAAAGTCGGTGTTAAAAAAGCGCGCGTTGTCCTTCGCGTCCGTCGCACCCGCCGCGTAGAGAAGCGGCAAATAGTGCTCGTAGGTCGGATGGGCGAGCTGCGCGAGTTTTCCGAGCGACTGAAAACCGGTGAGTGCTGTGAGTTGCTTTTGCTCAATCTGGAGGGCAACTTTCTGATCGAATTCTGCCGCCCAAGCGTAGGATTGCTCGGGCCTCGCGTCGCGCTTCATGGCGCGCAGGTTGTGCACGATATTGCCGCTGCCGACAATCAACACGCCGTAGTCTCGCAGTTTTGCCAACTGTCGGCCCAGAAGCGCATGCTCGGCTGCGGGCCGCGCGTAGTCCATGCTCAGTTGAAGCACCGGAATGGCGGCGGCGGGGAACATCGGTTTCAACACCGACCAGGTGCCGTGGTCAAGCCCCCACTCGTGTTGATCGAGCGCGATGCTTGGCTTGCTGATGCTGAGTGAAATTTCTCTCGCCGTAACGGGCGCGCCCGGCGCTGGGTATTGCTGATCGAACAACGCCTGAGGAAAGCCGCCAAAATCATGAATCGTCTTTGGCTGTGCCATCGCCGTTAGCTGCCAACCCTCAGTCAACCAGTGCGCGGAAATACACAAAATTAACTGCGGCGTTGGGTACTTGGCCCCAAACTCAGCCCCGAGCGCTTGCCAGCTTTGTCGCCACGGGTTGTCGTCAATGGCATTCATAGGGCTGCCATGCCCAACAAACAGCACGGGCATACGCGGCGATTTTTTGAGCGATGCAAAGGGTGCCATGGAGGGCAGCGAGGTGGGTGCGGCGGCTTGAGCGTTGAACGGCATGATGAGAGGTGCGCTACCCGCGCTGGCGGCTAGCTTGAGAAAGGCTCTGCGGTGCATAAGTAATAAGGAGCGCTTTTTAGACGCTCTGCAAAATGAAGTGGGGCAGCGCCGACGTTTTGCAAGTGAGTTCCTGTTGCTCCATTTAGGCCGCGAAGCTTACGGAGGTTGAAAACATTCAGAAAATTCAGTGCGGATCGCGCGCAGCACGCGACCCGAAAGCGGCCAAAAAGTTCAGGAATGAACAGGAACGTCTTCCGCACATCGCAGTCTGACAGAATCGGTGTGATGAATCGTTGGAATTTTGCATGAAAGCTACTACGGATACGCGCCCGGATGGCGATAAAAATGATCGGCCCGCGCGTCCCGACCGTCGACAAAACATTCTCGACGCCTCGCAGCGGCTGTTCGCGCGCTTCGGCTACCACGCCGTCACCATTCGCCAAATTGCCGCTGAGGCCAAGGTGCCATTAGCGTTGGTGGGCTATTACTTTGGCCAAAAACAAGAGCTCTATGATGCCGTGTTTGGCCACTGGAGCGGCATAGTCGCCCAGCGCAGCCTCGATTTGCAGGCTGCATTGGCCGTCTCCGCTGGTGACCGACTGGAGCGTATCGTCACAGCATTGGTGTCGCCGGTGGTGCGCATGCGTGCCAACCCCGAAGGCGACAGCTATGCGTTGTTCGTCGCCCGTGGGCTGACCCAACAGGGCGCTGAGGAAGATCGCGCGATTCGCCAATATTTTGACCCTGTCGCGTCTGATTTTATTCAGGCACTGCAGAGTGAATTGGCGAAAGCCCATCCGGGTTTCACTCAAGCCCATGCCGCTTGGGGGTTTCAGTTTGCGCTGGGCGCGCTACTGCACTATCTGAGCGACCAGCGGGTGGCGCGGTTGTCCATTGATGTGAACGTGGCGGGCGATCCGCTGGTTGAGCGCCAATTGATCGCGTTTATCGTGCACGGGCTGCGCGGGATGGCGCAAGCGTTTTCCGGAAAGGGCAAATGAGGCGGCTTTAGGCGAGCCTTGAACGATGACGTTAAGCGCTGATGTTTTTCCGCCGACTCGCACTCACGCGCTTGAGCGTGCCGCGCGCATTGATCCCGAGGGTTACGCGCTCACGCGCAATTTTCTATCGGGGGAGGTCACCCGATTGTCGCCCTACCTCACGCACGGTATCGTGTCGATCCCGGAATTGCTGGCAAACATTCACACGCGTCACGCTTTGACTTGGGACGCCAAGTTGGCGTTTGAGTTTGGCTGGCGTGAATATTTTCAACATGTGTGGATGCGCCTGGGTGAGGGCATTTGGAACGAGCCTCACGCGGCTCCCGCGAAAGCGTATGCCGATCAATTGCCTGACGACATTCGCACCGCCTCCACCGGTGTGGCAATTATCGATCAGCAAGTGCGTGCGCTGTACCGCACCGGCTATCTGCACAACCACGCAAGAATGTGGATCGCCTCATATGTCGTGCACATTCGCAAAGTGAGCTGGCACGCCGGCGCGAACTGGATGTACGCGCACCTGCTCGACGGCGACATTGCGTCAAACACGCTGTCGTGGCAATGGGTAGCGGGCACCTGGACCGGCAAGCCGTATTTGTTTAACGCGGAGAACGTTGCCCGCTATGCGCCAGGCGTGGATTGCAGCGGCAGCGTGATTGACCAAACCTACGAGGCGCTCGATGCGTTGGCGCGAAGCCAAGGCAGCACCGCCCGTCCGCCAAAGCCATCAGATATCGATCCCACAATTGAACCGGACGTGTTGTGTTTGCCCTTCGCGCCACATGCCGACGCAGCTAGTGAAGCGCCGCAGGAGGCGGCGTGGCTGATGCACCCGTGGTCATTGCATCTGCCCGATGACCGCGCGGCGGTGGGTGTCATCGATACCGATTTTCATACGCGTTATCCGTGGTCACGAGCCCGTTGGCAGTTTGTGATGGACGCCATGAGGTCGCGCTGCTCAACCGTTTTGATCGGCAGCACGAACCAGCTTGCGGCGGCGCTGTGCGCGCATCGACCAGCCGCCATCGACACGCTCAATCCGTTCTACAACGAACTGATCGCGCGGGTTGCGCCCAACGCGCAAGCGGCACCGCGCGCCTTCGGCAATCCGACAATGCTGAAGCGATCCTTCACTACATTTTGGAATCAGGTACGCCGCGACCGTTTTCCGGTGTGAGCCCGATGGTCAACGTCGTCTGGTTTAAGCGCGACCTGCGAACCCACGATCATGCGCCACTGATGCAAGCCTGCGCACGCGGCCCGGTGCTGCCGCTATATGTTTATGAGCCGAGCCTGATGGCGCAGCCCGATGTGGCCGCGCAGCATGTGGCGTTCATTAATGAGTGTTTGCAAACGCTGCAATCTGACTTAAACGCGATGGGTCTCCAGCTCATCACCCGGGTCGGTGAAATGGTCGATGTGCTCGCCGCCATCAAACAGCACGCGGGTGCATTCAATATGTGGAGCCATGAAGAAACCGGCAACGGCGCGACCTATGCTCGCGACAAGCGCGTGGCTGCATGGTGTCGTATCAATTGCGTTGCGTGGCACGAGTCGCCCAACGCGGCCGTGGTGCGCAGGCTCAAGGACCGTGATCGTTGGTCGGCGCACTGGATGCGGCGCATGAAAAATGCGCCGCTAGCGGTGCCGTCGCAGGGCACCCAAGCTGCCGCCGCACTAGACAGTCACGGCATCGTGCCGCTGCATCGTTTGGCGGCTAAAGGGGCTAATGGGCAAGATAAGCCGCTGCGCCAACGCGGCGGTCGCAGCGTTGCTATGGCCGATTTGCACAGCTTTTTTAATGAGCGGGGGCAGCACTATCGGTTTGAGATGTCGAGCCCGTTGTCGGCGGCCAGCGCCTGCTCGCGAATCAGCACTCATCTGGCCTACGGCACGTTGTCAGTGCGCGAGGCAGTACACGCGATATGGCAGCAGCGCGCAAAACTGTTGGCGATGCACGAAAGTCAACGCGCACCGGGTTGGCTTGCCTCGCTCAAATCATTCGAGGGACGGCTGCACTGGCACTGCCACTTTATTCAAAAACTGGAGAGTGATCCGAGCATTGAATTTACCAACATGCACCGCGCGTACGCAGCGTTGCGTGAAGATAACTACAACGCCGCGTTGCAAACGGCATGGGCACGTGGTGAGACGGGGCTGCCCATGATCGACGCCTGCATGCGCATGTTGGCCGCGACCGGATGGATCAACTTTCGGATGCGTGCGCTGTTGGTAAGTTTTTCGAGCTATCACCTGTGGCAACACTGGCGCGAGCCTGCGCTGCATTTGGCGCGCGAGTTTTTGGACTACGAACCCGGCATTCACTACCCGCAGGTGCAAATGCAATCGGGCACCACTGGCATCAACACGGTGCGCATGTACAACCCGATCAAACAGGCGCGCGACCAAGACCCAACGGGAGCGTTCGTGCGGCAGTGGATTCCGGCGTTGTCACGGGTGCCAACGGATTTTATTTTCGAGCCGTGGCTGATGCCTGACAACCTTCAGCGCGAATATGGCTGCGTGCTGGGGCGCGATTATCCGTGCCCTGTCATCGACGTGGTAGCCGCCGCCCAACGGGCGCGGCAGTTGATGTGGATTCCACGCAAGGGGTCGGCGTTTCGCAGCGAAGCGCAGGCTATTTTTGAGACCCACGGGTCACGAAACCCAGCGCGGGAAGGCATCAAAAAAACCGGAGATGGGACGCATGTTGGCGAACGAAAAAACAAACATGGTGCGGCGGTCAATGTGCAGCAGGGCTCACTGTTTTAACCGAGATTATTCATCCGAGATTTTCCATTAAGCATTTTTACTCGTCGCCCCTGCGAAGCATGTCCTGAGCCTGCCGAAGGCAGGGGTCTAGCGTCTTTCAAGCTAGTCAAAAGTGCCACGAAACCGCCAAAGTCGCTAGGTTCCTGCCTTCGCAGGAACGACGAAGGGGATGACGAACCCTAATGAATAATCTCGGTTTAACCGCGCTTCGCTATTTCAAGGCCTTAGTTACAGCCCCTTCCACAGCCCCGTTTCTTTGGCACAGGCACGAATGGTCGGAATGTACTCGGTGACAAAACGCAAGGTCTCAGGATTTAGGCCGATGTCCTTGACGCTATCGATATCAGCTTCGAGCTTGACGACTTCGACTTTGCTGGTGAGGCAGCCGCAAAATTTTTGTGGAATGTTTGACTCGGCTGCAATCGGCGACACCGTGTTCAACATGCTCATCACCCGCTCCTGACATTTGCGATCAAGCAGCGAGCGTTTTTGCTCCTGAACTACCGTTGCGCAGCCGCTTAGGATGACGAGTACGCCAGCCACCAGCGCGCTCAGCTGAGCGGCGCGACTGTGACGGAGTTGGGTGGCAGGGGTTATCAAAAAAATTTCTCCATCAGTGGGCCGTTTTGAGGGCGATGTGCGGCGAGCGCTGTGCCCGCTTGCCGTGTTTCAGCGCAGTACAGATTAGAAGCTTAGCGCAAAAAATAGAACGTCGCGCGGCCAGTTGGACAACACGTTTACCTTTTAGAAAAATTCACACACTTCGTCGTTCCTGCGAAGGCAGGAACCCAGCGACTCTAGAAGTGCCCTAAAGAATAATCTCGGTTTGGGTCTACTGATCGGACTGGATTTTTCCATCGGCCAGCGTGATGCGCCGGTCGCAGGTGGCCGCTAAGCGCGGGTCGTGTGTCACGATTAAAAACGTGGTGCCGAAATCGCGATTGAAGGCGCGCAGCATCACAAAAATGTCATCGGCGGTTTTGGTGTCGAGATTGCCTGTGGGTTCGTCGGCCAGCACCAGTGCCGGCTTGACCGCAAGTGCTCGGGCAATCGCCACGCGCTGTTGCATGCCGCCGGAAAGCTCAGATGGCATTTTTGATTCAGCGCCCTTGAGCCCGACCGATGCCAGCAGCTGTGCGGCCTCGGCGCGCACTTTTTCAGTGATTTTTTCGCCGCTGATCATGCGCGGCATCAACACGTTTTCAAGCGCTGAAAACGCGGGCAACAAGTGATGAAACTGAAACACGAATCCGAGCGTTTCAGCGCGTAATCGGGTTAAGGTGTCGTCGTCGGCATAGCTCACCGCGCGACCAGCGATCTCAACGCGGCCGGACGTGGGCGGCTCAAGCAGCCCGATAATATTGAGCAGGGTGCTTTTTCCGGAACCCGAAGGGCCGATGAGCGCGACGAATTCGCCAGCGGTCAGCGTCAAGTCGATTCCGTGCAGAATCTCTGCCTCCACCGGCTTGCCGATGTTGTAGGACTTGTGAATCGCAGCCAGCGCGAGCACGGCGATGCTCAAGCGCGCATCGCTGTTGCCGGGTCGAGTGCTGCTGCGCGTCGCGCTGGCGCAATGGCGGCGAGGGTGCCGCAGAGTGTGGCCAATAGGCAAGAAATTATCAACAACTGCCCAGTCAATTCAATCGGAAACAACGCGCTGCCGTCTGCGCCCCGTACAAACGTGGTGAACATAAACACCAGCAAAATGGCAAGCCCGGCACCCAGCAGCGAGCCGACCAGACCGACCAATGAACCCTGCCACAGGAACACTCGGATCATTTGCCCGCGCGACGCACCCATGGCTCGCAAAATACCGATCTCGCGAGTCTTTTGAACCACTGCGACCACCAGCACGCTGGCAATGCCGAGCATCACCACGATCGATACAAAAAGTCGAATTATCGCGGTTGACGCCGACTGCGCGTTGAGCGCGCTGAGCAATTGGCTGTTGGTGGTCATCCAGCTCTCCACTAGCAGGGGTGTGACGCTTGCAACTTTGGCGGCAACCGCATCGGCGGTGAAAACATCCTGCACGCGCAGGTCAATGGAGGTGACCCCTCCGGGCAGTCCGAACAAAGATTGTGCGGTGCGCAGCGGCAGGTACACGGCTCTGCGGTTTAGCTCTCGATTGCCAAGATCAAGCGTGCCCGAGATTCGGAACTGGTCGCCTTCACTAGCAACCGTTCCAGTGGCAAGCGTGATGCGGTCGCCAATGGCCGCTCCTAGATCGCGTGCCAGCTCGGTGCCGACCAAGACATCCCCCGGCTCCAGCCGCAAATTGCCGGCAACTAATTTGTCAGCGAGATCAACAATGCGCTCGTACTGCATAAGTTCAATGCCCGCCACAGCCACCGAGTTGCGTCCTTCGCCACGGATGGCAATCGCCGCGCCGGAAACCATTGCGGACACCGCCACCACGCCAGACACGCTTTCATAGGCGGCAACCACCTGCTGCCAATTGTCAATCGAGCGCACTTTGCGTGGCGCGGTCTGCACCGTGGCCACGTTCGCCATGTTCGCGCGGCCCGCGTCAATTTGCGCACGTGCGACAGGCTCAATGGGCTTGGCGACGATGTGCGCCTGCGCGCCCAACGTGCGGCGAATGGTGTTTGATTGCAGCCCAACCACCAGCGCAGAAATGAAAATCACCACCGCCACGCCAACCATCACGCCGCCCACGATTAGCGCCGATTGTGCACGTCCTTCGCGCAAGAAGCGGAGTGCGATTTGTAGTTCAAAGCGCATCGCTCGCTACTGCCCCGGCATCGGCAGATCAACGCCTTTCGGTCGCATCGCAGTTGACACACGCACGCCACGCACGCGCTGGCCAGTTCGAGCTTTGGCGTCAACAATCACGGCGTCACCGACGCTCAATCCGGAAACTATTTCTACCCTTTGCAAAGACCGCAAGCCAATCTTCACGTCTTGTTCCTTCGCCGTGCCTGCGTCCACCATGAGCACGAATTTGCGCTCGCCCGCCTCGCGCAGTGCACTCCCCGGAATGCTCAACACATTAAGCTTCCGCGCCAACATCACCTCGGCAGACACGGTCATGTCGTCACGCAAGATAGGTGGCGGTTTCGGCACCCGCAAACGTGCCTCCACGGTGCCGCGCGTCACGTCAACCGACGGCGCGAGATAGATCAGTTCCGCGTCAAATTTAATGTCGGGGAATGCGTCAGCCGACGCAACCGCTTGCATGCCTTCGCGTACGAAACGCAGGTTTTTCTCGTCAATCTGCGCAATCAATCGAGTCTCGCCGGTGATGGCTAGGGTCAACAATTTTTTGCCCGCTTGAGCCACGTCGCCCACCTCGACGCCGCGCGCGATTACTCGGCCATCGGCGGGGGCTGCGATGCGGGTTTGTTCAAGCTTTGCGCGGACGACCTGCACGGCCCCCTGCGCCTCACGCACGCGAGCCTGCGTGGCCTGGGCCTCGGCACCGCCGCGCGTGTTGGCGGTGGCGAGTGCTGCGGCCTGTTGATACGCGGCGCGGGCGTTGGTAGCAGCGCGCTCAACGTCCTGCAGCTTGGCGTCGCCAATAAAGCCTTTGGCATGCAGGCTTTTGTTGCGCTCCAAATCGCTCAGCGCAAATTCCATGTTGACGCGGCTTTGCGCCAAGCTCTGCGTGGCCACCGGCCCGGACAGTTCGAACTGTGATTTCAGTCGTGCGTCCGCAGTGCTCAGCGCAGCCTGCGCCTGCTGCAGCTGCGCGCGCAGATCGTCATCATCAAGGGCGATCAAAAGCTGCCCCGCCTGCACCGTATCTCCCTCACGTACGAGCACTTTTTCGACTCTTGCTGTAAGCGTGCTCGCCAGATCAGTGCGCGCGACGCTCGCCACGCGAGATGAAAAAACCAGCGAATGCTGAATCGGCCCAGTCGTGACAGGCACCACCTCCACCGCCGCGCCGCGCCACCAAAACACCAGAGCAACAATGGCCGCAATGACCACCGCGAGGAGCGCCAGTAGCCAGCCTTTGGGCGATGAACTGCCCGTTTTATTCCACCACGCCATTGTGTGTGCTGCTTTGTGGCAAAGACTTGCAGCTTAGCAAGCTTCGGCTAGCCGTCGTTTGATTTGGAGCAAAACAATGTGTCAAACGCGTCATTTGCATTGGACTGAGTGACTTTGCCGATGCGTTTGCCCGAGAAGGCTTCGTCGATTTTGTCTTCAAAGAAACTACTTGGCGAGGGCGACGCCATAAGTTGCCGGTACGTCTCCGGCGACACGCCCTTGTACTCGTAAACATCGCCGCTCGAAAACTCAATCTCCATGACGCGCAATCGCTCGTCGTAGCCCGCAGCGCGGAGTTTGCTGGATTTGAGGAGCTTTCGGTTCATGCCCAGATTATCGGGGATTCGAAGCGAACGAAGGATGCACACAGCAAAATTGTGTGCCGTCCGTTGCGGCGGCTACCAAACGTTCACTCACGCGAAATTCTGTATTCGAAAAATTACACGCACTTCGCAGAGGCGAGCAGCAAACAAGCTACTGAAAAAACACCGTTTAACTGAGATTTTCCATTAAGCACTTTTACTCGTCGCCCCTGCGAAGGCAGGGGCCTAGCGACTTTTGAGCTAGTCAAAAGTGCCACGAAACCGCCAAAGTCGCTGGGTTCCTGCCTTCGCAGGAACGACGAAGTACTT
>JANNYE010000001.1:0-57985 GCA_031409935.1 Burkholderiales bacterium | reverse complement strand
TGAAACTGAGCTATTTTGTGCCGCCTGATCGTCAAAAAGTTTCGACCCGTGCGTTCTTGAAATTTCTCCGACAAAAGAGCTGGATCGAGAGCGCTACCGCCATTGAGCGACAGGCCATTCAAGCGGGCCGACAGTTTTCGCAGTTGCGGTTTCCGCCAGATTAACGCATAGGGCGGCACGCCCGTGCCGCCGCATGGGATGGCACCCGCAACTCAGTACAATAGTTTTATCCAAGTAAAACTTTTCGAGAGACCCAACATCATGTTGACCGCTGTTTTACGTCGCTCTGGCGGCTCGTTGATTGTGACCATTCCGCAATCATTTGTTGAACAAAATCAACTGCATGCGGGCTCTCCGCTGGCTGTGGAAATACATGGCAGCGAGCTGCGGCTGCGCCCCGGTCGGGTTCGCCCATCGCTCGACCAACTGCTCTCGGCGACGCCAAGTGGGGCGAACCGCGTTGAAGGCTGGGACGACATGCAGGCCGTGGGCACCGAGCTGTGACCCCAGATCGCGGTGACGTGCTTCATCTGCAATTCGACCCGGCTTCTGGGCAAGAAATGAAGGGGCCACACTTTTGCCTAGTGGTGTCGCCGCGCAGCTTCAACGCCCGCATGAAACTGGCATGGGTCTGCCCGATTTCGGGCGACAGTGCGGCTGCGGCGCGATCAGGCGGGTTGTTGGTGTCGCTCATGGGCACGGGCCTGCGCACCGACGGCTCAATCCACACCCATCAAATCAAAGCCCTCGACTGGCAGTCACGACGCGCGACGCTGGTTGAGAAAGCGCCCGCCGATCTGGTCGCACTTGTGCTCGATGGATTGCGCGCGGTGCTCGACGACTGACGTAGATAACCGAGTAACCTTACGCTGGGCATTGCGCGCCAGCAAAACCGTGCTGAAAACACGATAATGGGCAAGCCGCTCACCATCTTCGTCCGCTGCACCCTGACTCCGAAGCTAGCCCCCGACTATGAAAAGCATTCACATCACACAACACCCACAACGCATGAGCGGCACCCCCTGCTTTGCGGGCAGCCGTGTGCCCGTGAAAACGCTGTTCGATTACCTTGAAGCGGGCGACAGCCTCGAAACTTTTCTAGATCAGTTTCCGAGCGTTAGCCGGAGCACCGCGATTGCCGTGCTCGAAGAAAGCCAGCAAGCGCTGCTCGCCGCGTAACGAGCCAATTTGCCAAGCCGATTTTCCGAGGCAAGTTTGCATCGCGCCATAAATTTACTGCTCGATGAATCAGTGCCCAAAGCGCTTGGCTTTTTGCTCGAACCCCACCACGTGCGCACCGCGCAGGCGGCAGGTTTTGCCGGACTGTTGAACGGTGAATTGCTTGCGGCAATGAAAGCCGCACTACGACATTTTGATCACCTTCGATCAAAACTTACCGTACCAACAAAACGCGGATTTGCCGGTCACCGTGATCGTTTTGAAAGCCATCAATAATCGCGTTGAAACCGCCGTGCAATTCGCACCAAAGCTCCTCGCCGCGCTAGAAAACGGGTTCGCGCAACGCTTGCTGGTGTTGGAGCTTAACGACTGAAGTAGCAACGTGGGGTGGCACGCAAGCGGCGCCGCCGCATGAGGCGGCTTGCGAGCCCAAGCTTTGAATTGCCTGCGGCGTCGAAACAAGGCGGAACCGCAAGCGTTCCACCCTACGGTCCTGCTCCCCCTTGCCCCACCCCCAAGCCTGTCGTAGCATCCGGCGCATAACTCAAAAACGACCGTAGGAACCGCATGCATCATTTTTTTTGGCTTCGTGTTTCCACCGTGTTGCTGGCGGTGCTGCTGGCCGGGGCGAGTCATGCGGCCACCAAAACATGGAAGGCCGCTTTCGCCAGCGGTTCTTGGTCGATTGGTAGCAACTGGGAGGGCAACGTCGCCCCCGCGGCGGGCGACACCGTGGTGTTCAACCGCGTCGTTGATTCCTTCAGCGATCTCGGTGGCGTCCCCATCGCTCGCATCGTGTTTGGGCCCAACGCCGGTGGCTCGGTGGTCGGTGGCGCACTGACGATAGATGCGTCCTTAGTATTTCCCAACATCGATGACCAATCGACCGGTGCCGCAAACCTCATCAACGCGTCGATCAACATGACCGGAGATTCCGAGTTTTTCATCCGGTCCGGCGAAGTGGGGCATCTGCTGGAGCTGCGCGGCCTCATCAGCGGTGGGCGTGCGGTCGCCGGTGCCAAGGCGCTGGCGATTGTCGGCTCCGGCACGGTCAAACTCAATCGAGATAGCAACAACACCTACACCGGCGTCACCACCGTCGCCTCGGCCTCCGGCTTGGGCGGCAACGGTTTGTTGCAACTGGCGGGGAACGCGTTTGCGGTGATTCCCGGCGCGCTCATCGTGGGCACCAGCACCACCGCCAGTACCGCCGCCAACCGCCCGCAAGTGCAGTGGCTGATCAGCCAGGTGCTCGCTGACACCACCCGCGTCACGGTGGGCCCCGACGGCTTGCTCGTGCTCAATGCATCATCTGAAACCATCGCGCAGCTCTCCGGCACTGGCACGGTCACCATGGGCAACACCACCTTGACCGTGGGCGACGCGGGCACCTTCACGTGGGGCGGCGTGATCTCCGGGCCCGGCAACGTCAACAAAGTCGGCACCGGAGCCATGACCTACACCGCTGGCAACACCTACACCGGCACCACCACAGTGAGCGGCGGCACGCTGCAGCTGAACGCGCCGGTGGCTACGGGAGCAATCAAAGGCCCGCTCACCATTGGCTTGGGTGTCGGCACGGTGGAGAGCGCCGCAGTGACGCTTGACAACAATTTTCAGACTAATAGCAGCACTGTGCCCATCACCATCAATTCGGACGGCACGTTGGATACGATTTTCAGCACGGACACCGTAGGCGCAATCACCATGAACGGGGGCAGAGTCGTCATGCCTATCGGCAGTGAGCTATCAGTGTTTGGCGGCCTGAACATGTCCGGCGGCACCATCAGTGGTTCCGGGCTCTTGGTGCTGGTATCCGATGTAGTGGCCACTGCAACCGCAGCACTTGGCGTGGCGACTATCAATACGAACGTTCGGCTAGCAGCCTCCGACCGCACCTTCACCGTCAACAGCGGGAGCGCGCAGCCTGAGTTGACCATTGGCGGCTCCATAGCAACGAACGGTGGCCCCCGCAACCTCATCAAAACTGGCACCGGCACCCTGCGCCTCGCGGGCAGCACCGCCAACACCTACGGCGGCAGCACCACCATCGAGCGCGGCGTGCTGGAGCTAGACAAACCCTCCGGCGTGCCCGCCATCACCGGCCCCATCGTTATTGGTAATGGCGCGGACTCCGCAGTTTTGCGCAGGCTGCGCAACAGCCAAATCGGGGGCAAACCGCCCGTGCAAATCAACGCGTCCGGCACCTTCGATTTGAACGGCGGGTTTGACACTATTGGCGGGCTGTCAGGCGTGGGCTCTGTGCTGCTACCCAACTTATCCACTCTGCAGATTGATTCGGCGAGCGGCACATCGACCTTTGATGGCGTGATCTCTAGCCCCAACGCAACGAGTTCGTTTGCCACCAACATCATCAAAGAAGGGGCGGGAAGACAAGTATTCAACGGTAACAACAGCTACACAAAAGACACAAAGCTCGTTGCTGGCGAGCTGGTCATCAACGGGCAACAAAGCGGCCGCTTCGTGATCGACGGCCCCGGCACGCTTTCTGGCACCGGCAGGTTCGGTACCGCAACGCTGCGTCAGGGATCATTACGCCCAGGTGCCGCAGGTTTAGGCGGTACGCTGTCGACGGGCGAAGTGGCATTCCAGGGTTCTGCGCTCGCCATCGATCTCATCTCCCCAACCGTATTCGGCAAACTCAACGCGACTGGCACGGTCGCGCTCAGCAGCGACACCCTCTCGCTACTACCCGCCCCCGGCTTTGCAGCACCTGCGGGCACCGTGTTCGAAATCGTCACCAACGACGGCACCGACGCCGTAGTCGGCACCTTCGCCGGCCTGCCGCAAGGGGCCACCGTCAGCGCCGGATCGACCAACTTCACCATTTCCTACGCCGGCGGCACCGGCAACGACATCACCTTGACGGTGGCCAAAACCACGCCGGTGATGACGCTCAGCGCGAATCCGAATCCGGTCTATCCGAACGCCACCGCGACGCTGTCGCTCGCCGTGGCCACCGTTGGCGGCGTAGTGCCCACGGGATCGGTGGCGTTTGCGATCAATGGCACGGCAGTGCCAAACTGTTCAGCACAGCCTCTCTTTGCGGGTGTTGTATCCTGCTTTGTGCTGCCCTCGTCGCTGACTGCAGGTACCGCGTCGGTAACGGCCAGCTACTCTGGGGACGGCAACTATGCGGCGGGTAGCCCAACGCCGCTGTCGTTGGTCGTAGCCGACGTCACCACGCCGGTGCTGCTGGTGCAAGTCAACGGGCCGAGCTTTGGCGTTGTCACCAGCAACCCGACGGGCATCAGCTGCGCCGGTGATTGCAGCGAGATTTATTCGACTGGCACCGTGGTCACCCTGACGGCCACGCCCAACGCGGGCTCGGTGTTCGTCGGCTGGGGCGGTGGATGCATTGGGCGAATCAGCCCCTGCACGCTCACGGTGAACAGCCCCAAATTCGCGACCGCACGGTTCGCGCCGATCAGCATCGTCGGCACCACGATCAACATCGACATCGACGGTGATGGCAAATACCGCCCCGAAACCGACGGCCTGCTCATCACGCGCTGGATCCGAGAGCGCTCCGGCCCCGCACTCACCGAAGGCGCTGTCGCCCTCCCGTCCAAAGGCGGCACCGCCACCCGCGTCAGCGACGTAGACATTCAGAACTACCTGACCAACATTTTCACCGCCCTCGACGTTAACTTGAGCGGCGGCGTGACCAACACCGACAGCGTGCTGATCCTGCGCTACCTATTCGGCTTCAGAGGTGCGGCGCTGGTGGCCGGAGTGACGCTGCCGTCTGGGGTGACGGCGGCGATGGTGGAGGCGAATTTGCTGGCGCTAACGCCGGTGATTCCGTAGATCAAAATAAGCTGGCGATGCCCCCCGTTTTTGTGGGAGCGGTTCCACCGCGATGGGCGGTGCGCGATGCACCTTTCGCGGTAGAACCGCTCCCACAGGCCGCGCATGATTTATCTGTAGCCGCTTTATCGTGAAATGGCGTTTTCATTGGGGCTAGGTGCATAAAAATGCATTTGTCGATTTACACGAAAAACGCGCTCTACGCCCAATAAAATAAGCTTTTCAGCCAAAAGCTGTTAGCCCAGTCAACCCCATCCGCTACCAGCGAATCAGGGCGCTGCCCCAGGTGAATCCGCCGCCCACGGCAACGGTTTGCACCAAATCGCCCGACTTGATTCGCCCATCGCGCACCGCGGTGTCTAGCGCCAGCGGGATCGACGCGGCTGAGGTGTTGCCCTGCCCTTGCACCGTGACGATGGTTTTTTCTGGCGCGACGCCGAGCTTTTTGCCGGTGGCGTCGATGATGCGCGTATTGGCTTGATGCGGCACCAGCCAATCGATGTCGGCAGCGGTCATGTTGGCCATCGCGAGCGTCTCGTTGCAAACATCGGCCATTACGTTCACGGCCATTTTGAACACGGCGGGACCATCCATATGAACGTGCGGGTCGCCGTAAACGATGCCGTTTCGCACATGGCCCGGCACGTTCAAAATGTTGCGACGGCTGCCGTCGGCGTGCAGTTTGGTGGCGAGGATTCCAGGCGTCGCGGACTGCGTGAGCACCACCGCGCCCGCGCCATCGCCGAACAGCACGCACGTGGCGCGATCCTTCCAATTGAGGATGCGCGAATAAATTTCTGCACCGATCACCAGCGCGTTTTTGTGCGCGCCGCTCGCGACCATTTTGTCGGCGACGGACAGCGCATAAACAAAGCCAGAACAGACCGCCTGAATGTCAAACGCGGCGGCTTTGTTCGCGCCGAGTTTGTCTTGCACGATGCACGCCGTGCTCGGGAAAATGACATCGGGTGTCGTGGTCGCGACGATCAGCAAATCGATATCGGACGCGGTCAGCCCCGCTGATTGCAACGCGTGATTCGCTGCGGCAACGGCCAGGTCGCTCGTCTCTTCACCGTCCGCTGCGATGTGTCGTGAGCGAATGCCGGAGCGCGTGCGAATCCATTCATCCGACGTGTCGACAAATTTCGACAGATCGTCATTGGTGAGGATTTTTTCCGGAAGATAGCTTCCGGTGGAGATGATTTTGCTGAACAAGAGGTGAACGCTTTAGCGGCGGCTTACCGCCAATAAACCAAGATTATCGGACTATCACGACGCACGTAATTCGTCGTTCCTGCGAAGGCAGGAACCCAGCGACTTTGCATGTGCAGCGGCGCTTGATATGCAACCCAAAGACGCTGGGCCCCTGCCTGCGCAGGGGCGACGATAAAAAGTAGTTAGTAGGTAAACCGGATTTAATCAGCAATAGCGCCGATGCAGAAACGCACGACAAACGCCACCGAACGGGCGCTAACTGCGGGCAACTTTCGCAGCGATTGAAACGGTGTTGACATTGAGCGCGGCCACCCGCTCGGTCAGCTCAGCGATCAAATCGTGGCGAGCTTCTTCATAGGCCCGCTCAATGGCCGTTGCAAAGCCCGCTTCATCTGCGCCGCCGTGACTCTTCACCACGATGCCGCGCAGGCCCAAGAGCGTTGCACCGTTGTGTTGCGACGGATCCATGCGCGCCTTGAATCGCTTTAACACCGGGTACGCCACGGCGGCTGTGGCTTGCGACAACAGATCGCGCGAGAACTCTTCGCGCAACATTTGTGACATCAAATTGGCGATACCTTCAGCCGACTTGAGCGCAACGTTGCCGACGAATCCGTCGCACACCACCACGTCCACTTTGCCTCGGAACACGTCCGTGCCTTCAACGTTGCCGACGAAATTCAGGTCCGTAGCGCGAATCAAATCGGCGGCATTTTTGACCTGTTCATTGCCTTTTATTTCTTCTTCACCGATGTTGAGCAGCGCCACGCTCGGGCGTGCGTTGCCGGTGAGCGCAGACGACAATGCCGCGCCCATGATGGCGAATTGGCGCAGGTGTTCGGCCGAGCAATCGACGTTGGCGCCGAGGTCAAGCACCAGCGCGCCGCCGTCGCCTTCGCGACCGTGGCCCGTGTGGGTGGGGAAAAATCCTGCGATGGCGGGCCGGTCAATACCCGGCAATGTTTTCAGCACGAAGCGTGCGGTGGCCATCAGCGCGCCAGTATTGCCCGCGCTGACGCACGCATCCGCCCGACCGTCTTTAACCGCGTTCAACGCGAGACGAAGGCTGGAATTTTTCTTGTTCTTAAGCGTGAGCGCAGGAGACTCGTCCATGCCCACGACTTCAGTCGCGGTCACTTGCGTCACACGAGCCAGATCAGCCGAAGCGATGTGTTTGCTGGCGAGCGTCAGAGACGACTCAAGACCGACGAGCACGAGGTGCGCATCGGGTCGCTTTGCGAGAAACCGGGCAGCGGCAGGCAGCGTAACTGCCGCGCCGTGGTCGCCGCCGTCGACGTCAATTGCGATGCGCACGTGAGGCACATCCCGAGCCATCGACGACAGGCCCAGACTTATTCGTCAGCTTTGGTCTGAACTACTTTTTGACCACGGTAGAAACCGTTAGGGCTGATGTGGTGACGACGATGCACCTCGCCCGTGGTCGGCTCGATGGCCAAATGCGGCGTCTCTAATGCGCTGTGAGCACGGTGCATACCGCGCTTGGAAGGGGATTTTTTATTTTGCTGAACGGCCATGATGGGCTCCTAACTTCTATGTGTAACTAACTAATTAAACTCAATTGCGTGCGGGGTAATCTTCGCTTCGCACTTTTCGCATCGCGGAATGTACGGCACCGCGAGCAACAATTCATCTTCTACCAATTCGAGCGCGGAGGTTTTCTCATTGCCCTCAATGCATTCGAACGCTTCGTCTTCCCAGCTCGCCAACTCGGCCGCATCGTGCGCCACGTAAATGGTCGACGATGAGTCCACCGGCAGATCGAAATCTGTGCCACAAGTCTGGCAGATCAACCCAACCGAGCCCTTGGCCGAGACCATAAAACCGGGTCGCGCCGACACTGATTTTTCAACACAGTGCACCGAGCCCGACATCTCGCCGACTTTCAGATCGCCATCAGATGATCTTTCCAGCAAGGCAATCGGAATGGCCCCAGCAATCGAATATCCTTGACGGGCAAATTGTGCGGCGTTCTGGCGAAATTTCCAGTCCGCTTCGGTAATTTGCTTGTTATCCTTATTTGCCACTGCGGCTACCAACTTGACTCTTCACTTTGCCTGCTTGCTGTAGGCTTAAAAGCCTTAAAAGTCAGACAGTTAGCCGGAAACACGAAAGCCCACGATTATAACTATTTTCGGCGGGATGTACCACGCAAAGCCCCTCTTTTATGCCCAGCCCCATCGTCTTAGCCTCCACGTCCCGCTACCGACGCGAGCTGCTTGAGCGCCTTGGCCTGCCGTTTTCAGTCGACAAACCTGACGTGGACGAAACACAAACCGCCGGTGAATCGCCACTCGCCAATTGCCGAAGACTGGCGCTGGACAAGGCCCGCGTCGTGGCTGCGCGACATCCGAGCGCTATCGTCATCGGCTCCGATCAAGTGCTTGACCTCGATGGCGATGCCCTCTCAAAGCCGGGCGACCTCATTACCGCACTCGACCAGCTCAAACGCTGTCAGGGTCGCACCGTTCATTGCTACACCGCGTTGTGCGTGCTCTCGCCAGACCGCGAACCGCTGATCGACGTGGTTGCGACCGAGATCACTTATCGAGCACTACCCGACGCCACATTGATCGCCTATTTGAACCGCGAGCAACCATTTGATGCCGCCGGAGCAGTGAAGGTTGAAACGGCAGGCATCACGCTATTGCAAGCCGTAAAAAGCGACGACCCCACCGCCATCATCGGCCTGCCGCTCATCCGCCTCACCGACTTCCTGATTGAGGTTGGCGCGCTATGAGCGGCACGCTGTATCTGGTGCCCAACCTGCTCGGCGTTGCCGCGCCCACCGACGTATTGCCCGCTCGCACCATCCTCCTGGCACAGACGCTGAATCACTTCATCGTAGAAACGCCGAAAGTCGCCCGCGCTTTCCTGAAAACGCTCTCGCCCGACCGTGTGATCGCCGACATCTCAATCACCGCCTGCGACCCACTGCCGGAGGCCAAAGCACAATGCGCCGCGTGGCTCAAAGCCGGGATCGACGTAGGCGTCATCTCCGACGCCGGTTGCCCCGGTATGGCCGATCCGGGCGCAGCCTTCGTGGCGCTCGCCCACCGACTGGGCGCTACCGTCGTCCCGCTGGTCGGACCCTCCTCGGTGTTACTAGGGCTCATGGCCAGCGGATTCGACGGCCAACATTTCGCGTTTCACGGCTACCTGCCCAGCAAACCACCCGAACGCGACGCCGCGTTGCGAGCCCTCGACCGCCAAGTGCAAAGCACAGGCGCCACACAAATCTTCATAGAAACACCGTACCGCAACGCCGCAATGCTGGCTACGCTTCGCGATGTCATCGCTGCCAACACGCACCTATGCATCGCACAAAATCTAGGCGCTGAAGGCGAAACCATCTGCGCCAAAGCAGGCAGCGCGTGGACGGAGGCCGACCGCGACCGATTCATCATCAAAGCGCCCACACTGTTCCTGCTCGGCAAAGCGCAAGGCTGAACCGGCGTCAAACAACCTGACCGCTAGAATTCAAAAGGTCAGTCCATTGCCCGAGTGGTGGAATTGGTAGACACAGCGGACTTAAAATCCGCCGCTTTCGTGAATAGCGGGCGTACCGGTTCGATTCCGGTCTCGGGCACCATAGGATTCCATCGATAGCACTTGCTAACAATACCCTGCGAGACGTAATTCCATTTCTAATTCAATAGGAGACTAGGCGCGACGACGCAGACAGTGCGTGAGCACGGCAAGGAGCAGCAACAACGTATCGTATTGAGTTAAGAATGGAATAAGTCGGGGTTATGTTGGGAAAACGTTGTAACTACTGCGTCAGTGCAACAAAGTCGAGCTTACGCGGCAAGTACAGCAATCGGCACGATGCGCGCCCGCTTCACCTTGTTGGCGTGCCACAGGTCTTACTGAACCTGTAGGTTGAGCCAAAACTCTGCCGAGGTGCCTAGCACTTCGTTTCATTAAAACCTCGACATGAAATCGCGTCTTTTTCCGCCATGCTGCGTTGCACATCCTTGCCGTACCTCAGTACGGCTGCGGCTGTGCGCCTTGCCTGACGAAAAAATCCATCGATTTCATTCGTCTAGGTTTTAATGAAACGATGTACTAGAAACTCGGATAGCTTCACCGCCATATCAGCGGATACCGCCGTGCGGCCATTAAGCACACGCGACAAGATAACGCGCGAGCAATGCAACGCTGATCCTGTCAACGCGTCGATGAGCGATAAAGCGAAGCACAATTGGTCAAGTCGCGGAGCCTTTTTTGGTGCCATCTCTGCGCTGATCGACTGGAGACTCCGGCGTTATGCGGTGCGGGCGAATGTTGCGCTTAGTGCTGAAGCGGCTTTAGTGCTCGTTGCTTTTGATCAGTCTAGGCACAACTCGTGCAAGCCCATTGTGGCAATGCCACTTCAATTCGCAACGCTCACCTACGGCGGTCGGTCGCCGCAAAATCGAAGTCCGATTTGAATTTTGAGCGACGACAAAGTAGGGCATCAATACCGCAATCACCGAGGTAATAGCCGATCATCTGCTGACGTTCAGCAACAGCTCCTTCAGGCTTCGGGAAAGCCCGTTTTGGAGTTTTCCAAGATATTTTCGGCGCTGTTTTAGGTGCGCCGCGCTCCGGAAAATTTGCTGCTAGGCAAAAGCAAAAAACGTGACTTAGGCGTTTTCCTTCGCAAGTTAAGCGTCGAGCATGCTGCCTCTAGACGCTTTTTCGTCGAAGTCTTGGGCACCGCAAACGCTACGTCGATGCGGGCAGCTGATCGCTACCGCGGTATTTCTTTGCCATCCTGCTCAACACGGCCCGCTCCATGTTGCACAGGCGAGCCGCTTCACTGATGTTGCCGTTGGTCTGGGCGAGTGCACGCTCGACGAAACTGCGCTCGACCTCACGCACCGCACGCTGCTTCTCCTCACGCAGGCTGCCGCCGTCAACGCGCGCGCTGCGGCTCCGCGCGCCCGTGAACGCCGGGGAGTACAACAGCAAGTCATCGGCATCAATGATCGCATTTGAGCTGAGTAAATGAGCCCGCAACAGCACATGCTCAAGCTCGCGCACATTGCCTGGCCACGAGTAAGCGCAAAGCAGCACGAGCGCTGCCGGTGAAACGGTTCGGGTATCACCTCCCTCCGCCCGCGCCACCTTGGCAAGCAGGTGCGGCACCAGCAGCGCGATATCGCCCACTCGCTCGCGCAGCGGCGGCAGGGCAATGGACAGCACGTCTAGCCGGAACAGCAGATCAGAGCGGAACTCGCCCCGATCAACCAGTCGACGCAGATTGACGTTGGACGCGGAGATGACGCGAACGTTGCCGTGGCGACAGGTTTCCTCGCCGATCGCGCGAAACGACGAGTCTTGCAGGAAGCGCAACAGGATCACCTGGCCACGCGGCGACAGCGCCTCGACCTCATCAAGGAATAGCGTGCCGCCCTCGGCTTCGCGAATCAGTCCGGCACGCGCGCGACCGGCATCAGTGAAAGCCCCTTTGGCATGACCAAACAGCTCGCTCTCAATCAATGCGTCAGGCAGCGCACCGCAGTTGACCGGAATGAAGGCAGCGCCGCTGTGATCGCCCAGATAGTGCGCAGCGTGCGCGACAAACTCTTTGCCGGTGCCACTCTCCCCGGTAATCAGAATGGGGGCCATCGAGTGCGCAAAGCGACGGGTCAAGGTGATCGCTTCAAGAAAGACAGGCGACGCACCAACGAAGTGGCTCAACAGCCGTGCATCTAGGGCAGGGTCGACCACACGCATTCTTGTTCTCGCTGCTGGATTGGGAACTTGGCAGATCAGGCGTACGAGGTTATGCCAATGTACTGATAAATGCAACCGCAATCGCAGCGGCGGAACCGCAGCGATTGTCCAGATCGGGCTGTGCGTTTTCAGCAACGGCCGTGTCGGACGCGACACACCCCCGTCCGCAGCGCGGTCAACAGCGTTTCTGAGACAAACACCGTGCCCGGACAGACACGCACTGCGGCAGATCAGAAACACAAATTCGCATATTAATCAATGGTTTAGCGACGGTACTGCGTTGGCACGTTTCTCGCTGACCGCCTTGTTGCGTGCACTGAACAACGGAGGGCGCATGCGATGCAGGAAGGCGTCAACACCATCAATGAACTTGCTGAAACGATTCTCCGCTACGTGGCATCGCGACCCGACGCGCGCGACACGCTCGATGGTATCTGCGACTGGTGGATTCCACGGCAACGCTATATCGACGCCAAAAACGAAGTCCTGGCTGCGCTCAAACTGCTCAGCGTACGTGGGCAGATCGAGTCGCGTTCCGGTGCCGACGGACAAACTCTGTACCGCGCTCGCCAATTCGATGCTCCGACCTAGTTGAAAAGACGAACCATGCGCCGTTCATCCATCTTCCCGCCGGTCTATTTAAAGACGTGCCGCGCAGGGTGCACAACACCGATGGTGGCGGCGAGGCCGACAAGCGCACCGCATGTTTCTGGTGTTGGGAACTACAGTAGCCGTCACGCAGATTTTGAACGGCGACACGACCGCCCGAAAAGCACAACGTCCACGCCCCCCGCACGGCGACGCTGTCGCGAAGGCCCATCCAAACCCCGCGTCAGACGCGCAAGAAGGAGCGAAACATGCCATCAGTCCTGAGCTACCCCGGCGTATACATCGAAGAGGTATCTAGCGGTGTGCGTACCATCACGGGAGTCGCCACCTCCATCACCGCGTTCATTGGTCGCACGTTGCGCGGACCGGTCAACGAACCCAAGACCGTCAGCAACTTCAGTGAGTTTGAGCGCCTGTTTGGCGGGCTGGCGGCAGACCACACCGTCGCCTACGCGGTTCAGGATTTTTTTGGCAACGGCGGCGCCCAAGCCATTATTGTCCGCCTCTACAAACCATTTTTTTCCGACGATGCTGCGCGAGCCACCGCTCTGGCAGCGGCCACCGTCCAGGCACAAACTGCTGCCGATGCAGTGAATCTCGCTGCGGCGACGGAAGCAAGCGCCCCTAGCGCGGATCCCGCCTCTGTCGCGCTCGCGGCGGACGGCGCAATGGCTGCCGCTGGCTTGCCCGGCGCTGCGGCTCTGCTAGCTGCGCAACAGATTGCGGCAGCCGCGCAGGCCGAAGCCGTCAAACTCACGCCGCTGCCCACCGCAGGCAGTGTTGCTGCTGCTGCAGCCAGCGCCGTCCCAGCTGCCGTGATCAGCGCAGCCGGGGCTGTGGCACCGATCAATCGGGCGCGGCTAACTTTCGCCAACGGTCTATCCCTGGAGGCTGCCACGCCCGGAGCGTGGGGCAGTTCTCTGCAAATTAAGGTGGACTACAACACCAAGCCCAAAGATGACGGTTCCGCAGACCCCACTTTGTATAACTTGGAGATTTCCGATCAGGTAACGGGAAAGACCGAGCGCATCCGTAACGTCACTGGCACGCCAAACGCGATTCGCCTCGTTAGTCGAGTTCTGGTCAACGAGTCCTCGCTAATCCGAGTGGTGGGGACGCCCCCTTCGTCCAGGCCACCGGCGATCCAAATCGGCGTGGATGCTGCCGGCAAGGCGGAAGACAGCATTCCCTTGTTGGCGCCCGACTTCAACGGCAGCGCGCTCGATAAGACCGGCCTGTTTGCACTCGAGAAAGCGGATTTGTTCAATCTCCTGTGCATCCCGGCAGACACGCGCGACAGCGACACTCCGGTTCCGGTTTACCAAAAGGCGATGAGTTACTGCAATGATCGGCGCGCAATGCTCATTGTCGATTCGCCGACTGCCTGGAGCGCGAACCCCGATACGGCGGCGGCCGCAGCTATTGCCGGGCTGCCCGCCCTCGGGCTAAACGGCCCGGCGGCGCGCAACGCGGCACTGTTTTTCCCAAGAGTCAAGGAATCTGATCCCATGCAGGATGGGCAGATCGACACCTTTGTTCCATGCGGAGCGATTGCCGGTATCTTTGCGCGCACAGACTCGGCCCGAGGGGTGTGGAAGGCCCCGGCGGGTCTGGATGCGGCAATCAATGGCATTGTTGGTCTGGAAGTCAATCTGGCAGACGGAGAAAACGGTCAACTCAACCCACTAGGCATAAATAGCCTGCGCTCCTTTCCCGTCGCGGGCCAAGTGATTTGGGGTGCGCGCACGCTACGAGGAGCTGACAGCATCGGCGACGAGTACAAATACATCCCCGTACGCCGCACGGCCCTGTTCCTTGAAGAAACCCTGTATCGCGCCACGCAGTGGGTGGTGTTTGAGCCGAACGACGAGCCGTTGTGGGCACAGATCCGGCTCAACATTGGTGCCTTCCTGCAGGGGCTGTTCCGTCAGGGTGCGTTCCAAGGCAAGTCGCCGCGCGAGGCGTATTTCGTGAAGTGTGACCGCGAGACCACTACGCAGGCCGACATCAATCTCGGCATTGTGAACATCATCGTCGGCTTCGCGCCGTTGAAACCAGCCGAGTTCGTCGTCATCAAGCTGCAGCAAATTGCTGGCGACATCCCGACCTGATTGACGGTCGCTTTTCACATCCCTTAAGGAGAAAACGAATGGCCCAGTTTTCCGTCAATGCGCAACGCTTCGACCCCTACAAGAATTTCAAATTCCGCGTCAAGTGGGATGGGCGCTATGTGGCTGGCATCAGCAAGGTGTCGGCGCTCAAACGCAGCACCGAGGTGGTGGAACACCGTGAAGGCGGTGACCCGTCCACCGGGCGCAAGTCGCCCGGGCGCAGCAAGTTTGAAGCCATCACGCTGGAGCGCGGCGTGACCCACGACACCGAGTTTGAAAAGTGGGCCAACAAGGTGTGGAACTTTGGCTCCGGCCTCGGCGCTGAGGCCTCGCTCAAAGACTTCCGCAAGGACTTGATCGTCGAGGTCTACAACGAGGCCGGGCAACTGGTGCTGGCCTACAAGATTTTCCGTGCCTGGGTGAGCGAATTCCAGGCGCAGGCCGACCTGGATGCCAACGCCAACGCGGTATTGATTCAGAACATCAAGCTCGAAAACGAAGGCTGGGAACGCGACTACGAGGTGACCGAACCGAGCGAGCCCAGCTTTACCGAACCCGCCTGATTCGGGAGCAATCCGTGACCCGCCGCCTCGACGCCAACACGCTGCTCGCACAATGGGAGCGGGCACTGGGGCAAGTCGCGTCGGCGCGCGATGACGCGCTGCTGCAGGGCCTGTCCGACACGACGACCGCACCACGCACACTCGGCGAGCGCAATGCCCGGCTATTGACGCTGCACGCACAGTTTTTCGGCAGCGAGCTTGACTTGTTGAGCCACTGCCCGGCTTGCGCTACAGCAGCGCAATTTGCTGCCGACTGCACGACGCTGGCGGCGCAAACACCAGAGATTGAAGCGGCCTCGTCGCCACATCGCCTTGAAGCCGAGGGCCACTCGATAGAGTTCCGCCTGCCTAACAGCGCCGACATCACTGCGGCCTCCGGCGTGAAAGACGACGATGAGTTCGCGAGTGATCTGTTGGCGCGCTGTGTGCTCGCCTGCACACGCGACGGAATGGGTGTACAGCCGCATGAACTGCCGTCTTCTGTGCTCGATGCGCTGTCGCAGCGCATGGATGCACTCGACCCTTGCGCCAGCGTTTCGTTTGCACTGGAATGTCCGGAATGCGCCACGCATTGGGACGCCCGCCTTGATGTCGGTCAACTGCTGTGGATCAAACTGCAGGCAGCAGCCGAGCGCATTTTGCTCGACGTTGATGCGCTAGCGCGCGCCTACGGCTGGACCGAGCCAGAGGTGCTGCGTCTGAGCGCGACGCGGCGTGCGGCCTACCTGCAACTGGTCGCGGCATGATGGACTTCCTGCGCCGCCTAGCTCCGCTTCGCGAGACGGATACGTCGCGCGCGGTCGCGGTGCGGCCCGCGCGCTTCGCTGGCGAGAATCCATTGCGGTCGATGGCGAGTCAGGCTGGCTCGACTCAACGTCAGGAAGATGACGAAGTCTCGCTTTCGCTCGATGCAACGTTGCCGAAAGCGGCAACTCGTTCTGTCGCTGCTGTCAATGCGCAACGTGATTCCGTTGCACGCGTTACTCCAACGCCAGGCATTGCACGACCGCTAGATATTGAGCCGATGCGTCGCAATAGAGACGAGGGAGCATCGCCGGTTCACGCACCAATCAACACGAAGGCAACTTCGTCGGCCCAAGCACCAGCATCAGCGCTCGTCATGGACGTGGCAAACCCGCGAACCCCGGTGGATCAGCGTGGCGCAAATTCGGAGCACGCCAGACCACGCGGCCCGGAACCGCAGGCCGCCGCCGCTGCAATCGATGCCATCCCCAAACTTCACGGCGTGGCCAAGTCGCTGTTCCCTGCACACGTCGCGTCGCCGTTATCGCCATCGACCATCGCGCAGCGCGCACCTCAGCCACAAGACGACAACCAAGTGGTGCACGTCACCATAGGTCGTATCGATGTTGTCGCAAACACGGCACCTGCGCCGACGTCGCGTCGCCCTGCAGTGCCTCGTCAGCCCACGGTAACGCTGGCCGACTATCTGCGCGCTGGTACTGGAAGTCGGCGATGAGCAACGCGCTCGCAATCGCCGGTGTTTCCGCAGTGTTGAAGGACTTGCTCGACTCCGGGATGATCGACCATCAGGTCACCGATACGCTCGGCGCGGGGGTTTTGGTGTCATCACTGGCGCCGGACGTGGTGCCGATTGAAGGCGACGGCGCGGTGCCGCGGTTGAACCTATTTCTCTACCAGGTGACTCCTAACGCGGCTTGGCGCAATGTCGATTTGCCCTCGCGCAACTCGAATGGACATCGCGTGAGTAACCCGCCGCTCGCGCTGGATTTGCATTACCTGCTCACCGCGTACGGCTTCGCTGAACTTCAGGCCGAAGTGCTGTTGGGTTACGGCATGCAACTGCTGCACGAAAATCCGGTGCTCTCGCGGGCGGCGATTCGCACTGCGCTCAACCCGTCACCGGTCAGCGGTGCATCACTGCCGTCGGTGTATCAGGCATTGCGCAGCGCCGACCTGGCCGAGCAGGTTGAGTTGCTGAAGATCACGCCCTCAGCGATGAATGCAGAGGAAATGTCGCGCCTGTGGTCGGCGCTGACTGCACATTACCGACCATCGGCTGCGTTCCAGGTTTCGGTGGTGCTGATTGAGCCACAGAGCCCAGCGATTTCGGCGCTCCCGGTGCTCACGCGTGGTCGACGTATCCCAGGCACCGGGCGCGATGAAGGGGTACTCGTAACACCCGCTCTGGTGCCACCCTACCCCACGCTCGAATCGGCGCTTGCCGACGCACACGCCACACCCGCGACGCTGCAACTCGGTGATGTCGTCACCGTGCGCGGACATCATCTGGCGGGCACGAATCGCGCTGTCGTCTTGCGCAACGACCGCTTCGGGGTCGAGCAGGAGATCGCGGTCGCTGCCAGCACCGATGAAGCGGGCTTTGTTTTCAGCGTGCCTAATTTGCCGGTAAACCTACCCGTGGGCGTCTATCAACTTCAACTGCGCGTTCTGCGCGCAGGCGAAGCGGAGCCGCGCACCAGCAACCCGCTGCCCGTCGCATTGGCCCCGGCGATCACCACGTTCCCGCCCACTGTGATGACGCGCGCGGCCAACGTGCTGAGCTTGACGATTGGTTGTCGACCCGAAGCGCGGAGTGGACAGAAGGTCACGCTGCTGATGGACTCGCGCGAGGCCCCGGCGCTGCCGTTCATCGCCAACGCTGCTGCGCTGGATTTCGTATTCCTTGATGCGCCGCCCGCCGGTGGCACGCCTTTGCTGCGTCTGAAGATTGATGGCATCGAGAGCATCGTGGTCGACCGCAACGCACGCCCGCCGGAATTTTTCAACCACCGCATCACGCTGCCGGTATGAACGCGCCAACAACCACGTCCTGGACAGACGCCAACCAGCGGCTGATGGTGGCCGAATTTGGCCGACTCAAGCAGCGGTTGGGTGCCGAGGGCGACGTCGAGACCCTCGATGTGGCCTCCCAATCGGCGCGCGAAGCAATGCCCGCGCCGGCCGCTATCGATCAGCTCTCACACTGCTTCGGGCTCAGCGCATTTGAGCGCGATGTGCTGCTGCTGTGCGCCGGTGTCGAGATGGATGCGCAAATCGCCGCGCGATGTGAAATCGCTACCGGCGAATCGCGCAAGCAGGGTGCAAGCTTCGCCTCGCTTGGCATGGCGCTGGCGGTACTCGACGCGCCGCACTGGAGCGCGCTGGCACCGGTCAGCCCGCTGCGGCGCTGGCGGCTGGTGGAAGTCGACGATTCAATCGGATTGTCTCGCGGACGCTTGCGTATCGACGAGCGCGTGCTGCACTACCTAGCCGGAGTGAACTATCTCGACGTTCGCTTGCGCGGACTGTTGCGCGCAGCAACCTCCCCATCCATCATGGCTGACGCGCACCGTGCGGTTTGCGACGACGTGCGTCATGCCATGGAGATGGCGTCCGCAAGCGATGCTCCACTCGTGTGGCTGACTGGCGACGATGCGCTGGGACAGACTGACATCGCAGCCCAGGTCGCAACAATGTTCGGCCTCACGCTGCAAGTCCTGCGCGCGGATGACGTTCCCACAGGCCACGCCGAGATCGAAGCCTTGGCCACACTTTGGCAACGCGAAGCCATGCTGCTCGACACTGCCTTGATTGTCGTCTGCGGCACTGACCCGGTGCCAGCCGCAGCCGTCCGCTTTATGGAGCAGTTGCGCAGCCCCCTTTTCGTCAGCGCCAGCCAGCCGCAGTCGCTTGAACGTCCGACGCTGCGCCTAACCGTGAATAAGCCCGGCCCGTTAGAACAGAAACGCTTGTGGCAGCAGGCGCTCGGCGCGAGTGCGGCGCGACTCAATGGCTCGCTCAATGGCATCGCTGGCCAATTCAAACTGAGTGCCCGCAGCATTGAAGCCGAGGGTGCGCATCTCGCGCCCACAGTGGCCGTCAGCGACAGACCCGACAGCCTCATGTGGTCAGCCTGCCGCACGTTGGGCCGTGCAAAGCTCGACGAGTTGGCGCAACGCATCGAATCCCTCGCCGACTGGGACGAACTCATCCTGCCCGAGGCGCAAAAGACCACGCTACGACAGATCGGTGCCCACGTCCGCAACCGTCTTAAGGTCTATCAGGACTGGGGCTTCGCCGACAAGGGTGCGCGCGGCTTGGGTATCAGTGCGCTATTCGCCGGTGAGAGCGGCACCGGCAAGACAATGGCTGCCGAAGTGCTTGCCAAAGAATTGCAGCTTGATCTCTACCGCATCGACCTGTCTGCGGTGGTCAGCAAGTACATCGGCGAAACCGAAAAAAACCTGCGCCGCGTCTTCGATGCCGCAGAAGACAGCGGCGCTATTTTGCTGTTTGACGAAGCCGACGCGTTGTTCGGCAAGAGGAGCGAAGTCAAGGACAGCCACGACCGCTACGCCAACCTGGAAGTCAGTTATTTGCTGCAACGCATGGAGGCGTATCGGGGCCTTGCCATTCTCACCACCAACCTGAAGGGCTCGCTGGATGCGGCGTTCCAGCGTCGTCTGCGTTTCGTAGTGCACTTTCCGTTTCCGGATCAAGCCCTGCGTGAAGCGATCTGGCGCTGCGCCTTTCCCGCGCGAACACCACTGGCAGCAATCGACAACGGCAAACTCGCGCGCCTAAGCGTCACCGGCGGCAGTATCCGCAACATCGCCCTCAACGCCGCGTTTCGCGCCGCCGAGCTTGAAGAGTCCGTTTCAATGGCGCATCTGCTGCACGCGGCGCATCACGAAGCGAGCAAGCGTGAGCGCCCTTTGAGCGACGCCGAAACGAGGGGGTGGCTATGAAGCGGGTTGTCGTCCACGTTGATCGTCTGGTGCTGAAGGGCCTTCGCCCAGAAGACCGGCATGCCGTTGCCGCAGGATTGCAGCAGGAATTGGGGCGTGTATTCACTGATCGGGAGGCGGTTTCGCTTTTGAGCGGCATGCGAGTGGTGGCCCGGCTGCAAGTGCCTGGTGTGCCGGTCGGGCAGGGATCGAGCCCGCAGCGTGTTGGCGAGAACGTGGCGAGCAGTATTGGCAGGGAGATCAGAAAATGAGCGCCACCGCTTCGTTGCGGATCCTGACCGCCAAACCAAGGGTTTTAAGCCAGTCGAACCATGCCCGTTTGCTGCTGCAACGGAAGCGCGCGTGCGGGTCGCCGACAGCGTCGCTGGTCGGCGAATGCGCGGAATGCGCGAGCACGAAACTCCTCCAGACCAAGCTCACTATAGGCGCGAGCAACGATCCGCTCGAACAGGAAGCGGATCGAGTTGCCGATCAGATAATAGCCGCGCCGGCGCATTCCGCCGCCAGTGGCGCGTCCCCGCGTATCCAGCGCTTCACAGCGCAAGAAAGCGGACAGGCGGATACGGCACCTGCCAGCGTAGACCGCGTCCTTGCCAGCTCGGGCAGGCCGCTGGAGTCGGCGTTACGGCAGGGCATGGAACAGCGTTTCGGCAACGATTTTTCGCGCGTGCGAGTGCATTCGGGTGAAGCGGCTGAGCAATCGGCGCGGGACATAAACGCGCGGGCCTACACCGTAGGTCAGAACGTCGTATTCGGCGCGGGGCAGTTTGCGCCGGGCACGAACGAGGGTCGCCGACTGATCGCTCACGAGCTCACCCATGTGGTGCAGCAGGCCGGAGCGGCGCGCTATCGGGTTCATACTAGTTCGCGTCTGGCCAACGCAGCCTCCTCGAATCACACCTTGCAGAGAGAGAAGGCTCCACAGCAGCAACCACAACCCAGCGGCACATGCCAGTCGGCAACTCTTGCCGACCAATTCAAACCAACGAACACTTGGGGAGGGAAAACCTGGGATCCTCAACTAGGGCCTACGGACTTCGGTAGCACGTCAAAACTGGCGGCCAATTTCGGCTTTGGTGCCTGCAAGGAGGGCGGCAACTGGCGATTTCACCTCGACAAACTGGAGGTAATGATCACCTCGAAAGTCCAGCCCGATGGCTTCAGGATCAACGTTGATAGTGCCACGGACTCTGTGGTAACCAAGGACAACGCTGCCACCATCTATCAGGATCTCCGTCCCGGTAGAAAAGTGACGTTTCATCCGGGATGCGGCAGTGACAAGTATGACGACGAAGTCACCACTTACTCGAGACGAGAGACATATTGGAACCGCAAGTTCGTTGAGCAGCACGAGGAGTTTCATCGCAAAGACTGGGACGCGATGTACCGAGCAGAGCTGGTGAAGGCTGAGGGGAAAGTACGCAGTTACACCATTCCGGAAAAGGACGCCGCCGACTCGACAACTGCGGTAACCAAAGCGAAAGCGGATCTCGACCTGCTGCTAATCAACTCTTACCAGGATGCCTGCAAAGCGTACAGCCCACGTCAGGAATCTCGGGCCTACGATGACGGCGCGCCAACGTACCGGAAACTGGCGGACGAGGTCAAGGCACGAGCCGTCAAAGAGAAATGGATTCCGGCGGCAACTCAGGGAACTGGCGCCGGGCAGATCAGCGGGCCAGAACTGACTCCTATGGTGTCCGAGTCGCAATTTGACGCCAGCACAACGCTCAACTCTCCGAATCTAGCGTCGCCGGTTCACCCGTCTTCGGATCACGACTCGAGCCAGAAAGGAGCACGTGCTAGTCCGGCGGACGACCCCAACGCACCGCTCGTCGCGGAGTTGAAAAGCGAACATGGCGGCTCGGAAGCAACTCTGCCTCTCACCTCTCAGGTTCTCGGGTGGGTCACCGCTCTGCGGTTGGGCAACAGCAGCGCCACCGAGGCGGATCCCGAGTCCGCCCTCGCGGAGAACGACCCGAGCAAGTATCCGGAACGCCGACACGAAGACGAAGCGTTCGTGTGGGGCGAGGCCGACCGCCGCGCCATCGATTCGTCGGACGTGCGGCAGGGCTACCTCGGCGACTGTTACTTTATGGCCCTTCTGGCGGCGATAGCTGAGGTGCGTCCCGAGGCGATCGAGCAGATGGTGAAACCAAACGCTGACGGAACCTTTACAGTCTCGTTCTTTGGGCCGGATGGAAAGCCGGTTCAGCAGATAGTCGAACCCACCTTTCCCAGCTACACGGGGGGAGACCCCGCGTACGCCAAGTTCGGGGACCAGAGCGAGGTCTATGGCAAGGAAATCTGGCCCATGCTGATAGAGAAGGCCTGGATGCAGGCCAACGGCTCCTGGCTCGGCATCGAAGGAGGCAAAATCGACACCAAGAAGCACGCGATTGCCATGACCGGCGGTGACAGGGAGTATCTACCCCTGCCCGGCAAGCTGCCGGAGGAGGCACTGTTCGACCGCCTGTCACAGCATTTCCTGGCCAAACAACCGGTCACGGCCTTCTCCCACAAGGCCACGGACGAATCGAAGAAAAAGTCTTTGAAGACGGGAGTCATCACCAACCACGCCTACGCGCTGTGGAACGTGCATCCGGCCGGGAAGACGGCCGACCTGTACAACCCCCACGGTCCGCAGAGCGATCATCTGCTCGCCAAGACCATGGCCTTTTTGAGGTCCAACTTCCGCGGCATCGTGTTCTTCAAGCTAAAGGGAGTGGGGCTCAGCACAACGAAGGAGGGTCCGACCAAAGAAGAGCAGCTCGGCGTCGAGGCAGTCCCCAGGCAAATACTCAAGGACAGCGGCTACGACCTGCTGGTCGCGGCGTTCGAAAAGCAGCTTCCCACCATGACCACCCACTTGACGGCTCGGGACACCGTGCAGGAATTCGGGGCGAAGCTCTGGGAACACGCGAAGGTTCGGGCACAGGCCTCTAAAAACGCAAACACCGACGACCGGCCTCTGTACTGGGCCCGCCTGGCTGCATCCACCTTCCTGCGTTCGTTCGTGCCGTCCTCCTACAAGCTGACGCCCGTGGAGAAGCGGAGTCTGCTGGATGTGCTCGAAGCCACGTCCCGTGGTCGTACCAGTATCGACTTCGCGGCAGCCACGGCGGCTGGGTCGCGGCGGATCCTGGTGTCGGGGTTCGACCCATTTGGGCTGCGGGGCGACCTTCGCAAAGCCAACCCTTCCGGCGCTGCCGTCCTGGCGCTCGACGGCCAAACAGTCCCCGCCGCCTCGGGCGGCGCTGATGGGCGGGTTGAAGGCGTGATCTTCCCCGTGCGCTTCGCCGACTTCGACCGCGGCATCTTGGAAACGACGTTCCGTCCGTACCTGAAGGATCCCGCCAAAAGGGCGGACATGATCATGACCATCAGCCAGGGTGGCTCTACCCTCGACACCACCGCCCCGGAGGCCCAGCAGTCGGAAGCCTTCGAGCTCGAACGGTATGCCGGGCGCCGCCGGGCGCCGTCGGGAACCGACAACATCGGCGTCGATCCCGTGGGGTCGACCGGCCTGAAGGAAGGCAAACGGTTGGGCAAGGGTTCCGAGTTTCTCGAGAGTTCCCTCCCGCGCAAGGAGATGGCTGGACGGGAGGAGACACCATCGGAGTCTGAACGTCATGAGACGCCGACTGGGCAAGCGAAGGCCGGATCGGGCGGAGGGTTCCTATCCAACGAGATCTTCTACCGAACCGCGTTGCTGAGAGCTGATGAAAAGTCCGCGATCCCCGTGGGCCACCTGCACGTGCCCTACCAGCCTGCTCCAACTGGCGATGCGAAGTCGGAAGTCGAACACACGAAACTACGTGACAGCGTCGTTGCGTGGGTCAAGAGGCTAATCGCGAACGCCCTGACGTCGATGGGCGGTAAGAAATAGACGCGGAAACGGTCACTGAACAATGAGCGGGTTCAGATTTGATTTTTTCAAAATGACTTAACGGAAGCCACACCTGCAAGGACATGAGTTGTTGAAATGTTTACAGACCATCCTCAAGACACGCCGCCGCCACTCTTTTCATACCAGGACGAGGCATTGCTTTGCAACGCAACAACTTTGATGAGCCAGATCTTGGGCGCATTTCTAGTCGAGTGCCCGTGCCAATTGATGCAGCGGCGAGCAGTATGGGTCGTACACGGAGTCACGCATGAGTTCATTCCCCGGTAGCCCGAAAGTCGTTAAAGGCGGTCTCGTCGTACTGGCACCGGGCGGCGGCGCGGTGCGACGCATGATTGCGCTGCAATACAACCCCGACACGCTGACGCGTAGCTACCAGGTGCAAGGCGTGGGCGGTGATGGTGGCGGTGAACGGGCGCAGCCGTTCCGCCTGAAAGGGCCGGCGATCGAGACGATCAAACTTGACGCCGAGATCGACGCCACCGACCAGATGGAGTTTCCCGACAGCAACGCCAACACGGTGGCCTACGGCATCGGCCCGCAACTCGCCACGCTGGAGGCTCTGATTAACCCGAGTGTGGATGAGCTACTCACCCTGGCCGCACAAAGCGCCAGCGGTACGCTGGAGATCCTGCCACCCGAGGCACCACTGGTGCTCTTTATCTGGAGCAAGAGCCGCGTGGTGCCGGTGCGGGTGACCGACTTTTCCATCACCGAAGAAGCGTTCGATCCCTCGCTGAACCCGCTTCGCGCCAAGGTCAGTCTGGGCCTGCGCGTGTTGAGCACCGACGACTTGGGCTTCGCCCACAAGGGCGGAACGATGTTCATCAGTTACCTGCGCACACGCGAGACGCTGGCCAGCAAGTCGGGCGCTGCGACGCTGGCGTCGCTTGGCCTCGCCAACCTGCCATGAACCGGAGACCGACATGACGACCGATCCCGTCCAACTGCTCATTGACGCCGGTGCGATTCCGTCGAGTCCGTTCGGCTCGAACAGCCGCTACTCCGGCGTGCCCGTGGGCCGTTACGCACGCAATGCAAGCGACCCCGGCCTGCCGTATGTGCTGCGCCGCTTCATCCCACAGCGACACGACATCGCCGTGGCGGCCGAATACATCGTGCAAAGCGGTGACCGCCCCGACCTGCTGGCCGCGCATGCGCTGGGCGACCCCGAGTTGAACTGGCGTCTGGCCGACGCCAACGCCGTGACCGACCCCTTTCACTTGACCGACAAGCTGGGGCAACGTATCGCAATTCCGGTGCCCCCCGGTGCTTGACTGAACCTACACAACCACTTCCAAAATCGACATCATGCAAGGCGGCGTTCAACTCTCACTCTACATCGGTCCGGTGCCGATTGCGGCACCGCGCGAGGTGGTGGAGTCTCTGGTGCATGCCAAGGTGGAGACCGGTGCGGGCGACACCCAGAGCGGCTTTGAGTTGAGCTTCGAGCTGCCCGCGAGGTCACCGCTGCGCACACTGTTCCTGATCGCGGGCGGCGGCAGCGTACCGCTGATACGCGTGGTGCTGGTGGTCACCATCAACGGTCGCGCGGAGTCGATCATCGACGGCGTAACCACCAACGTGGAGACTCAGCCGGGCCAGGGTGGTGTCGCCAAGCTCGTAATCAAGGGCAAGGACATGTCGGCGCTGATGGACATCATCGAGCTGCCCGGCATCCCGTACCCGGCCATGCCGCCTTCTGTACGCGTGCTGCTGTGCTTGGCCAAGTACGCCGCGCTGGGCGTGATCCCGATGGTGATTCCGAGCATTCTGGACATTCCACCACTGCCCATGCAACAGATTCCGCAACAGCGTGGCAGTGACTATGCGTATGTGAAGAGTCTTGCCGGTGACGCAGGCTATGTGTTTTATCTGGAACCCGGCCCGACGCCCGGAACGTCCAAGGCGTACTGGGGTCCGGAGATTCGCATCGGTGAGCCGCAACCGGCGCTTACTACCAACATGGACGCCCTGAACAACGTCGAGCAGCTCTCATTCAACTTCGACCGCGAGAGCAAGCGCATGCCCATCGTGTTCTTTCAGGACAGCACGAGCAAGGTGCCGATCCCCATTCTGATTCCGGATGTCACGCCACTCAATCCGCCGCTGGGCATCATTCCGCCGCTGCCGCCAAAGATTGAAAAACTCACCAACACGGCTCACCTGTCGGCACCGCAGGCGCTGATGGCCGGCCTCGCCTACGCTGGTCAGCATAGTGATTCGGTGTTCGGCACCGGCTCGCTCGACGTCGCGAAGTACGGGCGATTGCTCAAATCGCGCTCGCTGGTGGGCGTGCGCGGCGCGGGGTTGCCATTTGACGGCCTGTACTACGTGAAGAGCGTGACCCACGAGATCGAACGCGGCTCCTACAAGCAGAGCTTCTCGCTGGCGCGCAACGCGTTGATGTCGACGGTTCCGAGGGTGTCGGTATGAACGCTGCCCCGCTGTTCGGCAAGTACCGTGGCACGGTCGTCAACAACATCGACCCGCTGCTGACCGGTCGCATCATGGCCATGGTGCCCGATCTTGCTGGCTTCATTCCTGGCACCTGGGCCATGCCCTGCGTGCCAGCGGCGGGTATCAACACAGGCTTCTTCACGGTGCCGATGATCGGCTCCGGTGTGTGGATCGAATTCGAGCGTGGCGACCCCGACTACCCGATCTGGGTGGGCGGCTTCTGGGGTACCGCAGCCGAGGTGCCACTGATGGCGCACATGGTGCCGCCTGGTGTCACCGGCTTCACGCTACAGACGCCGCTGAAGAACGGCCTGGTCATCAGCGATGTGCCTGGGCCGACCGGAGGCATCCTCATTCAAACCACCACCGGCGCAATGATTTCGGTGAGCGACGTGGGCATCATCATCTCCAACGGCAAGGGCGCGATCATCAATATGACCGGCCCGACGGTGGACGTGAATCTCGGTGCGCTCACCATCATTTGAAAGGACGTAGAACCATGCCTGCTCCCGTCCTCCACCTCGGTGCCACCGTCCTGTGTACGCATGCCGGTCAGGCCACGCCGCTCACGCCCTTTCCGCGCGTACTGCTGTCGGGCCAGCCAGTCGTCACACTGACGAGCCCGTATGCCATCGTCGGCTGCGCCCTCACCGGCACGCCCACACCGCCGTGCGTCACCGGTCAATGGATGCTGGGTGCTACCCGCGTGATGGCGGGCGGTGCGCCGCTGGTAACCATGGCTGGCCAATCCACCTGCATCCCGACCGGCACACCGATGCTGCCGGTGGTGTCGCAAATGCGCGTACTCGCCACCTAGAGGTTGCCATGAGTGAACACCTCGACTTTCCCTATCGCTTTGACGGACGCGGGCGCACCGCAGCCACAGGCCGCGACGACCACATCCGCGACCTCATCGAGCAGGTACTGTTCACCGCACCGGGCGAGCGCGTCATGCGCCCGGACTTCGGCAGCGGTCTGCTGGCTCTCGTCTTTGAGCCCAACAGCAGCGCACTGGCGGCGACCACGCAGGCGCTGGTGCAGGGCGCGCTGCATCAGCATCTGTCGCACCTGATCGGGGTGCAAGGCGTCGAGGTGATCAACGACGACGGCGCATTGCGCGTGGACGTTCGCTACAGCGTGCTGCTCGACCGCACGACGCACACAGCGAGCTTCGCAGTGCCCGGAGGTGGATCATGACAAGGCGGAAATTCCACTGCTGCGATCCACGTCGGCTTGAGGTCATCAAGCGAAGCGGAACGGACAACGCCATCGAATTCATTGAGGTACTAGACCTCGCGTCGCCGCCCGGTGCGCCGCGCCAGCAAACGCTTTTCGTGCGTCTGCTGCGCGTTGGCTTCGCGCTGGCGCCAGACAATCTGCGCATCGTCGGCGGTGAGCGCATCAAAAAGGTTGGCATCCTCTGGTGTGCGCCAGCGAATGCCCTACCTGCAACGGCGGAAGCCGGACTCGTGGACACGGTCGATGACCTGGCTCGTACGCTGGTGGTACGCACTGACAGCAGCGGTGATTACTCGACCTACACTTTTTCCATCGTCGCTAACTCGGGCACCACTACACCTCCTGCCGGGTATGACCCCCGGCTGTCGTCGATTGACTTCTCATTCAAGGTGGAGTGCCCTTCGGACTTCGACTGCGCCGATGTGCAAACCTGCCCGCCCGCCATCGGCACCAAGCCCGACATCGACTACCTCGCCAAAGACTATCAAGGTTTCCGCCGCCTGATGCTCGACCGGCTAAATCTGTTGGTGCCGGGCTGGATCGAACGATCCGCTGCCGACATGGGCGTAGCGCTGGTCGAACTGCTGGCCTACGCGGCAGACAACCTGTCGTATCGACAGGACGTGATCGCCAACGAGGCGTATCTTGCCACGGCGCGCCAACGTGTGTCGGTGCGCCGCCATGCGCGGCTGGTGGACTATCTGCTGCATGAAGGCTGCAATGCACGCGCCTTCGTGCACTTCAACGTCACCGGACAGAATGTCGCGCTCACGCACAGCACGCAACTGTTGACGCGCACGCCGAATCTGCCCACGCTGGTGGCACCGGGTAGCCGAGCATTGAAAGACGCCGTCGCCAGCGGCACGCTGGTGTTCGAAACCACGCATGACGCCGTGCTCGACGAACGACTTAACCGTCTTACTTTCTACACCTGGGGCAATGACGGATGCTGCCTGCCGCGAGGTGCGACGCAAGCCACGCTGCGCGGCCACGCACAGGCGCTGAAAGTGGGCGATCTGCTGCTGCTGGAAGAAATCGTGAGCCCGACGACCTTCATCGAAGCCGACGTAGATCGCGCGCACCGTTGGGTCGTGCGCCTCACCAAAATCACGGTGTCCAGCGATCCCTCGGGCCAACTGTTCGATGAGCCACCGGTCAACGCTGCGCTCGACATTACCGAGGTCGCGTGGGACGTGGCGGATGCTCTGCCTTTCCCGTTGTGCCTCTCGGTCGCCGCGCGACCGGGACTGGTGATCAGCGTTGCACGCGGCAATGTCGTGCTCGCCGACCACGGGCAAAGCGTGTTGGCCGAGTCGCTTGGCACGGTGCCGGAATCCACGCTACAACTGGCTAGCCTTGCGGCCAGCGCCACGTGTGATGGGCCGATGGTCGAGATGGTGCCGCCGCGCTTCCGTCCGGCACTGGCCAACGGCCCGCTCACGCATGGCTTCGACGTCGCCGCGCTGCTGGCCGTGCCTATCGCGGATGAGACCGCCTGGTGGCCCGCAAGCTCGCTGTTGAGCATTGCACCGCGCGAAGCCACGCCGCGCATTGCGTCGCTCACTGGCACACTGGGCAGCATCATCGAATCGTGGACGCCGCGCCGCGACCTGCTCGCAAGCGCGGACGACGCAACCGACTTCGTGGTCGAGGTCGAAGACGACGGTCGTGCCCGCCTGCGCTTTGGCGATGATGGCAACGGCAAGCGACCGGATTCGGGCAGCAGCTTCCTCGTCAGCTACCGCGTGGGCAACGGCGTGGTGGGCAATGTCGGGGCCGAGGCGATAGCGCACATCGTCGGCATCGCTGCTGGCACCTTCAACTCAGTGCGCAACCCCATGTCAGCGGCAGGCGGCGTCGAGCCTGAAGACATCGAAGCCGCGCGCCGCGACGCGCCGCAGGCCTTTCGCAGCCAGGAGCGCGCGGTCACGGCAGCCGACTACGTCACAGCGGCTGAGCGTCGACCGGAAGTGCAGCGCGCGGCGGCCACGTTCCGATGGACGGGCAGTTGGTACACGGTGTTCGTCTCCGCCGACCGCTTCGGTGGCAGCGCGGTCGATGCAGGGTTCGCCGCAAGACTGCGCCGTCATCTGGAGCGCTTCCGCATGGCGGGCTACGACCTCGAAGTGAACGATCCGCGCTACGTGCCGCTCGACGTGACGCTGCACATCTGCGTGAAGCCGGACTACTTCCGTACGCATGTGCTGCGGGCCGTGCAGCGCGAGCTGTCGAGCAACGTACAGCCCGATGGGCGGCTCGGTGTCTTCCATCCCGACAACTTCTCGTTCGGCGAGTCGGTTTACTTGAGCCGCATCATCGCCGCTGCGCAAGTGGTCGACGGCGTGGACTCCGTGCGGTCGACGCGCTTCCAGCGCCTTGTGCATCCGAGCGCCACGACGCTCAAGGACGGCGTGGTCGTGATCGGCGGCCTGGAGATCGCCGAGCTTGCCAACAACCCAAGTTTCCGTGAGCGCGGTCGGCTCACCCTCAGCGCGGGAGGCGGGAAATGATGACGAATTGCCAGAGCCGACTTGCGCTGACCTCATCAACGACAAGGAGGTCAACTTGAGCGTTCCCGCCCCTGACCTGAAACCATATGTGCCGTCGCTGCCACCGGGCAGCGAAGACTGCGGCTGCTGCGACGGCATCACGACCGAAACGCCCCAGGGTATCGACAACCGCAGCGGGCTGTCGAGCGTCGACTATCGCATTGGCGACTACGCAAAGTTCCGCGCCAGCGTGCATGCCGCGTTGGCGTCGTCGAAGTTCAAGCCGCTCGCTGAACTACGCACACGCGATGACGACGACTTCACGATGGGTCTGATCGACGCCTTCGCATGCTCAGCCGACGTACTAACGTTCTATCAGGAGCGCATCGCCAATGAGTCGTACCTGCGCACCGCCACCGAGCGTGTATCGCTGCAGGAAATGGCCAAGCTCATCGGCTACCGTATGCGCCCCGGTATCGCGGCCGAAACTTGGCTCGCCTTCGCGCTCGAAACGCCGCGAATCGCGCCGCCCAATTTACCGGCTGAGCCCGGCGCGTTCGTCACCGGCATTCCGACCGAGTTGAAGTTGGCGACAGGGCTGAAGGTGCAAAGCGTGCCCGGCCCGGACGAAAAGCCGCAAACCTTTGAGACTGTGGAAGAAATCACCGCGAGGCCCGAGTGGAACGCTATCCGACCGTGGCTGTCCGCTTCGGGCGCGCCAGGGCACGGTGCCACGGAGACGTGGGTGCAAGGTGTCGCGAATAATCTAAAGGTCGGCGACGCGCTTGTGTTCGTCGATCCGGCCTTCCTCGCAAATCCGACGACGAACACCAACTGGGATTTTCGTTTGATTGACACGGTCGTGATCGAGCCCAAGGCCAATCGCACCCACATCACTTGGAAGGGTGGTCTGGCCCACGTGTCGTCGGCGGTCGACCCACCTGTTGCGCCGCAGCTACACGTGTTGCGCAAGCGCGCCGCAGTGTTCGGTAACAACGCGCCAAAGTGGCTCAGCATGAACAACGAGTTCAAGACCAATTATCTTGCAGACACGACCGATCCGAACGAGTGGCCGTCATTCAATATCAGCGAGCTTCTGGCGACTCCGACCGGTGGTCATACGGATCTAGACGCGGTGTATGGCGAGATCAAGCCAGGTGGCCTTGCGATCCTGACGCGTGTCGGGTTCGACACGCGCACAGTCGGAGTGAAGGCAAAATTCGGAGGTTCGGGTGCAATCAGTATGGCTGCCGACATCGCCGGGATTTCGGCCTTCTCGCCAAAAACGTTTACCGAACTCTACTCGGTCAGCAGCACAAACGACATATCGCTCGCAGCCTACGCGTTGTCGGGCAAAGTAACGCGTATTGGCGTTCAGGGGCAACAGCTAGATACGATTTTTTTCAACCACGTGCGCGAGACGTCGGTGTATGCTCAGTCTGAGCTACTGCAACTCGCGCCTTATCCGGTCACCGCCGAGGTGAGCGGTGATCGCATCCCTGCGGATGCCGGAATATCGGGCTTGCTGCCCGGTCGACACTTCGTCGTGCGCGGCAATCGCGCGAGCGACAACGCATCCGTGGTGGTAACCGCTACGCTGGTGGCCGCACATGCGGTGAGCGGCACACGCTGCGAACTGGAAGTTTCGCCGCCGCTCGCGCACTCGCTGGCGCGCGAAAGCGTGGTGGTGTACGGCAACGTGGCGTTGGCATCACACGGCGAAACGGTCGCGCAGATATTGGGCGTCGGCAATGCCAGCCAGACGTTTCAGCGCTTTGAGTTGAAACAATCGCCACTGACCTGTCGCGCAGCGGAGAACGAGGTCGGTTCCGCTGCCGAGCTGACCTTGCGCGTGAGCGACATCGCGTGGAAAGAAAAGCCCACGATGTACGGCACCGGCCCCACCGAGCGCGCCTACACGCTGAGCGTCGACGAAAAAGGCCGCAACTTCGTGCTGTTCGGCGACGGTGTACGCGGGTCGCGTCTGGCGAGCGGCGTGAACAACGTACGCGCGAGCTATCGCAAGGGCCTTGGTGTGGAAGGCAACGTGGCCGCAGATAAGCTCACGCAGTTGATGAGTCGCCCTCTTGGCCTCAAAAGCGTGAGTAACCCATTGACTGCCGAAGGTGGCAATGACCCGGAGACCGCAGCTACCGCGCGCCAAAACATGCCGCTAGGCACTCGGACGCTCGGGCGCGCCGTGTCGCTACTCGACTATGAGGACTTCGCGCGCGCTTTCAGCGGCATCAGTAAGGCACAGGCACAGGTGCTGCACATTGGCTCCAGATCGGTGGTGGTCGTCACTCTTGCCGGGCCGGGCGGAGCTCTGCTCACAGTCAACAGCCCCGTGTGGCAGCACTTGCTGACGGCACTCAAGAATGGCGGGGATCCGCATGTCGCAATTCAGTTGCTGGCGTTCAAAGGCAGCTCGTTCAGGCTGGGCATCAAGGTCAAGTGCGACTCCGACTATGAGAGCAAGACCGTGCTCGCTGCGGTAGAAGCCGCACTACGCATTCACTACGCGTTCGATGCCCGCGAGCTGTCACAGCCGGTGCACAAGTCGGAAGTCATAGCCGTGGCGCAAGCTGTGCCCGGCGTTGTGGCGGTGGATCTCACGCGGCTTTATGGTGGCACCCAGCCGTTCTCGCAAACGCTGGTGTCCGAACAAGTGCGACTGCTGGCCTCTCGCATGCAGGTGCTAGGCGGTGCGGCGGTGCCTGCTGAGCTGTTGACGCTGCATCCGGAACCGTTCGACTTGCTTGAGGAGATGACGTGATGCCCCATTGCCACCGACAACAACCAAGCATGCAGCACGCCGCCGCTTTCAAAGGTGCACAGCAATGAGCAGCCTTACCGCTGAGCGCCTGTACAACCTGCTGCCAGCCGTCTACCGCCTGCGCGACGCCGACCAGGGCAAGCCGCTGGAAGCCTTGATCGGCGTGTTAGCGCAGGAGTTCGCGGCGCTCGAAGAAAATCTCGACCAGCTCTACGACGACCAGTTTATCGAGACCTGCGCCGACTGGGTGGCACCCTACATTGGTGACCTCATCGGCTATCGCCCACTGCATGGCGTGGCACCGAAGATCGCGTCTCCGCGCGCCGAGGTGGGCAACACCATTTCCTACCGCCGCCGCAAGGGCACCGCGCTGATGCTCGAACAGCTCGCACACGACGTGACCGACTGGCCAGCCCACGCGGTGGAGTGCTTTGAGCAACTGGCAACTACACAATACATGAAGCACGTCCGCCTGCATGCGTCGGCTACGGCCAGAGTGCGCGACGAAGGCACCATGCTGCGGGTCGACGGCGCATTCAACAAGGTGGCGCACACCGCCGAAATGCGTCGGCCCGAAGCGGGCTCGGGACGCTACAACATTCCCAACATTGGCATCTTCCTGTGGCGGCTGCTGGCTTTGCGCCTGAGCGCGATCCCGCTCACTGCCGACCCAGGCGATGCCAGCGGTCGCAAGTTCCGCGTGAACCCGCTGGGTGCCGATCTTCGCCTGTTCCGCCGCGCGCAGACCGAAGCTGACATCAGCCACCTGGCCGAGCCAATGAACGTGCCGGAGCCGCTGGGTGTTCGGCTGATGGCGCTGGACGTGCGGGCCGCACAGGCAAGCACGATTCCCGCTCCCGACAAGGTGATGAACGACGACTACGGCGTCGGCGAAAGCATCCTGTTCCAGCGCATCGGCAATCCGCCGGTGCCGGTGCCCGTCAGCGAGGTGCGGGTATGCGACCTGCGTGACATCCTCGACGGCGGTGGTGCCGTAATCGGCTGGAACCACGAAAACTCCGTGCCGGCAGGAACCATCGGTTTCGACCCCGAGCGCGGTCGCGTGCTGCTGGGCTCGGTAGCCGACGGCCCTTTGCTCGCGACGTTCCACTATGGGCAGGCGCGCTTGATCGCTGGCGGCGAATACCAACGTGCTCCGGAAGGTGCCGTGCTGCTTCCGCAAGCCACGGTGTCGGCCAGCGGCGTGCTACAAGCGCAACTCGATAGCATTGCCAATGGCGGGCGGCTCCTCATCAGCGATAGCTTCACCTACGCGCAGACGCCGACCTTCAAGATCAACGACGAATTGGCATCCGGTGCTGCGGGCCACTGCGTGGTGGTGGCCGCCGTGAACCAAGCTCGACCGTTGATTGCGGCAGGCGGCGACATCACGCTGTCAATCGGTGCCCGCGGCCGACTGGTGATCGACGGCCTGATCATCAGCGGCGGGGCTCTGCACCTGGCCGCTGCGGCTGATGTTGAACCGCGCGAGTTGGTACTCCGCGACTGTACGCTAGTGCCGGGTCTGACGCTCAACACAGACGATACCGCAGTGTCGCCGGGCGCGGCAAGCCTCGTCATCGAGCACCCGTTCGCCAAGGTCACGCTGGAGCGCTGTATCACCGGCCCGCTACAAGTAGTGTCGGGAGCAGAGGTCTTTGTACGCGACTGCATCATTGATGCGGGCGATTCGAACAACGTCGCGTACGACGCCGACGGCACAGGCGGCCCCGGCGCGGAGCTGACCATTACCGAGAGTACTGTCATCGGCAAGGTGCACACCAAGCTGATGCGTCTGGTGTCGAACAGCATCTTATTCGCCAGCCTCGGTTCCGCACCGGGTGAAACATGGATCGCGCCCGTGATCGCCGAGCGTCGGCAGGAAGGCTGCGTGCGCTTCAGTTTTGTGCCCATAGGATCCATCACGCCGCGTCGCCACCGCTGTGTGCCGGACAAGGCGCATCCAGATGCGCTGCCGCACTTCACCTCACTGCGCTACGGCGACCCCGGATACTGCCAGTTGCGCCAAGCCACCGACAAGGCCATTCGCGAGGGTGCCGATGACGGCGGGGAAGTGGGCGTAATGCACGCGCTTTTCCAACCGCAGCGCGAGACCAACCTGCGCATCCGCCTTGATGAATACCTGCGCTTCGGACTGCACGCAGGCATCTTCTATGCGACCTGACGACACGTTTTCAAGTTAACGAACGAACGACGAATTTCCCGGAGAACGACCATGGCTGCCGATCTTTCACGAGTGCGCTTGAACCCATTGCTCCACTACGCGGGAGTCGAACTCAAACAAGGCGGCGTGCTGCTCGATGCCGACGCCAACGAACTGGTCGCCATCATTGATCGACGCCTGCGTGCGCTGGCCAGTGACACCTTGGGCCGCGCCACGGTGTCGAGCACCACGCCCAACGCCTTCAGGATCACGGCCATTGCAGGAGCCTTGCAGATTGACAAGGGCCGCCTCTACGTGGATGGCCTGCTGGCCGAGAACCATGGCCTGCTCTCCACTACTCCGGCCAAGCGCATGTTCGACAGCCTGATGGCGGAGAACACGTTTGTCGACGGCGTCCCCTATGCGAATCAACCCTACCTGCCCAGCCCACCCGACCTGCCCACGACCGGTCGGCACCTGGTGTACCTGGACGTATGGGATCGCGAGGTGACGCACCTGGAGCAGCCCAACCTGGTGGAAACGGCCGTTGCGGTGGAAACCAGCTCGCGCATCCAGACCGTGTGGCAGGTGCGGGTGCTGGTTGACGGCGTCGGCACCGACACCACCTGCGGTTCGCCCGACGATTCGATCAGGGGCTGGAGCACGGTCATTGCACCGTCGACCGGTGTGCTGACGACTGGCACCTTCGACATTGCGCCGAGCAATGACCCCTGTGAATTGCCGCCCACTGGCGGCTACCGTGGCCTGGAGAACCAACTCTACCGCGTCGAGATACAGGATCCCGGCCAACCGGGCGGCGCGGCCACTTTCACCTGGTCGCGCGAGAACGCCAGCGTGGGCAGCCGGGTAGCGAGCATGGTGTCGGGCACCGTGCTGGAACTTGAATCGCTCGGTCGCGACGACGTACTGCGCATCAACACCGGCGACTGGGTTGAAATCATCGACGACGTGCGCGAGTTCTCGCATTCCTGCGGCGAAATACGCAAGGTGACGGCGGATGACGCGACCAAGCGCATCACCTTCGCGCCCGCGCTGCCGACGGCCATGCTGCCCTCGCCCGCCACCTTCCCGAACAGCACGCACCCGAAGCGGGCCAACCTGCGCGTGCGCCGCTGGGACCAGAAAGGTGCCGTCTTCCGCACCGACGTGAGCGGCACGCCGGTGCAGGTACAAGACCTCGACGCCGCAGGATCGAAGGGCGTGATCAAGGTACCAGCGACTGGCATCACGCTGCTACTGGAAAACGGGGTGACCGTGAGTTTTGACTCGACGGGAAGCAAGGGTTTCAAGTCCGGTGACCACTGGGAGTTTGTCGCACGAACATCCGATACGTCGGTAGAAATTCTGGATCGTGCGCCGCCGCGTGGCATTCATCACCACTTCGCCCGCCTTGGTATTTGGGATGTCGCCGCTCGCACGGTGACCGATTGCCGCCACCCGTGGCCACCCGCATCCGGCGGTGTCGACTGCATGTGCACGGCCTGCGTCACGCCTGAGTCGCACGCCAGCGGGCAGCTCACCATCCAGGGTGCCGTGGACAACGTACGCGATGCCGGTGGCACCGTGTGCCTGCACCAAGGCCATTACGTGCTGAAAGAACCCGTTCGCATCGCTGGCGCGAAGTCGCTGCGAATCCACGGTCAGGGGCCAGCGACGATAATCACCACCGCGGGCGCTGCGTTCATCATCGAGCGCAGCGTGGCCATCGCCCTTGAAGAGTTCGCCGTGTTCTCGGTCGGGCGCAAGCAGTCTTCGGCCTTCAGCGTGCGCACCGTGTTCGGGCTCTCGCTGCGCCGTTTGACAGTAGCGATCTTCGCCAATGCCGACGCGCAAGGCGCTGCAATTGCGCTCAGTGGTGTGGTGATGGGAGCCTCGATCAGCGAAAACCTGCTGGTCGCGCCCGACGGCGTGCGCGCGCTGGAGCCGGTGTCACAAGAAACGCCCAACATGCTGGTGACTGCCGTGTTGCGCATCGACAATAACGTGTTCTGGTGTCGCGACAGCGCCGTCAAGCTCGACGGCAAGGTGGGCCATGCGTACGAGACGCGGGTCACCGGCAACCAGGTGCTCGGCACCCATGAAGTGGGCCTATCGGTGCAAGGCTTTGCGTTGCCGGGCGCGAGCATCCGCATCAGCGACAACAATCTCAATGTGCATAGCCCCGGCATCCGCTGCGCAGCAGATGGAGCGTGGATCGAAGGCAACAAGCTCAATGCAACGCGTGACGGTGACCGTGGGCTATCAGGCTCTGGCGTCGAGCTTAGCACCGGGCTTGACAAGAGTGGCAGCGATCAGGCTCAGGTGCTGGCCAACCAGATCAGCGGATTTCCCGATGCGGGAATCGCGATCAACGCGCCGGTGCGGGATCTGATCGTCAAGCTAAACATTATTGAACAGTGTGGCAACGGAATCGTGATGACCGGTGCCGCCAGCGCGGGATCGCTCTCGATAGAGAACAACCATTTGCGCGACATCGGATCCCGCGCTGGCAATTCTCCGAGGGAACTGGTGCGTACGACAATTGGCATCGGTATCACGCGCACCGGATCGGCCTCCGTGGTCGGCAACACGTTGCGCAAGATCGGCCTGGACGCGAGCGAGAATAACAAGCAGCTCATCGCTGGCATTGCTGCCTTCTCGGTGCAGCACCCGCGCGTCAGCGGCAACGTAGTCAGCGAGATCGGCCCGTTGGCTGACTTCGGTGGCACGGTGGCGGGCATCAGCATTCGCGCGCCCTACCGGCAAACCGAAGTGATGCACAACCACGTTGAGCGTGATGCTGTGGCGAGCAACGCCAAGAGCAACACTGCCTGGTACGCGCTGCACATCGATGAGCCGACACGCGGCGAGAACTCACTATCGCGCATAGCGAACTACGCCGCGCTACGGGTGGACGCCAACCGCACCCTGGTGTTATCCGGCAATCGTGCTTACGTCGATAACGTCGTCAGCGTCGCGGCAATTGATGGGGCCACCGGTGCTGCCACGGCAGCCGAGGTGGAAGGCACGAGCGTGTCGATTTTAGGCAACGTGTTTAGCGCCCGCGGTCGGGTATCCGCAGTGGACGTCGCCGCCAGCGTTGAAGTGTTGTTCAACGACAATCGCTGCGAGCTTAGAGCCAACCCGGCTGTGGCCGTCGTGACGCTCAACACCCGGGTTGCTCTCATCAACGCTAATCGCGTGCGCGGTGGTGACAAAGTTTCCATTCATGTGCCCGACGATAAAGCGCTGGTGGTCGCCATCGGCAACATTACTACCGGCCCTATCAAAGCACCGCTGAAGGCGGAGATGCTGCCGCTCAACCTCATGGGTTGACGGCGGGGGCCACCATCCAACGCGAATCGCAATATCACTAACAACAACCGCAGCTTAATCAGGAGCACCACCATGCGCCTCATCGTCATCAATCAAGACCACGACCTGCAAACCCTGAGCAGCAAGCTGTTCGGTACAGGCAGTAAATCCGGCGACGAGGCAGTAGTAGGCAAAGCCACGTTTGAGCGCATCAAACTGCTCAATCCCCATGTGGACTTTCAACACATAGAAATCGGCACCGTGCTGCTGCTACCGGACGTCCCTGAGCTCAACGAGAGTGACAGCCAATCCATCTTCGGCGACGCCTTCACCGATTTCGCAGACCACGTGGCCAGCGGTTTAGAGATAGTTGCGCAGCGAATGAAAACTGGCACTGAGGCACTGACCATGGATCGAATGGCGGTCACGGACACCCTCAAAACCGCCGCTGTCCGGCGCCAGATCGAATCCGATCCATTATTCGAAAAGCAGCTGAACGACGCGCGCGAACAGCATACCGATGAGCAGAACGAAGCGCGGGACGCGGCAAAGCAGCTTGGGGCACTCCAAGGTCTTGCTGCGCAGGAACTGGAAGCGCTAGGGAAGACGATTAGATAGCTAAACAACTGCGTCAATGGAGCAACATTTGTCGGAACGCCACGCCTGCGCGCTGGAGGGCTCCCCCCTCCATACTGCGGATTGACCTGCTAATGCATGGACGAGGCCCACCTTTACCCGTTTTGCAAGCCGTGACTTCCTGAACAATAAGAGGTCGAAATTGAATGGAACAAATAATGACGAACTCTTCTTACTCTGCTGACGCACAACCTTTTGCTGGCGACGCAAAACCAACTAGTTTTTTGAACTTAGCTAAAACAATCGCTATGACTGGATTGTCGAAATCGCTCATCTACGAAGTCATGTCTAAAGGAGAATTTCCGCCTTGCTACCGACTGTCGAAGCGACGAGTGGGATGGCGCGAGTCTGATTTGACGACGTGGATGAATTCTTGGCCTCGCGCGCATTGAGTTGTTTGGCGCAGTTCGAGAGCGAACAATGGAGCATCCACGGACACATCGAATCAAAAATTTCTGTGCGTCTGTGTCCACAACATGCCGGACTAGCAGTGCGAGTGTCGTGCTCTTAGTTAGTTGGGGGCATACAAGGCGGGCCTGTCTGTCGAAATGGCTAGTGACCGCACTTTCCGCGCATCATTTCATTCCGGTCTCGGGCACCACCAAGCTGCATGCGGGTTGCGGCGTCATTAGTCAAAACTGCGGCTTTGATGGTGTTCTACAAAAGTACGCTACCTTCTACAAAAAGTAAATTAGGTACAGCATGATGCGTACCGTTGGTGCTGGAGAAATGTCGCACTGGTAAGACCGATGAAACGCCGCACATGCACCACGACCAGCGCACGCCGCATGTGATCGGCCGGAACGACCGGCCGAGTTTTCCGCGAGAAAGATAGGCGCGTAAGGACAATCCTGCGCCGCGAGAAAACTAATTCCATTTCTAATTCAATAGGAGGCTAGGCGCGACGACGCAGATAGTGCGTTAGCACGGCAAGGAGGAGCAACAACGTATCGTATTGAATTAGAAATGGAATAAGCCACAGTATGCGGCTGATTCGCCTTAACCTCTTTGCCACCTTTGTGGGCTTTCCCCCCACGCCCCTATATTTTTAAACAGGACGCGCGCTGGGCGCATCCTCCTGCGCACGCGTGACCGCCTGCGCGGACAGTTCAAGGTAGGAGGAATTAGACACGGCAGGTTTCGACAACTCGTCAACGTGAAACAAGGGCATCACCGCTTCAACGTGGTGTAAAAATTCTCGTGAGGCCCTAGCGCTAACAAAACGATAGTTGTTGGTTTGAATTTGTCGGGCGTCAACTCGTACGCAAGTAGTGTTTCTTGCTTGTTAAGTTTGAATTTGTGAACGAATACTCCCACCAAATCGCCTTTTTTCTGGTCGCCGAGTGCAGGGTTTTCGGCTATCGCCATTACTTCTAGGTCAACGACCTTTTTGTCTTTGCGATGCAGCTTCTTGACGACTCTGGCAAAAGAAGCGGTGACGCAAATATCCAAGGCCATGACCTAGCCAAACTCGTACGGCAAAACATGCCCAGCTTTCGCCTCTTCGCGAGACAACAAAATATCCTGCACGACCCGAAGCGGCAGTTCTGGATTCTCCAAAACGGCCTTCCCGATTCGCGCCCAGTATTCAATTTGCTTGGGCACCGAGCGATGTTCCGCCGCTGCAAAGACCTTGGCTGAGTCGACCAGATCATCGGAAAGTTTCAACGCGATTGCCATGTGTGCTACCTGAAAGGAGAGTTTTGAGACTCTATTATGCAACCAAATGCAACCTTTTGAAACCACAACGCAACAGCGAGGGAAAAGTTAGGGCTCACGTGAACCCCACCGTCGAGACAACTTTGAAGTCAATTTAAATTGTGCATTCGAAGTGAGGTGCAGCTGAACAGCGCTGCCCTGATTCTTGTTTAGACGTTGTGGTGTTCGCCGCAGAGCCTGTGTCCTGCTGCTCGCTACGCTCCCCGCAGGACACAGGCTCTGCGCGCGGATATTTGTCAACGATGATGGCTCCGCCGCCGACGCCACTTCGGTACACGGCCTCCGGAGTTCGATTGCTAAGCGCTTGCTGCGGTCGCTCCCCGTTGTAGAAACCAAAGTACTGCGTCAACCCGATCAGAAGCTCGCCGATGCTGGCATAGCCTTTCAAGCACACATCCTCGTATTTCACCGTGCGCCACAGTCGCTCCACAAAAATATTGTCAAACGCGCGCCCCTGCCCGTCCATGCTGATTTTGATGCCGTTTGCGTTGAGCGCGCCCGTGAACCCAACGCTTGTGAATTGACTGCCCTGATCGCTGTTGAACACTTCGGGCTTGCCATGAACGCTGATTGCTTGCTGCAAACAATCTACGCAGAACGTCGCATCCATGCGGTTGCTGATACGCCAAGACAGCACGCGGCGTCAGTACCAATCCATGACGGCCACCAGATACGCGAATCCGTGGTTGAGACGGATGTAGAGCCTGCCCCAGCGAAGGCCGGGTTGATGTCGGTGCTCCACACTTGATTGGGTCGTGTGATGGTCACACCCCGCAGCAGGTACGGGTAGATTTTGTGCGCCGGAGGCGTGCTGGGGCGGCCGGTGTTGGGGCCGGGTGCCATGCCCACGAGCCCCATGCCGCGCATGAGCCGCCGCACGCGCTTTCTGTTGGCGGTGTGCCCGCGACTCTCCAGAAACGGCGCCATGCGCCGGGTGCCGTAGAACGGGCGATGGGTGTATTGGCCGTCGATGAGCTGGCAAAGCACCAGGTCGGTCGCATCGGCCACGACGGCGCGCTGCTGCGCGTACGCGGTGGCGCGAGACACGCCCGCCAAGGCGCAAAGCGTGAGCACTGAGGGTGTTGACAGCCCTGCGGCCTCTACGGCCTTTGCCGGGGCAGCCGATGCCCTCAAGGCTGCCGTGCGAGCGCGTGCCAGAGCGAGCGCCATGGTGATCCAAGTGCGCCGCTCGTTCACAGGCTGATCCCTAGCTTTTTTTGAGCTAATCGAGCTCCATTTTGAGCTTGCCTATCTCGCTGTGGAGCGCCTCAGGATCAGCGTGCTCGGCCACTGGCTTCGGGTCGCGTTTGCCTGCAAACAGCTGCCTCGCTTGCTCCTTAATTTCCTTTTTCCACAAACCAATTTGCACCGGGTGAACCCCGTCTCCTGCGCGATCTGATGGATCGTCTTGACCCCGCTCAACGCCTCCAACCCGAGCTTCGCCTTGAACTCCAGTGTCTGTCATTTACGAGGCTTCGTTTCGCTCATGATGACTCGTTTCCGTAGACTTAATGCAGCTTAAACCGCTGTCTTAGATTCAGGGTTCACTTTACTTCGTAAAATCAACTAATGCTCGTTGTTTTAGGTTTAACCAAGCGCCACCCGAATGCGCCACGTCCAATTTTTCGGGATCTCAGCTTTTCTGTTGCAGCGGGCCAAATTATTGCGCTGGTGGGGGAGTCGGGCGTTGGCAAAAGCACCTTGCTGAACTGCATTGCGGGGCTGGAGACGGCTGAGGTGGGCAGTGTAAATATTGATTTGCAAAATATGATGTTGCTCGCAGAGGCTGAGCGGGCGCGGCTTCGGGCGGCGAGCATTGGTTTTGTGTTTCAGGCGTTTCATGTGTTGCCCACGCTGACGGTTGCGCAAAATATTTCCGTGCCCTTGCTCTTGACGCGGGTGCCGGTCGCCGAACATGCGGTGCGGATTGACGCGTTGCTTGATCGCGTGGGGCTCGCCGATTTTTCTGGGCGCTGGCCTGCGTCATTGTCGGGGGGTGAGCTGCAACGGGTGGCCATCGCGCGGGCGCTGGTGCACAAACCGAAATTGATTTTGGCCGATGAGCCCACCGGCAATCTTGATCCACGTACGGCCAACGAAGTGTTGTCGCTGCTGCTAGAGCGCTGTCGTGAGCAGAACACCGCCGCGCTGATCGTGACCCATTCGGCGCAGGTTGCGGCGCGCTGTGACCGCACGTTGACGCTGACGCCGGATGGTTTGCAGGCGTGAGCTGACGTGCATAAGAACCTTGATTCAACTGTAGGAGCGGCTCTGCCGCGACCCGACTTCACTTGCAAACGTGGGTCGCGGCGGAGCCGCTCCTACAGGGCTTGCTCGGCATCATGACGCTCGCACTGTGGTTAATTAAAGCGCAGTTTCAGACGCGCTTTACGGCGACGCTGTTGTCGATGTTGGCCATCGCTTTAGGCGTGGCGCTGGGGTTTGCGATTGATTTGATCAACACGGCGGCGCTCAATGATTTTTCGCGCGCGATGAAAAGCGTGCAGGGCGAACCGGATGCCGTCATCGCACCGCGTGACAGCGCTGTGAGCGTGCCGTTGACAGTCGTGAATCAGGTGGCGCGCGACCCGGCGGTGTTGGTCATAGCGCCGGTGATTGAAGTACGGGTGCGCCTTGACAATGACTCCGCGACGATCCGTTTGATCGGCCTCGACGTGCTCACAGCACCCGCCGTGATGCCTGATTTGTTGCCGCGTCAAAGTGCTGACGTGGCGGGCAATATGTTCGAGGACGGCGTGTATTTGTCGCGCGCATTGACGACTCGTTTAAAGCGCAAGCCTGGCGACGAAGTGACGATCACGCGCGGTGACGCGACGTGGCGAACGCGCATCGCGGGCGATCTGCCTGCAACCCGTGCGGATGACTTGATTGCGGTGGCGGATATCGCGTGGGTGCAGGCACGATTTGGGCCCGTTGACGCGGTGTCGGAAGCTCGTATTCGACTCGCGGCGAACACCGATATTGAGTCGTGGCGAAAGTCAGTTTCTGCAACACTGCCGTCCGGTTTGATCATCAAGGGCGCTGCGGACGAAGGCGCGCGTGTTTCGAATTTGTCGCGGGCTTATCGCGTCAATTTGAATGTGCTGGCACTGGTGGCTTTGCTGACGGGCGGCTTCCTTGTGTTCGCCACGCAATTGACCGCTGTGGCCCAGCGGTCAACCCAGTTCGCACTGCTCGGCGTGCTCGGCCTGACGCCGTCGCAGCGCATGGCGCAGGTGTTGTTTGAGGCCATCGCGATTGGCATTCCCGGCTCCGCTTTAGGACTTGCGCTGGGCTATACGCTGGCGTTCGCATTCACGCGATTGCTAGGTGGGGATTTGGGTGGTGGCTACTTTTCTGGCAGCGCGCCGACGATTGTTGCCACACCTTGGTCGATGCTGATTTTCTTTGCGCTCGGGTGTGCCGCAAGCCTCATCGGCGCAGCTTATCCCGCTTGGCTCAACCGCACGCAACCGCTCGCCGCCGCGCTCAAAACGGGCTTCGCGCATCGGCCACCGCAAGCACACAAACAGCGTGGATTTCTGCTCGTCGCGTTGTCGTTAGTGGCCATCGCCTTGTCACAAACACCCGCGATTGCCGGGTTGCCGTTTGCGGGCTATGCGGCGATTGCGGTGGTGCTGGTGATTGGCATCGTGGCTGCGCCGCTGGCGACGCATGCACTATTCAGTCACCTCTCCCGCTACAACTTGCCGCCCGCTCAACGCATCGCGGTGCAGAACGTGGCTCAGGCACCGCTGATGGCGCAGGTCGCTGCGAGTGGACTGATCGTGAGCTTTGCGTTGACCGTGAGCATGGTGATCATGGTGTCGAGCTTTCGCGTAGCGGTGGACACGTGGCTCGACGAGGTGCTGCCCGCGCCGTTGTATGCGCGCAGCAAAGCCACGCCGTTGCCGCAAGCCGCGCTTGATGCATTAAAGCGACCGGACGCGCCGTTTGCCAAGAGCGAAAGTGCCGCGTTCTCAAGCCTGACGCTCGACGTGTCGCGACCCGCCGTGGCGCTGCTGGTGCGCGAGCTGGATCGTGATGATCCGGGGTCGCGGTTGCCGTTCACCGGGCCTGTGATTGCCGCGCCGACGGCGCAAACCGTGGTGTGGGTCAGCGAGCCGATGGCGGAGCTTTACGGTCTTGCGCCGGGACAGCAACTGCGCGTGCCATTGTTAGGCCGCGATACGGACGTGTTCATCGGTGGCGTGTGGCGCGACTATGCGCGGCAGTTCGGCTCAGTGGTTATCAGTCGGGGCGATTACGAAAAATTGGGCGGTCGTTTTGAGCCCACCGACCTTGCGCTGTGGCCTATTGGAGGAGAAGAAGTTGCAGCGAAGAACTGGCTTGGCAACTACGTCAAACAATATGGACTTGAGTTCTCAGAAAGCGCTGAAATTCGTCGCTTATCGCTTTCGATTTTCGACAAAAGTTTTGCCGTGACGTACGCGTTGGAGGCCGCCGCGATGATGATTGGTTTGTTCGGTTTGGCAGTGACATTGGCGGCGAGCGTGTGGCTGCGCGCTCGCGAATTGGCCACGCTCAGCGCGCTCGGTTTCGACCGCGCCATGCTCACCCGTGCCGTGATGTTTGAAGGGTTGTTGATCGCCAGCATCGGCTTGGCGATTGGCCTAGCGTGCGGCATTGCGGTCGGTGTGCTGCTGACGCATGTGATCAATCCGCAAGCGTTTCACTGGCGGATGCAGCTTCACATTCCGTGGTTTGTGGTGATGGTTGGCGTGGTGCTTACGCTGTTGGCCGGATTGGTCGCAAGTCGTTTTGCTGCTCGACAAACGACGCTGTTGCCAGCAGCGCGAGTGTTGGGGAGCGTGCAATGACGTCAATAATTCGCCCTCTTTTCGTCGCCCCTGCGAAGGCAGGGGCCCAGGGTCTTTCGGTCGTACAAGTCCCCGTGCTCCACAAGCAACGTCACTGGGTTCCTGCCTTCGCAGGAACGACGAAAAGTACGGATGCAAGACTGTTATGAAGCGCCGCGCGTTCGTGCTGTCTTGTCTGCTGTCTGCAATCGCCGATTCCAAGACCGCGACGCCGCAATATGCCAAAGTGCTGCGTGGTTTGGCCCTGCAATTTCCGCGTGATCACGGCGCGCATCCTGACTTTCGTACTGAATGGTGGTACGTCACGGGTGCGCTGGATTTGCCGCGTAAAGACATCGGTTTTCAGCTCACTTTTTTTCGCGTGCGAACGGGGTTCGCCGAGGCGCTGGGATCAAAGATTGCTGCGAACCAAATACTGTTCGCTCATGCGGCAGTGACGTTGCCGGGGGACAAACTGCTGCACGCTGAACGCGCAGCGCGCGCGAACCTTGGCGCAGGTTTTTCGACGACCGATTGCGACGTGCATATTGGCGCGTGGCAGATGCAACGCAGCGCCTCCGATGCGTTCACGTTGAAGGCGCAAGACGCACAGTTTGCGTTTGATTTAACGCTCACACCCACGCAGCCAAAAATGCTTCAAGGCGACGCTGGCTTTTCGCAAAAAGGCATACGCGCCGAGCAGGCGAGCTACTACGTGACCTGGCCGCAGTTGCGGGTTGAAGGCAGTATTGTGCTCGACGGCAAATCGCAGGCAGCTCGTGGCAAAGCATGGTTTGACCACGAATGGTCAAGCGAGGTGCTGGGCGAGGCGGATGTCGGCTGGGACTGGCTCGGCATCAATCTGGCCGACGGTGGCGCGCTGATGGCGTTTCGCATTCGCGACGCGGCCGGCGCGACCGTGTTTGCTCACGCGACGTTGCGGGACGCAGCGGGACGCACGCAGACTTGGAGCGGCTCCGACGTGCAATTCAAGGCAATACGGAAATGGCGATCAGCGCGTGGCACGGAGTATCCAGTCGAGACAGAATTGCGCTTCGGCCCGCACGACATCCGCACTAAACCGACCATTGACGATCAGGAGCTGTCCACCCGCCGTCCCGCTCCAGTGACTTATTGGGAAGGCTTGGTACAGGTAGACGGCACGCTGATGGGACGCGGCTATCTGGAGCTCACGGGGTATGCAGGGAAGATCGTAATGTAGCGAAAAAAATCGCGGCAATACTAGACAGCTTTACTCATAAACGCCCATTTCAATTGGGCTCAGTGGCACAAAACGTAATTTATCGACTTTAGCCGCAAACCACGTCTATGCCCGTATAAAAAAGGCTTTCAGCTAAAAGCCAATGCTAAAAATTACTCGTCAACTTGGCTCGCCTCACCGCTGACATCGTGCGCCAACTGCGTAATGGTTGCCAGCAACACGCGCCTTGCGGTGGCGATGTCGTCCGCGGACAACCCGGCGACGGCGACACAGTTCACCCGCTCTGCCAGTGGCACCAACTTCGCCCTGAGCGCACGCCCAGCGTCAGTCAGATATACGTACACATTTTTGCGATTTTCGGCAAGCTGACGCCGCTCAACCCAGCCGCGTACTTCCATTGCTTTTACAGCGGCAAACGTCGTCGGCTCCATCACGCCAACCTCGTCGCTGAGCCGCTTTTGGGTGAGTCCTTCGTGCTCCCACAACACACGCAAAAACGTCCAGTGACCAAACGGCACCTCAACGTCAGCGAGACGCATTTGCAGCGAGCGCTGAAAAGATCGCGTCGCGTCCTTCACCAGATGCGCGAATCGGTCATCAGGCACCGCTTCGCGCCAATGATGAAGGATCGACTGCGACTCGGAGTGCGGCGTGCTGCGACGTCGCACCGAACGCTTAACTCGCGAAGGCGCTTTGGTGGCTGCGCTCGGGGCGGGCGGCGGTTTAGGGTTGAGCTTTTCAGACATGACAAGATTATCGCTGCCAAGGCACTTGATAGCGCAACACAACATCGCGATCGTTTTGTGCTGATTCGAGAATCGCAAGGCTCACCTCGGTCGTGGCACGCGCCCATGCGCCGTCGTGCGCAGCAGGTTTTCCTTCACGCACGGTGGCCCAAATTTCGTCGATAACTTCGCAACGTGGCACATCGGACAACTGCACTGCTTCGAAGTGACGCTCGGTGTCCGCGTAAACCCAAACGCCAAAGGGTGTCAGTCGCAAGTCGCCGCATTCGCAACTAATGATGATCGGCCCGAAGTGCTGATGCGCAACGCTTTCAGCCGCAGGTAGATTGTTTGAACCGCCGTAATTTCGCTCGGCCTTGGCCTTAACTTCATCAGCAGCGCTAACGAATGTTGCGTGACGTTTACGTGTCGCGCCGTAGCTGCCTGCCTCTTTTTTGACGCCCAGTTCGCCCGCCCAGTCCATCCATTCGTCGCTGTCGAAATGGCCGTAGCCGCTGTATGTCAAGCTCGCGAATGCTCCGTCGTCAAAGTTGAGTAACGCGCTGTAGGCACCCTCGGTCGGGCGCAGCTTATCCCACTGACCGGTGTGCGCGCGAACGCTCTTCACCCGTCCGCCACCGAGCAATCGCACAATGTCAATTTGATGTGCGGCCTGACTGTGAATCACTCCGCCGCCCTCCTCGGTGCGCAACTCTTCAGGTCGCCGCGGGCGATACAAAAAATCGGTGTAATTCAGCGCCTGAATCATGCGTACCTTGCCGACTGCACCGCTATCAATAATTTCGCGCGCTTTGAGCACAGGCCCGTCAAAACTGTGACTGTGACCGACGATCAACGAGCGCTTCGCGCCCTGCATGTCCGCGATCATTTTTGAGCACTCCTCCAAGGTAATCGCCATCGGCTTTTCAAGCAGCACATGCTTGCCTGCTGCTGCCGCGAGCGTCACGTGTTGCGCATGAAATTGATGGGGTGAAGCGACGTATATCAGCTCCACAGAGGCGTCAGCGCACAGCGCCTCAACCCTGGCGTGCGCAGGTCTGGCAAAGTCCGTCACGAACTGATCACGTACGCCAGAAATCGGGTCACACGCCGCCACCAGATTGACTCTTGGGTCGCGCTGAAAAGCAGGTAGCATCAGAGTGAACGCGCGACCAAGACCGATCACGCCGACACGGATTGGAGAATCACTCACAGGTCAAGCACCAGTTCGCCCGACTTTGCGCGCGATACGCAGGGCATGATGTGATCGGCGCGCTCCTCCTCGCTGAGCACGCTATCGCGATGATCAACATCGCCAGAAATCAAGCCTGTCTTGCACGAACCGCACGTGCCGCTTTCGCACGAGCTGCGCACCGAGCAACCATTGACTCGGAGCGCTTCAAGCAGGGTTTGCTGCGAGTTCACATGCATCGTACGCCCGCTTTTTTGCAGCAGCACATCGAACGAAGTGTTCTCAGTGAACGCTTTCCCATCCACGCCAAAGCTCTCAAAATGAATACTGCCTGAGGGCCAGTGCCCAGTCATATCAGCCACGCTGTCCATCAACCCCTTGGGGCCGCAACAGTAAACGTGCGCTCGGCTCGGTGCCTCAAGTACGGGCCAAAAGTCAAAGGCGTTGTTGACATCACCGTGATCGTGATGCAGTGTGACATGACCTGAAAACGCTTCGCGCAACACATCCAGAAACGCCGTGCTTTCAACATCTCGCGTGCAGTAGTACAGCTTAAAGTTTGCCCCCTCCCATCGCTGCAGGCACCGCATCATCGACAAAATCGGCGTGATGCCAATGCCGCCCGCGATGAAAATGAAGTCGTGTGCGCGCGCGGATAATTCAAAATTATTTCGCGGCGCGCTGATGCTTAAACGTGCGCCCAGTTGCACGTCGTCGACCATGCTGATTGATCCACCGCGCCCACGACTGTCACGCTTCACCGCGATCTCGTAGCGGGAGCTGTCTGAGGCATCGCCACACAGGGAATAGTTGCGGCGCACGCCGATGGGCGTGATGACCGTGAGGTGTGCCCCAGGCGTGAACGCCGGTAGGGGTGCGCCATCCAGCGAGGTGAGTTCAAAGCTGACAGTGCCTAACGCTACGGCTCCCTTGCTGGCCACTTGCACGGTGAGAAAAACTGCGTCGGGCACTGCGTTGCTAATCATCGTTGGTCTTCACTGGTTTAACCGAGATTATTCATTAGGGTCCGTCTTCCCCTTCGTCGCCCCTGCGAAGGCAGGCACCTAGCGTCTTTCGATCTCGCCAAACGTGCGACGAAACACCCTAAGTCACTGGGTTCCTGCCTTCGCAGGAACGACGAAGTGAATAAGTTTTTTCAATGAATAATCTTGGTTGAATACTTTGCAAAATTCGCAAAAAGGTTGCTGGCGATTAACCCAATGAAACAATTCATTTGCAGTTATCTTAGATCGCTAAGTATAATTTGCACGGTCGTTCACAATGATGGAGCGTACACAAATTTTGGAGAATCCCGTTGCTAACCGCTGAAGAAAACGAACTGCTCTGTCGCGTCGAAGGCGATGCGCCGATGGGTCAGCTCATGCGCCGTCATTGGACACCGATCTGTCTGATTGAGGAGGTTGCTGAGCCCGATGGTGCGCCGGTGAAAGCGAGCGCGTTTGGCGAAGACTTGGTGGTGTTTCGCGACAGCAACAATGAGGTCGGCGTGATGGACGAATATTGCCCGCACCGCCGCGTTTCGCTGGTGTTTGGTCGCAACGAAGATTGCGGTTTGCGCTGCCTGTATCACGGCTGGAAGATGGACGTGAAGGGCAATGTGATCGAGATGGTGTCGGAGCCCGCCGCCAGCGTCGCGGCGCAAAAGGTCAAGCACAAGGCGTATCCAACGCAGGAATGGGGCGGCTTTGTTTGGGCCTACATGGGCGCGGATCATGGCACCGCCACGATGCCCAAATTCACGCCGCCTGCATGGGCACCTACGGCTGATGCACAAGTCACCATCGCCAAGGCGATCATCCCGTGTAACTGGGCGCAGATTCTGGAGGGCGCGATTGATTCTGCGCATAGCTCAAGCCTGCATTCGTCCGACATGGTTCCCGCGCGCATCGCTAGTGCGGGCGTGACCGAAACGACGTGGCTGCGCCCTTCCACCGACAAAGCGCCGCGCCTGCAAATTGAGCGCACCGGCTACGGCTTTCGCTACGCTGCGATTCGTCGCCCGATTATGAACGCAGCCGCGAGTGACTACGTGCGATCTAGCGTGTTTGTTGCGCCGGCAACGACGCTGATTCCACCAAATAATTTGTACAACGTGGCGAACATCAACGTGCCGATGGACGACACGAACACCGCGTTTTACTTCATGGCGTGGGGCCACAAATCGCAGACGCCGGATACCGCGACGTGGCGCAAGTTTCTTGGGCAAACGGTGGGCGTTGACCTTGATTCGACGTATCGTCCGCTGCGCAATCGCGAGAACCATTTCTGGCAAGATCGCGACGCAATGAAAGCTGGAAACTTCACGGGCATCACCGGTTTTCCGAATCAGGATATCGCGATGTGGGTGACGATGGGGCCAATTGCGGATCGCACGCACGAGCGGTTGGGCGCGAGCGATTTGGCAATAGTTGAATTTCGCAAATTGATGCTGGATGCAGTGCTGGCGTTTCAGGGTGGTGCGGCTGCGATTGGCACCTGTGATTTAGCCATTCCGTCGTCCGTTTGTGCGTTTCAGGCCATTGTTCCGAAGGCGACCGATTGGCGGACCTATGCCGCGCAGCCCGTCTGGGATGGTGAGGGGACGGCGCTTGAGCCTTCATACTTAACCGGTTAGCAGTTCTGTCCGGCTTACGTTGCGTAGGGTGGGCACACCGTGCCCACAGAGCCGAGCGAAAACAAGTATTCCCGCTGCGCCAGAACACGGTGGGCAGAGGCTGCCCACCCTACGAAGTGACGTCGTAGGCAGGGCACAAACCCAACTTCACCATTCGATAAATTCCGCAATAAACGTACGCCATGTCAAAACTAAAACTAAGCTTCGCCTGCTGGAACTACGACCGTACCCGCGCTTTGATGGACGGCTCGGTACAGGTGGACGGCATTGATCTCAACTACCTGAATTTGCCAGTGGAAGAAACGTTCTTTCGCATGGCGCGGCATCGTGAATTTGATGTCGCAGAGATGTCGCTCTCAAGCTATTGCGTTTCGCTGAATAACCCAGAACGCCCGTTCATCGCATTGCCGATTTATCCGTCGCGTTTCTTCCGTCATTCCTGCATCTACATCAATGCAAATTCGGGCATCAAGGAACCCAAAGACCTGATCGGCAAACGCATCGCCAGCCCCGAATACCAGATGACGGCTCCGGTGTGGATTCGCGGCATTCTGCAGGATCACTACGGCGTACCGGTTGACGCGCAGCCTTATTTTTTTGGTGGCGAAGAAGAAACTGGGCGCGTTGAAAAGCTCAAGCTTGAACTGCCGCCGAACATCAAACTGCAACCCATTGGCCCGACGCAGACGCTGTCGCAAATGCTTGCGGTTGGTGAAATTGATGCGCTGTACACCGCGCGTGCGCCCTCTTCTTTTCTGCGTGGTGACGGAAAAGTGAAGCGACTGTTTGAAAATTACGCGGAAGTTGAGCGAGCCTACTGGCGCGATACAGGCATCTTTCCGATCATGCATGTGATCGTGATTCGACGCGAGGTGTACGAGGCCAACCGCTGGATCGCACAATCACTGACCAAAGCGTTCACGCTGGCGCAACAGGCGACCTACTCTGATTTGCAGGAAACAGCAGCGCTCAAATCCATGCTGCCGTGGCTCGTAGCACACGTCGAAGACACGCGAAATGAGATGGGCGACGACTGGTGGCCGTACGGGCTGGAACGCAACAGACGCGCGCTCAGCACGTTCACGCGCTATCACTTTGAACAGGGGCTGTCGAAACGGCAGTTAACGCCCGATGAGTTGTTTGCGCCGGAATCACTGGAGTCGTTCAAAATTTAAGACAGAAAAGGCCCCGAAGGGCCTTTTTTTGACCTCGCGCGTGACGGACTCTAGAGACCTTTCACCGCCGCAGCGACCTCGGCTGCGTAGTCGACTGCCTTTTTCTCAATGCCTTCGCCGACCACGAACATCTGGAAACTATGCACCTTGGTGTTTGCGGCTTTGAGGATTTTCTCGACCGTCTGCTCGGGATCCTTAACGAACGGTTGGTCGAGCAGTGCGACTTCGGCGAGAAATTTATTGATTCGACCTTCAACCATTTTGGCGACGATCTCTGCGGGCTTGCCAGATTCAGCGGCTTGTGCAGCGAAAATCTTGCGCTCACTTTCGATCAATTCGGCAGGCACCTGATCGCGCGACACGCACACCGCTCGGGTCGACGCCACCGATGCCGCCAAGTGCATCGCCACATCGCGCGCGATGTCGCCATTGCCTTCGAATTCAACCAGCACGCCGATACGACCGCCGCCGTGCACGTAGCTTGCCACCTTGTGGCTACCGATGCGCACCAAGCGGCGAACACTCATGTTCTCGCCGATTTTCTGCACCAGCGCCGCGCGCTTTGACTCGGCGAGCTCGCCGTCAATCTGCGTGTTCATCAACGCCGCCGCGTCCGCAGGATTTTCAGTTGCAACGTTTTTAGCGAGTGCAGCGGCCATCGCCAACAGATCCAGATTGCGCGCCGCGAAATCAGTTTCGCAGTTGAATTCAACCAGCGCGCCTACGGCTGCGTCGGTCGAAACGTAGACGCCAATGGTGCCTTCAGCGGCTTGCCGCGATGCAGCCTTGTTGGCCTTAGCACCGGACTTGATGCGCATCAGCTCTTCGGCTTTTTTGATGTCGCCATCGGTTTCTGCCAGTGCACGTTTGCACTCCATCATGCCGAGACCGGTCATCTCGCGCAGCTCTTTAACTAGGGATGCAGAAATTTCTGCCATGTTCTTCTCCACATCGTCGTGCGCGGTCGAAGCCACGACGTAAAAAATTTAAAAGGTTGAACTGAATAAAAAAATGGGGCTCGCATGCGCTGCTGAGCCCCACGATTCAGGCGAGTGGATTACTGCTTCGCCGCCATATCGGCGGGATCAACGTCCACGAACTCTTCGTTCTGGGTCTGGGCTTGCACGACTTCTTGAATAGCTTGCGATTTGCCTTCGAGGATCGCGTCGGCCACGCCGCGGGCGTACAAACGAATCGCTTTGCTCGAGTCGTCGTTGCCTGGGATCACGTAATCGATGCCGTCTGGCGAGTGGTTGGTGTCCACCACGCCGACCAGTGGAATGCCCAGTTTGATGGCTTCTTGAACCGCGATCTTCTGATAGCCGACGTCGATGATGAACATTGCGTCTGGCAGGGAAACCATGTCCTTGATGCCGCCCATGGAGGTCATCAGCTTGTCGTATTCGCGGGTCAACGTCAACGCTTCGCGCTTGTTCATGCGGTCAAATGTGCCGTCAAGCTTCATCGCTTCAAGCTCTTTCAAGCGCTTGATGGAGCCTTTGACGGTTTTGAAATTCGACATCATGCCGCCGAGCCAGCGGTGATCCACAAAAGGCATGCCAGCGCGCTGCGCCTCTTCCTTGATGATCTCTCTTGCTTGACGCTTGGTCGCGACGAAAAGAATGGTGCCGCGGTTGGCAGCCAGTCGACGAACATAGGTCATCGCGGCGTTGTACTGCTCCATCGTCTTCTCAAGGTTGACGATGTGAATTTTGTTGCGGGCACCGAAAATGAATGGTGCCATTTTTGGGTGCCAAAAACGGGTTTGGTGACCGAAATGGACACCCGCTTCCAGCATTTCACGCATGGTCGTAGACATAACTTTTCTCCTGGTGGGTTTGACCTCCACTCGCTAGCGTTTGCTTGAAACCGAAGTTTGACAAACACCCATCAGATTGTGCGAGTGTGCGGATTTGTCCAATGTGGACAGCCGGTAAGTATAGCCTGAACGGCCACGCTTGCCTACGGTCGCATGAGTGCGTTAGTCTCTCGTCTTATTTGCCCGCGCCTCATCAAGGTACGTCGTCATCATGCCATTGCTCTCGCCCAATCACATCATTGTTACGTTTGAAGGCGCTGACGCGTTGCCTTTTTTGCAATCGCAACTCACCAACGACGTGGCCGCGCTGGCCGTCGGTGGCTGGCAATGGCAGGGCTACTGTTCGGCCAAAGGCAGGCTACAAGCCACGTTCGCACTGGCTCGCACGAGTGAGAACGGGTTCGCAGCGGTGGTGCATAACTCCGTCGCCGCGACTCTCGTCAAGCGGTTGATGATGTTTCGTATGCGCTCCAAGCTGACCATTGAGTTGAGCACGTCGCTAGTGGCGACGCTGCATGTGGCTCGGCCTGAAATCGCTCCAGCGCCACTGATGAGCATCGATCTTGGTCAGGGTCGCTGGATCACCATCGCGCCGACCGATACCGCCGCCGCCGAAGTGGCGGCCACGGCCTCCCCCGCGTCAGATGCCAACGAGGCGTTCATGCAACGCTGGAATGTGCTGGGCATCGAAGCTATGCAGCCTGAAATCACGGCCGCCACCGCTGAAATGTTTGTGCCGCAAATGATTAATTGGGATCACGTGCTACCGGGCGGCGGGGTGAGCTTTAGCAAAGGCTGCTATCCGGGGCAGGAAGTCGTGGCGCGTGCGCACTATCGGGGGGCGGTGAAGCGGCAGGTTGAACGACAACGGTTACCCGCCAATGTCGATGCCAATGACGGAGCCGAGGTCGTGCTGAGCGACGGTCGCAGCGGGGACATATGCAACCACGCGACGGATCTTGACGGGGCGACGCTAGCGCTCGTGGTGGCTGCGCCTATAGCCGCACCAGTGTAGCGCTGCTTCGTTTAGCTTCGACCGCCAACCGCCCGAAATATCCCGCGAAAAATATCGACCTCTTCGCGCTCTAGTCTCGTGCGATTAAACAGTCGCCGCAAGCGGGGGAACAAGCGTCTGGGGTTGGCCGGATTGTAGAAACCGACGTCGGTGAGCGTTTGTTCCATGTGAACGAACATCGCATCGATTTCAGCTCGGGTAGCCAGTTGAAATTCTGGTGCCTCAAAGCCTTGAATGAGCCCCGCTGCCATGCGCAATTCGTAGGCAAACACCTGCACCGCGCTGCCTAGGTTGAGCGATGAATAATCGGGGTTGCTGGGGATGAAGGCTAGGGTCTGGCAGAGCGCGACCTCGGCGTTAGTCATGCCGCTGGTTTCGCAGCCGAACACTAGGGCTACTTTGCCTTGCGCCGTGGCTTGAATCAAGTTTGAAGTTGCGGTTCTCGCATCAGCAACTTCGCCTACAAAATCGCGGCCCCTTGCCGAGCTACCGACCACGTAAACACAGTCGGCCAACGCGTCTTTCAACTCAGAAAAAACGACCGCACCATCCAAAACATCCGTTGCGCCCGACGCACGCGCCGTGGCGATTTCGCTCGGAAACACATCCGGATTGACCAGTCGCAGTTCGCTCAGTCCCATCGTTTTCATGGCACGAGCGACCGCGCCGATGTTGCCGGGATGCGAGGTGTGCGACAACACGATCACGACGTTGGTCAATGCGTTTTGCAGCGGATTTGCCCGCACATTCACGGGCGGACTAAAATCGGGAGATTCGGTCGGAGTGTGACTATCGTTGTTGCTCTGACTCACACGCTCTTTCCAAAATTATCGAAGTCATCTCATGCATCCGATGTTGAACACTGCGGTGAAAGCCGCCCGCGACGCCGCTGAAATCATTCAGTTTGGGGCGCGCAATCTCGACCGACTCAGCATCGACAGCAAAGGCCCCGGCGACTTCGTGACCGAGATTGACCGCAAGGCCGAAGAGACAATTGTAGATACGCTGCTCGGCGCGTATCCGAACCACGGCATCATCGCCGAAGAAGGCTCCGGCAACACGCGTGGCAACTCGCAGTCGGATCACATCTGGATCATCGACCCGCTTGACGGCACCACCAATTTTCTGCACGGCCTGCCGACCTATTGCGTGTCGATCGCGTTGCAGGTCGAAGGCAAGCTCACCCAAGCCGTGATTTATGACCCGAACCGTAACGACCTGTTTACCTCGTCACGCGGGGCCGGTGCGTTCATGAATAACCGCCGTATGCGTGTGTCAAAAACACTCAAATTGCGTGACGCGCTGATTGGCACCGGCTTCCCGTTCCGCGATGGTGCCGCGTTCGACGAATATCTGGCGCAACTCGGTCGGCTGATGCCGAAAACAGCGGGCCTGCGTCGTCCCGGCTCGGCAGCGCTTGATCTGGCGTACGTCGCGGCGGGCTTCTACGACGGCTTCTGGGAGATGAAATTGAACCAGTGGGACATGGCGGCTGGTGCGCTGCTGATCATGGAAGCGGGCGGCTTGGTGACTGACATCGACGGCGAAGATTCCTACATGGATTCGGGCTCTATCGTGGCCGGAACGCCGAAGATTTTCCCGGAATTGCTTAAGACTTTGCAGCCGTAATTGGGATGGTTTTTGCTAACAGCTTTATTTGCTAATCCGCATTTTTATTGGGCATGGATGCTTTTTATTGCGTTAGTCGATAACTGACGTTTTGGTAGCCTATGCCCATATTGAATCAGTAGTGTCCGGTCAATAGTCGAACAAATTCAATTGGTTAGCGGTGTCAGGGTAGGTTGATGTGTAGGCATCAGGCTGCAAGGCGCATTGAATCGTGGTTTTCTCGAAGACCGACACCGACAAGATCTGTAGACAGGTGTAGAGCGAAGCGTCGAGGCGGAGTCCTTTTTTGATGATGGCAATGAGGACATAGGTTGCCACTGCGCACCAGATTTGCGTCTTCACCGCGTTCTCGCTGGTGCCCAGAAATCGCTTGATGCGCAGATGCTGTTTGATCCATTTAAAGAACAACTCCACCTGTCATCGCGCTTTGTAGAGTGCAGCGATGGTCAGCGCAGGTAAGCTCGTATTGTTGGTCAGAAACACGAGTCGCTTTCCTGTCTCTGGGTCTTTAAAGCGGATGCGTCGCAGATGTTCGGGATAGTCACCCCGGATGCGCGGCCCGTTCATGGCGATGGTCTGATCACAGATCACACCGGTTGCGCGATCATTGGGGGATGAGTACACGCGTCTGGCGTTCAGGTCGCGTTTGGCGCGGGTGACGAAGAACGCACCCGCCTGATGCAGCCTGTACAGCCGTGAGTAGTCGAGATAACCCCGATCCATCAGGTAGAACGCTCCCGCCTCAACGGGCAGGATATCGAGCACGCTCACATCCCCCATCTTGCCGTCGCTGACGTGAATGAAGGCGGGGATCGCGCCGCGCAAATCGAGCAGCGTATGCAGCTTCACCGCCGCCTTGGTGGATCGAAACGGTGCCCAATCAAACACGCTCAGACACAAATCGATAACAGTGGAATCAAGCGCGTAGACGGTGGCGTCGAGATCAAAGCCCGCTGCCAGCGGCTCCTTGATGTAGAGGGCTCGGGCGCGCGTGATGAGCTTCATGGCCAGTCCGTGATAGATGCGCCAATCACGTTGATTCAATGCGTCGGAGAGCGTAGAGCG